>CAWEDC010000001.1:0-32989 GCA_963807825.1 uncultured Actinomycetota bacterium
GCGACCGCGCACGCACTTGCCAACGGAAGGCACTCCATTGACCACCACTGACACGCCCACGCCGGCCGCCAGCCGTCGACGCATGCCGCTGACTGCGCGTTCGACCCGCGTCCTCGCGTCGTCGACCGTCCTCGCCCTGGGCCTCGCAGCCTGCAGCGGCGGCCCCTCCTCGACCAACGCGGTCAACGACAAGGGCACCAAGGCCACCTCGATCGAAGCCACCATGGCCTTCACCCTCTCGAGCGGCTTCGACCCGGCCAACGCCTCGAGCGCCGTGGCCACCGCCGCGAACGCCCACATCTTCGAGGGCCTCATCGACCTCGACCCCGCGACCCGCAAGCCCTTCCTTGCGCTCGCCACGGCCGAACCGACCGCGAGCGCCGACGGCCTCACCTGGACCGTCCAGCTCCGCGACGGCGCGAAGTTCTCCGACGGCACACCTGTCACCGCCGAGGACGTCGCCCACTCCTTCACCCGGGTGCTCAAGCCCGCTGACCCGGCCGCCCCGCCGCTCATGCAGGGCTTCATCTCGTTCATCGAGTCGGTCACGGCCAAGGACGCGACGACGGCCGAGTTCAAGCTCAAGACGCCCTTCGCGCTCTTCCCCCAGCGCATCGCCGTCATCAAGATCGTCCCCAAGGCCAAGACCGCAGACGCAGCCGCGTCCAAGGCGTTCGACACCGCACCGATCGGCTCGGGTCCCTACAAGCTCGACAGTGCGTCGAAGGAGTCGGGTCTGAAGTTCTCCAAGAACCCGAACTACAACGGCTCCAAGGTCGCCAAGGCCGAAACGCTCTCCTGGAACACGACGACCGAGGCCTCGGCCCGTGTCGCTGACCTCCAGGGTGGCCGTGTCCAGGCCATCGAGCAGGTTCCCTACCTCAACGTCGACTCCCTCAAGGGCAAGTACGACGTCGAGGAGAAGCAGGCCTTCAACCAGGTCTTCCTCATGTTCAACACCTCGGCCAAGCCGTTCAACGACAAGCGGGTCCGTCAGGCCCTGCACTACGCCATCGACAAGAACGCCGTCATCAAGACCGCGCTCAACGGTTACGGAACCCCGGCGTCGAGCTACCTCGACGAGGGCAACCCCAACTACCAGAAGGCCGCCACGGTCTACGACTACGACGCCGCCAAGGCCAAGTCGCTGCTCGCGGAAGCGGGAGCGAGCAACCTGTCGTTCACGCTCGACACGACGGACAACGCCATCGTCAAGGACGTCGCCCCGCTCCTCGTCGAGGCCTGGAAGGCCATCGGCGTGACGGCCACCCTCAACACGCAGCCGTCGTCCGCCATCTACGGCGACGTCGTCCCCAAGGACACCTTCCGCGTCCTTGCTGCCTCGGGTGACCCGAGCGTCTTCGGCACCGACACGGACCTGCTCATGCGCTGGTTCTACTTCGGCGAGACCTGGCCCACGAAGCGCTACCGCTGGGATGAAGCCCACCGCACACAGATCGCCGGGATCCTCGACAAGGCCGCCCAGTCGACCGATGAGGCCGAGCGCAAGACCCTGTGGAAGCAGGCGCTCGACATCGTGGCCGACGAGGCTCCGCTCTACCCGATCCTGCACACCAAGGTGGTCACGGCCTTCGACAAGACGAAGCTCGACGGCTTCGCGGCCGCACCCACGACGGGTCTGTACTTCCTCGACGCCAGCCGCAAGGGCTGACTAGCGGTGGGGCGGCGCCAGCCGCCCCACCTGAGCGTCCTGCCCGGCCTCCCCCTGGGCCGGGCAGGGCGACTCGGCCACACGGCATACCCGATGCACCGAAGCACCGAAGGACCAAGGAAGGATCCCGATGCTGACCGTCCTGAGCATGATCGCCCGGCGACTGCTGACCCTGATACCGCTCATCCTGGGCATCACGTTGTTCGTCTTCGTGATCATGCAGTTCTCGCCGATCGACCCTGCCCTCTCGGTCCTCGGCGACCAGGCCTCGCCGGCCCAGATCGAGGCGTTCAAGGTCGCGAACGGCCTCGACGACCCGCTTCCCCTGCGTTACGTCCACTTCCTGGGCAACTTCGTCCAGGGCGACCTCGGGATGACCTTCCCGCCGAGTGAGCCGGTGTCGAGCAAGATCGCGACGGCGCTGCCGCTCACGATCCAGCTCACCATCCTCGGTGTCCTCGGCGCTCTCCTCATCGCTCTCGTCCTCGGCATCACCGCCGCGCTCTACCGCGACCGCTGGCCCGACCACGTCATGCGCTTCATCTCGATGACGGGTATCGCGATGCCGTCGTTCTGGCTCGCCCTGCTCTTCATCCAGGAGTTCGCTGTCCGTCGGGCGATCTTCCCGACCGGTGGGTACGTCAACCCGGCCGACTCGCCATCGCAGTGGTTGCGGTCCATGGCCCTTCCGGCACTGGCACTCGCGATTCCGGTGGGCTGTTCACTCGCCCGCATCGTGCGCACCTCGATGGTCGAGGAGCTCGACCGTGACTACGTGCGCACCGCGATCGGCGCGGGCCTTCCGCCGCGGGTCGTCATCGGGCGCAACGTCCTGCGCAACGCGCTCGTCAACCCGCTCACCGTCCTCGGCCTGCGGATCGGCTACCTCATCGGTGGCACGGTCATCATCGAGGCGATCTTCTCGCTGCCCGGCATGGGCACCCAGATCATGAGCGCGGTGCAGCAGAACGACACCGCCCTCGCCCAGGGCACGGTCCTCACGATCGCCCTCGGCTTCGTCGTCATCAACCTGATCGTCGACATCCTCTACCTCTTCGCCAACCCCCGTCTGCGGGGAGGACACTGATGCACAACGCTCTCGTCCACCAGCTCTCCCGGCCCGGAGTCGGCTTCAAGCGGCTTGGCCTGACCAGCCGCATTGCCCTCGGGTTCATCGCGCTCGTCGTCCTCGTGGGCATCCTCGCCCCCCTGCTGCAGCGCCACGACCCGACCCAGTCCGGGCTCGGCCCGGCCCTCACGGGTCCGAACGGCGACTACTGGTTCGGCCTGGACCGGCTCGGCCGCGACGTCTACTCGCGTCTCGTCGCCGGAACCCGTCGCTCGCTCATCGTCGGCTTCGGTGCCGCGGCCATCGCGCTCATCGCCGGGTCGATCCTCGGAGCCATCGCCGGGACGAGCCGCAACGCCGTCGACGAGGTCATCATGCGCTGCCTCGACGTGGTCATGGCGTTCCCCGCCATCGTCCTGTCGGCCCTGCTGATCATCTCGTTCGGCAAGAACAGTCTCTTCGTGCTCGTCGTGGCGATCGGCTTCGTCTTCACGCCGTCGATCGCGCGCATCGTGCGCGCCAACGTCCTCAGCCAGTACCGCGAGGACTATGTCGCCGCCGAGCGGATCATCGGCGCCCGACGCCCACACATCCTGCTCAAGCACATCCTTCGCAACTGCGCGGCTCCGATCCTCGTCTTCGTCACCGTCATGGTGGCCGACGCGATCGTCTTCGAGGCGTCCCTGTCGTTCATCGGTGGTGGCCTCTCCCCGCAGGAGGCCCAGTCGTCCTGGGGTTCGGTCATCGCCTTCGGCAAGGAGATGGTGCAGATCGGTGGGTGGTGGGCGACGTTCTTCCCGGGCCTGCTCATCCTCCTCACGGTTCTTGCGCTCAACGTCCTGTCCGAGGGCATCTCCGACGCGTGGGCCGCTCCGGCCGCACGTCGCGCGCTCACCAAGGCCATCACCGCCGCGGACCCGCTCGAGCAGGCCAAGCCCGGCACCGGCGAGGTCCTCCAGCTCCCCGGTCTCGTCGAGGCCGCTGCCCGCATCCGCGAGCGTGCGCGCCCCCTGCTCGACACGGCCCCGGTGCTCGAGGTCCGCAACCTCTCCATCGGCTTCGCCGACCGCCACAACGGCGTCGACATCGTCGACGACATCAGCTTCGACGTCCGCCCCGGCGAGGTCCTCGGTCTCGTTGGTGAGTCCGGTTCGGGCAAGTCCCTGACTTCTCTCGCGATCATGGGACTGCACCCCAAGGGTGCGAGTCTCAAGGGCGAAATCCGGTATGCCGGAACGGACCTCACGACCTTGGCTGCCACGAAGCGGCGCGCCCTCATGGGCCGCGAGATCGCGATGATCTATCAGGACGCGCTGTCGGCGCTCAACCCCTCGATCAAGATCGGTGGGCAGCTCGGCCAGCTCATCCGCCGCGGTGGAACGCGCACTGCCGACGAGCTCATGCAACTGGTGGGCCTCGATCCGCAACGCACGCTCGCGGCATACCCTCACGAGCTGTCCGGAGGACAGCGTCAGCGCGTCGTCATCGCGATGGCCCTGTCGCGCGATCCTCGGCTCATCATCGCCGACGAGCCGACGACGGCCCTCGATGTCACGGTCCAGGCGCAGATCATGGAACTGCTGCTGCGACTGCGTGAGGAACTCGGGTTCGCCCTCATCCTCGTGAGCCACGACCTCGCACTCGTCAGCGACGTGTCCGACCGGGTCGTGGTGATGTACGGCGGCCAGATCGTCGAGACCGGCGTGACCGCGGACGTCATCGAGGCGCCGGCGCACCACTACGCCCGCGGCCTCCTCGGTTCGGTTCTCTCGCTCGAGACCGGAGCGGAGCGGCTCACCCAGATCCAGGGCGTCGTGCCGTCACCGGCTGACTTCCCGACCGGGTGTCGCTTCGCCGACCGGTGCCCCCTCGCCACGTCGCTGTGTCTGGAACAGGCTCCGGTTCTCGAAGGGCCCGACCTTCATCAGTTCGCCTGCCATCACCCGGCAGTCGATGTCGCCACCAAGGAGGCCGTGCGATGACCACGTCACCCGTTGCTTCCCACGCGTCGGCAGATGCTGCGACCACCCCGATCGCCGAGCTGCGCGACGTCCACGTCGTGCACAAGATCAGCGGCGGCGGCATGTTCGGACGTGAGCGGGTCTACGCCCTCACCGGCGCGGACCTCGCGATCGCTCCCGGCGAGACCGTCGGCATCGTCGGCGAATCCGGCTGCGGCAAGTCGACGCTCGCCAAGGTCCTCGTCGGACTGCAGCCCCCCACCTCGGGTGTCGTCAGCGTTGCCGGACACGACGTCTGGTCGATGAACGCGGCCGAGCGGCGCGAGCACATCGGTGCCGGGGTCGGGATGATCTTCCAGGACCCGTCGACCTCCCTGAATCGGCGTATGCCGGTCCGCGACATCCTGCGCGACCCCCTCGACGTCCACCGTCGTGGGACGAAGGCCGAGCGCGAGGCGCGAGTTGACGAGCTCATGGCTCTCGTCGGACTGCCCTCGTCGGTGGCCGACGTCCTCCCGAGTCAGCTGTCGGGTGGTCAGCGTCAGCGCGTCTCCATCGCCCGAGCCCTCGCCCTGGACCCGAAGCTCATCGTCGCCGACGAGCCGACCAGCGCACTCGACGTCTCGGTGCGCGCCCAGATCCTCAACCTGCTGCTCGAGCTCAAGGAGCGTCTTGGCCTCGGGATGGTCTTCGTGTCGCACGACATCCAGACGGTCAAGCGGGTGAGCGACCGCGTGGTGACCATGTATCTCGGGCGCATCGTCGAGCAGACCCCTGCCGTGCGTGCTCCCGACCGGTGCGCAGCACCCCTACACGCGCGCCCTCTTCTCGGCCACGCCCGGGCTGCTGTCCCCGATCGACCCGATCCCGCTCGTGGGACCCGTGCCGTCGGCCACTCGCCCGCCCAGTGGATGCCCGTTCCGCACGCGCTGCTGGAAGGCCACCGAGGTCTGCGCCGAGTCGATGCCCGAGCCGGTGTTGACCGTGAGCCCTGGCGGTGAGCCGCACGAGCTCCGCTGCCACCACCCGGTTCCCGCAGGGACCACGGACGTCGAGCTCGTCACCCTCGCCCGTGCGGCGACCCCCCAGAACCCCGGGCTCGAGAAGCCCGCCACCAACGATGTCGAGGAGACAGCGTGACCACCCCCAGCCCCCGATTCAGCGGCGTTGTGCCGCCCACTGTGACCCCGCTCCTGGAGGGCGGTGGCGTCGACGTCGCCTCCCTCGAGCGCCTTCTCGAGCGTCAGCTCGAGGCGGGCGTCCACGGCATCTTCGCCCTGGGCAGTTCCGGCGAGACGGTGTTCCTCACGGACGCCGAGCGCAATCAGGCCCTCGAGGTCATCATCAAGACGGTCGGCGGCAGCGTGCCGGTCATCGCCGGCTCCATCGAGCCGACGACGCCCCGGGTCATGGAGCGCGTGCGCGCCGCCGAGCGCCTCGGCGCCGACGCACTGGTGGCCACCGCGCCGTACTACGCGATCGTCGGACCGCACGAGATCGAGCGCCACTTCCGGGCGATCGCCTCGGCCACGGACCTGCCTCTGCTCGCCTACGACATCCCCGTCTGCGTCCACACCAAGCTGTCCGTCGACCTGCTCACCCGGCTCGCGACCGAAGGCGTCATTGCCGGCGTCAAGGACTCCAGTGGTGACGACGTCGCCTTCCGCCAACTCGTCCTCGCCATGCGCGACAACGCTCCTGGCGTGGACTTCAGCGCCCTCACCGGACACGAGGTCGTCGTCGACGGCATGATGCTCGCCGGTGCCTCGGGTGCCGTGCCGGGCCTGGCCAACGTCGACCCGGAGGGCTACGTCCGCCTCCACAACGCCTGCGTCGCCGGCAACTGGACGGCTGCGCGCGCCGAGCAGGACCGCCTCACCCGCCTCTTCCGGATCGTCGACGCACCCGATGCGACCGCGGCCGGAGCGACGCGCGGGGTCGGAGCCTTCAAGACCGCCCTCGCCCTCCTCGGAGTCATCGCGAGCAACGCGGTCTCCCTCCCGATGCGCCCCCTCGACGACGCCGAGACCGGTCGGATCCGGGGGACCCTCGTCGAAGCCGGGCTGCTCTGACAATGCCCGACCCCGAGGCCGTCACCGAGGTCGTCGCCGCGCTGGACATCGGCGGGACCAAGACCGCTGCGGCTCTCGTGAGCCGCAGCGGCGAGGTCGTCGCCCGGGCCAGTGCGCCGACCCCGGGGCAGGCCGGACCTGCGGCGATCCTCGAGACGGCGGCCGGACTCGTCAACGACCTCGCGGCTGCGAGTCCCACCGTGACCGTGCGCGGGCTGGGTGTCGGCAGCGCGGGTGTCATCGACCCTGTGCGTGGTGTCGTCGTCGGCTCGACCGACGTCCTCGCCGGATGGACGGGAACGCCTCTGGCCGATCGCCTCACCACCTTGACGGGTCTGCGCACAGCGATCATCAACGACGTCCATGCTCACGGCCTGGGTGATGCGGCTTTCGGTGCGGCACAGGGGCAGTCGACCGTGCTGTTCGTCGGAGTCGGTACGGGTGTCGGCGGAGCCTTCGTGTCCGAGGGCGTCGTCCACGTCGGCGCGCACAGCGCTTCCGGACACATCGGTCACCAACCCAGCACGTATGCCGGCTCGCTCCCGTGTTCGTGTGGTCGCCTCGGTCACCTCGAGGCGATTGCCTCCGGACCGGGGCTGCATGCCGAACACGCACGACGCTCCGGGGTGCCTGTCGCTGACTTCCGGGCCGTCGTCGCGCTCGCAGCGACCGGTGACCAAGCCGCCCGAGACGTCGTCGAACTCGGTGGTGCGGCCGTCGGATCGGCCATCGGTGGACTCGTCAACGTCCTCGACCCGCACGTCGTCGTCGTCGGTGGCGGGGTGAGCGGCGCTGGCGACCTCTGGTGGAGTGCACTGCGGGACGCGTTCCGGCTCGAGGTCCTGCCGTCACTCATCGACGTCCCGGTCCTGCCGTCCTCCCTCGGGAACGACGCCGCGCTCATCGGTGCCGGCGCTCTCGCGTGGGCCGCCGCCGTGGAACGACCCGGCGCCCATCCCACCCCCTCTGACAAGGTGTCTTTGTGAGTCCGACCGAGTCCTCCGCCCTCATCGAGAGCTTGCGTGGCGGGCTCGTGGTCTCGTGCCAGGCCTACCCCGGCGAGCCGATGCGCACCCCCGACACCATGTGCCGGGTCGCCCAGGCCGCGGCCCTCGGCGGAGCCGTCGCCATCCGTGCGCAAGGCCTCGACGACATCGCGGCAATCCGGGCTGCCGTCGAGCTGCCACTCATCGGGTTGTGGAAGGACGGGGAGGACGACGTCTTCATCACCCCGACTCTCGAGCACGCACTCTCCGTGGCCCGGGCCGGCGCCCACGTCGTCGCCCTGGACGGGACCGACCGACCGCGTCCCGACGGGCGCAGCCTCGCGGAGACGATCTCCGCGGTCCACAAGCTGACGGGTGCCCTCGTCATGGCCGACTGCTCCACCTTCGACGAGGGTGTCGCGGCTGCGGCAGCGGGAGCGGACCTGGTCGGTACGACGCTCGCCGGCTACACGGCATACACAACGAAGAGCGATGGACCGGACGTTGCTCTGGTGAGTGACCTCGCGACCGCCCTCCGCGTGCCCGTCATCGCCGAAGGGCGCATCCACTCGCCGGCTCAGGCCGCCGCCGCAATGCGAGCCGGCGCTCACGCCGTCGTCGTCGGCACCGCGATCACCCACCCGACGACCATCACCGGCTGGTTCGCGGCGGCAGTCGCCGCGCCCGACCACGCCTGACAAGGAGACACCATGACTTTCGAACAGCCCACTGCCGCAGCGGTTCCCGGTGCACTCATGGCCGCTGAGATCGCCGAGCAGCCCGCCGTGTTCGACCGGATCCTCGCCGAGGGCCTCGGTGACGTGAGTGCCGTTGCCGACCGGATCCGTGAGGCCTCACCGCGGTTCGTCCTCATCGCGGCCCGCGGCACGAGTGACCACGCCGCTCTGTACTTCAAGTACCTCGTCGAGATCATCCTCGGACTTCCGTGCGGGCTCGCCTCACCGTCGACGACGACGGCCTACGGCGCCGAGCCCGACCTGCACGACGTGCTGTGGGTCGCGGTGAGCCAGTCCGGCGGGTCCCCCGACCTGCTCGAGTCCACGCGTGCCGCTGGCCGCGCCGGAGCGCTCACCCTTGCAGTGACCAACAACCCTGATTCGCCGCTCGCCGCTGCGGCCGAACTGCACCTCGACGTGCGCGCTGGCCACGAGAAGGCAGTGGCGGCCACAAAGACGTACACCGCAACGCTTCTCACGCTGTGGCTGCTCGTCGACGAGTGGAGTGCCCGACGTCAGATCGATGGTCCCGGCCTCGTAGCGGCGGCCGAGAAGGCTGTGTCGCTGGATGGTGTGGCGCAGGTGGCTGGCCACTATCGCTTCGTCGAGAAGCTCGTCCTCACAGGTCGCGGCTACGCCTATCCGACAGCGCGCGAGGCGGCGCTCAAGCTCATGGAGACGTCGTACCTCGCGGCGCACGCCTTCTCGGGTGCGGACCTGCTCCACGGCCCGTTGGCCATGGTCGACTCGGAACGCCCGGTCCTGGCCCTCGTCCCGCACGGGGTCGCCGGTCGTGCGATGGGTCCGGTGCTCGAGCGACTGCGCGACCGCGGTGCCGATCTCACTGTCGTCGGTGACGCCGAGTCGGCCGGTCAGGAGCCGGCGATCATCCTGCCGCGCGTGGCCGAGGAGCTCAGCCCACTCATCGAGATCATCCCGATGCAGCGGCTCGCCCACGCCATGGCGCTCGCCCGACACGAGAACCCCGACGCACCCCGCGGTCTGTCCAAGGTCACCCGCACCACCTGAGAAACCCCGACTTATTGCGCATTCTTGTCACTCGTCGCTGAGCTCCTCATGCCAAGAATGCGCAATAAGTCGGAGGTTGGTTGGGGTCAGGAGGCCCAGGAGGCGAGGTGGCGTTCGACCTCGTCGGCGGACAGCACGTGCTGGATGACCATCGTCGCCGCGCCAATGACGCCCGCGTGGTCGCCCGTGCGTGCCGCGACGATCTGGAGTTCTCCGGTGGCGAGGGGGAGTGAGCGTCCGTAGACGACCTCGCGGATGCCCGCCAGCAAACCGTCGTTGGACTGGGCCAGGAGCCCTCCGATGGCGATCACCGAAGGGTTGAGCAGGCTGACGATCGAGGCGAGGACCGCACCGATCTCACGGCCCGCCTGACGGAGCGCGGCGACGGCCTCGGGGCTGCCGGAGCGGGACAGTTCGAGCAGCGCGCGGCTGTCCTTGACGTGGATGCCCTGCTCGGCCAGGCGCGCGACGATGGCGGGTCCGCTGGCCACGGCCTCGAGGCAGCCCTCGTTGCCGCAGCGGCAGAGGATGCCCTCGCCGTGGGGCGCCGCGACGTGGCCGAGGTCTCCGGCCGAACCCTGCGCTCCGCGGTGGAGTTGGCCGCCGCTGATGATGCCGGCGCCGATGCCGGTGGCGACCTTGACGAAGACGAGGTGCTCGACGTGGGGATAGCTCGTCGCGTGCTCACCCAGAGCCATGATGTTGACGTCGTTGTCGACGAGAACTGGTCCGCCGAGCTTGGCCGAGACGTGCGCCGGGACGTCGTAGCCGTCCCAGCCCGGCATGATCGGCGGCGAGGCCGGTCGACCTGTCGAGTGCTCCACCGGTCCGGGCAGGCCAAGCCCGACGCCGACGAGCTGGCGCTTCGTGTGTCCGGCCGACTTCAGCAGGCTCTTCCCGATCTCGATGACGGCATCGAGGACGACCTCTGGTCCCTGTCGGATGTCGAGCGCCTCGGAGGTCTCCGCGACGACTCGGCCACCGAGGTCCGTGAGGGCGACGGTCACGTGCGTCGCGCCGAGGTCGGCGCCGAGGACGAAGCCCGCTTCGGGGTTGAAGGCGAGGCGCGTGGGGGGTCGTCCGCCGGTGGACCGTGACTCACCGGCTGGCGTGAGCAGGCCTGCGGCGAGGAGCGATTCGACGCGTGCGCCCACAGTGGACCGGGCGAGGCCGGTGATCTCGATGAGCTCTGCGCGGGTGCGTGGCTGGCCGTCTCGCATGAGCTGGAGGAGGGCTCCCGCGCCGGGGGCTCCGGCGCCGGGCGCGGTCGACGCCCCGGTGCTGCCGGGTGCCTGGATGCTGACGGGTCCACTCACGTTCGTAGTGAAGCACAACGAACGACTTCCGGCATGCCGAGAAACGGAAGAATGTCTCGGCGTACAAACTTTTGCTTGACGCACCGACAAAAGGGCAATAGCGTCCACGCCATGATCAGAGGCAATGACGCCTCACCTCTTCTGGTGATGGCAGGGATCGTCAAGCGATTCCCAGGTGTGACCGCGCTCGGAGGTGTCGACCTCGACGTGCGGCCGGGAGAGGTGCACTGCCTCCTCGGCCAGAACGGCGCCGGCAAGTCGACGCTCATCAAGGTGCTCGCCGGTGTCCACCAACCCGACGAGGGCACGATCACCTGGAACGGCGAAGAGGTGGCCCTCGCTCACCCGCAGGCCGCCATGGACCGTGGCATCGCGACGATCTACCAGGAGCTCGACCTCGTCGAAGGCCTCACGGTCTCCGAGAACATCTTCCTGGGCCAGGAGCGCTCGCGCTTCGGCTTCTCCCAGCGCTCGGCGGCGCGAGCCGAGACGGCTGCGCTGCTCGCTCGCCTCGGCCACCCCGAGATCTCACCCTCCACCGAGGTCGGCCAGCTGTCCGCCGCCGGCAAGCAGATCGTGAGCATGGCCCGCGCCCTCTCCCGCGATGCCCGACTCATCGTCATGGACGAGCCCTCCGCGGTGCTCGACGGCGGTGAGGTGGAGCGCCTCTTCGACGTGATCCGCGACCTCACTGCCCAGGGCGTGGCCGTCGTCTACATCTCTCACCGGCTCGAGGAGATTCGGGTCATCGGCGACCGGGTCACCGTCCTCAAGGACGGGCGCACCGTCGCCACCGGCCTGTCGGCCAAGGAGACCCCGACCTCCGAGGTCATCAAGCTCATGACCGGTCGCTCGATCGAGTACGTCTTCCCCGCGCGGGGCGCAACGCCTCAGGGGGAGCCACTCCTCGAGGTCGCAGGCCTCACCCGACGCGGCGAGTTCGCCGACGTCAACTTCACCCTCCGCCCCGGAGAGGTCCTCGGCCTTGCCGGACTCGTCGGCGCTGGGCGGTCCGAGATCGTCGAGACCGTCTTCGGGGCCCGCAAGGCGGACACCGGCACGGTCACCGTCGGTGGCAAGACCTTGCGACCCGGATCGGTCAGCGCAGCAGTCGACGCCGGCATCGGCCTCTGCCCCGAGGAGCGCAAGAGCCAGGCGCTGGTCCTGGGTGACAGCGTGGCCTCGAACATCACCATGGCCACCCTCACGCGCTTCGCCAAGGCCGGCTGGCTCGACCAGGGCGGCGAGCGACGAGCAGCCCAGGAGCTCGCGACCGACCTCGAACTGCGACCGACCGGCGTCACCCGCGAGGTGCGCACCCTGTCGGGCGGCAACCAGCAGAAGGTCGTGCTCGCCCGGTGGCTGCTGCGCGGCTGCAAGGTCCTGCTGCTCGACGAACCCACCCGAGGCGTCGACATCGGCGCCCGGTCCGAGATCTATGCCCTCGTGCGGCGGCTCGCCGACGACGGCGTTGCGGTGGTCGTGGTCTCGAGCGAGATCGAGGAAGTCCTCGGTCTGTCCGACCGAGTCCTCGTCGTCGGTGACGGACAGGTGCTGCACGAGGCGCCCGCCACCGACCTCGACGAACACCGCGTGCTCGACATCATCATGAGAGGAGACGCCGCATGAGCGTCGACACCCCATCCACAACCCCAGGCCGCTCGTCCGGAGCCGAGGGCACCCAGGAGATGGTCAGCCCGGCCGCGACGGAGTCGTCGCCCAGTGCGCTGACTCGTTTCGTGGGCAGCTCGGCCACCCGCAACCTCGGCCTGGTCATCGCGTTCGCGGTGCTCTTCATCGTCGGGGTCGCGACCGGCGGCGACCGGTTCGCGAGCTTCGACAACATCCTCACGATCCTGCGGTTCGCCTCCGTCATCGGAGTGGTCAGCATCGGGATGACCTTCGTCATCTCCGGCGGCGGGATCGACCTGTCCGTCGGCGCGATCGTCGCTCTCTCCTCCGTGTGGGCGACGACTCTCGCCACCCAGACCATGGCCGAGAACACCCACTGGATCGTCATGGTCGGCACCGCCCTGCTCGTGGGTGCGGCCTGTGGGCTCGTCAATGGACTGCTCATCGCCTACGGCAAGGTGGCCGCCTTCATCGCCACGCTTGGCGATGCTCGCGGGTGCCCGTGGACTGGCCGAGATCATCGCCCAGCGCAAGACCCAGATCATTCGCGACCGCGGCTTCATCGACTTCTTCGGTGGCAACCTCGTGGGCATCCCGGTGCTCGTCATCATCTTTGCGGCCGTCGCCGTTGCCGGCTGGATCCTGCTGAACCGCACCACCTTCGGGCGACGCACGCTGGCGATCGGAGGCAACCCGGAGGCCGCGCGACTGGCCGGGATCAAGGTTCAGCGCCAGACGGCATACCTGTATGTCCTGCTCGGTCTCGCCTGCGGACTGGCGGCGGTCATGTTGATGGCCAGGACGACGACCGGCACCTCGACCCACGGGCAGCTGCTCGAGCTCGACTCCATCGCCGCAGTGGTCATCGGCGGCACCCTCCTCAGCGGTGGCCGCGGAACGATCGTCGGCACCGTCCTCGGTGTCCTCATCTTCGCGACGCTCACCAACGTCTTCACGCTCAACAACCTCGACACCTCCACCCAGGCCGTGGCCAAGGGCGTGATCATCGTCGCCGCCGTCCTGCTGCAGCAGCGCCTGGCCTCTCGTCGAGCCAGTCCCTAGGTCACCTCACACACTCACCTCGGCACGTCCATCCATCCCTCTCCCATCCCTTCGGCACGACCCAGGAGCACTTCATGAACCGTTCCCGCCTCACCTTCGCCCGGCCCGTCCGGACCGCCGCAGCGCTCGGCGTCGTCGCCCTCGTCGCCGCGGGCTGCACGAGCAACACCCCGAGAAGCCGAGAGCGACACGGGCAGCAACGCCGCCCCCGCCGGTGACAACGCCAAGCCCGGCGAGAAGGTCACCATCGGCTTCTCCGGACCCGCGTCCGACCACGGCTGGCTCGCGGCCATCAACTCCTCCGCCCAGGCCGAGGCCAAGAAGTACAGCGACCTCGAGTTCCGCTTCGCCGAGGGCACCAACGACGCGAGCCTGCAGATCTCGCAGATCGAGACCTTCATCAACGACAAGGTCGACGCGATCGTCCTGCTCCCGACCGACGGCGCAGCACTCACCGAGGTTGCGACGAAGGCGACGCAGGCCGGCATCATCGTCGTCAACGTCGACCGTGAGTTCTCCAGCCCGTTCGCGGCACGCACCACCGTGCTGGGTGACAACTACGGCATGGGCGTCAGCGCCGGAACTCGTGCGTGCACGGTCATCGCCGACAAGAAGATCACCAACCCGGTCATCGCCGAGATCGCCGGAATCGACGCCCTCCCCCTGACGCAGGACCGCAGCAAGGGCTTCGCCGACGCCCTCAAGGCGTGCAACCAGACCGTCGACAACCGCGTGGCCGCCGAGTTCACCGTCGCGTCCGGCGAGAGCGTGGCGTCCAACCTCCTCCAGGCCGCGCCCAAGATCGATGTCATCTGGAACCACGACGACGACCAGGGCGTCGGCGTCATGGCGGCCTTCGACAACGCCAACCGCAAGGAGTTCGCCTTCATCGGTGGCGCCGGTTCCGCGAACGCCATGCGCTGGATCAAGGAGGGCAAGATGGACTCGACCGTCATCTACCCGCCGACCCAGGCCGCCGACGGTGTCCGTCTCGCCCGCCTGCTCGCCCAGAGCAAGGGCATGTCCGACCTCGTCCAGGTCGAGGTGCCGCGTCGTATCGTCCTCAACGCACCGGTCGTCACCAAGGACAACGTCGACAAGTACCTTCCGCTCGGCTTCGAGTCCTGAGTCGAGTCGGGGGCCACGCAGATGAGCGAGACACCTGATCCGGCGCTGCCCAAGCAGCTCGGCGTCGCCTTGATCGGCTATGCCTTCATGGGCAAGGCGCACTCCCAGGGCTGGCGCAATGCCCGCAGCTTCTTCGACCCTTCGGTCGTGCCGGAACTGCGCGTTGTATGCGGCCGCGATGCCGAGGCTGCGGGCGACCTCGCCCGCCGCTTCGGCTGGGAGTCGGTCGAGACCGACTGGCGCGCAGCCATTGCGCGCGATGACGTCGACATCGTCGACATCTGCACCCCCGGTGACACCCACGCCGAGATCGCGTTGGCGGCCCTGGCGGCCGGCAAGCACGTGCTCTGCGAGAAGCCCCTGGCCAATTCGGTCGACGAGGCCGAAACGATGGCGGAAGCCGCGAATCAGGCTGGGGCACACGGCATACGCAGCATGGTCGGATTCACGTACCGCCGGGTGCCGGCGATCGCCCTCGCGCGCCAGCTCGTCGCCGACGGCCGGATCGGGGAGGTGCGTCACGTGCGCGCGCAGTACCTCCAGGACTGGCTCGTCGACCCGGAGTCGCCGCTCACCTGGCGGCTCCAGAAGGAACGCGCCGGGTCGGGAGCATTGGGTGACATCGGCGCCCACATCATCGACCTGACGCAGTTCATCACCGGCGATCTCGTCGCCGGGGTCAGTGCGCTCACCGAGACCTTCGTCAAGGAACGGCCACTGGCCGCGAGCTCCAGTGGGTTGGCGGCAAGCGCTGGGGTCGGCACCGGGCCGGTGACGGTCGACGACGCCACGGTGTTCATCGGTCGGTTCGCCCGTGGAGCGGTCGCGTCGTTCGAGGCCACCCGCTTTGCCACCGGCCGCAAGAACTCGATTCGGTTGGAGTTCAACGGAACTCGCGGCACCATCGCCTTCGACTTCGAGGACATGAACGTGCTCGAGATCTATGAGGCAGACGCCGACCAGCCCGGCTTCCGCCGCGTCATCGTCACCGAGGCCGACCACCCCTACATCGCGGCATGGTGGCCACCGGGGCACGGGCTCGGCTACGAGCACGGCTTCACCCACCAAGCGGCCGACTTCCTCTCCGCCATCGCGGAGGGTCGCGACCCCGAGCCGTCGTTCGCCGACGGACTCGCCATCCAACGTGTTCTCGACGCCGTCGAGAGCAGCGCCGCCAACGGCGCCACCTGGACCCCCATCGAGCCGGTCCCTGTCAGCTGATTCCCGTCAGCCGAGCCCGGCCCGCGCCCACCACCATCCCTGGAAGGAGAGACGTCAGTTCGTCCCGCTTCACCCCCTGTCATTGCAGTGACGAAGGAGCAGCATGAACACCGAAAGCACCCCCACCCCGCTCGCCCTCGCGAAGGGCCTCGGCCTCAACCGGCGTCAGTTCTTCGCAGCCACCACCGGGATGGCCGCAGCCGCAGCCGTCTCCAGCGTGCCCTTGGCCGGTGCGGCCAGCGCAGCACCAGGACCGAATGGTGTCCTCATCCCGGCCGCCAAGCGCGGCATCATCCTCTACACCGTTCGGGACGCCATCTCGCGCGATCCTGCGACGTCGCCCTTTGCCTCCGGCTTCAAGGCCGTCATCGAGGAGCTCGGCCGCATCGGCTACAGCCAGCTGGAGTTCGCGGGATTCAACCAGAGCGCCAATGCACCTGGAGGCAACGTCAACAACGTGGCCGGCGCCCAGTTGCTGCGAACGTGGCTGGACGACAACGGAATTGAGGCCGAGGGCAACCACGGCAGCATTCCCTCGACCATCACCGATGCGTCACTCGCGCAGTTCGACGCCGCCTGCGAGGTGGCCAACATTCTCGGAATGGGCCACATCGGCACGGGCAACGACCCGACCAACAGCGCCTACGTCGCGGACTGGGCAGCGGCCGCCGAGCGATGGGACATCCTCGGCGAGCGGGCCAGGAGCCACGGCCTCAAGCTCTACACGCACAACCACGACATCGCCTACAGCTTCCTGCTCGACAGCGGACCGCTCGACGCCCAGGGTCGTCCGACGAGGTCGTCCGGCATCCGCCGCCTCGAGTACTTCCTCGCCAACACGGATCCCAAGAATGTCTTCCTCGAGATGGACATCTACTGGGCCCACGTCGCTCAGTACAAGCACACGGCATACACGGCTGCGGACGGAAGCTCGGTGGCCTCGATCTTCGATCCGGCCGGCGTGGTCGCCGCGCAGACGAAGCGATTCCCGCTGTTCCACACCAAGGACGGCAAGAAGGACGCGACCCAGGCCAACGGCTATGTCATGGCGCCGTTCGGTCAGGGTGACATCGACTACTCGACGTTCCTGCGCCGCGTCGGTGCCAAGGGTTCGCACAACGCGATGTGGGAGCAGGACACCGCGCCCGGCGGCACTGCCAACCCGGGACAGTCGCTCGACCTTGCACAGGTCAGCTACACCAACATGGCCGCTCTGCGCGGCTGAGTTCGTCACCGGTGCCGGTGCGGTCCACTGTTGCAGCAGCGGACCGCACCGGAGGCCGGCTTCCGACCCGACTTTCGACAATCGAGACGTGACCCGGATTCTACGTTCGTGGAACCCGCCAAGATGGAGCATGGAGGACATCGTGGGACGACCGATCACCCTGTTCACGGGACAGTGGGCCGACCTTCCCTTCGAGGAGGTATGCCGTCTGGCCGCCTCCTGGGGGTACGACGGCCTTGAGATCGCCTGCTGGGGCGACCACTTCGAGGTCGACCGGGCGCTGGCCGAGGACGACTACGTGGCCGGGCGTCGCGAGATCCTCGAACGTCATGGTCTCGGTGTCTGGGCCATCTCGAATCACCTTGTGGGACAGGCGGTCTGCGACGATCCCATCGACCAGCGCCACCAGGACATCCTGCCGGCCGACATCTGGGGAGACGGTGATCCCGAGGGCGTGCGGCAGCGGGCGGCGACCCGGATGGCCGACACGGCGCGGGCTGCCGCGCTGCTGGGTGTCGACGTCGTCATCGGCTTCACCGGCTCGGCGATCTGGAAGTACGTCGCGATGTTCCCGCCGGTGTCGGCGGAGACGATCGAGGCTGGCTACCAGGACTTCGCCGATCGGTGGAACCCGATCCTCGACGTCTTTGACGAGGTCGGCGTGCGCTTCGCCCACGAGGTTCACCCGAGCGAGATCGCCTATGACCACTGGACGACGGTGCGCACCCTCGAGGCGATCGACCACCGCCCCGCGTTCGGGCTCAACTGGGACCCGTCGCACATGGTGTGGCAGGACCTCGACCCGGCGGCCTTCATCTGGGACTTCCAGGACCGGATCTACCACGTCGACTGCAAGGACGTGCGGATGCGAGTGGGCAACGGCCGCAACGGTCGCCTGTCCTCGCACCTGCCCTGGAACGACCCACGCCGCGGCTGGGACTTCGTCTCGACAGGGCACGGCGACGTGCCGTGGGAGGACTGCTTCCGCACCCTTGGCGCCATCGGTTACGCCGGACCCATCTCGGTCGAGTGGGAGGACGCAGGCATGGACCGACTCGTCGGTGCGGCCGAGGCCGTCGGCTTCGTGCGCCGGTTGGCGTTCGAACCACCCGCCACCTCTTTCGATGCAGCATTCAGTTCGAGCAAGGACGACGCCTGATGCCCACCTCCTCCACCAGCGATTTCACGCCCACCCGCGACGACAAGTTCTCCTTCGGCCTCTGGACCGTCGGCTGGCAGGGCGTCGACGTCTTCGGTGGCGCGGTCCGGCCGCCCCTCGACCCGGCCGAGGCGGTCCATCGCCTCTCGGACCTGGGTGCCTGGGGCATCACCTTCCACGACGACGACGTCATCCCGTTCGGCGCCACCACCCAGGAGCGGCTCGACCACCTGGCGCCCTTCCGCAAGGCCCTGGCCGACACCGGACTCGTCGTGCCGATGGTGACGACGAACCTGTTCTCCCACCCCGTGTTTCGCGACGGCGGCTTCACCAACAACGACCGCGACGTACGCCGGTTCGCGATCAGCAAGGTGGCCGACAACATCGACCTCGCCGTGGAACTCGGCGCCACGACCTTCGTCGCCTGGGGCGGGCGCGAAGGTGCCGAGTCCGGTGCGGCCAAGGACGTCCGAGCAGCTCTCGACCGCTACAAGGAGGCCTTCGACGTCCTCGGCGCCTACGTCCTCGAGCAGGGCTATGACCTCAAGTTCGCCCTCGAGCCCAAGCCCAACGAGCCCCGCGGCGACATCCTGCTCCCCACCATCGGCCACGCCCTCGCCTTCATCAACGAGCTCGAGCACCCCGAACTCGTCGGCCTCAACCCCGAGGTCGGGCACGAGGAGATGGCCGGGCTCAACTATGCCCACGGCATCGCCCAGGCGCTCTGGCACGGCAAGCTCTTCCACCTCGACCTCAACGGTCAGCACGGTCCCCGCTTCGACCAGGACCTCCGCTTCGGGGCCGGCAACGCACGCGGCGCGTTCTGGACCGTCGACACGGTCGAGCAGGGCGGCTACGACGGGCCGCGGCACTTCGACTTCAAGCCGCCGCGCACCGAGGACATGGACGGGGTCTGGGCATCGGCCGCGGGCTGCATGCGCAACTACCTCGTCCTGCGCGAGAAGTCCCGAGCCTTCCGGGCCGACCCCGAGGTCCAGGCGGCACTCAAGGCCTCGCGACTCGACCAGCTCGCGCTGCCCACCTTGTCCCCGGGCGAGGGGCTGGACACGCTGCGCGCCGAGAGCTTCGACCCGGACGAGGCCGCCGCCCGCGGTATGGCGTTCGAGCACCTCGACCAGCTCGCCCTGGACCACCTCTACGGCATTCGCTGAGACGACCACGGCGTATGCCGTCTCACGCCGCGAGGTGACCTGCGCTCCTTCAGTGCCTGCTCGGCTTCCCGCCTCCATACTGAGGCTTCCCGACTGACGGAGGCTTCAGGTGTTCGATCTCTTCAACGGACTGCCCGTGCACCCCTTGGTGGTTCACGGCGTCGCCGTGCTCGTGCCGTTGGCGGTGCTCGCGACGATCGCCATCGCGGTGCGACCTGCGTGGCGCACTCGCTACGGCCACCTCGTCATCGCCGTGTCCGCCGTGGGCACCGCCCTGATCCCCATCGCCACCGAGAGCGGTGAGGCACTGGAGCGACGCGTCGGTGATCCCGGGGAGCACGCCGAACTCGGCGACCAGCTGCTGTGGTTCGCCCTGCCGATGTTGATCCTCGCGATCGCGCTGGTCGTCCTCGAGCGCCGCCGCGCCGCCGGAGCCGACAGCATTCGCCCCGCAGTGTTCAAGGCGGTTGCCGTGTTGGCGATCGTGTCGTCCGTGGCCTGCGCCGTGCAGGTCTATCGCGTTGGCGACTCCGGAGCCCGCGCCGCCTGGGCCGACAAAGTGACGACCCCCTGAGCGACGAAGCCCACGTGTCTTCACGACGGCGTATGCCGTCGGCTCGCCGTGCGCTCGCACTAGAGTCACGAGGGTGACCGAGAACGTGACGCCAGAGCAGCCCGCCGCCGACGCCCCCGCGGCTCCCGCCCCCGCCGCAGAGGAGGCTGCTCCCGCTGCGGAGACGGCACCCGCGGCCCCTGCAGAGCAGGCTCCGGCTGCGAAGGAGGCGCCCGCCGAGAGCAACGCTCACCTCGACGAGATCCGCGCGGGCTACGCCTTCGATGGCCCCGCTCTCGACTTCGGCGCGGCCGTCATCGACGACGTCGCCCACCCCGACACTCCGGTGCGCATCCCGCTCGCCGTCCTCAACCGCCACGGCCTCGTCGCCGGCGCCACCGGTACCGGCAAGACGAAGACGCTCCAGCTCATGGCCGAGCAGCTCAGTGGCCAGGGCGTCCCCGTCTTCCTGGCAGACATCAAGGGCGACCTGTCCGGCATGGCCAGCCCCGGAGCGCCCAGCGACCGGACCACAGCGCGAGCCAAGGATGTCGGGCAGGACTGGCAGCCCACGGCATACCCGACGGAGTTCTTGTCCCTCGGCGGTCAGGGCAAGGGCATTGCCATCCGCGCGACGATCACCGACTTCGGTCCGACGCTGTTGTCCAAGGTGCTCGGCCTCAACGACACGCAGGAGTCCAGCCTCGGGCTCGTCTTCCACTACGCCGACAAGAACGGCCTCCTGCTCCTCGACCTCAAGGACCTGCGCGCCGTCATCAGCCACCTGGTCAGTGACGAGGGCAAGCCGGAGCTCAAGTCGCTCGGTGGCCTCTCGTCCGCGACGGCCGGTGTCATCCTGCGCGAGCTCATCGCCTTCGAGGACCAGGGTGCCGACGCGTTCTTCGGTGAGCCGGCGTTCGAGACCAGCGACCTGATCCGCCTCGCGCCGGACGGCAAGGGACTCGTGACCTGCCTTGAACTCCCCGGCGTGCAGGACCGGCCGGCGCTCTTCTCGACGTTCCTCATGTGGATGCTCGCGGACCTGTTCCACGACCTGCCCGAGGTCGGCGACATCGACAAGCCCAAGCTGGTCTTCTTCTTCGATGAGGCGCACCTGCTCTTCGCCGATGCGAGCAAGTCCTTCCAGGAAGCCATCGAGCAGACTGTCCGCCTCATCCGCTCCAAGGGTGTCGGCGTCTTCTTCGTGACGCAGTCGCCCAAGGACGTTCCTTCGGGCGTGCTCGGCCAGCTCGGCAACCGCGTGCAGCACGCGCTGCGGGCCTTCACCCCCGACGACGCCAAGGCCCTCAAGGCGGCGGTCGGGACCTACCCGCACAGCGACTATGACCTCGAGGAGCTGCTCACCTCACTCGGCACCGGCGAGGCAGTCGTGACGGTCCTGTCCGAGAAGGGCGCCCCGACCCCCGTCGCGTGGACTCGCATGCGCGCACCGCTGTCGCTCATGGCTCCGTCGCCCGACGCTGTCCTCGATGCCGCGATCGCTGCATCACCGATCGCCTCGAAGTACGCCGCCGTCGCCGACCGCGAGTCGGCCTACGAGAAGCTCGCTGCTCGGGTCCAGGCGCCACCGGCGGCAGAGGCACCGCAGCAGGCTCCCGCTCCCACCGCTGCCAAGAAGACTGCTGCCCCGAAGGAGGACCCGGGTCTCGTCGCGCAGGTCGTGAAGTCCAGCGCGTTCAAGTCGGCGCTGCGTTCGGCCGGCACGGTCCTCGGCCGCGAGATCACCCGCTCGATCTTCGGCACCCGCAAGCGCTGACCGACGACGTACTTCTGCGCGGCTGGCTCCGGCCGCGCAGATCCTGATCCGCCGCGCTCCCATGGGAGCGCGGCGGATCACGTTGTGCGCCTTTCGCGTCAGAGGGTGAGCAGGGCTCTCGCATAGGCACATTCGACGTCCGGATCATTGAGCGTATGCCGCGTGCCGTCGACCGCGGCATACGTCACCTCCCAGCCGTCCCCGACTCGGCGGAGCGACTCGAGCCGGTCTCCGAGCAGGGCTCGGAGCTGGTCCTCGCGGGGCAACCAGAGTGCTTGGTCGAGGCTGACCGAGTCCAGCGCCCACTCCGTCGTTCCGTTGAAGCCGAGGACGGTCTGGTCGGCGAAGTGCTGCGGCTCGATCGTCAGGTTGCTGATCCAGAAGACCTCGTCGGCCAGGGCTGCGTTGTCGATGACGAACCGATCGCCGGCTGCTGGCTCCCACAGCACTCCCGCGTCGTGGGCGAGGCGGCGGGCGAGGTCGAGACTGATCATCGCCCCATCATGACCCGCCTCCGTGCGTCGTCACCACCAGGAGAGGACTGCCGCTGTCCCTGAGATGACGGCCCAGAACCGCAGCGCACGGCCGATCAGGCCAGTGATGAGGAAGACCGACAAGCGCACCCGCAGCGCACCCGCGACAACGGCGAGCACGGCATACGGAGGAAGGCCGGCCGCGGCGGACACGAGGAGCAGCCCGGCCATGAACCAAGGGCGCCCCTCCGTGCGGGTGCGCCACTTCTCCATGGCAGCGCTCGCCTTGGGTTTGCGCATGCGCCGAGCGACGAAGGGAAAGCGTTCGAGCTCACGGCCGCCGTAGTACCAGAGCAGCTTCCCCGCCATCTGCCCGATCGTTGCGGCGGCCACGAGAAGCCAGGTGGGTGCCCGGTCCTGGGTGGCGGCGACCACGATGAGCGCCTCGATGTTGATGACAGGTACGACCGCTGAGGCCACTCCGAGTCCGACGGTGGTGAGCGCCTCAAGCCACATGAGGTGTGCCCGGCACCGGGAGGCCGATCCGGAGCAGGCGCGCCAGCGACCAGGACTTCAGGGCGAGCAGCGCCAGGGCGATCGCCAGGCCCACCCACATCCAGCCGGTCACGAGCAGCAGAACCGCGAAGAGCGCACTGTTGAGGGCCTTCGCCGGCTTGGACCAGTTCCAGAGCCAGATCTGACGGTCCACGACGTTGAAGTAGTTCGGGCTGCGGATCGGCCACGCGAGGAACGCGATCGACAGGAAGCTGTCGACGACCATGAACTCCGCCAGGTAGACGAAGACCGCCGGTGCCAACTCTGGCTGCAGCCACATCAGCCCGAAATAGAAGGCGCCCGCGTTGAACCGATCCGAGAAGATGTCGAGCACCGCCCCGATCCGCGTCTCGCACCCGCGCAGGCGTGCCCACGCCCCGTCAGCCATGTCGCCGATCCAGTAGATCGCGAGGGCGACGACGAGCAGGGTGAGGCTTGCGTCGTGCACCGCCCAGGCGGCCACCACTGCCGACGCGATGGTGCGCACGGCCGTGATGACGGTCGCGCCCGTCCACAGCCGTTCGACACCGATCCCGACATCA
Source organism: uncultured Actinomycetota bacterium (assembly GCA_963807825.1). Classification (GTDB taxonomy): domain Bacteria; phylum Actinomycetota; class Actinomycetes; order Actinomycetales; family Dermatophilaceae; genus Knoellia. Next base: position 23,342 of record CAWEDC010000001.1, read on the forward strand.
GTCGAGTGCTCCCCCAAGAGCGCAGATCCCCACATTCGCTCAGGATAGGTCGCTCAGCCCAGCAGTGCGGCGATCACGCGAATCACCGCCGCGTCAGGTCCCAGACCGGGTAGCGGAAGACGCGCCCCGTCCGCCAGGTCATCACCGCAGCGAGGAGAGGGAGCAGGACCGAGGCCGCCAGCCAGACCAGGGCGAGGACTCCACCCGTCGTGTCGTGGTGGGTCACCAGGGCCAGGCCGACGCCGCCGACGAGGAGGATCAACTGCTGCGCATGGAATCGGAGGATGGCCGCAGCGGTCAGCCGCACCAGCGGCCGATGATCCTTGCGCGACACATGGGTCACCAGCGCGATCAGGGGCATGACGATGGTCGCGGCCGCAATGAGGTGGAGCGCCGCGGCATAGGGGCGTCCGTCGTCAGCCCGGGGCAGGGGATTGAGGTCCTGCCGGAGCTGATCCTGATAGTTCCCCTCGCCCACCCGCTCAGGATAGGTCGCTCACCCCAGCAGGGCGGCGATCGCGAGAATCACCGGCACGGAGCCCATCGTCGTGATGAGGATCGTGTCGCGCGCGAGCACCGTCGCCCGGTCGTAGCGCGTCGCGTGGACGAAGATGTTCTGCGCCGTGGGCAGGGCCGAGCAGACCACGATGGCGAGCAGAGCGTGACCGTCGACTCCGAGCGCGAAATGCGCGACGGCATACGCGACAACGGGCTGGACGACGAGCTTGAGCGCCGACGTCGTCGCGAGTTCGCTCACCGATCCGGCGGCACCGAGGCCCGGGCCGAGTCGCAGCGCGATGCCGTAGGCGATGAGCATCGACGGCACCGCGAGGTTGCCGAGGAGCTCGAGCGGGTTGCCGACGAAGTCCGGCAGCGTCCACCCCGTCACCGACAGCAGCAGCCCGATGAGCGAGCCGACGGTGAGCGGATTCCTGAACGGCCGCGTCAGGAGCTGGACGAACGACGGCGACCGACCCAGGGCGTCAGCATCCAACAGCGCCAACGCAATCGGTTGCAGGACGAGGAGCTGCAGCAGCAGGGTCGGCGCGACGTAGGACGCGTCACCGAGGACGTAGCTCGCCACCGGGATACCCAGGTTTCCTGCATTCACGTATGCCGCCGAGAGGGCTCCGATGGTTCCCTCACCGAGGCGTCGGTGCCAGACGAACCGGGCCAGCCCGGCATAGATGGCCAGGGGGACGACCACGGCCACGGAGGTGGCGACAAGGTTGGCGGACAGGACGTCGTGGACGTCGGCCCGACTCAGGGTCACCACCATGAGCGCCGGTGACCCGACGAAGAACGCGACCTGCGAGAGGATCCGCTGGGCGGTCAGGTCGAGGATGCGCAGGTGGGCGAGGAGGGCGCCGACGCCGATGACGACGGCGATCGTCGCGAACCCCGTGAAGACTCCCTGCACCTCGACAGGCTAGATGTGGAGAGGTCGGGGCTGCGTGATCGTCTCGTCAGCGGCCGGGTGCTTGGCCGAGTCGGTGGCGGGCGTTCTTGACGCGGTTCTGGCAGGTGACGGAGCAGAAGCTGCGGCTGCCGTTCTTGGAGAGGTCGACATAGACGCGGTCGCACTCCGGTGCCGAGCAGACGCCGAGCCGTCCGGCGCGCTCGCTGCCGATCGCCAGGGCCAGGGCTGCCGCACACCCTGCTGCCCAGCCGTCGCCGAGGCGGTCGGTGGGTCCGTGGAAGTGCAGGTCCCACGTCGTGCCGTGCTGGTCGAGCTGCGGTGCCGGGCGCGACCAGCTCAGGAGCTCATTGGTCGCGGCGGCGGCCCGCTCGACATCCTCGTCGGCCGCAGCCTCGAAGACGCGCCGGGCATCGCGGGCGAACCGGGCCAGCACTCTCACGTCTCGCTCCTCCACACGGGGCTCGCGGCCATCCCGGACGAGGACGAGGCCCAGCTCCTGGCGCAACGCTTCGCCGGCCAGTTTCTCCGCCTGGCGGCCCCCGGCATACCCGCAGGTCTGGGTGTTCACGAGGCCCGTCGCCACTCGGAGGAGGTCGACGACGTGACTGTCAAAACGCATTTGAACAGGTTACGTCCCGGATCTAGCGTCGGAGCCATGACTGACAAACAGCCCGTCACCAGTCGCGTCACCTGGCTCGGCGAAGGGATGCCGCGGCCAGTCAAGGTGCTGCTGGTGGCGCGGTTCGTCAACCGGCTCGGAGCCTTCTCGATGCCCTTCCTCGCCGTGCTCCTCGTGCAGGACCACGGGGCATCCGTGAGTGTCGCGGGTCTGGTTGTCGGAGCATTCGGGGCCGCGACCATCCCTTCGCGTCTCCTCGGTGGGCGACTCGTGGCCGAGGTCGGGTCCAAGGCCGCGGTGACCATCGGACTTTTCGGCACTGCCGCAGCGCAGCTCGTCATCGCGGGTGCACCGGGGCTCGGTGTCGCCCTCGCTGGGGCGATCCTGCTCGGGCTGTGCTTCGAGATCTATGAGCCCGCGAGCCAGGGCCTCATCGCCGACGTCACGCCCGACCACCTCCTCCCGTCGGCCTACGGTCTGCTCGGGGTGACCCTGTCGGCGGCGGGGCTCGTGGCCGGCGTCATCGCCGCGACGGTCGGGCGGCTCGGGCTCGCGTGGCTGTTTGTCATCGACGCAGTGACTGCGCTGGCCTGTGCGCTCCTGGTGGTCACTGCGCTGGCGCCCACACCCCGGCCCACCCGTCAGGAGAACGCGACGGCGCGGCCCTGGTCGGACCGCCGGCTTCTCGTGCTCATGGCGACCGGCACGAGCTTCGCCACCGTCTACCTGGCGATCCCGATGGCTCTGCCCATCTCCCTCGCCGCAGCAGGTCGCCCGCCTTCCGATGCCGGGCTGCTCGCGACTCTTGCCGCGCTCGTCTTCCTCGCGGCCCAACCACTCCTGCGACGCCACGACGACCCCCACCGACGAGTGGTCGGCGGCTACGCGCTCCTTGCCATCGGACTCGCCATCGCCGGGATCGTTCCGACGGCCGTCGGCTACACCCTGTCGACCGTGGTCGTCGCCCTTGGGGACGCCCTCCTTCTCGGTTACGCCTACACGCTCGTGGCGCGGCTGGCTCCGCCCGGGGCGAAGGCCGCCTACTTCGCTGCGTACGGCATCACGTGGGGCATCGCCCTGACGCTCGGACCACCAGTGATGGGGCTGATGCTGGACCAGGGCATTCGTACGTTCTGGCTGCTCGCTGCCGGGGCCATGCTCGCCACCGGTGTGGCGCACCGACTTTCGGCCCGAGCCCTCTCGCCCGGACCCATCGGTGCAGTCGTGAGCTAGTTCGTGCCGCGCAGCACTGGCGCGAGAGTGTCGAGAACAGAGGCGTCCTCGATCGTCCCCGGCACCACCGGAGTCCGGCCGTCGGCGAGCTCGCGCATCGTCTTGCGCAGGATCTTGCCCGACCGGGTCTTGGGCAGCGCGGCCACGATGTCGACCTGACGCAGCGCAGCCACGGCACCGACCTCGTCGCGCACGCGCTGGACGAGCTCACGACAGATCCGTTCGCCCTCGGCGCCCGTCCCGTCGACCCCGCCCTTGAGGACGATGAGCCCGCGCGGCACCTGACCCTTGAGTTCGTCGGCGACACCGATGACCGCGCACTCGGCGACGTCGGGGTGACCGGCCAGGGCCGCCTCGATCGAACCCGTCGACAGGCGATGCCCGGCCACGTTGAGGATGTCGTCCGTGCGCCCCATGACATAGAGGTAGCCGTCCTCATCGACGAGCCCGCCGTCGCCCGACACGTAGTAGCCCGGGAACGTCGACAGATACCCGTCGACATAGCGCTGGTCATCGCCCCACAACGTCGGCAACGTCCCCGGCGGCATCGGCAGCTTGAGGCAGATCGCACCTTCCTCACCGGCCGGCAGAGGCGAGCCGGACTCGTCGAGGATCGCCACGGCATACCCGGGCATTGGCACGCTGGGAGAGCCGGGCTTGATCGGCATCGGTTGCAGCCCGCGGGGATTCGCGGCGATCGGCCACCCGGTCTCGGTCTGCCACCAGTTGTCGACAACGGGGACGCCGAGCATCGACGTCGCCCACTCGTAGGTGTCGGGGTCGAGCCGCTCACCCGCGAGGAAGACGGTGTCCAGAGATGACAGGTCGTGCTCGCGCATCAGTTCACCCTGCGGGTCGACCCGCTTGATGGCCCGGTATGCCGTGGGTGCAGTGAACATGGCCCGCACCTTGTGTTCGGCGATGAGTCTCCAGAAGGCGCCGGCGTCGGGGGTGCCGACCGGTTTGCCCTCGTAGAGAACGGTGGTCGCGCCGGTGAGCAGTGGTGCATAGACGATGTAGGAGTGGCCGACGACCCACCCGACGTCGCTCGCGGTGAACCACACGTCACCCGGGTTGATGCCATAGATGTTGTCCATCGACCAGCGCAGGGCAACGGCATGACCACCGTTGTCGCGGACGATGCCCTTGGGGCGGCCGGTCGTGCCGGACGTGTACAGGACATAGAGCGGATCGGTCGCCGCGACCTCGACGCAGTCGGCGGGCTCGGCGTCGGAAACGAGCTCGTCCCAGTCCATCTCCTCCCAGTCGGTGTCGCGCTCGCCGACCGCGGCCCGGGCCTGCTCGCGCTGGAAGACGATGACCGACTCGGGCTTGTGGGTGCTGCGGTCGAGGGCCGCGTCGAGCATCGGCTTGTACTCGACGACGCGGCTCGGCTCGATGCCACAGCTCGCGGCGACGACCACCTTGGGCAGGGCGTCCTCGATCCGCGCGGCCAGCTCGGCCGGCGCGAACCCGCCGAACACCACCGAGTGGATCGCACCGAGCCGGGCACACGCGAGCATCGCGACGACGGCCTCGGGAACCATCGGCATGTAGATGACGACCCGGTCGCCCTTCTCGACCCCCAGGCTCGCCAACGCACCGGCGAACGTCGCCACGCGAGCCAGCAGACCGGCATACGTGATGGTCTGTTTGGTCCCGGTCACGGGACTGTCGTGGATGAGCGCGGGCTGCTCGCCCCGGCCGTCGCGCACGTGCCGGTCGAGCGCGTTGAAGCACGTGTTGAGGGTCGCGCCGGTGAACCAGCGATAGAGCGGCGGGTTCGAGCTGTCGAGGATCGTCGTCGGGGGAGTGATCCACTCGATCCGCTCGGCGGCCGCGCGCCAGAAGGTGTCCGGGTCGTCAAGGGATTGCCGGTATGCCGCCGTGTAAGCGTCGTGGGTCATCTCGCCATCGTGGCCCGTTGCGGACCGCTCGGCCAGAGGTTTGGGTGAACGGACTGGCCGAGCGGCGGCGGGGGTGCGGCGAATGGGTCGGCGGCGCTCAGCCCCAGTTCTCGGCCTTGGTGAGGCAGAAGGGGTGCCCGCTCGGGTCGAGCAGGACGCGCCAGGTCTCACCCGGCTGCTCGTCGGGGAGGGTCCCGCCGAGCTTGACGATCTCGGCGGCTGCAGCATCGATGTCGTCGACGGCGAGGTCGAGGTGGAACTGCTTCGTGCCGTGCTCGTTGGGCCAGCCGGGCTCCTCGTGGTCGGGGAGGGTCCCGAAACCGAGGGCGTGGTCGGGGCCGGAGAGCATCGCGTAGCCCTCTCCCTCGGCGGAGACGTCCCAGCCGAGGACGGCGGACCAGAACTTCGCGTCGCGGCCCGCGTCGGAACTGTCGAGGGTGAGCATCTTGAGGGTGGCGATGGCCATGAGGGGGACTCCTTCGTCGGTGGTGACCTTTGTCGGTCAGTCTCCCTAGGCTGGGCAGGTGCTGGATAGGACAAACCCGCCACCGACGGCGACCTTCGCGGGGATCCTGCGGCCCGAGCAGCTCGCGGAGTACGTGCAGGTGCGGCGTTGGCCGGCGGGCGAGCGGGTGTCGCGGTGGGTCGAGAACAACTGGTCGCTGGCGTGGGACCTGCCCGACGGCGCGTCGTTCGCGAGCGAAGTGCTGCCCCACCCGACGTGCTCCCTCACGGTCGAGCGAGGCGACCACCCGCGGCCCGCGCTCGCCGGTGAAGAGGTCGTCATCACCGGGGTGGTGACGCGACGGTTCGACGTGGAGATCCGGGGGAGTGGGCGCGTGGCAGGGCTGCGGTTCCGTCCGGGAGGGCTGGCAGCGCTGACCGGTCGGTCCGCGAGGACGTGGACCGATCACACCGTCGCTGCGGCCGAGGTCGTGCCCCGCGGGATCGTCGAGGCGCTCTCGGCGCTGGATCTGGACGGGGAGGTCGAGGCCGCGATGGGGGTTGTCGAGGCCGGTTTCCCGGACCCCGCCGGACCGGACCCGCGCTATGACCGGGTGCTGCGGATCGTCACGGACATGCTCGAGGACCGGTCGATCGTCGCGGTGAGTGAGATCGAGGAGCGGCACGGTGTGTCGGCCCGCACGCTCCAGCGCGACTTCCTCCACTACATCGGAGCCGGGCCGAAGTGGGTGCTCGGGCGCTACCGGATGCACGACGTCGTGGCCGCCCTCGACGGTGGATATGACGGGTCGCTGACCGACCTCGCGCTGCGTCACGGTTGGTACGACCAGGCCCACTTCACCCGCGATTTCACCGCCCTGGTGGGTGTGCCCCCGAGCCGCTATCGGGGCCAGAAATGAGCGGATTTCGTGGGGCATCAGCGCTCGGGTAATCTCCTCCGTTGGAGGATTCGCATAGTGGCCTAGTGCGCGCGCTTGGAAAGCGCGTTGGGGTAACACCCGCAGGGGTTCGAATCCCCTATCCTCCGCCAGACGAAGGGCCCCGACCAGGTGTCGGGGCCCTTTCTGCATCCCCTGCGAGCGCCGGCGCGCGCCATCCATGGTGATCTCGCTGGGCCATGTCCCCAGGGCGCCATGGGCGAGCGGGAACGACATGGACGGGCGGGACCTGCAGGTTTCACGCCACAGGTGGCGGCGCAGTGGGAGCATCTGGGCATGACCGCTGACGTCACGCCAGTCCCCGAGGCGCCCGCCCCGGAGCTGGCAGCACCCACGGGCCGGCCCATGGTCCGCCGCCTGGTCGCGTTCCTCATCGTCGCGTCCTGGATCGCCTGGGCGGTTCCGGCCTGGCGGTCGACGTTCCACGAGGTCCGGGCGCAGGAGCTCGTGTCGGACCTCCAGGCCAACCGGGTCACCGGCTTCCTCGCGGTCGAGAACGTCCGGCAACCCAGCGCCGGTCCCCGGGTCGGCATTGATACGTCGTGGTTGTGGGGCTTCGAGCCGCTGTACGACGTACCCGCAGCGGACGTCAACGGGCTCCCCGAGGACGGACCTCCCTTCCAGGTGCTCTACGCCGTCGACGGCGGCCGTACCCGTTGGCTTCCGGACACGTTCATCGACGGTCCTGACCCCTTCGCAGCCCTCCAGGCGTCGGGTGTGCGCCCGTTCACACCAGCGACAGCGCCCCCGAGCGGGGACTGGGCGGCATACTCCGGTCTTCTCATGGCGCTCCTTGTCATCGGGAGTCTCGTGGCCTGGCCGCCGCGCAGGGGCACCCGACCGTTCTGGGTGCTCGTCGCCACCGTCTTCGCCGGCTTCGGGGTTCTGGCCTATGCCGTTCGCGAGCTGGTCATCGGCGCACCGTCGTCGGAAGGGTCCCGACTTCGCTGGCCGCACGGGCTGCTCATCGCGGTGGTCGGCGGCCTCTTCCTGCCACCGCTGCTGGGCCTCCTGCGCTGACGACAGACGGCGTATGCCGTCCGCTCCCGTTCGGAAATGACCTCTCGGTACCTGTTGCGCGCGCCCGTCTCTGTGGCTAAGTTCCACTAGGAAGACCTAGTGCGTTAATTGTTCACACTGCCGTGAGCGCGCCGACACATCGGAGAGCCCCTACATGTCCCGTCCGTTCGTCACCCGCCGCACCGCGATCGCCTCGGCGGTCGCTGCGACCCTCGCCGCCGGGGCCTTCCCGGCGATGTCGGCAGATGCCGCCGTCCCCGCCGGTCCCGCCGGTTGGGTCCAGGCGACCCTCGCCCGCATGACGCTCGAGGAGAAGGTCGGACAGCTCTTCGTCCAGTACGCCTACGGCAAGGACGCCACCACCGCCGACAGCCGCAACATCCCCATCTTCGGGGTGGCCACCCCTGCCGAGGCCGTGCAGAAGTACCACCTCGGAGGCATCATCTACTTCGCCTGGACCGGCAGCGTCCAGAACCCGCAGCAGATCGCAGGCCTCTCCAACGGCCTCCAGCAGGCCTCGCTCACCCAGCCCTCCAAGGTCAAGATCCCCCTCGGCATCTCGACCGACCAGGAGATGGGTGTCGTCACCCGCGTGGGCCCCCCGGCCACCCAGTTCCCCGGCAACATGGCGCTCGGTGCCGGCCGGTCCGCCACGGACGCCCGCACGGCAGCCGGGATCACCGGCCAGGAGCTCCGCGCGCTGGGCATCAACACGAACTTCGCGCCCGTCGCCGACGTCAACGTCAACGCGCTCAACCCGGTCATCGGCACCCGCTCGTTCTCGGGCAACCCCGCGCTCACCGCCGAGCTGGTGGCGGCCCAGGTCGCCGGCTACCAGCAGGACGGCAACGTCTCCTCGAGCGCCAAGCACTTCCCCGGTCACGGCGACACCGCGACCGACAGCCACGTGGCCTTCCCGATCATCACGCACACCCGCGAGCAGTGGGAGGCCATCGATGCCCCGCCGTTCAAGGCGGCCATCGCCCAGGGCATCGACATGATCATGACGGCCCACCTCAACTTCCCGGCCCTCGACGACTCCGGTGACCCCGCGACGCTGAGCAAGCCCATCCTCACCGACCTGCTCCGCAACGAGCTCGGCTACAAGGGCGTCATCATCACCGACTCCCTCGAGATGCAGGGTGTGCGGGACCGCTACGGCGACGCCGAGGTGGCCGTGCGTGCTCTCGAGGCCGGCGCCGACCAGCTCCTCATGACCCCGGTGATGACCAAGGCCTTCCCCGCGGTCGTCGACGCGGTGAAGAGCGGACGCATCAGCCGGGCCGACCTCGACGCCAAGGTGCGTCGCGTCCTCGAGCAGAAGGTGCGTCGGGGGATCGTCAACGACCACATGGTCGACGTGGCCGCGATCGACTCGGTCGTCGGGACGCCTGAGCACCTCGCTGCCGCCGATGCGATCACCAACCGCACCGGCACCCTCGTGCGCAACGACGACGCCGTCCTCCCCGTCGCGGCCGCGGGCAAGAAGGTCCTCGTCACCGGCTACGGCGACGTGGCCACGACCACCCTCGCAGCTGGCCTGGACAAGGCTGGCGCGACGAGCACCAAGGTCACGACCGGCGCCGCCCCCACCGACGCGCAGATCGCTGCCTCCGTCGCAGCGGCCGCGGGCAAGGACTACGTCGTCATCAACACGATGAAGGCCTGGGACACCGCAGTCACGGACAAGAAGGCCGGCCAGCAGCGACTCGTGAAGGCGTTGCAGGACACCGGAGTTCCCGTCATCGTCGTCGCCACGCGCGACCCCTATGACATCGCCTACCTGCCGGGGACGCGCACCTATCTTGCGACGTACTCCTACAACGCCGTCTCCATGGAGTCGGCCGCCAAGATCATCACCGGAGCGGTCGCACCGACCGGCAAGCTCCCCGTCGACATCCCCACCAAGGACGACCCCAACACCGTGCTCTACCCGTTCGGCCACAGCCTCGCCTACTGAAACCCCTGGCCTTGTGTGCCCCAGAGCGAGGCATAGCTCGCTCTCAGGCACACAAGGCGTGATGAATGGAGAGAACCATGACCAGT
>CAWEDC010000002.1:0-186832 GCA_963807825.1 uncultured Actinomycetota bacterium
GCGTTGCGTTCGCGCCGGGTGTCGCCGGCCGGAGCCGCAGGACGCGCGGGCACGCTCTCGTCGAGGGCCAACTGGGCCAGGACGAGGACCAGACCGGCACCGATGAGGACGAGTCCGAAGCGGGTGTGCTCCAGGCCCAGGAGTCCGGCGCCGACGAGGGCGACCGCTCCACCGGAGACCAGGGCACGCGGCAGCTTGGGGATCCGGCGGCGGGCCCTGGGTGCGATGAACATGCCCCAGAGGGCGGCGACGAGCACCACAGCGAGCACGCCGACGACGAGACCGCCGAAGCCCCCACCGACAGCGCTTGACGCCAGCATGAAGACGCCGACCATGAACGCGAACTCGATGATGAACGCCACGAGTCCGAGCACGATGAGCATCAGGACGGTCTCTCGACTCGGCCGCGGGTGACCTCTCCCGCCGATGCAGTGCGGTGGGCGGTGTAGCGAGGGGCAGTGGCGTATCCGTCGCCGTGATCGACCCCGCCGGCGCCACCCAGGCGGTCGGAGATGGCGCGTCCGGAGAGCCGCTCGCCGGCGATCTGCTCCTGGAGCTTGATGATGCCGTGGAGCAGGGCCTCGGGGCGGGGCGGGCAACCGGGGACATAGACGTCAACGGGGATCAGTTGGTCGACGCCCTTGGTCACGGAGTACGAATCCCAGTACGGCCCACCGGAATTGGAGCAGGCGCCGAACGAGATGACGTACTTCGGCTCGGGCATCTGGTCATAGAGGCGGCGGATCGCCGGCGCCATCTTGTCGGTGACGGTGCCCGACACGACCATGAGGTCGGCCTGGCGCGGACCGGGCGCGAACGGGATGACTCCGAGGCGGATGAAGTCGTGGCGACCCATCGATGCCGCGATGAACTCGATGGCGCAGCAGGCAAGACCGAAGTTGAAGACCCACAGCGAATAGCGGCGACCCCAGTTGAGGACGACCCGGATCGGCTTGGGCGCGTGCTCCGAAAGTGGCCCGACGCGCGGCATCGGCAGCATCACGGGCTGGTCGGTGCTCACGAGCCCACCCTAGGTCAGCCGCTGAGGCAGTGGCAGGGGTGGGAGAGGCTCGGACCGGAGCCAGGCCCGGAAGAGTCCGCTCAGACGGCGGCCAGCGGTCCGCTCGCACAGGGCCTCGAACTCGGCCGTCGTGACCGTGCCGCCACTGTGTCGGGCCACCCAGTCGCGCAGGATGGCGAAGAAGGTGGTGTCACCCACCTCGAGGCGCAGGGCGTGCAGCGTCAGGGCTCCGCGCTTGTAGATCCGGTCGTCGAACATCTCCGACGCACCCGGCGCTGTCACGATGATGTCCTGCGGCAGCGCGGCGAGCTTCTCGTGGTGAAGCTGCGCCTGCTCCCCCGTCGTGGCGATCCCGGCTGCCTCGGACCAGAGCCACTCGGCGTAGCAGGCGAAGCCCTCGTGCAGCCAGATGTCGCTCCACTGGGCCACGGTGACGGCGTTGCCGAACCACTGGTGCGACAGCTCGTGCGCGATGAGTCGTTGCGCCTCCCACGAGCGGGTGCAGTGGTTGGAGCCGAACGTCGACACCGCCTGCGACTCGAGGGGGATCTCGAGGACGTCGTCGGTGACGACAACGGCATACTCCGCAAACGGGTAGGGACCGAAGAGGTCGGCGAACGTCGAGACCATCTGGGCCTGGTCGGCGAACGCCTCCGCGACGGCCGCGCGCAGTCGCGGCGGGTGGTGCAGCCGCACGGGGACAGGAGCGCCCGACACCTCAGTGGTCTCGTAGCGACCGATCTGCACCGTCGCGAGATAGGGCGCCATCGGCTCGTCCATCGCGTAGGTCCACCGGGTCGCGCGCCCCTCCTTGCGCTGCCCGGTGAGCGTCCCATTGGCGACGACGGCGTATGCCGTGTCGGTCGTGACGCTGATCGCGTAGGTCGCCTTGTCGGCGGCTCGGTCGTTGCACGGGAACCACGAGGGGGCGCCATGCGGCTGCGAGGCCACGATGACGCCGTCGGCCAGTTCTTCCCAGCCCGCACGACCGTCGGGACCGGGAACGGTCCGGGGCGTACCGGCATACGCGATCGTCAGCGAGAGAACGGTGCCGGCGGGCACGGTGTCTGCGAAGCGGAGGCGTGAGACGCGACGAACGGTGCGACCAGCGGCGCAGGGTCGCTCCCGTGACGTCGACCTTCGTCACCTTGAGGGCGTGGAGGTCGAGCGCGATGGTCGGGGTGTCGACGGCGAGGGTCACGGTGAGGTGCGCGCGACCGGTGAGGTGGTTGCCGGCGGCCTTGTAGGTGAGGTCGAGTTCGTAGCGATCGACGCCGTATGCCGTGTCGCCGTGTCCGGGCACGTAGGGGTCGGCCTGCGTGCCCGTTGCGGTCGTGCTCACTCGTCCACCCATGGTCCGACAGGGTTGCCGATCCAGCGGGTCCGATCGGGGACCGACTCGCCGCGCATGACGAGAGATACCGGACCGACGGTGGCGTGCCGGCCGATCTGTGCCGCGGGCAGGATCACCGAGTTGGGTCCGAGGGTGCCGCCGCGCTTGACGGTGACGGTGTCCATGGAGAGGACTCGGTCGTGGAAGAGGTGGGTCTGGACGACGGTGCCGGCGTTGATCGAGGCGCCGTCGTCGAGTCGCACGAGGTCGGCCTCGGGCAGCCAGTAGGTCTCGAGCCAGACGCCGTCGCCGATCTTGGCGCCCATCGACCGCAGCCACATGTTGAGGGCGAGGGTTCCGGTCGCGGCGCGGGCGAACCACGGAGCGGCGAGGACCTCGATGAACGTGTCGGCAAGCTCGTTGCGCCAGACGAAGGAGGACCAGAGGGGGTGGTTGCCCGGCCGCAGCTGGCCGACGAGCAGCCACTTGGCGGTGGTGGCGCACCCGGCCGCGAGCGCGCCCGCGGCGAGGAGGACGAGCCCGCTGAGGAGGACGGCCCAGATGAGGCCATGGGCAAGGAGTACCTCGATGGCGGCGACCACGAGGACGACGAGGGCGATGTGGATCCAGACCGGCACGGCCCGCAGGGCCTCGACGATGGCGCGGCCGACGCGCAGCCTGGTCGGCGGGGCGTAGGTGCGGGTGGAGTCGGCGTCGGAGCCCTCGCGTCGCAGCGGCCGCGGTGGGGAGCCGAGCCAGGACGTGCCGGCCTTGGCCTTCTTGCGGCGGGGTGCGGCGGAGAGGACGGCGACGAGTCCCTGCTTGGGGACCTTGCGTCCGGGGGCGGCCATGCCGGAGTTGCCGACGAAGGCGTGCTTGCCGATACGGACGTGCTCGACCCGCAGCCAGCCGGCGCCGAGCTCGTAGCCCGCGATCATGGTGTCGTCGGCGAGGAAGGCACCCGCGCCGACGCGGGTGAAGGTCGGGATGAGGAGGACGGTGGACGCCTCGACGTCGGGTCCGAGGTCGGCGCCGAGCCCACGCAACCAGGCCGGGGTGAGGCTGCTCGAGTAGAGCGGGAACAGCCAGGTCCGGGCGTCATCGAGGATGCGCAGCGTCGTCCACGCCTGCCAGGCCTGACGACCGTGGACGGGGTGGGCACCGGCGCGCAGACCGATCGCGAGCAGCCGGACGAGGACGAGAATCATCGCGGCGAGCGCGATGAACCCGACGGTGGCGGCGAGGGGGATCCAGAGGAGGGCGGTCCCCAGGGCGTCGCCGACCGAAGTCGTGTCGGCGAGCGCGGGCAGGGCCACCAGGGTGCCGATGGCGACTGCAGCGAGCGGGAGGAGGGAGACGACGACGGCCGACGCGGCATACGCGCCCAACCAGATCGGCTTGTTGGCCGGGCGGGCGTCGTGCCACGGACCGCGCGCCGTGCCGGAGGGTTCGGCGGGGGCCCCGGACCAGGACTCGTCGGCGGGCACCGCACCGAAAACCGCTGAGCCAGGGGCGATTTCGGCTCGTTCGCCGACGTCCGCACCGGGAAGGAGGGAGCTGCGGGCGCCGACCCTCGCGCCTTCGCGGACACGGATGGGCCCGACGATGAACTTGGCGCCGTCGATCCAGTGACCGCGCAGGTCAACCTCCGGCTCGATCGAGGCCCCGTCGCCCAGATCGAGCATGCCGGTCACCGGCGGGACGGAGTGCAGGTCGACGTCGCTGCCGACGCGGGCACCGAGTGCTCGGGCAAAGACCTTGATGAAGGGGGCGCCCGAGAGGTTGGCGGCACCGAGCTCGTCGACGAGACGTTCGGCCAGCCAGACCCGCAGGTGGACCTCACCGCCGCGGGGGTACTCCCCCGGCTCGAGGCGGCGCAGCAGGAAGCGAGCGCCAAGTGCGGCCAGGGCCATCCGCCCGACCGGCGAGATGAGGAGGAGCCACCCGAGGGCGAGCCACCACCAGTGCACGCTCGGCAGCCACGTGAGGTCGAGGGCGGACCGGGCGACGGCGTTGCCCAGCCCGATCCAGGTGAGCCAGCGCAGGCCCGCGATGCTGCGCAGGACGACGGAGGCGAGGATCTGGGCGGCCTGGGTCTTGCCGGGCACCGGTGGCACGTCGCGGTTGAGGCGGCCGGTGGGCGTCTCCATCTCGTCCAGGGCGACTGCGAGGGCAGCCAAGCTCGAGTGCTCATAGATGTCGGCGACGGTGACTTCGGGGAAGCGTTCGCGCAACCGGCTCACGAGCTGGGCGGCACTGAGCGAGCCACCGCCGACGTCGAAGAAGTCCTCGTCGGGAGTGGTCGGCGGGCCGCCCAGGATGCTCGCCCACAGCCCCGAGATCCAGCCGGCGGTGTCACCCGTGTCGGCGCCGCCAGCGGGGTTGGTGGGCGCCAGCGGCCAGGGCAGCGCGTCGCGGTCGATCTTGCCGGAGGTGCGCGTCGGCAGGGTGTCGACGACGGCGAGGCGCGGGACGAGGGCGGCCGGCATCGACTGGCGCATCGACTCGGTGGCCACCTTGGCGTCAAAGGTGTCGTCGGTCGTGACGTAGCCGATGAGCAGGGTGTTGCCCGCCTCGCTTCGGCGCACGGCGGCGGCAGCACCACTCACTCCGGGCAGCGACAGCAGGGCGGAGTCGATCTCGCCGAGCTCGATGCGCCGACCGCCGACCTTGACCTGGTCGTCGGCCCGCCCGAGGAAGACGAGCCCCTCGGGCTCGTTGCGCACGAGGTCACCCGAGCGGTAGGCGCGGTCCCAACCCAGGGTGGGCATGGCGGCATACGCCGCTCTGTCCTTTGCTTCGTCGAGGTAGCGGGCCAGGCCGACGCCGCCGATGATGAGCTCGCCGCTCGCGCCCTCGGGGACGGGCTGGCCGGTCGCGTCGACGACGGCGAGGTCCCAGCCGGCGAGGGGGAGGCCGATGCGCACGGGTGGTTCGCCGGTGAGCTGGGCACCGCAGGCGACGACGGTGGCTTCGGTGGGGCCGTAGGTGTTCCAGACCTCGCGGTGCTCGTTGGCCAGGCGCGCGCCGATCTCGGGCGGGCAGGCCTCGCCGCCGAGGATGAGGAGGCGGACGTCCGCGAGCGCCTCGGTCGGCCAGAGCGCGACGAGGGTCGGCACGGTCGAGACGATGGTGATGCGGTTGGCGGTGAGCCACGGGCCGAGCTCGACACCCGAACGGACGAGCGAGCGGGGTGCGGGGACGAGGCACGCGCCATAGCGCCACGCGAGCCACATCTCCTCGCAACTCGCGTCGAAGGCGACCGAGAGCCCGGCCATGACGCGGTCGCTCCGGGCCGATTGGCCTGTCCTGCAGGAACATTCGCGACTCGGCGTCGACGAAGGCGGCAGCGTTGCGATGCGTCACGGCGACGCCCTTGGGCTTGCCGGTCGACCCGGACGTGAAGATGATCCACGCGTCGTCGCCGGTCGTCGGGTCGCCCGTGTTGCCCTCGACCTCGGTTGCGCCATCGTCACCCACCGCACGGACGACGAGGTCCGTCGTGATGATCGCCGCGACATCGGCCTCCCCGAAGACGATCCGCGCCCGCTCGTCGGGGTCGTCGTAGTCGACCGGGACGTAGGCCGCGCCCGCGACGAGGATGCCGGCGATGGCGACGTAGAGGTCGAGGGTGCCCGAGGGGATGCGGATGCCGACGCGGTCACCGCGTTCGACGCCGGCCGCACGCAGGGCGTCGGCGACGTCCTCGGCAGCCTCGGCGAACTCGCCATAGGTGAGGACGCTCGTGCCGTTGTCGACGGCGGGCGCGTCGGGATGGGCCTCGATCGTGGCGCGCAGGATGTCGACGAGGGTGCGTGGGCTGGGTGCCTCACTCCCCCGGAGCAGGGGGTCGCTCACGTCCAGCGGAGCAGTCCGCGGCGGGCCGCGTGGAGAAGGCCGATGACGATGATGCCGATGAAGATCGCGATCTCGACGAGGGACGCGGCTCCCAGCTGGGGGTCACGCAGGACGTAGGCCCACGGGAAGAGGTAGACGGCGTCGACGGCGAAGACGACGTAGAGGAAGGCGTAGGACAGGTAGCGGACCTGGCTCTGGGCCCAGCCCTCGCCGACCGGGTCGACACCGGACTCATAGGTCGTGAGCTTGGCCGTCGAGGGAGCCTGCGGAGCGAGGAGGCGGCGAGCGCCCATCGCGGCGATCACCAGCACCAGTCCGATGCCCAGCACCCCGGCTGCGGCGAGGTATCCCGTCATGACTCAGAGCCTAGCCACGCCAGATGAACAGCGGGTGACGGCTCTCAAGGTCACTCGAGGTAGCAGGCTCCATAGATGCTCGCCACGGTGTTCGTCCCGGTGCCGACGCTCAGCTCCGAGCCGTCCTTGTCGTAGAGCGACATCTGGTGCTCACCGGGCTTGTCGAGCAGGGTGTGCTCGTCGCCGTAGCCTCGCTTGGCCGCGACCGCCTTGACGGCTTCCCAGGCGCGGTCCCAATCGGCCTCAGGAATTCCCCCCGTGGCGCCCCCGCTGTCGAGGGACAGCGTGCCGGCACCCTTGATCCCGCCGAAGGGGTCCTTGCAGCCCGACCCTGCCTCGACCACCGGTTCGGGCGTGCGCCACGCAAGACCCGGGGCCACTTCGCTCAACGCGGTCCGCACCTCCGCGAGGAGGGCAAGGTTGTCCGCCTGGGCCACGCTCGCAGCGCGGCGCCCTTCCAGTTGCTGTCGTGGGTCCATGTCTGCTCCTTGGCATCCGGTGAGAATCAGGGCGAGCAGCGCGAGGACAAGGACTGTCCGTGCGGGAGCCCGACGCGTCGTCTGCATCATCGTGAGATCCGTTGGTTGTGGTCGGCGGTGTCTGGCGAATCGGGGCAGCTCACTTGAGAAACCCGGGGATCCAGGGTTGGGACGAGAGCGGGTCAGTCAGCCAACCCACATTCTGGCCCTCGATGGCGGACTCTGGATGACCCCCAATGATCTGCGCCATGGAGTACTGGCTCGTCGACCCGTCCTGAAGGTAGTGGGTGTGACCGGTGACGCCGTCCAGCGAACCTTCGCTGGAGGACGTCGCATCGCCGGTCTGCAGATGTCGCATTCCCTCCAGCCCCGTGGGGTCGCTGCCAAAGCGCGCGAAGTCCCCCACTCCGTCCCATTTCGCCTCTGCGTAGTACGAGCTGCCGGTGGGCACGTTGATGTCGGAGAGGTCGCTCGTGCCCAGACCGGGCGAGCCGAAGAACACGACCCGGTCCACTCCGGTCCCCGGTTCCTGCAGCCCGTAGCCGGTCGTGGTGGACCCATAGGAATGGCCCAGCGCCGTGAGGTCGGGGTCGTTCGTCCTGGACGCGTTGATCCCTTGCAGGTACTGCGCCAGGCTGGCGCCGCCGTTCTGGGCGGAACCACTCAGGGCTACCGAGTCCCCGCTGAAGGTCGTCCCCACCTGTGGCGCCTGGTAGTCGAGCCACGTCACCGTGGCGACTGTCGAACTGTCTCCTCGTCGGAAGAGTTCGCGCTCGGCACGGTTCTGGAGTTCCCGCATGCTGGTGTCGTTCCCACCGATTCCCTCCACCGTCGAGCTGAGGCCTGGGGTGAAGACGGCAACGTGATCGGCCGTGTCGACGTTGCCGTTTGCCACGATCGCCTGAGTCCGCGGCGTACTGAAGTCCAGACCGATGATCTGGTGCTGGCCCGGCCTGGCCAAGATGCCGTCGAGCGTGCCAATGGCCCCCTTCTCCTCCCTGAGGTCGTTGTACTCGTCGATGTGCGCCCCGTAGTAGACGGGGTCGAAGCTGCCATCTGCCAGGTAGAACCCCTTCTCGATCTCGGAGAGTCGAGTGTTCACGTGGTCCCGGCGAGAGGCCAGGATGTTGCGGTTCGCGAGGTCGCGCGACGTGGCGTCGACGCCGTCGCGGTTGCCGATCCAGCCCGGGTGCTTGGCGATGATCTCCTTGCGCTCATCCGGGGACAGGGTCGCCCACCACGCCGCACTGTCGGACGGGGTCGCGCCCTCGGGTGGCTTGAGCAGGGTGAGGTCGCCCTCGACCTCACCGAGCTTCGAGGCCGTGGCCAACCCGCCCGCTCCGACGTGGATCCGGTTGAGCTCGATCTTCTCCAGGACGTCGCCGAGGTCGGTGTCGACGTCGGTGGCCTTGCGCAGGGCCTGCTCGATGCGGTCGACGCATTCGGTGACCCAGCCCTGACGCTCGTCGAGGGCGACCTGGTTGTCGTGGTCGTTGCCCGTGTCGACGCCCGGGCCCTTGTCGGTGACGGTCCCGTCCGCCGAGATGCTCAGCTGGTGGAGCGTGGCGAATTCCTGGGCCGCGTCCACGGCCTGTTCCACTCCGCGCACTCCGTCCGCGGCGTCACAGACAGCGGTGTATGCCGCAGAGACCTCCGCGACCATGTCCTTGAGGTCTTGGGTGACGTTCGTCAGCCTGGTCCGAGATGCCTGTGACGCGTCACCGTGCCACTGCTTCGGCAGACCCATCGTCTCGAGCTCGTCGGCGAGGTCCAGCATGGACCGCCGAGCCTTGCGGAGGTTGGTCTCGGCCGTGTCGAGAGTGGCCGGTGACCACTGCTTGATGTTGCCCCAGGTGAGAGCCACGTCAGTCGTTCTTCTTCGCCGCCGGAGCGAAGGCTGCGCGGGCGGCTTCGTCGTCGAGCTCGTACTGCGTGGCGTTGGTGTCGAGGTTTGTGCCATAGGCCTTGGCGGCCTTGGCCCAGTCGGCCAGCTCGGTGGACCAGCTCGTGCTCACCCTCTGCATGGCGCTCACACTCGAGGCTCCGGGAATGGCGGCCTCGGCCCCCGTGAGCGCGTCACCCGGAGTGACCTTGGCGATCTGTGTCGCCGCCGAACGGGCCGCCTTCGCCGATTCGCGCAGGTCCTTGATCTGAACGCCGTATGACATGACCACACCTCCCCTGTGACGCCCCATGCTGTCAGCGACGGTCGGACCGCGCCATGGGGACAGCTCCCCCACACAACGGGGCGGGATCGATGTTGGACACCTCCATAGCCTTGCCTTACCTCGGTCGTACGATGGAGGGACACGTCGGGGTCACGACGAAGCGTCCCGACTGACAGCTCTCGAGTCAGGTGTCCATGTCCAGCAAGACCGTCCAGAAGCTCGATCGCGTGGTCATCCGATTCGCTGGCGACTCCGGCGACGGGATGCAACTCACCGGGGACCGATTCACCTCCGAGACGGCCGCGATGGGCAACGACCTCTCGACCCTGCCCAACTTCCCGGCCGAGATCCGCGCACCCCAGGGGACGCTGCCCGGAGTGTCGAGCTTCCAGCTCCACTTCGCCGACCACGAGGTCCTCACTCCCGGTGACGCCCCCGACGTCCTCGTCGCGATGAACCCGGCCGCCCTCATGGCCAACCTCGGTGACGTGCCGCGTGGCGCGACGATCATCATCAACACCGACGAGTTCTCCAAGCGCGCGCTGGCCAAGGTCGGCTACGCCGAGAACCCGGTCGAGGACGGCTCACTCGAGTCCTTCCACGTCCACGCCGTGCCGCTCACCTCGATCACGGTGGATGCGCTGGCGAAGTTCGACGGCCTGACCCGCAAGGAGAAGGAGCGCGCCAAGAACATGTTCGCGCTCGGCCTCCTGTCGTGGATGTACACGCGTCCGACGACCGGCACGGAGTCCTTCCTCACCAAGAAGTTCGGCGCCCACCCCGAGATCCTCGAGGCCAACCTCACCGCACTCAAGGCGGGCTGGAACTACGGCGAGACGACCGAGGACTTCGCGTCGAGCTATGTCATCGCGCCCGCCGTGATGCCGCCGGGCACCTACCGCAACATCACCGGCAACACGGCCCTGGCCCACGGCCTCGTCGCCGCTGCCCACCAGGCGAAGCTGCCGCTCGTGCTCGGGTCCTACCCGATCACCCCGGCCTCCGACATCCTCCACGCGCTGTCGGCCCTCAAGCGCCACAACATCACGACGATGCAGGCCGAGGACGAGATCGCCGGCATCGGCATCGCTCTCGGTGCGAGCTTCGGTGGTGCCATCGGTGTGACGACGACGTCCGGTCCGGGCGTCGCACTGAAGTCCGAGATGATCGGCCTCGCCGTCTCGCTCGAGCTGCCGCTGATCATCGTCGACGTCCAGCGCGGCGGTCCCTCGACCGGTCTGCCGACCAAGACCGAACAGTCCGACCTGCTCCAGGCGATGTTCGGCCGCAACGGTGAGTCGCCCGTCCCGATCATCGCGCCGTCCACCCCGTCCGACTGCTTCGACGCAGCCTTCGAAGCGGTCCGGATCGCCACGGCATACCGGACGCCTGTCTTCCTGCTCAGTGACGGCTACCTCGCCAACGGCTCCGAGCCGTGGTCCGTCCCGGAGGTCGCCGACCTGCCGGACCTGTCCGTCGAGTTCGCCAGCGCGCCCAACGGCATCGACGACAAGGGCGAGCCGGTCTTCCACCCGTTCCTGCGCGACCCCGAGACCCTCGCCCGCCCGTGGGCCATCCCGGGCACGCCCGGCCTCGAGCACCGCATCGGCGGCATCGAGAAGGCCGACATCACCGGCAACATCTCCTACGACCCCGACAACCACGACAAGATGACGCGCCTGCGTGCCGCCAAGATCGCGGGCATCGCCGGCATCCCTGACGTCGTCGTCGAGGACCCGGCCGGTGACGCTCGGCTCCTGGTCCTGGGCTGGGGTTCGACGCAGGGCCCGATTGCCGCTGCTGTCAGGGCTGTTCGCAACGCTGGCCACTCGGTGGCGTCGGCGCACCTGCGCAACCTCAACCCGTTCCCCGGCAACCTCGGCGAGATCCTGCGGTCCTATGACCGCGTCGTCGTCCCCGAGATGAACCTCGGTCAGCTGTCGATGCTGCTGCGCGCACAGTTCCTCGTCGACGTCCGCCCCCACACGTCGGTGCGTGGCCTGCCGTTCTCCACGGTCGACCTCGCCGACGTCATCCTCACCCACCTCGAGGAGATCAAGTGACCACCACGAACGGTGCAGCCGCTCGCCCGAGCGGACTGGCCGGCATACCCCTGCTTGCTCCTGATGCTGCGAAGCAGACGAAGAAGGAGTTCACCTCCGACCAGGAGGTGCGTTGGTGCCCGGGTTGTGGTGACTACGCGATCCTCGCGGCGGTGCAGTCGTTCCTGCCCGAGCTGGGACTGAAGCGCGAGAACATCACCTTCGTCTCCGGGATCGGGTGCTCGTCGCGCTTCCCGTACTACCTCGACACCTATGGCATGCACTCGATCCACGGGCGGGCGCCGTCGATCGCGACCGGGCTCGCGACGTCGCGGCCGGACCAGAACGTGTGGGTCGTGACCGGCGATGGCGACGCGCTGTCGATCGGTGGCAACCACCTCATCCACGCGCTGCGCCGCAACGTCAACATGACGATCCTGCTGTTCAACAACGAGATCTACGGGTTGACCAAGGGTCAGTACTCCCCCACCTCGCGCATCGGTCAGGTCACGAAGTCCACGCCGATGGGGTCGGTCGACCAGCCGTTCAACCCGGTGTCGCTTGGCGCTCGGTGCGGAGGCGACCTTCGTGGCTCGCACGACCGACACCGACCGCAAGCACCTCACCGGGATCCTGCGCGCGGCCGCCGAACACCGCGGCACCTCGCTCGTCGAGATCTACCAGAACTGCCCGATCTTCAACGACGGCGCGTTCGACCTCATCAAGGACCGCACGCAGCAGGAGGCGCGGCTCGTGCACCTGCTCGACGGCGAACCCGTGCAGGTCGGGCCCGAGGACGACCGAAAGACGTTGGTGCGTATGCCGGGTGGTCGCCTTGAGTTCGTCGACGCGGCTTCCGCTGTGGGCGCGGATGTCGTGGTGCACGACGCCGGTGCCGAGGACCCGAGCCAGGCGTTCGCGCTCTCGCGGCTCGACTCCCCCGAGATGACGCACGTGCCGATGGGCATCTTCCGTTCGGTGTCGCGTCCGACCTATGACGATGGCGTGCGCGCTCAGGTGCAGGCCGCGATCGACACTGCTGGCGGTCCGGCGACGGACGACGACCTGGGGGCGCTGCTTCGCGGTCGCGACACGTGGACCGTCGCGTGAGTGCTCGCGTGACTGCATGAGTCCACCCCTCGCGGGTGATGCCGGCGAACTCAGGCGCGGGACGATCTTTGCGTTCCTGGCCTATGGCATCTGGGGGCTGTTTCCCCTCTACTTCCATGCCCTCGAGCCGTCAGGCGCGTTCGAGATCCTGGCCCACCGGATCCTGTGGACGTTGCTGTTCTGCGTGGTCGTGCTCGTCGTGCGGCGGGACTTCGGGTGGGTGGCCTCGGTCGTGCACCGGCCGAAGCTGCTCGGTGGACTGACGCTCGCGGCGCTGCTCATCGCCGCGAACTGGGTCGTCTATGTCCTCGCCGTCATCACCGGCCGGACGTATGCCGCGGCGCTGGGCTACTTCTTGAACCCGATCGTCACCGTGGGGCTGGGTGTCTTCGTCCTGCGCGAGCGGCTGCGACCGCTGCAGTGGGCGGCTGTGAGCGTGGGTGCGGTGGCCGCGGTCTACCTGACGGTGGCTGGCGGCGAGTTCCCGTGGATCGCGGTGACGTTGGCGTTCTCGTTCGCGTTCTACGGGTTGGTCAAGAAGAAGGTCGGGGCGTCGCTGGATGCCATGCACTCACTGACCGTCGAGACGTTGGTGTTGGCGCCGGTCGCGGTGGGCGTGCTGTTCTGGTTGGCCGCCAAGGGTTCGACGACCTTCGGTGGGCACGGCGCGACGCACACGTCGCTTGCTCGTGGCCGCTGGCGTCGTGACGGCGATCCCGTTGCTGTTCTTTGCCGCTGCTGCTCGACGCATCCCGCTCGTGACGATCGGTCTCATCCAGTTCCTCACGCCGATGCTGCAGCTGCTCATCGGCGTCGTGCTGCTCGACGAGCACGTGACCGCCGCCCTGTGGGTCGGCTTCGGGATCGTCTGGATCGCCTTGCTGCTGTTGACGATCGACTCACTGCAGAAACGCCCAGACCAACCGCCGAGCCCGCCTCGCCGGCCCGGACCCCGAACCCTGCCCCTGAACCCGACCCGGACCTGATCTGCAGGCAGACTGTCATGATGACCCCTGGATGGGCAGGCGTGCTCATCGTCGTCGCCACCTCCGACTGCATGCTCGGGGTCGCCGACTACCACCCCGAAGCCGGCGCCACGTGAGCGAGCCCCGCTACGTCCGAGGGTTGCCTGATGCCGTGCAGCCGAGCTGGCGCGAAGGCGCAAGGCTCACCACTCGTTCAGGCGCAGTCTCCGTCGGACTCAGTCCGAGCGTGCATGTCGGACAGGCTCGCGGCAGCAACGCCTCCGTGGAGGAGTTCCTCGTCGAGCTCCAGAACGTCTGCCAGACTCGTCGGCTCGGTGAGCAGGACGGCGGTCCGGTCCAGCCGAGTGTCGCCCGCTCGGACAAGTCGTCTCATCTTGCGCACGAAGGCCAGGGCAGAAGCCCGTCAGGTGGCTGCGGAGCGGACTCGACTGCCCCATCCGGAGTCGAGTCGCTCCGCCGAACTCACGCCCGGCCTACCGGCGGACTATCAGCTCGCGAGTCGCCGACGATCTTGCTGAGCACAACCCGACGAGATCCAGTGGCGGAGCTGACAGTCCGCCGGTAGTGCGCGCGGCCGCTGCCTCGGCTCGGCGTCAGGGGCCGAGGATGTGGGTCAGGTGGTCGTTGGTGAAGCGGCGATCGGGGTCGACTCGGTCGCGGACCCGCTGCGCATCCCCGAACCTCGGGTAGAGCCGCGCAAAGTCCTCCGCGCCGAGGGTGTGCAGCTTGCCCCAGTGCGGCCGGCCCTGGTGCTCGCGCACGATCGCCTCGAACGCCGCGAACACTCCCCCGTCGTCCATCCGGTGGTACTGGTGCACCGCGACATAGGCGTTTTCGCGCTCGTATGCCGTCGACAGCCACACGTCGTCGGCTCCCGTCGAGCGCACCTCGATGGGGAACGGCAGCGTCACGTCGTGCGTGTCGATCCAGGTGCGCAACGCGGAGATGACGGCGGGCAGCGAAGCCCGCGGGACGGCATACTCGCTCTCTCGGAAACGGACGTCGCGTGAGGTGCAGAAGACCTTCCACGAGGTGTCGGTGTACTCCTTCGCGCCGAGTACGCGGGCACTCACCTGGTTGAGGCGCGGGACGATGCCCGGCCGCACCGACGCGGCACGGTTGAGCGCCCCGAAGACCTTGTTGCTGAGGATGTCCTCGTCGAGCCGAGCCCGCCAGGCTGGCTGGGGCTGGCCTGGGTCGTCGTCGCCAACTCGTGAATTGCGCTTCAGGAGAACCCGGTCCGTGTGCGGGAACCAGTGGAAGTCCACGTGGTCGTAGTCAGCCACGAGCTGCTCATAGCCATCGATGACCTCGTCGAGCCGGCCAGGAGTCTCGAGTGCACGCAGCCGGAAGGCGGGCACACACTGGAGCTCGACCTCGGTGACGACACCGAACGCACCGAGCCCCACCCGAGCCGCTTGGAACAGCTCGGGGTCATGCGAATCATCAACGGAGACAACGGATCCGTCGGCCAGCACGAGGGTCAACCCAGTCACCGCCGCGGCGATCCCCTGAAACCGGACACCCGTGCCGTGGGTTCCCGTCGCGATGGCGCCCGCGACGGTCTGGCGGTCGATGTCGCCGAGGTTGGGCAGGGCCAGACCGATCCCATCGAGGATGGGGTTGAGGACGTGGAGCGGCGTCCCACCAGCGACACGCACTCGCTGACGCGCGCAGTCGATGCCCCGGATTCCGGACAGGTGGGTCAGCCGCAGCAACGCCCCGTCGGTGGCGCACAGCGCCGTGAAGGAGTGCCCCGCACCGACGACCCGAACGCGCTCCCCGCGGTCCGCCGAACGCTTCACGACATCGGCGACCTCGTCGACCGATCGAGGTTCCAGCACACGAGCCGGGGTGGCATTGACGTTGCCGGCCCAGTTGCTCCAGGTCATCCGAAGTTCTGCCCTTCTCCGCGATAGCTCGGCACGGTCTCGACGAGCCGCCCCTGCTGGACGAGGTGCACGTGGTCGAACCGTTCGAGCAACTCCCCTGCCTTGGCCCCGCGCATCCACACGCGATCGCCGAGAGCGAGCCCATCCGCGGCCCGCCCCCGCAGAGGAGTCTGCACCTCCCCGGCCGCCTCGGAGCGAATGAGCTTGAGGGCAGTTCCGATCGGGCTGGGAACCCGGGTCCAGCCGGGTTCGCCGCTGGCGACATAACCGCCGCTGTATGCCGTGACGATCCCCTTCGCGGGGCGGCGCACCACCGGGAGGGCGTAGGTCATCGCCGGTCGGGGGGCGAAGTCGTCGTAGGCGTCGAAGAGCGTGGGGGCGTAGAGCCCGGAGCCGGCCGCGAACTCGGTGAGGCTGTCGGCAGCGGCCAGTCGGCCGATGCTTCCGGTGCCGCCACCGTTGACGAAGTCGAGGTCAGTGAGGGCGCGAACCGCCTCGACGAGCGGGCCGCGGCGTTCGGCGAGGTCGTCGAGCGAGCGCTTCTTGAGGGTCTTGAGGTGCGGTCCGCGATCGGGCAGTCCAGCGACCTGGGCGTCGTAGAACATGATCCCGACGACGCGCAGTCCGGCGTCGAGCGCGGCCCGGGTGACGCCGAGGGCGTCGGCGGGCGTGCGCAGTGGCGAGCGACGCACGCCGAGGTGGACGCGACCGATGCGCAGCGAGCAGTCGACGTCGAGGGCGACGCGGACTCCGCTGTCCTGACCGAGCAGGTCCGCGAGGAAGCGCACCTGCTCGACGCTGTCGACGGCGACGCTGATCTCGTTGCGCAGGTGCTCATCGGCGGCCACGGTCTGCAGCCACTCGCGGTCCACGCTCGGGTAGGCCACGAAGACGTCCGTGAAGCCCTGCCGCACGAGCCACACGGCTTCGGGGACGGCATACGCCATCACGCCGGCGAAGCCGGGTCGGTCGAGGACCCGGCGGAGCAAGGTCCGGCAACGGACCGACTTGCTCGCGACGCGAATGGGTCGGCCGGCGGCGCGATGGACGAGGTCGTCGGCATTGGCGTCGAAGGCGTCGAGGTCGACGGTGACGAGTGGCGCCGGAAGGCCGGCCGTCGCCGACTCGAGGGCATCGATGTCGACGAAGGGGTCGTCGCTGCGGCTCATGCAATCCTGCTCTCGGTGGCGCCACGGAAGGTGCGGCGATAGGCCTGGGGTGAGACCCCCAGCGTGGCAGCACAGTGCTTGCGAAGGGAGGCACCCGTGCCAAGTCCGGACCGTGTCGCGATGACGTCGACGGTGAGGTCGGTGGTCTCGAGGAGGTGCTGAGCGTGGCGTACACGCTGCTGCGTCACCCACGCCGCCGGAGTCAGGCCGGTCTCGTCCCGGAAGCGCCGGGCAAAGGTGCGTTCGCTCATGCGGGCTCGTCGGGCGAGTGCAGGGACGGAGAGGTCGGCGTCGAGGTGGGCCATCGCCCAGGCCCGCGTGCTCGACGTGGACGCGTCGTCCATGACCGGCACGGGTCGTTCGATGAACTGGGCCTGACCACCGTCGCGCCACGGCGGGACGACGCAGTAGCGGGCGACGTCGTTGGCCACCGCAGCTCCGTGGTCGCGGCGCAGGACGTGCAGGCAGAGGTCGACGCCCGCGGAGAGGCCTGCGGAAGTGAGGATGTCGCCGTCGTCGACGAAGAGCACGTCCTCGTTGAGGTCGACCTGCGGATAGAGCGAACGGAAGGACTCGGTGTGCTGCCAATGGGTCGTGGCCGGGCGCCCGTCGAGGAGACCCGCGGCGGCGAGAACGTAGGCGCCGGTGCAGATCGACACGATGCGCGTGCCCTCGCGGATGCGGCGCAGCGCGACCCCCACCTCGTCCGGGAGGGTGCCGTCGAAGCGCGGACCGGGGATCCGGGTGCCGGGGATGATCACGGTGTCGGCATGCTCAAGGAGAGACGAATCGCCATGTGGCACAACGGCATACCCGTTGTGCGTCGTGACGGCTCCGCCGTCGAGGGAGGCCATCTGCACGTCATAGAGCGGTCGACCCTCGGCGTCCTTTGCCGAGCCGAGCACCGCCCCGGGAATGGTGGCGTCGTAGCCGATGAGCGGCTCGAGGAGCAGGACGACGACCGTGTGGCGGGCAGGGACGCGTGAGGTGCGCATGGCTGAATCTTTGCATATTGTGGCATTTCTGCCACTAGGCGCGACGAGTGCAGGACTGACAGGCTCTCCCTCATGACCGACGACCTTGCCGTGGGAGCTGCTGGCTCCGACGCCGACTCCTTCGCCGCCGATCCGCCTCGTCGCCCCATCCACCGGGCCTGGATCGTCGCCGCCGTGACCCTGGCCGGACTCGTCGCCGCCGCAGCCTTCCGCTCGTCGACGGGTGTGCTGCTCGAGCCGGTGGAGCAGGAGTTCGGTTGGTCGCGCGCGACGACGTCCGGGGCGGTCAGCCTCAACCTCATCGTCTACGGGCTCACGGCGCCGTTCGCGGCCGCCCTCATGGAGCGCTTCGGGGTGCGGCGCATCGTCACGATCTCGCTCATCGCCGTCTCGTTGGCCAGCGCGGCCACCACCTTGATGACCGCGGCGTGGCAGCTGTGGGTGCTGTGGGGCTTCGTCATCGGCATCGGTACGGGATCCATGGCCCTCGTCTTCGGCGCGATCGTCGCCAACCGCTGGTTCGTCGCACGCCGCGGCCTCGTGATGGGGGTCTTCTCCGCGGCCAACGCGACCGGGCAGCTCATCTTCCTGCCCGCCATCGCGTGGGCGGCAACCCAGCACGGGTGGCGTGCGGCGGCACTCGTCGTCGCCGGACTGGCGCTCGTCGTGTCGGTGCTCGTCGGCACCCTCATGGCCGACCGGCCCTCTGCCAAGGGGCTGCTCCCCCTCGGCGCCACCGAGGCATCGGAGCGCGAGGCGGCTGAGGCGGCCCGGGTCGCCGCCGCCGGACCGGTCGTCTCCCCCGCGCGAACCGCCATCGCCGTGCTCGTGCGAGTGAGCCGGACGTGGACGTTCTGGGCGCTCATGCTGACGTTCTGGGTGTGTGGATGGTCGACCAACGGACTCATCCAGACGCACTTCATCCCCGCTGCGCACGACCACGGCATGGGGACCCAGACCGCGGCCGGCCTGCTGGCCCTCGTCGGCATCTTCGACATCGCCGGCACGGTCGCGTCCGGGTGGCTCACCGACAAGGTCGACTCGCGCATCCTGTTGGCGATCTACTACGGCGGTCGCGGCCTCTCGCTCCTCGCGATCGACGCCGTCCTCGGGCCGAACGTCCAGCCGTCACTGTGGGTGTTCATCGTCTTCTACGGACTCGACTGGGTGGCGACCGTTCCGCCGACAGTGGCGTTGTGCCGGCAGCACTTCGGGCTCGCCGACTCCGGCATCGTCTTCGGGTGGGTCTTCGCGTCCCACATGGTCGGCGCCGGTGTGGGGGCCTCGATCGCCGGTTGGGTCCGCGAGTCGTCCGGCTCCTACAGCTCGGCCTGGTTGTTCGCCGCGGGCCTCTGCTTCGTCAGTGTCGTCATCGCCCTGTCCATACCCCGGCGCCGCGACCTCGTCTCGACTGGTGGGGGCGCCTGACACCCGCGGGACTCTCGCGGTTTGCTGGACCCCATGTCCATCGAAGAACGCGCTCACCGGGGCAACGGGTCCGAGCACCTGCGAGCCGTCCTGCGGGCCCCCGTCTACGAGGCTGCGGTCGTCAGCCCGCTCGAGGTCATGGAGTCCCTCTCCGAGCGCCTCGGCAACGTCGTCCAGGTCAAGCGTGAGGACCGACAGCCGATCCACTCGTTCAAGATCCGCGGCGCCTACACGCGGATGCGGGCACTCTCCCCGGAGGAGCGCGCCCGCGGCGTCATCACCGCATCTGCCGGCAACCACGCCCAGGGCGTTGCCCTGTCTGCCTCACTGCTCGACGTCCACGCCGTGGTCGTCATGCCCGCGACCACTGCCCCCATCAAGGTGGGCGCCGTACGCGGACACGGCGCCGAGGTCATCCTGATCGGCGACACGTTCGATGTCGCGCAGGCCGAGGCTCTGCGGCTCGCCGACGAGCGCGGGCTGACCTACATCGCACCCTTCGACGACCCGCTCGTCATCGCCGGGCAGGGCACGATCGGGCTCGAGCTCATCCAGCAGGACTCCCACCTCGACCGCGTCTTCGTCCCGGTCGGCGGAGGCGGGCTCGCCGCCGGTGTCGCCGGCCTCATCAAGAACCTCATGCCCGGCATCAAGGTCATCGGAGTCGAGCCCGAGGACGCGGCCTGCCTCAGCGCCGCCCTCGCTGCCGGCCACCCCGTGGCCCTCCCCCAGGTGAGCCGCTTCGCCGAGGGCGTCGCCGTGAAGCAGATCGGCGCCCAGACCTTCGACCTGTGCCAGCGCTATCTCGACGACGTCATCACGGTGAACTCCGACGAGATCTGTGCCGCCGTGAAGGACATCTTCGAGGACGTGCGGGCCGTCGCCGAACCGGCTGGTGCCGTGGCACTTGCCGGACTCAAGAAGTACACGCAAGCACACGGCATACGCGGAGAAAGGTTGGCGCACATCCTTTCTGGTGCGAACGTCCCGTTCGACACCCTGCGCTACATCTCCGAGCGCGCCGAGGTCGGCGAGCACCGCGAGGCGCTGTTCGGTGTGACGATCCCCGACCGCGCGGGGGCGTTCCTGCAGTTCGTCGACGTGCTCGCGGGTCGCTCCGTCACGGAGTTCAACTACCGCGCGGACGGCACCGACCTCGCCCGCATCTTCGTCGGCGTCCAGCTCGCCGGCGGCGCTGCCGAAGGTCGCGAGATCCACGACAACCTCACGGCAGCGGACTACGAGTCCGTCGACCTCTCGCAGGACGACACCGCCAAGACCCACGTGCGCTACATGATCGGTGGGCGCTCACCGGGCATCGACGAGGAGGTCTACAGCTTCGAGTTCCCCGAGCACCCGGGCGCGCTCAGCCGCTTCCTCACCGAGCTCGGCACCCGCTGGAACATCACGATGTTCCACTACCGCAGCCACGGCACCGACTACGGCCGCGTGCTCTGCGCCTTCGAGGGCGTGCGCGACGACGCCGACTTCGCGGACCACGTCACCAGCCTGGGCTACCCCTGCCAGGACGTCTCGACCTCACCCGCACTGTCCTACTTCCTCCTGCGCTGACCCTCGCGAGGGACGTCAGGAGGCGCGGTGGGTGACCGAGGTCGCCAGCGCCAGCAGGGCCGTCTTGGCCTCGCTGTCGGGCAGCCCGACGAGAGCATCCTGCGCCTGCTCGCCGACCGCGCGGGTCTCGTCGCGGGCCTGCTCGAGTGCCGGGTGCGCCCGGAGCAGCCCCAACGCCTCGGCCAGGTCGGCGTCACCGGAGAGGTCGGACTGCAGGAGTTCCTGGAGTCGCGCGTCCCCGGGTGCGGTCGATGCCAGAGCGTGCAGGACAGCCAGCGTCCGCTTGCCCTCGCGCAGGTCCGTGCCCGGCGTCTTGCCGAGCTCCTCCTCCGAGGACTCGATGTCGATGAGGTCGTCAGCGAGCTGGAAGGCCATCCCGAGCCGTTCGCCGTAGACGCGCATCGTCTCGACGACGTCGTCCCCACAACCGGCGAACATCGCGCCATAGCGAGCGGCGGTCGCGATGAGCACGCCGGTCTTGTCCTCGAGCACGCGCAGGTAGTACGCCCCTGCGTCCTCGCCGTCGGGCGCCTGCCGGTCGTCGCGGATCTGGCCGGTGCACAGCCGGATGAACGTCTCGGCCTGGATCCGCACGGCCTCTGGTCCCAGGTCGGCCACCAGCGCCGAGGCGTGTCCGAAGAGCAGGTCACCAACGAGGATGGCGGTGGAGTTGCCGTATGCCGTGTTGGCCGTCGGCGTTCCCCTGCGCAGCTCCGCTTCGTCCATGACGTCGTCGTGGTACAGCGAGGCGAGGTGGGTCAGCTCGACCGCAGCAGCAGCCGCGACGACCGAGTCATTGACCCCGTCGCCCAGCTCGGCGGCGAGGATCGTGAGCATCGGCCGGAACCGCTTCCCACCGGCCCGCAGCAGGTGGACGTTGGCGTCGGCGATGAACGGGTCCTCGTGGTCGATGCGCTCCTCGATGAGGGCCTCGACCCGAGCCAGCCCGTCGGTGAGCCGCTCCTGCAGCCCCGCCGACACCTCGGGCAGCGCGAGCGTCACTGGATGAACTGCGACACCCGACCGGCGAGGTCGAGGATCGGGCCGGGGACGATGCCCAGCACGACGGTGCCGATGGCGCCGACCGTGATGGCGATCGTGGAGGCGATCGACGGGGTCAGCGCGACGACGTCGTCACCCGTCGGCTCGGTGAAGTACATGAGCACGATGAGTCGGAAGTAGACGAACGCGGTGACCGCCGAGGCGAGGACACCGACGACGACCATGAGGATGCCCGCCATGCCACCATGCGCGATGGCCGGTGCGAACGCCGCGAACTTCGCGGTGAAGCCCGACGTCAGCGGGATGCCCGGCGAAGGCCAGGAGCAGCAGGGCGAAGATCCGGCGATGACCGGGTGCTTCTTGCCCAGGCCCGCCCACTGCGAGAGGTGGGTCGCCTCGGAGCCGCCGGAGCGGACGAGCGAGACGATGGCGAAGGCCGCGATGGTCGCGAGGCCATAGGCGGCGAGGTAGAACATCGTGCCGCTCACGCCCGTCTTGTCGAAGGCGAGGACGCCGACGAGGATGAAGCCGGCGTGCGCGATGGACGAGTAGGCGAGCAGTCGCTTGATGTCGGTCTGGGTCACGGAGAGCACCGCGCCGACGACCATCGTCAGGACCGCGACGGCCGCGACACCGAGGCGCCACTCGAGGCGCGAGGCCTCGACGCCGACATAGGCCAGACGCAGGATCGCGCCGAACGCGGCAAGCTTCGTCGCGGCGGCCATGAAGCCGGTGACCGGAGTCGGAGCGCCCTGGTAGGCGTCCGGGGTCCACGAGTGGAACGGCACGGCGCCGATCTTGAAGAGCAGGCCGATCAGGGCGAGGACGACACCGGGGAGCAGCAGTCCTTCGTAGGCGCCGTCGGCGGTCGTGATCGCAAGGGCGATCTTCGACAGGTCGGTCGACCCGGCATACCCATAGAGAAGTGCCGCGCCGAACAGGAAGAAGGCCGACGAGAACGCACCGAGCAGGAAGTACTTCAGCGAGGCCTCCTGCGAGAGCAGGCGACGACGACGAGCCAGGCCGGTCAACACGTAGAGCGGCAGGGACAGGACCTCGAGCGCGACGAACATCGTGATGAGGTCGTTCGCGGAGACGAACATGAGCATGCCGAACACGGCGAACAGCGTCAGCGGGAAGGCCTCCGACGTCGCGAAACCCGCACGGTCAGCGGCGGCCTCAGCAGGCGAGCCCGGCGTTGCCGCACCCATCGGGGTGAAGGCGTCGGCGGACCGGCCACCGAAACGCTCCGACATCGTCAGGACACCGAGGACCGAGAAGATCAGCAGCGTGCCCTGCATGAACAGGGCCGGACCGTCGATGGCGATGGAGCCGCCCGCGGTGACCGTCTGGTTGTCGACCGACACGAGCGCGAGGACCGCGAAGGCCACGACGATCGCGGCCAGGGCGAGGGACACCTGGATGACGTGCCGCTGGGCGCGCGGCGCGAAGGCCTCGACGAGGACTCCGACGAGCGCGGCGCCCACGATGATGAGCATCGGTGCGACGGCGCCGTAGTTGACCTGAACAGCCTCGAAGGCCGTCGGCATCGCGGTGGACAGGGCGGTCACTGGGCACTCCCGGTGGCGTTGGTCGGCGTCGGATCAGTGACACCGACGAGTTGGAGCGTCTGCTTCACGGCGGGGTTGACGAGGTCGAGGACCGGCTTCGGATAGAACCCGAGGAGCAGGAACGACGCGATGATCGGCGCCACGACGAGCTTCTCGCGCAGCCCGAGGTCACGCGGCTCGGCACCCTCGATGAACTTCGGGCGCGGGCCGGTGAAGACGCGCTGGTAGGTCAGCAGGATGTAGAGCGCGGCGAGCACGATGCCGATCGTGGCAATCGCGGCAGCCACCTTGTAGCGCTGGAACGTCCCCGTGAGCACGAGGAACTCCGACACGTAGGACGACAGACCCGGCAGTGCCAGCGACGAGAGTCCAGCGATGAAGAAGGACCCGGCGAGGACAGGCGTGACCCGCTGCCAGCCGCCGTAGTCGGCGATGCGCTGCGACCCGTGCCGCGAGATGAGGAACCCGGCGAGCAGGAAGAGTCCGGCCGTCGAGAAGCCGTGGTTGATCATGTAGAGCGCCGAGCCGTCACCAGCCGTCGTCGTCATCGCGAAGATGCCGAGGACGATGAAGCCGAAGTGGCTGATCGAGGTGAACGCGATGAGTCGCATGATGTCGCGCGACCCGATGGCGAGCAGCGCGCCGTAGATCACCGAGATGACGGCGAGCGTGATGACGACCGGGGTCGCCCACTTGCGACGCCTCCGGGAAGAACCCGAGGCAGAAGCGCAGCATCCCGAAGGTGCCGACCTTGTCGAGGACGCCGACGAGCAGCACGGCCGTGGCGGGACGTGACTCGGACGCCGCGTCGGGCAGCCAGGTGTGGACCGGCCACATCGGGGCCTTGATCGCGAAGGCGATGAAGAAGCCGATGAACAGCCAGCGCTGGGTCGCGGTGGACCCGCCGACGGCACCCTCGAGCGCCTCGTAGAGGAAGCCCTGCTCGCCACCCGGACCCTGGAAGTACAGGCCGATGACGGCGACGAGCATGATGAGCCCGCCGACGAGCGAGAAGAGGATGAACTTCACGGCGGCGTACTGACGTCGCGGTCCACCGAACAGCCCGATGAGGAAGTAGACCGGGATGAGCATGGCCTCGAAGAACACGTAGAACAAGAAGACGTCGCGGGCCGCGAACACACCCACCATGAAGGTGAGCAGGATGAGCATGAGCGCGAAGTAGGTCTTCTCGCGCTGCGGGTCCGCGTCGTCACCGAGGTCGTTCCACGCCGCGAGCAGGCAGATCGGCGTGAGGATCGCCGCCATGACGATGAGCGAGAGCGCGATGCCGTCGACACCGAGCGCGTAGGAGACCCCGAACTGCGGGATCCACGAGTGCGTCTCGGTCAGCTGGTAGCGATCACTCGACCCGGCGTCGAACCGACCCCAGGCCACGAGGGACAGCAGCAGGGTCAGCAGCGAGACGCCGAGTGCGATCGGCTTGGCCAACCGCGACGAGGCCGAGGGCAGCAGCCAGATGACCGCCGCGCCGACGAGCGGCACGACCATCATGAGCGTGAGCAAGGGCAGGCCGGACATCAGTTCATCACCCACAGTGCTCCGAGAATGGCGACGACACCGGTGAGCATCGTCAAGGCATAGGACCGGGCATAACCGGTCTGCAGGCGGCGCAGTCGCGAGGACAGCCCGCCGATGGACGCGGCCAACGTGCCGACGAGCCCGTCCACACCCTTGCCGTCAGTGAAGACGAGCGCGCGGGTGAGGTGGGTGCCGGGGCGCATGAACAGGCCCTCGTTGATGGCGTCCTGGTAGAGGTCGGCACGGGCGGCCTGGGTGACCAGCGAGCCTCGCGGTGCCGTCTTCGGCACCGCGTCGCGCCAGTAGAGCATCCAGGCGTATGCCGCTCCGCCGAAGACCAGCAGCAGCGTGAGCCCCATGATGACGGGGACCGGGAGCACCGGGTGCTCCTCGCCGTGGCCGCCGACGATCGGTTCGAGCCAGTGGGTGAACATGCCACCCCAGGACAGGATCAGGCCGAGCAGGCCGGAGCCGACGGCGAGCACGATCATCGGGATGGTCATGGTGAGCGGCGACTCGTGCGGGTGAGCCGCGCGCGATCCGAGCTCCTTGGCCTCTGCCTCGTCGATCCAGCGCTTCTTGCCGTGGAAGGTCATGAAGAACAGGCGCGACATGTAGAAGGCGGTGATCCCGGCACCGAGCATCGCGATGCCGCCGAAGACCCACGGGCGCCAGCCCTCGCCGATGAACGCGGACTCGATGATCTTGTCCTTGGACCAGAAGCCCGAGAAGGGCGGAAGTCCGAGGATGGCGAGCCAGCCCAGGCCGAAGGTGGCCCAGGTGATCTTCATGGCAGCTCGAGAGCCCACCGAAGCGGCGCATGTCGACGTTGTCGTTCATGCCGTGCATGACCGATCCGGCGCCGAGGAACATGCCGGCCTTGAAGAAGCCGTGGGTGATGAGGTGGAAGATCGCGAAGGCGTAGCCGACCGGGCCGAGACCCGCGGCGAGCATCATGTAGCCGATCTGGGACATCGTCGAGGCGGCCAGCGCCTTCTTGATGTCGTCCTTGGCGCAACCGACGATCGCACCGTAGAGCAGCGTGATCGCACCGACGATCGGCGACGGCGAGCTGCGCGTTGGGCGCGGCGTTGAAGATGTCGTGCGAGCGGACGACGAGGTAGACACCGGCGGTGACCATGGTCGCGGCGTGGATGAGCGCCGAGACGGGCGTCGGGCCGGCCATCGCGTCACCGAGCCAGGACTGCAGCGGGAACTGGGCCGACTTGGCGCAGGCACCGATGAGCAGGAGCAGGCCGAGCGCGGTCATCGCGGTCGAACCGGCCTCGGCAGCACCGGCGTGCACGGTCGCGAAGTCCACCGCGCCGAATGTGTAGAACATGAACATGATCGCGATCGACATCCCGACGTCACCGACGCGGTTGACGAAGAACGCCTTGTTGGCCGCGGTCGCATACGCCGGGTTGTGGTTCCAGAACCCGATGAGCAGGTAGGACGCCAGACCCACGCCTTCCCAGCCGACGAACAGCAGCAGGTAGGAGTCGGCGAGCACCAGCAGCAGCATCGACGCGACGAAGAGGTTCAGGTAGGCGAAGAACTTGCGCCGGTTCTCGTCGTGCTCCATGTAGCCGATGGAGTAGACGTGGATGAGCGACCCGACGAACGTGATGAGCAGGACGAACGCGATCGACAGCTGGTCGATGAGCAGCCCGGTCTCGAGCTGGAACTGTCCGGCGGGGATCCAGTTCCAGCCACCGACGTGGGCGGCGCGCTCTTCATGACCGCGACCGACCATCGAGATCAGCAGGAGGAAGCCGAGGACGAAGCTGGCCCAGGACAGTGCCGTGGCGAGCAGGTGTCCCCAGGCGTTGGTGGCCTTGCCACCGAGCAGGAGGAGGCCAGCGCCGAAGAGCGGGAAGCAACACCAGAAGCCAGGCGTATGCCGTGATGCCGGTGGCCGCGGCCACCTCACCTTCCGAGGCGAGCAGTGCGAGTGAATTCACGAGTGCGGCCCCTTAGAGCTTCAGCAGGTTGGCATCGTCGACCGAAGCCGAACGGCGGGCACGGAAGATCGCCATGATGATGGCGAGGCCGACGACGACTTCCGCCGCCGCGACGACCATGACGAACAGGGCAATGACCTGCCCGTCGAGGTTGCCGTGCATCCGGGCGAAGGTGACGAACACGAGGTTGGCTGCGTTGAGCATGAGCTCGACGCCCATGAAGACGACGATCGCGTTGCGCCGGGTCAGCACCACGGCTCCGCCGATGACGAACAGCAACGTCGCGAGATAGATGTAGTTGATCAGGCTCATCGCGGGTCCTCCGTCGTCTCGTGGGTCGGGGCATCGTCGGCGACATCACGGTCGTCCGCGAGGTCGCGCTCGATCTCGAGCTCGGCGTCGACCCACGGTGCGGCGGAGCCGACCTGGTCGCGGGCGGTGAGGACACGCGAGATGGACAGCTCGCTCGGCGAACCGTCGGGCAGCAGGGCCGGGGTGTCGACCGCGTTGTGGCGGGCGTAGACACCGGGGACGGGCAGGCCGGAGAGGTTCTCCCCGCTGCGGATCCGTCGCTCGCTCCAGGCGCGCTGGTCGGGGCGGGAGCCCAGGCGCTCGCGGTGGGCGAGAACCATGGCGGCCAGGGCTGCGGTGATGAGCAGCGCCGACGTGGCCTCGAAGACCCAGACGTAGCGGCCGAAGATGAGCTCGGCCATCCCGGACACGTTGCCCTTCTCCGTGTTGATCGCGTCGAGCTTGTTGGCCGGCGCGTCACCGATGGTGATGCGGCCGATGGCGCCCATGAGCATCGCCGCGAGGCCGAGCGTCAGCACGGTGGCGGCGGCGCGCTGACCCTTGAGGGTCTCGACGATGCTGTCGGAGGAGTCGACGCCGACGAGCATGACGACGAAGAGGAAGAGCATCATCACGGCGCCGGTGTAGACGAAGATCTGGATGACGCCGAGGAAGTCGGCACCCTGGGCGAGGTAGAAGATGCCGAGGATGATCATCGTCAGGGCCATGCCGAGCGCGGCGTGGACGGCCTTGCGGGCGAAGATCAGGCCCAGCGCGCCGGCGACGGCGAGGGGCGCGAGGATCCAGAAGAGGATCGCTTCACCTGTGCTGGTCACTTGGCAGCCTCCTGCGTCGCAGCCTGTGCGGCCTTGGCGTGGTGCTCCTCGACCCATTCCTTCTGGGTGGGCGTGGCCTCCGAGACCTTGCCGAGGTAGTAGTCGCGCTCCTCCATGCCGGTCACCATCGGGTGAGGCGCAGGTGCCATGCCGCCCTGGAGCGGAGCGAGCAGCTGCTCCTTGGTGAAGATGAGGTCGGCACGGTTGTTGTCGGCGAGCTCGTACTCGTTGGTCATCGTCAGGGCGCGCGTCGGGCAGGCCTCGATGCACAGTCCGCAGAAGATGCAGCGCAGGTAGTTGATCTGGTAGACGCGGCCGTAGCGCTCACCGGGCGAGAACCGCTGGCCGGAGGCGTCGTCGTTGTTGGCGCCCTCGACGAGGATCGCGTCGGCCGGGCAGGCCCACGCGCACAGCTCGCAGCCGACGCACTTCTCGAGACCGTCGGGGTGCCGGTTGAGCTGGTGGCGGCCGTGGAAGCGCTGCGCCGTCGGGCGCTTCACCTCGGGGTACTCGGTCGTGGCGACCTTGCGGAACATCGTCGCGAAGGTCACCCCGAACCCACCCACGGGGGCAAAGATGTCCGAGAAGAACCCGGACTTCTTGTCGTCAGCCACGAGGGGCCTCCTT
Source organism: uncultured Actinomycetota bacterium (assembly GCA_963807825.1). GTDB lineage: Bacteria > Actinomycetota > Actinomycetes > Actinomycetales > Dermatophilaceae > Knoellia. The sequence goes on from CAWEDC010000002.1 coordinate 28,240, forward strand.
GTCGGTGGTCACATCAGGCGTCACTGGGTCAGCCTCGGGCAGGGCAGGTGCGCCGACCCGAGCGGTCTCGCGCAGACGCTGACCGGGCATCGGCGGCACGGGATAGCCACCGGCATACGGGTCGATCTCCTCGGGGACGGCGACGTTGGCCGCGGCCTCCTTGGCAATGGCCCGGCTGTCCCACCACCAACCGAACGCCAGGGCGCCGATGGCGACCAGGCCGACGATGGCCAGTGACGAGTAGGGGAAGCGGCGGCCGGCGAGGTCGAGGGCCCCGTTGCCGAACCAGCCGTTCTGCGCACCGCGGAAGAACGCGACGAGCACGACCCAGCCGAGCGTGGCGGGGATGAGGAACTTCCAGCCGAAGCGCATGAACTGGTCGTAGCGGGTACGCGGCAGGGAGCCACGCAGCCACACGAAGAAGAACATGAACATCCAGAGCTTGGCGGTGAACCAGAGCAGGCCCCACCAGCCCTCGTTGAACATGCCGTCGTTGATCGCAGCAATGCCGGGAGGTGCCTGCCAGCCACCGAGGAACATCGTGGTGGCCAGCGCGGAGACGGTGAACATGTTGATGTATTCGCCGAGGAAGAACATGGCGAAACGCATCGAGCCGTACTCGGTGTGGAACCCACCGGTGAGCTCGCCCTCACCCTCGGCGAGGTCGAACGGAAGGCGGTTGGTCTCGCCGACCATCGTGATGACGTAGACGAAGAAGCTGAAGAACGCCGGGATGATGTACCAGATGCTGTGCTGCGCTGCTGACGATCTGCGAGGTCGACATCGAGCCGCTGTAGAGGAAGACGGCGACGAGCGAGAGGCCCATCGCGATCTCGTAGGAGATCATCTGCGCCGAGCTGCGCAGGCCACCCATGAGCGGGTAGACCGAGCCCGAGGACCAGCCGGCGAGCACGACGCCGTAGATGCCGATGCCGGCGATCGCGAGCACGAACAGCACCGAGATCGACGAGTCCGCGAGCTGCAGCGGGGTGGTGTGGCCGAACATCGTGACCTCGCCGCCGAGCGGGATGATCGCGAAGCCGACGAAGCACATCGTCGCCGTGATGAGCGGGGCGAGCGTGAAGACGAACCGGTCGGCCTTGGCGGGGGTGACGTCCTCCTTGAGCATCGCCTTCATGCCGTCGGCGAGGGTCTGGAGCAGACCGAACGGGCCGTTGCGGTTGGGGCCCGGGCGCTGCTGCATGCGACCGATGACGCGACGCTCGAACCAGATGACCATCAGCGTCGACACGAGGAGGTAGACGAAGATGATCACTGCCTTGATGAGCGAGATCCACCACGGCGTGTCCGAGAAGTCGGCCTTGGGGTTGTCCTTGCCTTCGGCAACAAGCGTGTGTATGCCGGTCAGCGCACTGTCGCTGAACGTTGCCGTTGCTTCGTGAAGGGCCAGAAGGGTGCTCATGCGTTGCCCACCTTGGTGACGGAGACGCGGATGGCCGGTGCGTCCGCGAGCGTGCCCCGAAGGTCACACCCGGCGGAGTTGGTCGGGAGCCAGACGACGTGGTCGGCCATCTCTGTCACAGCGACAGGGACGGTGACCGTGGAGTCGCCGGCGACGACGGTGACCGTGTCGCCGTCGATGACGCCGAGCGAGTCGGCGGTCGCGGCCGAGACCTTGGCGGCGGGCTTGGGGGCGGTGCCTGCGAGGAACGGCTCACCGTCCTGGAGCTGACCCTTGTCGAGCAGGTGACGCCAGGTGGCGAGGACGAGGTGACCGTCCTCGGCGCTGGGGACCTCTCCGGGCTCAGTTGTCGGGGCCGCGGCACGGGCGCCCGTGGACGGGCCGATGCGCTCCATCTCGGAGCGGACCTCGGCGACGGTGCGGGTCCCGAGGAACTCGCCCATCTCGTCGGCGATCATGTCGAGCGCGCGGTGGTCGCTGACGTAGCCGGACTCGAGGGCCTGCGAGAAGGTGCGCACGCGCCCCTCCCAGTCGACGAACATGCCGGCCTTCTCGGCGTGGGCCGCGACGGGCAGGACCACGTCGGCGACGGCGGTGACGGCGGACTCACGGATCTCGAGGGAGACGACGAACGTCGACTCGAACGCCGTGATGGCGTCGGCGCGACCGAAGTCGAGCGGGTCGACGCCACCGACGACGAGCGCACCGATCTTGCCGGTGCGGGCGCCTTCGAGGATGGCCGCGGCGTCGCGACCGGGAGCGTCGGGAAGTCCGACGACACCCCAGGCCGAGGCAACCTCGGCGCGAGCTGATGCGTCACTGACGGAACGTCCACCGGGGAGCAGCGTCGGGAAGGCGCCGGCCTCGAGGGCACCGCGCTCCCCCGCACGACGCGGGATCCACGCGAGGCGTGCACCCGTGGTCTCGGCGAGGCGGGCGGCGGCGGTCAGGGCACCGGGGACAGTGGCGAGGCGCTCGCCGACGAGGATGATCGCTCCCTCGCCGCGCAGTGCTTCGGCGGCGGCCCGCACGGTGTCGGGGCCTTCGCCCGCGGCACCGCTGGCCGAGCCCTTGCCCAGGGCCTCGAGGACCTCGGGCTCGGTTCCCGGCGCAGCCGGGATGAGGTGACCGGAGACCTTGGTGAGTCCGCGGGTCGCAACGGGCGACACGGCATACACGGCCGTCTTGTTCTTGCGCGAGGCCTTGCGCAGGCGCAGGAAGACGATCGGGCTCTCGTCCTCGGGCTCAAAGCCCGCGAGGACAACGGTTTTCGCGTTCTCGAGGTCCGCGTAGGTGACCGCGCCACCCTGGGGGCCGGTGGCCACGACGTGGGACGCGAGGAACTCCGCCTCCTCGGCCGAGTGCGGGCGGGCGCGGAAGTCGACGTCGTTGGTGCCGAGCACCGTGCGCGCGAACTTGCCGTAGGCGTAGGCGTCCTCGGCGCTGACGCGACCGCCGACGAGCACACCAGCGCTGGACGCCTTCTTGAGTCCGGCAGCGGCGACCTCGAGGGCCTCACGCCAGGACGCGACACGGAGTTCGCCGTCCTCGCGGACCAGCGGGAGCTCGATGCGGTCGGGGAGCGTGGAGTACTGGAAGGCCCAGCGGCCCTTGTCGCAGTTCCACTCCTCGTTGACCAGCGGCTCGTTCGCCGCCATGCGACGCAGCACCGAGCCACGACGGTGGTCGGTGCGGGTGGAGCAACCGGCGGCGCAGTGCTCGCAGACGCTGGGCGTGGAGACGAGGTCGAACGGACGAGCGCGGAAGCGGTAGGCCGCACCCGTGAGCGCGCCGACCGGGCAGATCTGCACGGTGTTGCCCGAGAAGTAGGACTCGAACGGCTTCTCTTCGTAGATGCCGACCTGCTGGAGGGCGCCACGCTCGACGAGCGCGATGAACGGGTCACCGGCGATCTGCTCCGAGAAGCGGGTGCAGCGCGCACACAGGACGCAGCGCTCGCGGTCGAGGAGGACCTGGCTCGAGATGTTGATCGGCTTCGGGTAGGTGCGCTTGATGTCCTCGAAGCGGCTCACCGGGCGGCCGCTGCTCATCGCCTGGTTCTGCAGGGGGCACTCGCCACCCTTGTCGCAGACCGGGCAGTCGAGCGGGTGGTTGATGAGGAGCAGCTCCATGACACCGTGCTGCGCCTTCTCGGCGACCGGGCGAGGTGTGCTGCGTCTTGACCTGCATGCCGGGCGAGACCGTCATGGTGCACGAGGCCTGCGGCTTCGGCATCGGGCGCAGGGTTCCGTCCGGGCCGGGGGTCGACACGTCGACGAGGCACTGGCGGCAGGCGCCGACCGGCTCGAGCAGCGGGTGGTCGCAGAAGCGCGGGATCTCGATCCCGACCTCTTCGGCCGCCCGGATGACGAGGGTGTTCTTGGGGACGGAGACGTCGATGCCGTCGATGGTGAGAGCCACCATGTCGACAGCCGGCTTCTCCTGCGCCTTTTTGTCTTCGGTCACAGTCATGCCGTCACGCGGTCCTTGTGGAAGAGCGTCGACTCGCTGGAGTCGAACGGGCAGTGGCCTTGCGTCAGGTGCGCGATGAACTCCTCGCGGAAGTACTGGATCGAGCTCGTGATCGGGCTCGTCGCACCGTCACCCAGCGCGCAGAAGCTGCGGCCGAGGATGTTGTCGCAGATGTCGAGGAGCTTGTCGAGGTCCTCTTCGGAGCCCTGACCGTGCTCGAGGCGACCGAGGATCTGCTTGAGCCACCACGTGCCCTCACGGCACGGGGTGCACTTGCCGCAGGACTCGTGCTTGTAGAAGTCGGTCCAGCGGTCGACGGCGCGCACGACACAGGTCGTCTCGTCGAAGATCTGCAGGGCGCGGGTGCCGAGCATGGAACCGGCTGCGGCGACCGACTCGAAGTCGAGCGGGGTGTCGAGGTGCTCGGCCGTGAAGAGCGGGGTCGAGGAGCCACCGGGCGTCCAGAACTTCAGCGCCTTCTCGGGGTCGCGCATGCCACCGGCCATGTCCAGCAGCTCACGCAGGGTGATGCCGAGCGGGGCTTCGTACTGGCCCGGGTGCTTGACGTGACCCGAGAGGCTGAAGATGCCGAAGCCCTGGGACTTCTCGGTGCCCATGTCGCTGAACCAGTCGGCGCCGTGGAGCAGGATCGGCGGGACGGACGCGATGGACTCGACGTTGTTGACGACGGTCGGGCGCGCGTAGAGCCCGGCAACGGCCGGGAACGGCGGCTTGAGGCGCGGCTGGCCGCGACGACCCTCGAGGCTGTCGAGGAGCGCGGTCTCCTCACCACAGATGTAGGCGCCGGCGCCGGCGTGGACGGTGATGTCGAGGTCGAAGCCCGAGCCGTGGATGTTCTTGCCCAGGTGCCCCGCGGCATACGCCTCTTCGACCGCGCGCAGGAGGCGACGGTAGACGTGGACGACCTCGCCGCGAAGGTAGATGAAGGCGTGGTTGCAGCCGATGGCGTAGGACGTGATGACGCAGCCCTCGATGAGGAACTGCGGCGCCGCCATCATGAGCGGGATGTCCTTGCACGTGCCCGGCTCGGACTCGTCGGCGTTGACGACGAGGTAGCGGGGTCCGCCGTCGGGCGGGGGCAGGAAGCCCCACTTCATGCCGGTGGGGAAGCCTGCGCCACCACGGCCACGAAGACCGGAGTCCTTGGTCATCTGGACGAGGTCTGCGGGCGGGGTCGCGAGAGCCTTCTTGAGGGCCTTGTAGCCGTCGTTCTTCTCGTAGGTCTCGAGAGTCCAGCTCTGCGGGTCGTCCCAGAACTTCGTGAGGATCGGCGTCAGCGTGGTGCTCATGCGTCTTCGCCCTTCTTCTTGCGGTCGAGCGCGTTGGTGAATCCGGCGGCGGTCGCGGCGTCCTCGTCACGGAACCACACCTCGGCCTTGGTGCGGCCGTACCAGGGGGACTTCGGCGTGTGGAAGAGCATCGAGTTCGCGTTGCCCTTGATGTCCCAACCGTCGGGACCCGAGCCATCGGGTCCGGCGTTCGCCGTGCCGTCCCCGAAGGACGAGGTGACGAAGCCGGCAGGAGCGGCGCCGCCCGTCTGGGCAGTGGCGCCCTGCGACGTCGGCGAGGCCGGCGTGCCGGTCAGGGGTGCGTCGCCCTTGGGCTCGGCCTCTGCGGTCGAGGACCCATCGTCGAAGAGCGTGGCTTCCTCGGCTTCTGGCGCCGGCGAGTCCTTGGCGGTCTTGCCGCCCGGCTTCTCGTCGGGCTCGTTGGTCGGCGCGTTGACCGAGCTGTGCCGTCCGGCCGCCTTGCCGTCGACCTTCTCGCCCTCGGCGCTGGCCTCGGTGGAGTCATCGGCTGCCGTCGCTCGTGGAGTCGGCGGTGTCGGCTCCCTTGGCCGCCGTCCAGCCGTTCTCGTGCGCGACCTCGAGGCCACGCAGCGAAGCCGGTCCGGCGCCGACACCCTCGTCGGCGAGGCCGTCGCTGAAGCCGGCGAGGACGCGGGACATCTGCTTGAAGGAGCACACCGAGTTGGGGCCACGGGTCGGCTTCACCGGGGCGCCGGCGCGCAGGTCGTCGACGAGCTGGTTGGTCGACTCGGGCGTCTGGTTGTCGAAGAACTCCCAGTTGGCCATGACCACGGGTGCGTAGTCGCAGGCCGCGTTGCACTCGATGCGCTCGAGGGTGACCTTGCCGTCGTCCGTCGTCTCGTCGTGACCGATGCCCAGGTGCTCGGAGACCGAGTCCCAGATCTCGTCGCCGCCCATGATCGCGCAGAGCGTGTTGGTGCAGACGCCGACGGTGTACTCACCGTTGGGGTGGCGCTTGTACTGGGTGTAGAACGTCGCGACGCCCGACACCTCGGCCCGCGAGAGCTCGAGCACCTCGGCACAGAAGTCGATGCCTCGACCCGTGACGTAGCCGTCGACCGACTGCACGAGGTGCAGCAGCGGCAGCAGCGCCGAGCGCTTCTGGGGGTACTTCGCGATGACCAGCTCGGCGTCCGCGTGCAGACCCGCGAGGACGTCTGCGGCATACGCCTCTTTGGATTCGGCCGACACCGTGAGGTGCCCGGAGGCCGTCTGCAGTCCGTAGTGCTCCATCAGCGGTCCACGCCTCCCATGACGGGGTCAATAGAGGCAACGGCCACGATGACGTCAGCGACCTGGCCGCCTTCGGAGAGCGCGGCCACGGCCTGCAGGTTGTTGAAGCTCGGGTCCCGGAAGTGCGCCCGGTAGGGACGCGTGCCACCGTCGGAGACGATGTGGCAGCCGAGCTCACCCTTGGGCGACTCGATCGGCACGTAGGCCTGACCGGCCGGCACGCGGAAGCCCTCGGTGACGAGCTTGAAGTGGTGGATCAGGGACTCCATCGAGGTGCCCATGATCTCGCGGATGTGGTCGAGGCTGTTGCCCTGGCCGTCGCTGCCGACGGAGAGCTGAGCCGGCCACGCGATCTTCTTGTCCGCGACCATGACCGGGCCGGTGACCTTCTTGAGGCGCTCGACGCACTGCTCGACGATCTTGAGCGATTCGTACATCTCGTCGAGGCGGATCCGGATGCGGTCGTAGGCGTCGGCGCCGGTGCGGGTGACGACCTCGAAGTCGTAGGTCTCGTAGCCGCAGTAGGGCTGGCTCTTGCGCAGGTCGTGCGGCAGGCCGGTCGATCGCAGGATCGGCCCGGTGATCCCGAGCGCCATGCAGCCGGCGAGGTCGAGGTAGCCGACGTTCTTGGTGCGGCCCTTGAGGATCGGGTTCTCGTTGAGGAGGAGCTCGAGCTCGTGCAGGCCCTTGCGCAGCTCGCCGACCGTGCCGTTGATCTGGTCGAGGCAGCCGTGCGGCAGGTCCTGCGCCACTCCGCCGGGGCGGATGTAGGCGTTGTTCATGCGCAGACCGGTGACGGCCTCGAAGATCCGCAGGATGCGCTCGCGCTCACGGAAGCCGACGGTCATGACGGTCGTCGCACCGAGCTCCATGCCGCCGGTGCCGAGGCACACGAGGTGGGAGTTGATGCGGGTGAGCTCCATCATGAGGACGCGGATGATGCTCGCGCGCTCGGGGATCTGGTCCTCGATGCCGAGGAGCCGCTCGATGCCGAGGCAGTAGGTCGTCTCCTGGAACATCGGCGTGAGGTAGTCCATGCGCGTGCAGAAGGTCACCCCCTGCACCCAGTTGCGGTACTCCATGTTCTTCTCGATACCGGTGTGCAGGTAGCCGATTCCCGCGCGGGCCTCGGTGACCGTCTCGCCGTCGAGCTCGAGGATGAGGCGGAGCACGCCGTGCGTCGACGGGTGCTGCGGACCCATGTTGACGACGATGCGCTCCTCGTGGAGGGCGGTCGCCTCGTCAACGAGGTCGCCCCAGTCGCCGCCGGTCGCGTTGAAGACGCGGGCGCCGTCCTCGCGGTCGGCCTCGGTCGTGGCGTAGGGGTCGTGCGCGCCCGAGCCCTGCTCGTCGTCGACCTGGACGTCCTCATAGATGACGGACGTGTCGGCTGAATTCTTGTCAGTGGCCATCAGTTGTACGACCTCCGCTCGTCGGGCGGGGGTACGACCCCACCCTTGTATTCCACGGGGATGCCACCCAGCGGATAGTCCTTGCGCTGGGGGTGTCCCGGCCAGTCGTCCGGCATGAGGATGCGGGTGAGGGCGGGGTGGCCCTCGAAGACGATCCCGAACATGTCCCAGGTCTCGCGCTCGTGCCAGTCGGCCGCCGGGTAGGTCTCGACGACCGAGGGGATGCGCGCGTCGTCATCGGGCGCGGTCACCTCGAGGCGGACGCGACGGTTGTGGGTGATCGAGAGCAGGTGGTAGACCGCGTGCAGCTCGCGACCGGCCTCGTTCGGGAAGTGCACACCCGAGACGCCGGTGCAGATCTCGAAGCGCAGGGCCGGGTCGTCGCGCAGGGCGCGGGCGACGGTCGGAAGCGCTTCGCGGGCGACGTGCAGGGTCAGCTCGCCGCGGTCGACGACGACCCGCTCAACTGCCGTGGCGTATGCCGTGTCGCCGGACGTGCCGAGCGCGCCTTCCAGCGTGGTCGTCAGCTCGTCGAAGTAGCCGCCGTAGGGCTTCTCGGACGCGCCGGGGAAGAGGATCGGGGTGCGCAGGCCGCCGTAGCCGGTGGTGTCGCCACCGTTGGTCGGGCCGAACATCCCGCGGCGCTCGCCGATCTGGACGGGGTCGGTGTCGCCAGCGGCCAGGGCCTCGGTGAGGTCGACGTCGGTGGCGTGCAGGTCGCAGCGGACGTCTGGGCTTGTGTCGTCACTCATGCGAGGAGGTTCCTCCCGGGCGTCGCCGTGAGGGCGTCGTGGTCGTGGGTCGGCTGCATGAGGTGCGTCGGGGTGGCGCGCAGGGCGGCCTGCTCGGCAGCGCGTGCGGCGGCGATCCGGTTGACGCCGAGCTTGGAGTTCTGGATCTGGTCGTGCAGCTCGATGATCGCGTTGAGCAACATCTCGGGTCGCGGCGGACAGCCGGGCAGATAGATGTCGACCGGGATGATGTGGTCGACGCCCTGGACGATCGCGTAGTTGTTGAACATGCCGCCCGAGCTGGCGCACACACCCATCGAGATGACCCACTTGGGGTTGGGCATCTGGTCGTAGACCTGACGGACGACCGGCGCCATCTTGTTGGACACGCGTCCGGCGACGATCATCAGGTCGGCCTGGCGCGGCGTCGCCGAGAAGCGCTCCATGCCGAAGCGGGCGATGTCGTAGTCGGGCGTACCGACGGCCATCATCTCGATGGCGCAGCAGGCGAGGCCGAACGTCGCCGGCCAGATCGAGGCCTTGCGCATGTATCCGGCGACGTTCTCCAGCGTCGTCAGCACGAAGCCTGCGGGCAGCTTCTCCTCGAGTCCCATCAGCGAACCCTTCCAGTCAGATCAAAGTCAGCACACGGCATACCCGGCAAGAAACTCATCAGTCCCACTCCAGTCCGCCGCGCTTCCACACATAGGCGTAGGCGACGAACACGGTGAGGATGAACAGGACCATCTCGACGAGCGCGAACAGGCCGAGGGAGTCGAAGGCGACGGCGAACGGGTAGAGGAACACCGACTCGATGTCGAAGATGATGAAGAGCATCGCCGTGAGGAAGTACTTGATCGGCACGCGACCACCGCCCTCGGCGCGCGGGGACGGCTGGATCCCGCACTCGTACGGCTCGGACTTGGCGCGGTTGTAGCGCTTGGGTCCGACGACGAGGCTGGTCCCCACCGAGCCAGCGGCGAAGACGAAGCCGAGGACCAGAAGGAAGAGGATCGGGACGTAGGGGTTGCTCATCGCTGGTCAACTCCCCTTTCGGTGCCAGGGTGTGCGGCGGCTCGAGTCACGCGCCCCATCGTAGAGGGCGTGACGCAGGTCTCAACTGCAGGATTGTTCGGCGTGGTGAGACAGCACGGAGTGTCACCGCGATCGACGTCGCGGACAGCACTGGCGAGGCCAGCGGCATCTTTGGCGAGGATCAACGACACACCTTGCTTGTGAAAGTCTTCACGAACACCGACCCACTCTATGAGGCCGCTTTTCGGCCGTTCACTAAGGCGAACCTAAGTGAGCGAGACGCGGAGTCAGGCCGGCTTCGCCGCTCGGTGGAGGGCGACGATTCCGGCGCTCAGGTTGCGCCACGCCACGTCACTCCAACCGGCCTCGGCGACTCGGGTCGCGAGCGCCTTCTGGTCGGGCCAGGCCTGGATGGACTCGGCGAGGTAGACGTAGGACTCGGGGTTCGAGCTCACCTTGCGGGCCACGCGCGGCAGTGCGCCCATGAGGTATTCGCTGTAGACCTTGCGGAACGCCCCGTTGACCGGCTGGCTGAACTCGCAGATCACGAGACGCCCGCCCGGCTTGGTCACGCGGGCGAACTCGCGCAGGGCCGCGTCGGTGTCAGCGACGTTGCGCAGACCGAACGACATCGTCACCGCGTCGAACGACTCGTCGGCGAAGGGCAGCTGCATCGCGTCGGCGGCGGTGAAGCCGAGGTCGTCGCGACGCTTCTTGCCAACACGCAGCATGCCCAGCGAGAAGTCGGCAGGGACGACGTGAACGCCCTTGTCGGCGAACGGTTCGCTCGAGGTGCCCGTGCCGGCGGCGATGTCGAGGACCCGCTCCCCCGGCTTGGCGGCCACGGCCTGGAGGACGGCGCGTCGCCACAGCCGGTCCTGGCCGAGGGAGAGCACGTCGTTGGTCACGTCGTACCTCTCGGCAACGTCGTCGAACATCGCGGCGACGTCGCGGGGGTCCTTGTCGAGGGAGGCGCGGCTCATGTCGCCATCATCTCACCGCGCGCATGCGAGGACCGCCGCCCCTCGGGGTTACGCTCACCGGTGATGACGTCCATGCCCACGTCCGAGTCGGACATTGCGCCCCACGCGCCCCTCGTCACCCGCACCGTCCCGCTGTCACCCGCGGACGGTACGGCGCTGCTGGCACTGCTGCCGGCGACGAGCCCGCGCGACACCACCTCATGGGTTCGTCGTGGCGACGGCCTCGTCGGTTGGGGCCGAGCGGTCTCCGTGACGGCTCACGGCGCCGACCGCTTTGCGGTTCTGGAGGCCTGGTGGCAGGACGTGTCCGGGTCGGCGGTCGTGCGCGACGAGGTCGACCTGCCCGGCACCGGACCCGTCGCCTTCGGCGCGATCTCGTATGCCGCTGACTCACCTTCCGGTGCCACTCTCGTCGTGCCCTCGGTCGTCGTCGGGCGCCGTGGCGACCGGTGGTGGGTGACGACGACGTCGACGGATGCGTTGCCCGCCAGCGTGATTCCGGTGGTCTCGTCGGACGCCCTGTCGCCGGGTGACGTGTCCTTTGCGGATGGGTCCTTGTCGCCGACCGAGTGGGCGGGCGCCGTGGCCGAGGCGGTCTCGCGCATCCAGGCGGGGGCGTTGGACAAGGTCGTGCTGGCGCGGGACCTGGACGTGCGGACGGCTGCGCCGATCGACGTGCGCTGGCTGCTGGGGCGGCTGGCCGAGAGCTATGAGTCGACGTGGGTCTTTGCTGTCGACGGACTGGTCGGGGCGACCCCGGAGATGTTGGTGCGCCGCGAGAAGGGGCTCGTGACGTCGCGGGTCCTGGCGGGGACGATCCGTCGCACCGGGGACGACGAGCACGACCTGGCTCTGGCTGCTTCCCTGGCGCGATCGTCGAAGGACCTCGAGGAGCACGAGTACGCCGTGCGCTCGGTCGCCGATGCCCTTGCGCCGCACTGCTCCTCGATGAACGTCCCCGAGGCGCCCTTCGTCCTGCACCTGTCCAACGTCATGCACCTGGCGACCGACGTGGCTGGGGTGCTGACCGACGCGACGTCGTCCCTGGCTCTGGCTGCGTCGCTGCACCCGAGCGCTGCGGTGTGCGGGACGCCGACCCTCGTGGCCGACGCGTTGATCAGCGAGCTCGAGCACATGGACCGCGGCCGCTACGCCGGACCGGTGGGCTGGATGGACGCCAGCGGTGACGGCGAGTGGGGAATCGCGTTGCGCTCAGGGGCGATTCACCACGACGACGACCACCGCATGTCGCTGTATGCCGGGTGCGGCATCGTCGCCGGCTCCGTCCCGGAGTCCGAAGTGGCCGAGTCCGACGCCAAGCTCATCCCCATGCGCGACGCCCTCACCGCCCCCCGACCCTGACGCGTTCCCTGAGTCCCGCGTCGGCCGTCGGGGCCGGGGTCATGCCGCTGTCGGGTCGCCCGACGACTCTCACGCCCGCCACGACGTCGAGCCGTGATCGCGACAGCCCGGCTCAGGTGAAGGGTGGGCGGTGGTCGAGCGCGATCGACCGTCGTCCGGCCCAGCGCCACACCCGAGCCGCGCGGTCGCGGTCCTCGTCGGTGACGAGGTTGCCCATCCACCGCAGCGCCAACGTCATGAGCCAGTCCGAGCGCATGCCGGCCGGGCCGAGCGCCGGCAGGACCCGCGGCACGGTGACGACACCGGCGAGGCGACGCGCGATCGAGAACGCCTCGCCGTAGTGCTCCTTGAGCAGCGCCGGCCACGTCACCGACAGGTCGGTGTCGAGCAGGTCGACGACGAACCGCCCCGACTCGAGGCCGTAGTCGATGCCCTCACCATTCAGGGGGTTGATGCAGGCGGCGGCGTCACCGATGAGCGCCCAGTTCGGGCCGGCGACGCCGCTGACGGCCCCACCCATGGGCAGCAGCGCGCTCGTCGCCATCCGCGCCTCGCCCTGCAGGCCGAACCCGTCGCGGCACTCCTCGACGTAGCGCGCCATGAGCGGCTTGATCGCCACCTCGGCCGGGCGCTTCGTCGTGGCCAGGGTGCCGGCGCCGACGTTCACCTGACCGCCGCCGAGCGGGAAGATCCAGCCGTAGCCCGACAGGATCTCGCCCTCCTCGCCGCGCAGCTCGAGGTGGCTGCTGATCCACGGGTCGTCGGCCTGCGTCGAGTCGACGTAGCAACGGCCCGGCCACGGCATACACGGTGTCCTTGTGCCACACGCGACCGAGCACCTTGCCGAGCCCGGACCGCACACCGTCGGCCACGATGAGCCGCTCGCACTCGATCTCGAACGTCTCGCCGTCGCGCTGGAACGTCACGCCGCGAACGCGCCCACCCTCGATGCGCGCGTCGACAGCCTTGGCACCCTCGACGCCGACGGCACCGGACTTCAGCGCGGTCGTGCGGAGGTGGTCGTCGAGCTCGGTGCGCGCGACGGCCGAACCCCAGTCGGGCAGCGACCCTCCGGGCCAGGGCAGCTCGAGCACCTGGCCGAAGCCGTGCGCGCGCAGGCCCTTGCTCACGGTGTGGCCGCGCAGCCAGTCGTCGAGGCCGAGCCGCGTCAGCTCGGCGATCGCGCGCGGGGTCAGCCCGTCACCGCAGGTCTTGTCGCGCGGGAAGACGGCGGCGTCGGCGAGCACCACGTCGCGTCCGGAGCGAGCCGCCCAGGCCGCCGCAGCGGAACCGGCGGGCCTGCTCCGACGACGAGGACATCGGTGCGAGTGGGGGTGGTCACCGGCGTCATTCTCGCAAGCGGTCGGCTCACTCCGAAATCGCCAGGGCGTCGCGGGCGATCTGGCGCAACCGCTCGTGCGCGCCGCGGTGCGACTCCGCGTCGATCGGCACCTCGACGACGGTGATCCCGTCGGGTGTCGCGGACAGCGCTTCGGCTGCCGCTTCGCGCGTCGTGCGCAAGGACATGGCGTATGCCGTGTGCTCGGCACAGTGCCCCGAAGTCCGTTCCCGTCGGGGTGGCGAAGATGCGGCCGAAGTCGTCGGCCCGCTCGGGGGCCCCGTGCTCGAGGGTGCGGAAGATGCCGCCGCCTCTGTCGTTGGTGACGAGGATCGTGAGGTCCGGTCGGGGTTCGTCGGGACCGATGGCCAGCGCGTTGGAGTCGTGCAGGAAGGTCAGGTCGCCGACCCACGCGTAGCTCGGCGCATCGGTCGTCAGGGCCAGCCCGATGGCCGTCGAGAGGCAGCCGTCGATGCCGGCCAGTCCGCGGTTGGCGACGACGGTGAGCGCGCGCGTCGCGGCGCATGCCGAGGTCGAGGTCGCGCACCGGGTTGGACGAGCCGACGAAGAGCTGGGCTCCATCCGGCAGGGCCTCACCGACGACCGAGCCGACGGCCAGACCTGTCCCCCACGGGGCACGCTGGTCGACACGGCCTGCGCCACAGCGGATCCGGCGACCTGCCAGGACATCGCCCACGACTCGTCGACGACCGCCTCGCGGCGTGCGCCCCCGACAGCTCGATCAGCGCACCCACCGCGTGGACGACGTGCCCGGGGTCGGCCCACTGCGGCGACCGGCGGGAGGACCTGGACGCGCACGCCCGCCGTGCGGAGCAGCGCTGCCACGGCCCGGGACAGGGTGACCCGTCCGGCGATCAGAACCCGGTCGGGCAGGTGTGCAGCCAGCCAGTCCGGGTCCGGTGAGGAGCAGCGGGCCGTGCGGGACGACCTGGGCGGTCATGGTCGCCCATGGGTTCGGTGATGACGGGGAAGCCCCTCCCCTGCGCCCACTCGACGACCTGGCTCGACGAGACGGGTGAGAGGAGAGGTCGCCGAGCACTACGAGGGTGCGCGGGGCGGGCGGCACCGGCTCGTGGGAGTACCAGCGCGACAGTGGGAGCCGGACCCAGGGACCCCCGTCGGCCCGGCCCTGATGGAGCTCTCCCTCGCCGTCCGGCTGGGGTGTGAGCGGGTCACGGAAGGCACGTTGAGGTGCACCGGGCCGCCGGCGCCCTTGCGCGGACCTCCGAGGGTGGCGCCGAGGGCGGCCGAGAGGGCCCGGCACACCGTCGTGCGGTGGAAGGCGCCCACGGACTCGAGCTGCTCCGGGTGCCGGCAGGTCCACCGACCAGCGGACCGCCGAGCCGAAGATCCCCGGCTGCACCGTCGTCTGGTTGGCGCCGGTCCCCCGCAGCTCCGCGGGCGGTCGGCCGAGAGGACGACGAGTGGCACTCCGGTGTGGTGCGCCTCGAGCACCGCCGGGTGCAGGTTGGCGACGGCTGTGCCCGACGTCGTGATGACGGGAACCGGTGTGCGAGAGCCCTTGGCGAGCCCCAGGGCCAGGAACCCTGCGGTGCGCTCGTCGACCCGCACGTGCAGGCGGAGGCGACCTTCGCGCTCGGCCTGCTGGACGGCATACGCGAGGGGCGCGGAGCGCGACCCGGGGGCGAGGACGACCTCACGCACGCCACCACGGACCAGCTCGTCGATCAGGACGCGAGCCAGCGCGGTGGACGGGTTCATCAGCTGCCCGACGCCGGCGGGCCGACGAGGAGGGCCGCGCCCGTGAGCCCCGCGACCGCCACGGCGAGGACGACGGCGGCGAGCGCCGGGTTGCGGGTCAGCCACGCGAGGACTCTCTCGGGCGCAGAGCTCGGCGACTCACCGCCTGCCGCGAAGCGCCACGGTCCCTCGAGCTGGCCGGCCGACTCCGCGCTGCGGTCGAAGAGGATCGTCGCGAAGGGCGGCACGGCGCTGACGAGGGCGAGCAGCCCGGTGCGGAGCGACCACTTCTGGTTGACCCAGGTCGCGAGGGCGATCAGTCCGTAGGCGATGAAGACGACCCCGTGCACCATCCCGAAGATCCGCACCCCGAGGTCGGTCGTCTCGGTGACGTACTTGAGGAACATCCCGATGAGGAGGAGGGCCCAGGTGATCGCCTCGGCGACGGCCACCCGACGGAACAGCAGTTTGGGGGTCACGAGTCGCGATTCTGCCACCGCCGCTGCGACCGGAACTCATGCACCACGGCCTCGGGCCCGGTTGCGGGCGTCAGCGCAGGCGTCACCCCGCGCGCGCCAGGAGGTCAACGAGACGTCGCTCGACCGGTCGACCCGGGCGGCCACTCGCCCGATACAGGCTCAGGTCGTGGAACCTCATGGGGCCGGTGGCGGTGCTGGGCGCCGCCGACCTCACCGTCGTCCAGTGACGCCGTCCCGGAGGGGGTGAGACGTCGAGCGCGTGCACGGGGTCGCCTCGTTGCTGCAGGGACAGCACCGAGGTCGACTCCGGGATCGGGAAATCGTCGATCGGCGATCCCGCTGTCACGACGTGGCTCACGCGGTGTCGCCGGCCGAAGTCCGGGTCCGACGCGAGCGCGGCGGCGACGAGCCCGCCCTGGCTGAACCCGACGAGGACGACCCTGTCGCCCGGCCCCGCCCTGCCACGCTGCGCCTGCGCCAGCTGCCAGAGCCTGGGCGGCGGCGGCGCTGGAGGCGCTGGCGCCGCGCAGCATGAGCGACACGTTGGCGGGCCAGTCCACCGGGACCTCGCCGCCGCGCCACAGGCCGCCGTGCGTGCCGGGCACCTGGACCACCCAGGTCGTGGTCCCGTCGGACACCGGGACCTCCACCACCCGCATGCTCCCGTCGTGTGCCAGCCCCTCGAGGCCGGACAGCAGCCACCCGGCGGACGGCTCGACCGGGGCCGCCACGGTGGAGGAGACCGCCGTGACGCCCACGTCCCAGCCGGAGCCCTCGTCGAGGAGCCCGAACGGCTGCCCGGTGACCCGCGTGACCAGCCAGGCGCTGACCAGGGCCTGCGCGTGGACCCCGTCGACGAGCCCCCGCACGGCGGCCTCGGCCCACTCATAGGTCGTGGCAGCGCTGGCGACCTCCCGCGAGAGATGGCGCAACCGCTCCACCGCGAGGTCGACGTCGGCGACCAGCTCGTCGAGGTCCCGGCGGCAGCGGCCCACCAGTGGCGCGAGCTCGACCGGCGCGCCCAGTGCTCGGGCCCCGAGCCCCCAGTCGGGTCCGACGACGGGCGCCGCGGGAGTCGGCAGCTCGACGCCCGTCTCTCGTGGCGTCGTCCGGACCACGGCGTCGGCGCTGCGTCGCAGAGAGGCCGAGGCGCGTCGCAGGTCCTCGATGCCGACCTCGATGCCTCCCGCTCCACCGGTCACGGCGAGGTCGTCGCTCATGCCGCGAGCTCAGCCGTCTCGGCCACCCTGTCGAGGAGGTCGGCGACGGCATCCTCACGCTGCGCCAGCTCCTGCAGCTCGGCCACCCGTCGAGAGATGGCATGTCGGAACTCCTGCGCCGAGGGCGAGCGCCAGCTCACCTCGGACACCTTGCGGAGCATCTCGCACTCGGCGCGGGTGTCCTGCGCAGCGAGCCGCCAGCGCTGCGCCCGCTCTCGCAGATCCCGTGTGTCGACCATACGAACAGCGAACTCCCGCAGATGCATTCACGTCCACGAGCAGTTGACGACCTGTGGACGAACGTGCCCACCATCGGCCACTGTGGACAGCGAGTAGACCGCGGGTGGACCGCCTCCCTGACCGACCACCCCACGGCCCCGACGACCGAGGCGAGCACCCGGCATACGCTGAAGGCATGGCGACGCACCACGACCTGATCATCATCGGCACCGGGTCGGGCAACTCGCTCGTCACCCCCGAGCTCGAGGGCCTCGACATCGCGATCGTCGAGGAGGGGACGTTCGGCGGCACCTGCCTCAACGTCGGCTGCATCCCGACCAAGATGCTCGTCCTGCCCGCCGACCGGGTCATCGAGTCGCGCGAGGCCGCAGCGCCTCGGCGTGACGATCAGCCGCGACGTCAGCGTCGACTGGCCGGCGATCCGCGACCGCATCTTCACCGACCGGATCGACCAGATCGCCGCGGGCGGCGAGCGCTACCGGCGCAGCCAGGACTTCGTGACCGTGTATGCCGCGACGGCCCGTTTCGTCGGCGAGCGTCGCCTTGCGCTGTCGACCGGTGAGGAGATCACCGCCGACCGCGTCGTCGTCGCCGCCGGGTCGCGCGCCGACCTGCTCGACATCGACGGACTCGACCGGGTCGACCCGGAGCGCGGCGTGCACACCAGCGACACCGTCATGCGGATGGACGAGCTGCCGCGGCGGATGGCGATCATCGGTGGCGGCTTCGTCGCGTGCGAGTTCGCCCACGTCTTCAGCGCGCTGGGTGTCGAGGTCACCCAGATCCAGCGGTCGGCCGGGCTGCTGCGGGTCGAGGATGCCGAGATCTCGCGCCGCTACACCGAGCTGGCCCGCGGACGGCACGACGTCCGGCTCGAGACCGTCGGTGTCGTCGGCCACGCGGTCCGACGACGGCACGTGGACGCTGCGGCTCAAGGGCCTCGACGGCGACACCGACGTCGAGGTCGACGCCGTGCTCGTCGCCGTCGGCCGCACCCCCAACGGCACCCGGCTCGAGGTCGAGGCCGGTGGCATCGAGGTCGACGAGCGGGGCGTGGTCGTCGTCGACGAGCAGCAGCGCACGACGGCCGACGGCGTCTGGGCCCTCGGCGACGTCGCGAACTCGTGGCAGCTCAAGCACGTCGCCAACCACGAGGCCCGCATCGTCGCCCACAACCTGGCCGTCGACGCCGGTCGGATCGCGGGCGAGCCGCGCGAGGCCGACCACCGGTTCGTGCCGCACGCCGTCTTCGGACACCCGCAGATCGCCGCCTTCGGACCGACGGGTGCCGAGCTCGACGAGGCCGGGACGCCCTACGTAGCAAGACGCAGGCCTTCGGTGACACGGCCTACGGGTGGGCCCTCGAGGACACCACCGGCATCCTCACGGTCTACGCCGACCCGACCACCGGCCTGATCCTCGGCGCCCACTGCCTCGGGCCGCAACGCGTCGACCCTCATCCAGCCGCTCATCCAGGCGGCGTCGTTCGGGCAGCGCGCGCAGGACGTCGCGCGGGGCCAGTACTGGATCCACCCGGCCCTCGCCGAGGTCGTCGAGAACGCCCTGCTCGGCCTCGACCTCGACGGCTGACACCCCGAGGGAGCCACCAGCTGGTGAGCCGACCACGGGTGTCAGGTCGGCTCGGCAGCTTCTGCATCGCTCGAGGCGTCCGGGTCAGGGGGTGGGGTTGCGGGCGTCGTAGCGCAGGAAGCTCGGCGTCAACTTCGCCAGCACGACAATCGCTGTGACACAGGCGAATCCGCCGATCACGGCCGTCATCCCCTCGCCGATGTTCTCGGCCACGAACCCACCGAGCAGCTCCCCGAGTCGCGGCCCGCCTGCCACGACGACGATGAAGACGCCCTGGAGCCGACCGCGCAGGTGATCGGGTGTCGCCGACTGCAGGATCGTCGTTCGGAAGACCGCACTCACGGAGTCCGAGCCGCCGGCAACCGCCATCGCGACGAGCCCGACCCACAGCGCCTGGCCCCGAGTGAGGACGTCACCGGCGGCAAGCATCGCCGCACCCAGGCCCGCGATCGCCGCTCCCCAGCCGACGATCGAGATGAGGATCGCGCGGCCCTGGTGGATCACCGAACCCAGCCGCCCCGAGAAGAACATCGCCCCGATGCCACCCACTGCGGCGGCAGCCGAGAGCGCACCCACCGTCGTCGCCCCTCCCCCGAAGATCACCGCACCCGCTGCGGGGAAGAGCACTCGCGGCTGCGCCAGGACCATCGCGCAGATGTCAGCGATGAAGGTCATGCGGACGTTGGGTCGGGTTGCGAGGAACGAGAATCCGTCCAGAACGGAGCGTATGCCGGGGCGAGACTTCACGGCCCCGTCGCCGTTGTCGTGTGCGGGTTCCGGTGGGAGAGAGGGCAATCGGGCCAGTCCCCACAGTGCAGCGGTGGTGATGATCGCGTCGACGGTGTAGGCCGTCCTGAAGCCACCCCAGTCGACGAGGAACCCCGCGAGCAGCGGCCCGACCGTCATCGACGCGTTCATCGCGAACACCGACAGCGCGTTGGCTGCCGGCAACTGATCGCGGCGCAGGATGCGCGGATAGATCGAGGTTCGTGCCGGTGATGACACGGCAAAGGCGGCATTCCACGCGGCGACGAGCGCATAGAGAACCCACACCTGGGTGTTGCCCATCCACGCCTGGAGCGCGCACAGGATGCTCACGAGGAACGCGACCGACTGCGCGATGAGCCCGACGATGCGCCGGTCGAAGTGGTCGACGAGCGTCCCGCCATAGAGCCCCATGATCACCAGGGGAATGAGGGCGCACAGCCCGACGATGCCGACCGAGGCCGTGGACCGCGTCAGGTCATAGACCTGCAGTCCGATGGCGACCACAGCGAGTTGGGAGCCGACATTCGACAGGGTGAACCCGGCATACAGGCGCCTGTAGTCCGGATTGCTCCGCAGCGGTTCGAGGTCGAGGAGCAGCGGCACCCTGTGACCCTACGTCCGCGGGGCGACACCCGCGAAGTCCGTCAGAGCAGACCGAACGCGACGAGTTCCTCCTCCGTCATGAGCCGGCTCCGGATGAGGAAGCGCACCCCCTCCGGCGCCTCGACCGAGAAGCCTGACCCGCGGCCCGGCACGACGTCGACGGTGAGGTGGGTGTGCTTCCAGTACTCGTACTGGGTGACGCTCATCCAGAACTCGATCGGCGTCACGCCCTCGGGCGCCAACGTGCCGAGCAGCACGTCGGCGTCCGAGGTGATGAAGTCGCCGACCGGGAAGCACATCGGTGATGACCCGTCGCAGCACCCGCCGGACTGGTGGAACATCAGCGCACCGTGGATGCGCTCGAGTCGCACGAGGAGCTCGGCGGCAGGGTCCGTGAGCTCGACGCGGGTCATCACCGATGGCTCGGTCATCTCAGAAGAACCCGAGCTTGTCCGGGCTGTAGCTGACCAGGAGGTTCTTGGTCTGCTGGTAGTGGTCGAGCATCATCTTGTGGTTCTCGCGCCCGATGCCGGACTGCTTGTAGCCACCGAACGCGGCGTGCGCGGGGTACTGGTGGTAGCAGTTGACCCACACGCGTCCCGCTTCGATCCCACGACCCATCCGGTATGCCGTGTTCGTGTCTCGCGACCAGACGCCGGCTCCCAGCCCGTAGAGGGTGTCGTTGGCGATCCGGAGGGCGTCGTCGCGGTCGGTGAACTTCGTGACCGACAGGACGGGTCCGAAGATCTCCTCCTGGAAGACGCGCATCGAGTTGTCACCCTCGAAGACGGTCGGCTCGATGTAGTAGCCGCCCTCGAGTCCCTCGACCGTGCGCTTGTTGCCGCCGGTGAGGACCTTGGCTCCCTCCTGCTTGCCGATGTCGAGGTAGCTGAGGATCTTCTCGTACTGGTCGTTGCTCGCCTGCGCGCCGACCATGACGTTGGGGTCGAGTGGGTTGCCGACGGTGATGGCGTTGACGCGGGCGATGGCCTTCTCCATGAACTCGTCATAGATCGACTCCTGCACGAGGGCCCGCGAGGGGCAGGTGCAGACCTCGCCCTGGTTGAGCGCGAACATCGTGAAGCCCTCGAGGGCCTTGTCGAGGAACGCGTCGTCGGCTGCCATGACGTCGGCAAAGAAGACGTTGGGGCTCTTGCCGCCGAGCTCGAGGGTGACCGGGATGATGTTCTGCGAGGCGTACTGCATGATCAGCCGCCCGGTCGTCGTCTCGCCGGTGAACGCGATCTTGTTGATGCCCGGGTGCGAAGCGAGAGGCTTGCCGGCCTCGACGCCGAAGCCGTTGACCACGTTGAGGACGCCGTCGGGGAGCAGGTCGGCGATGATCTCGACGACCCGCAGGATCGACGCCGGGCGTCTGCTCGGCCGGCTTGAGGATGACGCAGTTGCCGGCGGCGAGCGCGGGGGCGAGCTTCCACGTCGCCATGAGGATGGGGAAGTTCCACGGGATGATCTGCCCGACGACGCCGAGCGGCTCGTGGAAGTGGTAGGCCATCGTGTCGTGGTCGATCTCGGAGATTCCGCCCTCCTGCGCGCGGATGCATCCGGCGAAGTAGCGGAAGTGGTCGATCGCCAGCGGAAGGTCGGCGGCGAGGGTCTCGCGGACCGGCTTGCCGTTCTCCCAGGCCTCGAGGACGGCGAGCTCCTCGAGGTGCTGCTCCAGCCGGTCGGCGATCTTGAGCAGGATGTTGCTCCGCTCGGTCGTCGACGTGCGACCCCATGCGTCCTTGGCGTCCGTCGCGGCCTGGACGGCGGCGTCGACGTCGGCTGCCTTGCTGCGGGCCACCGTGACGAACGCCTTGCCGTCGACGGGCGAGATGTCCTCGAACGTCTCGCCGTCCTGGGCTGGGACCCACTTGCCGCCGATGAAGTTGTCGAGCTGCGACGGCAGAATCACCTTCGAGCCGTCCGCATTGGGGGGTGCAAACACCATGACCGGACCTCCTTGTCCTTGAGGCGACGCGCCAGTGCGTCACCACCTGCTGCGGACGCTAGGTCGGCGTGGGTTGGTCAGAGGTTGGTCGGGTCAGAGGTTGGTCGCGTGGATGGCGATGAGTTCGGCGCGCGCCGGGTGCGGCCGGTCCCCGAGCACGGCCAGCGCGCGTTCGACGACCTCGGTGTCGTAGGGCACGGCGCGGGCGTAGCGGACGACGACGTCCGGGCGCGGGTCAGCGAGGAGGGACTCGCGAACGGCCACCGCGAGGTAGTCGCCGGTCGAGGTGAGCTCGGGCGACTCCGTGCCCGGGCATGAGATCTCCTCCGTATGCCGTCACCGCACCGTCCACGTCCCCGCTGCGGACCGCGCGCATCACGTCAAGGGCATCGCAGGTCACGGGAAGGTCGAGGCGATACGGACGCGACGTCAGCCGTCCGCCCAGGGCCTGCCGCAGCTGCGACACCTCGCCCTTGAGAGTCGATGCAGAGACTCGGGCATCGCCGTAGAGCGCAGCATGCAGGGCATCGAGGCTCAGGCCTTCGGGGTGGAGGGCGAGGATCGCGAGGATCTCGCTCTGCCGCCGGGTGAGCAGGAGCCGGACACCGTCGACGTGCGCCTCGGCCGCGCCGAGAACCCGCAGCACGAGCCCACTGCTGGGCTGGACGGATCCGCTGCCGACTCCCGCGCGCGGGATCTCGCGCTCGAGCAGGGACGCGAGTGCAGTGGCGGTGGCGGCCCCGATGGGGTGCGTGCGGTCCCACGTCGTCGAGAGGTCGAGGACGCCGAGCTGCTCGCCCGTGGCGAGGTCGCGCACG
Organism: uncultured Actinomycetota bacterium; assembly: GCA_963807825.1. Classification (GTDB taxonomy): domain Bacteria; phylum Actinomycetota; class Actinomycetes; order Actinomycetales; family Dermatophilaceae; genus Knoellia. The sequence goes on from CAWEDC010000002.1 coordinate 50,952, forward strand.
GGCGCTGCCCAGCAGACCCAGTTGTGCACGATCGGCGCGTAGTGCTCGGCCGAGAAGACCGTCTGCGTCCTGCCCGTCTGCTGCGCGAGCGACAGCGCATTGGTGCCGACGCTGCCCTCGTCCCAGCGACCGCCGACGACGAAGTTCACCCGCTCGGCCTTGCGCCGCATGACCCGCCCGCCGTAGGTCCAGAGCAGCCGGGTGTCCCGGTCGGTCACCGCGACGACGAGGTCGCCGTCCTCCGCGACCCGGCGCAGCTCGTTCTCGAGCTGTCCGACAGCAACGTGGAGCGGTGACTCCTCGAACGCCGCCTGCGTCTGATCGGGGTCATCCATGGGCGCCTCGGTGACGCTGTCCGGGACGTGATCGGCGCTGCGGTTCCAGCTCTCGACGATGGTGTCGGGCACGCCTTCGGTCCCCGTGCTGCGCCGCTCCGCCCACTCCTCGCGGGCTCGCTCGAGCGCATTGCGTCGGCCCCTGAGGTCCTTGGTCGTCATCGACTCTCCGTCCACACCGGTTGCGCGCCACGCTAACCGCGCAGGGGCCGCCCGGGGACGCAATCGGTCAGGGCAGGCGGTGAGTGAGGCAGTAGATGCGCCCAACGGGATCGCGCATGACCGTCCAGAACTCGTGCTCCGAGACGACGCTCGCGCCGGCCGTCACGTGGATCTCTCGACTGGCGGCGCGGTCGCGGCAGGCGAAGTCGAAGTGCCCCGTGCACCGGGCCGGTCGGCTCGCCGAGCTTCTGGAACAACAACCGGACGGGTATGCCGTCCGGTCGCGTCAGCGACGTGAACTCCGGGAGCGCTCCGGCTCGCCGTGGCCAGCCGGTGAGCTGCTCCCAGAAGTCGAGTTCACCGGCATACAGGTCACTCGGAACGTCGAGGCAGACCTGGTCGAGCAGGTCGAGTTCGTCGTCGCGGATCTGGGTCGTCGGTGAGCCGGCGTTGGACCACGACGTGAGGCAGAAGGTGAAGCCGCCGGGCGAAGTCATGACGATGACGTCGTCGTGACGGGCGACCTCGGTGGCCCCGAGCCGGGCGGCTTCGGCTGCGACCTCGGCGAGCGGTTGGTCGACGTCGAGGTCGAGGTGGACGCCCCCGCCCTCGATGACGCGTTGGACCTTGACCCATGCATCCCCACGCTCCGGGAGCAGCGTCGCGAACTCGCCTCGCTCACCACGTCGCGGCGAGATCTCGGTGCGAGTCACGCTGTGCCAGAACGTTTCTGAGGCATCGGCATCGCTCCTCGACCGTGTCGAGGAACGCCCACATCCAGCGCACGTCGATCATGCAGATCTCCCAGGCTGCAACGACCCGCTCGCGCCACCACTGGACGCGCTCGGGCGACGCGGCCCAACGGTCGAGCAGCTCGGGGTCGGCGGAGACCCGACGCACGGGAAGGGCACCGTCGACCGGCACGAGCGAGTCCGTGGTGACGTCGCCGTCGAGGAGGGCGACGGTGCCGAGCCCGCAAGCGTGGTCCAGTTGCGGGAGCGCGGCCGCGAGCGCCACCCCCGCTGCCATGCCGATGCTGGTGTCGAGAGCGGATGACACGACGGCAGGCAGACCGCACTCGGCGACGATCTCGAGGGCGCGGCGCACTCCCCCCAGCGGTGCGGCCTTGATGACGATGAGGTCGGCGGCCTCGAGGTCGCGCACGCGCATCGGGTCCTCGGCCTTGCGGATCGACTCGTCAGCCGCGACAGGGATGTCGATTCCGCTGCGCGCCAGCGCAATTCGCAGGTCCCGCAGTTCTTCGACGGTCGCACAGGGCTGCTCCGCATATTCGATGTCGTAGGCCGCGAGCCGCCGGAGCACGTCCGTCGCCGTGGCGACGTCCCAGGCGCCATTGGCGTCGATCCGGACCCGAGCGGAAGGTCCCATGGCATCGCGAACCGCAGCAACCCGGCATACGTCATCGTCTGTTGTCTGTCCGCGCTCGGCGACCTTGACCTTGGCCGTTGTCGTGCCCGGGAAACGTTGCAGGACACCGGGAACCGCGTCGGGAGCGACGGCAGGGACGGTCGCGTTGACCGGCACGAAGTCGCGGCGTGGCACGGGCCATCCCTGCCACGCCGCCTCCACGGCTGCCGCCAACCAACGACTGGCCTCCAGCGGTGCGTACTCGAGGAAGGGACCGAACTCGCCCCACCCGGCTGGCCCCTCGATGAGTGCGACCTCCCGCTCGGTCACTCCGCGGAACTTCACCCGCATCGGGATCGAGACCACACGCAGACTGGCGAGCACGTCGTCCAGCGAGGGATCGGTCAGCGATGGGGCCATGGCGCAAACCTAGCCCGCGCTCCTCCCTTGCCAAGGCTGGCCCGGTGGGGTGCCATGGAGGCATGCAAACCACGATCAGCATCGACTCAGCCCTCCTCAAGCAGGCCCGCGGCTACGCCAAGAGTGCTGGCCTGACGTGGAACGACTTCGCCGAGCAGGCCCTGCGCGCTCACCTCGACACCGTCGATCCGGGTGGCGCAGTCGTCGTCGAGCCGACGGGCGAGGTGACCCACTTCGTGGTGGTCTCCGACGAACTGGCTCAGGCCGAGGGCACCCACAACTACACCTGGCAGCGCTGACGAGGGCGCTGGAACTCAGTCCGGTATGGGACTGAGCTGGTCCGGGGTTGCCGCCCGGAGGCGGAGCGCCGCGTCGCGGGCGACCGTCATACCCTCCCGGAAGGAGCCGACCAGGAAGTCGGGCGATCCGAGGATGGGGACATCAAGGATCGGTCGCTCCCACCCACTCACGAGAGAAGTCTGCGGAGCGACCGCCCGCGTCATCGCCTGCACCTTGTCGTTGGGTGCCGACTTCAGGTTGAAGAGGGTGCGCAGCAGCGTGACGGGCACGACGCGCCCCTGACCCACGAGATCGTTGGCCTTGGCGACGGCGGTCAACGCGGCGCACGCCATGACCTCGTCGCCGGCAACACCCCGAAGGAGCGCTGGCTGCGCCGCGACCGCCCTCACGAGAAGACGACGCGCAGCTGTTCGCACCTCGGGTCCGAGGACAAGTTCGGTGACGCGAGTGAGTTCGCGGTCGATCGAGGTCAGCCTCAAATGAATGTCGTCGCTGAGCCCGGTCAGCTCGAGGTCCTCGCTCGGCAGCGGCCGGACGTCGAGGGCTTTGAGTCGCTCCTCACCACCGACGACGAGGGAGAGCCACGTGAGGATCTGCTCGTGCTTTGCAGGAGCGGGCGGAGCTGGCGGAGCGACGGGCACGGTCGGTCGGCCACGGCCAAGCTCCAGGGCCGCGCACTCGTATTCGCTGCCTCCCGCCCGATGCGTGCGCACGTCCATGACGCGGCCATCCATGACGACGATCTCTGTGTACTCCCCGAGATCACGAATGCCGTAGTCGTCGTGGTCGTAGTAGTCGTCCGCGCGGGCGCCCCAATGGGACTCGGTGTACCTATCCCGGTCGAAGCTCAGGATGTTGTCGTTCATGCATGCACCTCCGGCAATGTTGCGGACGGCGGGCGCCGACCGGATGTCGAACGGTGCCAGAAGTCGCCGCCCGTGACGGCGAGTTATCCACAGGGCATTGCATCGTGATGCGGGCCCATGATGCACTGATGTCATGCGAACGACGGTGACCATCCCTGACGACCTGCTCAAGGCCGCTCGTCTCGAGGCTGCGCGCGACAACCGGACCGTGAGCAGCGTCTTGGAAACGGCCCTGCGCGAACATCTCGTGCGCGGCCGGTCCGCGGCACGAGTGGACTTCGCCCTTCCCACGTTTGACGGCGGCGGCCTCAAGATCGACCTTCTGGACAAGGAAGCCGTGGCCGAGGCGCTGGGCGACAACGAGCCCCTCGCGTGATTGCCTTCGACGTCAATGTCTTCGTCTATGCGATCGACCGGACCTGCGAGCACCACGACGAGGCGCGACGCGTGCTCGAGGCGGCTCTCGGCGGGGCCGAGACCGTCGCAGTTCTCGAGTCGACCCTGGTGAGCACGACCCGGATCGTGACCCATCGACGACTCATGTCGAATCCCCTGCGCCCTGACGAGGCCCTGGCCTTCTGCGCGGCCGTCCGCGGCGCACCGGCCGCCCTGCCTGCTCCTTCCATGCCGGCAGCGTGGGGTCTCTTCCATGATCTGGTCCTGCGCCTGGGGATGCGTGGGTCTGACCTCAGTGATGTTTGGCTGGCCGCTCAGGCTCAATCCTTGGGGGCACGCTTCGCGACCTACGACCGTGGCTTCCGACGCTTCGCGGACCTCGACGTCACGATCCTCGGGGAGCCGTCAGCGGAGGCGACGTTAGGCTCCGACACGTGACTGCGATCGATGGTGTGAGTGAGACGTTCGACCCGACGGCATGGGACGAGGTCGAGGGCTTCGAGTTCACCGACATCACCTATCACCGGGCCAAGGGCCTGGGTGCGGTGCGCATCGCGTTCGACCGGCCCGAGGTGCTCAACGCCTTCCGCCCGCACACCGTCGACGAGCTCTACCGTGCCCTCGACCACGCGCGCCGCAGCTCCGACGTCGGCGTCGTCCTCCTCACCGGCAACGGCCCGGGGCCGTCGGGTACCGGCAGCGAGGGCAAGTGGGCGTTCTGCTCCGGAGGCGACCAGCGCATCCGCGGGCGTTCGGGCTACCAGTACGCCGCGGAGGGCACCGATGACGTGACCGCCGCTGGTGTCGACGAGCGGCGGGTCAAGGCCGAGGGCGGCCGCCTTCACATCCTCGAGGTGCAGCGCCTCATCCGCACGATGCCCAAGGTCGTCATCTCCCTCGTCAACGGTTGGGCGGCCGGCGGTGGTCACTCGCTCCACGTCGTCTGCGACCTGACCATGGCCTCGCGGGAGCACGCCCGCTTCAAGCAGACCGATGCCGATGTGGGCTCGTTCGACGGCGGCTACGGCTCGGCCTACCTCGCGAAAATGGTCGGGCAGAAGTTCGCCCGCGAGATCTTCTTCCTCGGCCGCACCTACACGGCCGACGACATGCACCGCATGGGCGCTGTCAACATCGTCAGCGCGCACGCCGAGCTCGAGGCCGACGCCCTCCAGGTCGCCCGCGAGATCATGTCGAAGTCACCCCAGGCCCAGCGCATGCTCAAGTTCTCGTTCAACCTCGTCGACGACGGGCTCATGGGCCAGCAGGTCTTCGCGGGCGAGGCGACGCGCCTGGCGTACATGACCGACGAAGCCGTCGAAGGACGCGACCAGTTCCTCGAGAAGCGCGACCCGGACTGGTCTCCCTTTCCCTGGTACTTCTGATGGGTGGCAGGTGTTGAGGCCGCCGCTCCTACACTCCACCCATGAGCCTCTTGGACGACATCGCCGAGCGCGACGGCTGGCGGTGCTGGCTGTGTGACGAACCTGTCGACGCCCAGATGTCGGTGAACGACCCGCGCGGACCGAGCGTGGACAGCCGGGTCTCGGCCGCCAAGGGCAAGGCCTCCCGCGCATCCTCCAGCGACCCCGTCGAACGGCTCGCGCACCGGGGCTGCAACACCAGGAAGGGCGCGGTCACCGCGGTGGTCCCGTGGCCGAGCCACCTCGTCGTCGGCGATCCCGCGCCGTTGATCGGGGTGGTCGATCGACTCAGTCGTAAGGGTGGCCGAGAGGTGGTCGGCCGGTGTTCGACCAAGTCCGATGCAGAGGAGACCGCCACCTGGCTTGTCGACCGGATGTCCCGACTCGCTCCGAGCCTGAATGCTCTCGACCGCGATCGACCCTGCTGGCGGCCAGTTCCTGGTCGCCCTCACCGCGCCCCGCCGCTGACCCCAAGCGCCCGCCGGACTCGCTCAGACCTTCTTCACGACCGATGACTTGAGCTGCATCGGGCCGACGCCGTCGATCTTGCAGTCGATGTCGTGGTCGCCCACCCCGTCGACGAGGCGGATGTTCTTCACGCGCGTGCCGACCTTGACCACGCTCGACGATCCCTTGATCTTGAGGTCCTTGATGACCGTCACGGTGTCCCCGTCAGCCAGGACATTGCCGACCGCGTCCTTGATCAGCGCAGCCTCGGCCGCCTCCTCCGCTTCGGTGGGCGACCACTCGTGCGCGCACTCGGGGCAGACAAGCAGGGCACCCATCTCGTAGGTGTACTCAGATCCGCACTTCGGGCAGGCCGGCAAGGAGTCAGCGTCGGTCGTCATGCCCGCAGCCTAGAACCCGACCACTCAGCCGGAACCGCCGATGTCGACCTCGTAGGCCTCATAGATCAGGTCAGCGCCGCGCTGCCGGTGACGGACGATCCGCCCGACGAGCTCCGTGGCCGTTTCCCGGTGTGCCGCAACGGCTTCCGCGCTCTCGAGCCCGTCGTCGCGCTCCCCCAGCAAGCGCTGGACGATCTCGACGAAGTCGAGGTGCTCGTCCATCTGGACCTTGGAGACGGAGGCGAGGCGAGGCGCCCGAGCCACGGCGTCGGCATACAGGCCGCCCGGTTCCTCGGTGATGGCGCGGTGGTCGCGCAGGTCGTGCTCCAACTCGGTCAACGCAGCCCGAACCCGCCGCCGCCACAGCACCCCCAATCCCAGAGGCAGGGCCAGCGCAGCATCGAGCGCGGCCAGTGACTCACCCAGCTCGGCTCGGTGCGCCCGGACACGTTCGAGGTATGCCGCGAACTCAGGGTCCATCCGCCCATCATCCTCACGATGGCGCGCGCTGCCTAGAGTGACCGCATGAGGATCGAGCCGCTCGCCGTCCCCGCCGGCGCCGCTGTGCTCGACGTCCTGCCGCGCCTCGCCCGCGCGCTCGAGGGCGGTCACCCCCTTGCCCCGTATGCCGCAGGGTCACCTCCCCCGGTCCTCCCACCTCACGATGCGGGCACCCTTCCCAGAGACCTCGCCGTGGTCGTGGGGACGTCTGGATCGACGGGCGCCCCCAAGTTGGCCATGGTCGGGGCACGAGCCCTGCGCGCCAGCATCGACTCGACGCACGCGCGACTCAGCGGCCCCGGCCAGTGGCTGCTGACGGTGCCCGGTCACCACATCGCCGGACTCCAGGTGCTGTTCCGATCGCTGGTCGCGGGCACCAAGCCACACGTCATGGACCTCATCTGCGGGGTTCACCCCTGCCACCTGGACCGCTGCCGTGGACACCATGCCCACCACGGACGCAGCCGACCTACGTGTCTCTCGTCCCCACCCAGCTCACCCGGCTGTTGACCGACGCCGCGGCCACCGAGCGACTCGCGCGGTTCGCCGCGGTCCTCATCGGTGGCGCCGCCACCCACCCCGACCTCCTCGTCCGCGCCGCAGCCGCAGGCGTCACCGCCGTCACGACCTATGGCATGAGCGAGACGGCTGGCGGCTGCGTCTACGACGGTCAGCCCCTCGACGGGACCGAGGTCCTGCTCGACCAGGACGGCCGGATCCACCTCGCCGGCGACACCCTCGCGCACGGCTACCTCGGCGACCCCGCCCGCACTGTCGCTGCCTTCCCCACGCTTCCCGGCCGCGGGCACGTCTTTCTGCACCGACGACGTTGGCCACCTCAGTGACGACGGGCGCCTCGCCGTGGACGGCCGCATCGACGACCTCGTCAACACCGGCGGCCTCAAGGTCTCGCCGCGTCTCGTCGAAGAGGCCGTGGCCCGCCTCGACGGCGTCGCCGAGGCCGTCGCCGTCGGGATCCCCGACCCCGAGTGGGGCGAGGCCATCGCCGTCGCCGTCACGCGTGACGCGAACTGCCCACCCGGCCACCCCACAACGGTGAGCGGACTGCGCGAGCAGCTGCGCGGCATACTCCCGGATCACGCCCTGCCACGAGCGGTCCGCGAGGTGCCCACGATCCCCGTGCGAGGGCCCGGCAAGCCCGATCGCGCTGCCATCCGAGCCTTGTTCGAGACCATGGGAGAATGAGCACGTGCTCCGCTTCCTGCCCCTGCTCATCGCCCTCGCGTTGTCGATCTATTGCGTCGTCGAATGCGTCCAGAGCGATGACCACCAGGTGCGTGGTCTCCCCAAGCTCGTGTGGGTGTTCGTCATCCTTCTCTTCCCGTTCGCCGGGTCGATCGCCTGGCTCGTGGCTGGTCGCCCCAAGAGGACCCCGCCGCGTCAGCAGACTCGCGGACCGGACGACGACCCCGACTTCCTCAAAGGACTCTAGGCAAACCGCATGGCCACGTTCGAACAGTGGGTCGCCGGCGCGCGCCCTCGCACCCTCTTTGCTGCCGTTGCTCCCGTCGTCATCGGCACGGCCGCGGCCGCCCAGCACTCGGAGCCGGGCTACGCGATCGCGATCCTCGCGGCCGTCGTCTCGCTCGCCCTGCAGATCGGCGTGAACTACGCCAACGACTACTCCGACGGCATCCGCGGCACCGATGACGCGCGCGTCGGACCGGTGCGCCTCGTCGGGCAGAAGCTCGCCCGCCCCGAGAGCGTCAAGGCGGCGGCGTTCCTGACGTTCGGGTTCGCCGCGATCACCGGCCTCGCACTCGTCGCCATCGCCGAGGCGTGGTGGCTGCTGCCTCTCGGCGCCGCGTCGATCATCGCAGCGTGGAAGTACACCGGCGGCGACAAGCCCTACGGCTACCGCGGCCTCGGCGAGGTGTTCGTCTTCGTCTTCTTCGGACTCGTCGCCACGCTCGGCACGATGTATGCGCAGGTCGGCACCCTCTCATGGTTCGGTCTCGCAGCCGCGGTCGGCGTCGGCGCCATCGCGTCCGCGATCCTCGTCGTCAACAACCTGCGCGACATCCCCAGCGACACCGAGTCGGGCAAGAACACCCTCGCCGTGCGCCTCGGCGACAAGGGCACGCGCCGGCTGTGGCTCGGCCTCATCCTCGTGAGCCTGCATCGCCCTCGGCGTCATGGCGATCTGGGACATCTGGGCGCTGCTCGGCCTGCTCGCGCATCGTGGTCATCGCGGGCGCCGTCAAGGTCGTCATGGGTGGCGCGCAGGGTCGAAGCCTCGTGCCCGTGCTCGGCTCCACCGGCAAATACGAACTTGCGTATGCCGTGGCCGTCTTCGTCGGCATCCTCGTCTCCCGCGCCCTCGCCTGACGCTTCACTCAGCAGGCGCACCAACGGACATGCAGTGCGCCAGGTTTGGCCGGGCTACAGGCCCGGGCTGAACGTGAGAGCGGCCTCCGGGGAGACCCACTGCATGTCCAATGACCCGGGCCGTTAGCGGAAGTCGGAGTCGCTGCCGTGGTCGGTGGCGGGGTTGGTGCTGGCCGGGTGCGCTGCGCTGGGGCGCTCGATCTCGGCGTCCTCGGCGAGCTCGTCCACGCTGGTCTCGCGCTTGCGCACGATGCGCTGGTCCACGCGCTCGGCGATCGCGGCCGAGGCCTTCTGACGGAACGGCTTGAGCACGACCGCCGAGATCGCCATCGACGCCACGGCGGCGATGATGACAGCGAGGAACTGCTCCTCGCGATCACGCAGGCCGAGCAGCCAGACCGCCGACAGGCAGCCGATGAAGACCATCGTCCTCAGGATGAGGTAGCGCACCATCGCCATGTCAGAGGCCCGAGTAGGAGTGCTGGCCGACGAAGTACACGTTGACGACGGCGTAGTTGATGATGATGCAGGCGAACCCGGCGACCGCGACCCACGAGGCCGACTGACGTCGCCAGCCGCGGGTCACCCGAGCGTGCAGGTATGCCGCGTAGACGACCCAGATGATGAACGTCCAGACCTCCTTGGGGTCCCAGTTCCAGTAGGAACCCCAGGCCTGCCGGGCCCAGATGGCACCGGCGATGAGGGTGAACGTCCACAGCGGGAACGCGATGATGTGCAGCGAGTAGGCGAAGCGCTCGAGGGCGCGTGAGTCGGGCAGCGCTCGCAGGACGCGGAACCCGCCGTGGCCCTCGCCGAAGCGGTCCTTGGCCAGGTAGAGCAGGGCGACGGTCGCCCCCACCGCGAACAGGCCCACCGAGATGGTCGCGACGGTGACGTGGATGACCAGCCAGACGCTCTTGAGCGACGGCATGAGCTCGGCGGCCTCGGTGTACCAGACGGTGTTGGCGAGCCCGAGCAGGATGAGCACCGGGGCGACGACGAAGACGCCGAGCCAGCGCAGGTCCCGGCGCCTTCCGGCGATGACGAAGACCATCATCGTGAACAGCGAGGCGGCGACGCCGAACTCGAACATGTTGCCCAGGGGCCAGCGCTCCACCGACCACCCGCGCAGGGCGGCCGAGGCAAAGAGCAGCACCGTGCCGAGCAGCGCCAGGGTCTGGGCGATGCCACCGGCCTTGCGGGCCCGCAGCGGCACCTCCGACTCGGTGCTCGTCGCCACCCCGGCCTCGGGCGCGACGCCACCAGACACGGAGCCGACACCAGCAGAGACGAGCTCGCGATCCTCGGCGGCCACCTCCGCGCGTCCACGGACTTGGCCGCAGCGTCACGGGCGGGAAGCCACCCAGCGAGGTACGCGGCATACCCGAGCATGGAAAGGGTGAGGACCGCCATCGCGGAGTACAGGCTGAGGTTGGCGTAGTTCGCCATGGTCTCGTGGGTCACGTGCGTCGTTCCTTCAGTCGCGTGAGGACACCTTCGAGCTGCTCGCCCATGCCCTCGTCGTCGTCCTTGGCCAGGCCGCCGATGCTCACTACGGTACGGCCCTCCTCGTCAGCGGGCGAGACCCGCACGAAGAGCCGGCGCCGACGGATCGTCAGCGACAGGATGAGTCCCAGCAGGGCCACGAGGGCGGACCCCAGGGTGAGCTCCTTGCCGGGGTCGTTGCGGATCGAGATGCCGGCGAAGCGCTCGACACCGTCGAAGGTGATCGAGCCCTGACCACCGGGCAGCGTGTAGGTCTGACCGGGCGTGAGCCAGATGCGCAGGAGGTCGGTGCCGGCCTTGTTCTTGAGCTGGGTCATCTCGGCCGTGTCGAGCGAGTAGACCGACTGAGGCCGCCCGCCCGGGAAGAGCGTCCCCTCGAAGGCCGACAGCGCGAGCGCCGGCTCGAGCGCATCGGGGAACACCGAGCGCGGTCCCTGGTCGTCGAGGACTGCCGTCGGGAGGAAGAGCCCGGCGAACCCGAGCTGCTTGCCGGCGGGCCCGGCACCGGCGACCTTGACCGCCCCGACCGAGTTGTAGTTGTTGTCCTGGGCGAGGAACGGCGTCGCCTCGGAGTAGGTCACCTTGCCCGCGGCGTCCTTGACGGTGATGTGCGGCGCGTAGCCGTTGCCGAGGAGGAAGGCCGTGCCACTGCCGGTCTCGAGGGGCCCGTTGACGCGGATGACCTTCTTCTCGACCTTGGCGCCCGGCTCCTTGGTGAAGTCGACGTGCGCCGTGAAGTCCCGCGGGGAGCCGAACTGGCCCTTGCCCTTGACGTCGGTCTCGAACACGGCGTCGAACTGGGTGAGCTTCATGGTGAACGGAGCGAAGTTGGCGGTGTCCACGAGCGGGCCCGGGCTGAGGGTGTCGAAGCGCGCCGCTGTGTTCGCGAACGTCTCGCCCACGGGGAGGATGACGTCGCCCTTCCACCCCATGAGGTGCCCCCAGGCCATGCCGAGGATGACGCCGATGAGCGCGAGGTGGAAGAAGAGGTTGCCGGTCTCCTTGAGGTAGCCCTTCTCGGCGGAGACCGTGGTGTCGTCGTGCGAGTGGATGCGGAAGCGTGCGCCCTTGAGCGCCGCGCGGACGTCGTCCAGGACCTCGTCGGGCGTTCCGTCGAAGGTCACTGACTCGTGAGCAGCCAGTCGCTCCAACCGTTTTGGCGCCTTCGGCGGCTGAGACCGCATGGCCTTCCAGTGGATCTTGGAGCGCGGCAGGACACAGCCGACGAGCGACACCAGCAGCAGCAGGTAGATCGCGGCGAACCACGGCGCGGCATAGACCTCGAAGAGGCCGATCCTGTCGAGGATCGGGCCGGCCGTCTCGTGGCGCGCGATCCAGTCAGCGGTCCGCACGGCGTCGATGGAGCGCTGCGGGAAGATCGATCCGGGCAGGGCCGCGACGGCGAGGAGCAGCAGCAGGAACAGGGCCGTGCGCATCGACGTCAGCTGGCGCCAGCCGAACCGAAGCAGCCCGAGCGTGCCCAGTTTGGGCTGGGTGATGTCGTCGTCGCGACGGGGGTCGTTGGGTTGGGTCGACAGACTCATCAGATCACCACCTGGAAGCCGGACACGAGCTCAGCACGCAGCCACACGGTGAGGTCCTCCCAGACCCCGGTGAGCAGCAGCAGTCCGACGACGATGAGCAGTCCGCCACCGACGTACTGCACGACGCGGTGGTGGCGCCGCACCCATCCGGACACAGCCCCGAACCTTTCGATCCCGGCCGCCGCGAGGATGAACGGGACTCCCAGACCCAGCGCGTATGCCGTCGCCAGGACGACCGCTCGACCCGTACTCGGGTTCGTGGTCGAGGCCGACAGGGTCAGCACCGCGGCGAGGGTCGGGCCGGTGCAGGGTGCCCAGCCGAGACCGAAGACGGCACCGAGGACCGGCGCCCCGAGGAGCCCGGCGCGCGGGCGCCACGTGGGCCCGAACTGACGCTGCGAACCCGCACCTGCGCCAATGCCGAGGAAGACGAGGCCCATGAGGATGACGACCACTCCCCCGATGCGCATCAGCAGTTCCCGGTGCAGGGTGAGCGAGGCGCCCAGGGTGGCGATGAAGATCGATCCGAGGACGAAGACCGCGGCGAAGCCGAGGACGAACAGGGCGGCCCCGAGCACCATCCGACCGCGCGACCGCTGCTCCAGCGCCGTGTCGCTCAGCCCCGTGACGTAGCCGAGGAACCCCGGCACGAGGGGCAGCACGCACGGCGACGCGAACGACACGAGCCCCGCGAGCGCCGCCACGAGGACGGCGAGCGGCAGGGCTCCAGAGGCGATCGTGTCGGTCATCAGGGGCGGGTCAGGACTTGAGAGCGTCGTCGATGAGGCCCTGGAGCGTCGTCGCGGTGACGGGACCGTTGGCCCGGGCAGCGACCCGGCCCTCGCGATCGAGGATGAGCGTGGACGGCGTGTTCGTCGGCGCCTGGCGACCGAAGGCGAGCAGGAGCGTGCCCGGCTTGTCGGTGAGGCTGGGATAGGTCATCTTCTGGCTGGCGGCCAGGGCGGCACCGCGCTCGGGGCCCTCACGGAAGTTGATCCCCATGAACTGCACCGGCTTGTCGGCGGCCTGCAGCCCGGTCCACACCTTCTCGAGTTCGGGGATCTCCTTGATGCACGGCCCGCACCATGAGGCCCACATGTTGATGACGACGATGTCCTTGCCGCGCACGGACGTGCTCGACCAGTCCTTGCCGTCGAGGGTCTTGCCCTCGAGGGTGATGGGCTTCAGGCGCTTGTCGACGGGGATCTGCTCGATCGCACCGTCTCCGGCGATGTAGCCCTTCTGGTCGCCCTGCTTGGCCTGCTCCGCGATCGAGTTCGGATCGGAGCTGCAGGCTCCGAGCGCAAGAAGCGCACCGACAGCGGTGAGGACGACGGCAGCGCGGCGCCACACGGCATACCGGATGGTTCGACGGCTCATGCACCGGCTCCCGAGTGGGCGAGGGGAAGGAGAGCCGCGGCGGGCTCGCTGTAGGCGAGCGACTCGAGTTCGTCGCCGCGGTAGGTCAAGGAGGTGAGCGACGCGAGGGTGCACTCACGCTTGCGCGGGTCGTGGACGAAGCGGCGACCCTCGATGGCCAGACGCAGCATCCAGATCGGCGCCTGGTGCGACACGATGACGGCCTCGTGGCCGCGAGCCAGGTCGCGCGCCGAGTCGACGGCGGCCTGCATCCGCGCCGCGAGGTCGACGTAGGGCTCGCCCCACGACGGACGCATCGGGTTGACCATGAGCTTCCACAGCTTGGGGTCGCGGAAGATGCCCTTGCCGCCAGCCACGGCCCGCCCCTCGAACGCGTTCTCGGCCTCGAGCGCCCGCTCGTCGAGCTCGATCTCGAGGTCGTGCGTCGCGGCGATGGGGGCCGCGGTCTCACGCGCGCGCTCGAGCGGGCTCGAGATGACGTGGGTGATGTCGTGGTCGGAGAGGTGGCTCGCGACGAGGTCGGCCATCTCGCGACCCAGGTCCGAGAGGTGGAAGTCGGCGAGCCGGCCATAGAGGATGCGGTCGGGGTTGTGGACCTCGCCGTGCCGCACGAGGTGCACGACCGTGCGGTCAGCGGTCGGGGCAGGCGAGGTCATGTGACCGATTGTCGCAAACGAACCTGAGGGTTCGATCAACCGGCAGTGGCGGCGGCCCGAGCCGCTGCGGGCAGGGCCTCGACGACCTGTCCGATCGCCTCGTCATCGTGCGATCCACTGACGAACCAGGCCTCGAACGCGCTCGGCGGCAGGTGCACTCCCTGGTCGAGCATGGAGTGGAAGAAGCGTCCGTATGCCGCGGTGTCCTGGTCTCGTGCTTCGTCATAGTTCGTGACGCTTCCGTCCCGGAAGAAGACGGAGAACATCGAGCCGGCCCACTGCACGGTGTGGGCAACGCCCTCGGCGGCGAGGGCCGCGCTGGCGGCGTCGGCGATGGTGCGCGCCGTGGCCTCGAGGCGGGGGTAGAGCTCGTCGGTGCAGCCCTTGAGGGTGGCGAGCCCGGCGGCGGTGGCGACAGGGTTCCCGCTGAGCGTGCCGGCCTGGTAGACCGGGCCGAGGGGCGCGAGGTGGCTCATGATCTCGGTGCTGGCGCCGAAGGCGGCCGCAGGAAAACCGCCACCCATGACCTTGCCGAAGGTGAAGATGTCGGGTGCGCCGGCGGCATACGGGCCCTCGAGTCCGTACCAACCGGCCTTGCTGCAGCGGAAGCCGGTCATGACCTCGTCGGAGACGAGCAGGGCGCCGTGCTCGGTGGTGACGCGGCGCAGGGCCTCGGTGAAGCCGGGTGCGGGCGGGACGACGCCCATGTTGCCGGCGGCGGCCTCGGTGATGACGGCGGCGATCTCGTTGCCGCGGGCCGCGAAGACGGCTTCGAGGGCGGGGACGTCGTTGTAGGGCAGGACGATCGTGTCGGCCGTCATCTCGCTGGGCACGCCAGCGGAGTCGGGCAGGGCGAGGGTCGCGAGACCGGAGCCGGCCGCGGCCAGGAGCGCGTCGACGTGGCCGTGGTAGCAGCCGGCGAACTTCACGATGACGGAGCGGCCCGTCACACCGCGGGCCAGGCGGATGGCGCTCATCGTCGCCTCGGTGCCGGACGAGACGAGGCGGACCTGCTCGAGCGGTTCGATGCGGGCGACGATCTCCTCAGCGAGGAGCAGCTCGTTCTCACTGGGGGTGCCGAAGGAGAAGCCCTTGGCGGCGGCAGTGCGCACGGCCTCGAGCACGTCGGGGTGGGCGTGGCCGAGGATCATCGGCCCCCACGAGCAGAGCAGGTCGACGTAGCGCTTGCCGTCCACGTCGGTCAGCCACGGACCCTGCGCCGACGCGATGAAGCGCGGGGTGCCACCGACGGCGCGGAAGGCGCGCACCGGCGAGTTCACGCCGCCGGGGATGACCCGGGTGGCGCGCTCGAGCAGGGCCGCGGAGGCGGGCGCGTCGGAGGTGGGTGGCGAGGCAGAGGTGGGGCTGGACGTCATGCGTCCATTGTCCGCCTCAGTGGATCTCGTCGTCCGCCCGGGCACCGGGGACGAGGTGAGCACGCACCTCGGCGAACGCGTCGTGGAGAGCGCTGAGCTGCTCGTGGGTCAGCAGGTCGATGAAGTTGGAACGCACCGAGTCGACGTGCACGGGGGCGACGTTCTCGACCATGCGTCGACCGTCGGGCGTGAGGGCGAGAGCGACGCCCCGGCCGTCCTCGGGAGTCGGCTCGCGGCGCACCCAGCCGCGCTGCTCGAGGCGCTTGGCCGTGTGGGTGACGCGGCTGCGACTCTGCACGACGAGGTCAGCGAGCACGGACATGCGGGCCCGGTCGCCGTCCTGCTCGGACAGCATCGAGAGCAGTTCGTACTCTGGAAGGCTCAGGCCGAAGTCGGTGAGGTCACGGTCCAGGGCCACCTGGAGCTCGCGATGGGCCCGCAGATAGGCCCGCCAGGCCTGTTGTTCTTGTTGAGTCAGCCAGCGGGTCGCGGGGATCTCCAAGGCGGCCACGCTCACAGGTTAGCGAACGCTTGACGAAGTTCTGACCTGCTGTTCACCCGAAAAAGGTTGTAGTTTGTTGAAATATCTACGAGGCTGGCCCCGTTGGACCAACCGACAGGCACCCCGCCCCCCATTCTTCAAGGAGTCTTCGCATGAGCGCCACCACCGAGTTGCAGATCCCCGCCGGCACCTGGGCCATCGACCCCACGCACACCGAGGTCGGCTTCGTCGCCCGCCACCTCATGGTCAGCAAGGTCCGCGGCTACTTCCGCGAGGTCTCTGGCACCGTCGAGATCGCCGAGGACGTCACGCAGTCCGTGGTCGACGTGACCGCGCAGATCGCCTCGGTCGAGACCGGCACCGCCGACCGCGACGCCCACCTCAAGAGCGCCGACTTCTTCGACGCCGAGCAGTTCCCCACCATGCACTTCGTCTCGACGTCCTTCGACGGCGCGACCCTCACCGGCGACCTCACCATCAAGGACGTCACCAGCCGGTCAGCTTCGACGTCGACTTCGGTGGCGTGGGCCAGGACCCGTGGGGCAACACCAAGGCCGGCTTCGAGGCCACGACGACCGTCAACCGCAAGGACTGGGGCCTCACCTGGAACGCCGCGGTCGAGGGTGGCGGCGTGCTCGTCTCCGACAAGATCACGATCAACATCGACGTGCAGCTCGCCAAGCAGGCCTGAGACAGCACGCCTCGAACCGGCGCCCGCGCCGCTGACCATCCCCTCCGGTCAGCGCGCGGGCGCTGTTCTATGCCTGGAGGCGGGGCGCAACATCCAGGGCGCTGTAGGTCAGGATGATCTGCGCCCCCGCCCGTCGGATGTGCAGCAGCGACTCGAGCACCGCCCGGTCGCCGTCGATCCAGCCACGCTCGGCAGCCGCCTTGATCTGGGAGTACTCCCCCGAGATCTGATACGCCGCGACCGGCACCGGTGACATCTCCGCGGCCATCGCGATGATGTCGAGGTGGGTCTGGGCCGGCTTGACCATGATGATGTCGGCGCCCTCGGCGAGGTCGAGCTCGATCTCGCGTGCCGCTTCGGTCGCGTTCGCCGGATCCTGCTGGTATGCCGCCCGGTCACCTTCCAGGGACGACTGCACCGCCTCGCGGAACGGGCCGTAGAGCGCGGAGGTGTACTTCGCGGCATACGCCAGAAGGATCGTGTCGGTGAAGCCGGCCGAATCGAGCGCCTCGCGCACGAACGCCACCTGGCCGTCCATCATCCCGCTGAGTCCGAGGACGTGAGCCCCGGTGCGGGCCTGGGCCAGCGCCATCGAGGCGTAGCGGTCGAGGGTGGCGTCGTTGTCGACGCGCCCCTGCGCGTCGAGCACCCCGCAGTGGCCGTGGTCGGTGAACTCGTCGAGGCAGAGGTCGGCCATGACGACGAGCGAGTCACCGACGGCGTCGACGACGGCTCGCAGGGCGACGTTGAGGATGCCGTCGTCGGCGTCCGCACCAGAGCCGGTGGCGTCCTTGGACGCGGGCACGCCGAAGAGCATGATCCCGCCGAGACCGGCCTCGACGCAGCGATGCGCCTCGGCGACGAGCGAGTCGAGCGTGTGCTGGACGACGCCCGGCATGGCCTCGATCGGCTGCGGCTCGTCGATGCCCTCACGGACGAAGACGGGCAGGACGAGCTCAGCCGGGTGCAGCCGAGTCTGCGCGACGAGGCGCCGCACCGCCGGCGACTGACGCAGCCGACGAGGGCGGTGCATCACTTGGCGCGACGACGAGCGGTGGGCCGCTTCTGGCTCGGGCGGACCGCCTGCTCACCGGACTCCTCGGCCGCCAGTGCGAGCGAGCGACCGTGGTCGGCAAGGGCGTCGACGAGCTCGTCCGCGGACGGCTCCGGCGCGAGGACGTCGACCCGAAGGCCACACTCCTCGGCCGTCTTGGCCGTCGCCGGACCGATGCACGCGATGACCGTCGACGGGTGCGGCTTGCCCGCGATGCCGACGAGGTTGCGCACGGTCGAGCTCGACGTGAAGACGACGGCGTCGAAGCTGCCGCTCTTGATCGCGTCACGGATGTGGGCGGCCGGCGGAGCGGCACGAACGGTCCGGTAGGCCGTGACGTCGTCCACCTCCCAGCCCATGTCCTGGAGCCCGGCGACCAGCGTCTCGGTGGCGATGTCGGCGCGCGGCAGGAAGACCCGGTTGATGGGGTCGAGCAGGTCGTCGAAGGGAGGCCACTCGTCGAGGAGCCCCTTGGCGGACTGCTCACCCTCGGGGACGAGGTCGGGGTTGATGCCCCACTCGCGCAGGGCATCGGCCGTGACGCCACCGACGGCGGCGACCTTGAGGCCGGCGAAGGAGCGGGCGTCGAGGCCGAACTCCTCGAACTTCTCGCGGATGGCGCGCACGGCGTTGACCGAGGTGAAGCCGACCCACTCGTAGCGACCGGTGACGAGACCCTTGACGGCCCGCTCGATCTGCTGCGGGGTGCGCGGGGGCTCGACCGAGATCGTCGGAACCGTCGTGGCCTGGGCGCCGAAGCGCTCGAGGCGGCGGACCATCGAACCGGACTGGTCCTTGGTGCGCGGCACGAGGACGTTCCAGCCGAAGAGCGGCTTGGTCTCGAACCACGAGAGGTTCTCGCGCAGTGACACGTTGTCGCCGACGACGGCCAGCGCGGGGAACTGCATCGACTTGGCCGCCGTGGCGACCTCGGCGAGCGTCGTCGTGATCGTCACCTGCTGCACGGTGGTGCCGCGCTCGGTGATGGCGACGGGCGTGTGGTCGGCGCGACCGGCTGCCCGCAGGGCCTCGAGCGTGCCGACGAGGGTGTCGGGCTGGCCGAGGACGACGACGGTGACGGCGGGGTCGATCGCGACGTTGATGTCCTTGAGCTTCTCACCGGCGCTGATGACGTGGATGCCGCGCGAGCTGCTCGTCGTGAGCGGGATGCCGGCGTAGGTCGGCACGGCGCTCACCGAGCTGACGCCCGGGACGACCTCGAAGGGCACGCCGGCCTTGACGCAGGCGGCAGCCTCCTCGGCGAGACCGTTGAAGGTCGCCGGGTCGCCATCCATGAGGCGCACGACGAGGCCACGCGGGTGGGCCTTGGCCGCCTTGACGACGAGCTTGGCGCGGGACGCGTGGGTCAGCGGCTGACCGTGCTCGCCGTGGCCGGCGTCGATGATCTCGACCTCCGGGCCGGCGTAGCGGCTGACCACGTCCTCGCGGGCGACCTGGTCGATGACGACGGCGTCGGCCTCAGCGAGGTACTCGAGCGCGCGCACCGTCATCAGTCCGGCGTCCCCGGGGCCGGCGCCGACGAAGGCAACCCTCGCGGGGGTGCGGTTGGTCGTGGTGGGTCGGATCGAGCGGGTGGTGCTCACTGGTCACGCTCCGGGGCGTTCGGTGTGGACGGTACTGGCGGTGGTGGTGCCGGTCTTGATGAGGGCGAGGTCGGCAGCGCCGTCCTCGAGGAGAAGGCGGGCGAGCTTGCGACCCACGGTGTCTGCGTCGGCGGGGTTGCCCGTGGCGGAGCGACGAATGTCGCCGGAGCCATCAGGGCTCGAGACGACGGCGCGCAGCGACAGCTCGTCACCGTCGTCCCCGAGGACGATCTCGGCGAGGGCACCCACGGGTGCGGAGCAGCCGGCCTCGAGTTCGGAGAGCACGGCCCGCTCGGCGTCGACGCAGGCTCGGGTGTCGGCATCGTCGAGGGCGGCGACGGCGTCGCGGGTGGCGGCGTCATCGGCACGGACCTCGACGGCGAGGGCACCCTGGCCCGGCGCGGGAAGCATCTGGATGGGGTCGATGACCTCGGTGACGACCGACGTGCGACCGAGCCGAGCGAGCCCCGCCTGGGCCAGGACGACGGCATCGAGGTCACCGTTGGTGACGCGCCCGAGGCGGGTGTCGACGTTGCCGCGCAGCTCGCGGATGTCGAGCCCGAGCCCGAGGGCCTCGAGCTGGGCGCGGCGCCGCGGCGAACCGGTGCCGACGGTCGATCCGGCCGGGAGCTCGCCGAGGGTGAGTCCGTCGCGGGCCACCAGGGCGTCGCGGGGGTCCTCGCGCGGCGGGATCGCGGCCACGACGAGGTCGTCCTCGGGGGTGGTGGGCAGGTCCTTGAGGGAGTGCACGGCGAGGTCGACGGTGCCGGCGCGCAGGGCGTCGCGCAGAGCGGACACGAAGACGCCGGTGCCGCCCAACGTCGCGAGCGGGGTCGTGCGGTCACGGTCGCCGTCGGTCGTGATCTCGACGAGTTCGACCTCGTGGCCGCGGGAGCGCAACTGGTCGGCGACCCACGTCGACTGGGTCGTCGCGAGCGCGGAGCGGCGAGTGCCGAGGCGAAGGGTCATCGGCCGACCTCCCCGTCGTCACTCACGGGCAGGATCGGCGGGGTCGAGACGACCGACACCTCACGGGGGTCGAGGTCGAACAGCTCACTCAGGGCCTTGGCATAACTGCCACCCTGACCGCTCTGGGCCATCTCCTTGACGCGCACGGTCGGCGCGTGGAGGAGCTTCTCGACGATGCGGTGGACGGCGCGCTGCACCTCGGCACGGTCGCCGTCGTCCAGGTCCGGGGTGCGCCGCTCGAGCCGGGCCATCTCGCGGTCCACGACTTCCTGCGCCCGTGAGCGCAGGGCGGCAACGGTGGGCGCGACGGCTTCGGCGGAACGCTCTGTCAGGTATGCCGCGACCTCACCCGTGACGATGTCGCGCGCCTCGCGCACCTGCGGGACGTCACCGGCGTGGCTGAGCATCTCGCCGAGCTCGGCCAGGCCGATCCGCGTGACACCTTCGAGGTCGGCGACGGTGACCTCGACGTCGTGCGGCAGGGCCAGGTCGATGAACACCTGGGGGCGACCACCCCGTGCCACCGCAGCTGCAGCGACGTCGGCCGCGGTGAGCACGACGCCGGTCGCGCCGGTGCTCGAGATGATGATGTCGGCGTCGGTCAGGGCAGCCACCCGGGCGTCCCAGGCGAGGGCGTGGCCGCCGACGCGCTGGGCCAAGCGCTCCGCCCGGCCCAGACTGCGATTGGCGATGGTCACCGACGCGGCGCCGAACGAACTGACCGTGGACGCCGCGAGAGCGCCCATGCCACCTGCACCGAGAACCAGCACCCGTGAGTCCTCGATCGGACCCACGACCGCAACGGCCGCCAGCAGTCCGGCACCCACGAGCGAACGGCTCACGTCATCGATCGCGGTCTCGGTGTGGACTCGCTTGCCCACCCGAAGTGCCTGCTGCAGAAGGGTATTGAGCGCCGGACCAACGTGACCGCGACGCTGAGCGCGGGTCAGGGCGTCGCGGAGCTGGCCCAGGATCTGCGCCTCACCGACAGCCATCGAGTCGAGACCGGAGGCGACGGAGAAGGCGTGCGCAATGCCACGGTCCTCGTAGTGCACGTAGAGGTGCGGCTGGAGGTCGGACAGCTCCATGCCGGTCGCGGCAGCGAGCGCCTCCGACACGTCGGCGAGCGCACCGTGGAAGGTGAGCCCCTCGGCATACACCTCTGTGCGGTTGCACGTCGACACGACGACGGCTTCGACGGCGTGCTCGGAGGAGACGATCGCGGCCTCGAGGCGCCCGCGGGCGGCCTGGTCGAGGACGGCCGACTCAAGAAGCTCCATGGGTGCGCCGTGGTGCGAGAGGCCGAGGACGAGAAGGCTCACAGGGCGACCTCCGTGACATCCGACTGCCCCGCGAGGTCGAGCTCACCGGTGCGACGCTGCTCGTGGAAGGCCAGGATCTGCAGCTCGGTCGACATGTCGACCTTGCGGACCATGACGTCGTCCGGCACGTCGAGCACGCACGGCGCGAAGTTGAGGATCGAGCGGACACCGGCCTCGACCAGACGGTCGGCAACGTCCTGCGCCGAGTCCGCGGGCGTGGCGATGACGCCGATGGCCAGCTGGTCCTCACGCACGAGCGCACCGAGGTCGCCCATCGGACGGATCCGGCGCTCACCGACCTTGGCGCCGACCAGGGCGTCGTCCCGGTCCAGGACGGCGATGACGTTGAAGCCGCGCGTGGCAAATCCGCTGTAGGCCGCGAGCGCCCGACCGAGGTTGCCCATCCCGACGATGGCCACGGGCCAGTCCTGGGTGAGGCCGAGGGCCGTCGAGATCTCGTAGGCCAGGCGGTCGACCTCATATCCGACACCACGCACTCCGTAGGAGCCGAGGTGGGAGAGGTCCTTGCGCAGCTTGGCCGAGCTGACACCTGCCGCAGCGGCGAGCTCCTCGGAGCTCACGGAGCTGATCCCGCGCTCAGCGAGAGAAGTGAGGGCCTGCAGGTATCCCGGGAGTCGAGCCACTGACGCGTCAGGGATGCCCCGGCGAGCTGCGACGTCGGCGGACACGTGGCCTTCGACTCCTGTCTGGAAGGTGTGGTGATGCCCTGTCAGGGTACGCACTTGTGAAGCGATGCACAAAGTCGCGAACCCACCCCGAGACGCAGGCCTCACTACGCTCTGGTACAAGCCTTCTGCGAAACCGCTTGCACTCCTCGCGTATGCCGTGAGCTCGGGTTTGGTTGTTGGCTCCACGCACGTATGCCGTTCGCCGCAGTTCCATCCGCACTCGCGCGCTGAGCGCGCTTCGCGCTCCCGCCAGGCCCAGCCAGCGGCGAACGGCATACGTGCGTTCCGCCCAGGTCGCCTTACGTACGGGGCTGGGTCAGGGCTTCTCGCAGGCGGGCCTCGTTGACTCGCCAGAAGTCGTGCTGGCGGCCGTCGACCAAGGTCACCGGGATCTCCTCGGCGTATTTCTCCATCAGGTCGGGGCGCTCCAGGATGTTGAGCTCCTCGAACGTCTCTCCCAGGTCACTCGTCACCGAGTCGATGATCGCTCGCGCGTCTTCGCAGAGGTGACAGCCGGGTTTGGCGATCAGGGTGACGCGCGGTTCGGGAGGTGGCATGGGGACGGGAGGGGGCGGCATACTCGGCGGCTTTTAGAAGAAGACGGAGCGGCGCTGCATGAGCAGGGAGTAGAGGGTCTGCTGGATGGTCTCGCGGACCTGGTCGGTGAGGTCGAAGACGAGCATCGGGTCGTCGGCCGCGGCCGTGCCGTGGCTGGCGGTCTCGATGGGGGCGCCGAACTCGATGATCCACTTGCTGGGCAGCGGGATGAGGCCGAGGGGGCCGAAGAGGGGGAAGGTCGGGGTGATCGGCGCGTAGGGAAGGCCGAGGAGGCGCGCGACGGTCTTCATGTTGCCGATGATCGGTGCGATCTCCTCGGCGCCGACGACGGAGGTCGGGATGATCGGGACGCCGGCCTTGAGCGCCGCCGAGACGAACCCACCGCGGCCGAAGCGCTGCAGCTTGTAGCGCTCCTTGAACGGCTTGCCCACGCCCTTGAAGCCCTCGGGGAAGACACCGACGAGCTCGCCCTTGGCGAAGAGCCGGTCGACGTCGTCGCCGGTGGCGAGGGTCGACCCACCGCGACGCGCGAACGCCCCGAGGATCGGGGTCTGGAAGACGAGGTCAGCGCCCAGGGCCCGCATGACGCGGTGCTGCGGGTGCTCGTCGTGCACGGCCTGCGCGACCATGAGCGAGTCGATGGCGATGGTGCCCGAGTGGTTGCTCACGATGAGCGCGCCACCCTCGGCGGGGATGTTCTCGAGCCCGCGAACCTCGACCCGGAACCAGTTCTTGTAGATCGGACGCAGCATCGGGAAGATGACGTTCTCGGCGAAGTGCTCGTCGTAGCCGAACTCGTCGACCGAGAAGTTGCCCTCGATCCGGCGGCGCAGGAAGGCCAGGGTCGCAGCGATCCGACGCTCGATCTCGTCGGGCGACATGCCCGCACCCTGGGCCGCGATGCGCATGGCGGCGATCGAGGCACTCAGCAACTCATCGATGCCCGGGACGGGCAGCGCCATGTCGGTCTGCGTCGCCGTCGGGTCGGGTGAGGGGCGCTGGGGCTCGGGCGGTGACGCCACCCGCAGGTGGCGCCGAGCGGCTTCGTCCGCCGCACGCTTCGCGCGCGGACTCTGACGGCGTATGCCGGCCTGCTTCGTTGCCTTGGACGAGGGCTTCGTGCTTGCCGTGGGTCGCGGACGGTGGGCCGTGCGGGCAGCGGCTGGGGCGGCAGTCTTCGCTGCCTCTGCCTTCGGGGCCTCTGCCTTGGGGGCCTCAGTCTTCGGTGCCGCAACCTTGGGTGCCGCGGCCTTCGGCGTCTCGGTCGTGGCCGTCACGGCCTGGGCGGAGAGCAAGGGGGTCGAGCGGCGGCGCGCCCGTTCGCCGGAGGCCCGGGCCGCACCTGCGGCCACGGACGAGACCTTCTTCTTCGGCGCCTTGACTGCCGCGGTCTTCGCGGCCGAACTCGTCGTCTTCTTCGTCGCCATCAGTGCTTCCCTCGACCCAGGACCTGTTGTGCCGCGCCGATGACCCCACCGACGGCGCCGGTGAGGGCGTCGAACGAGGGATAGATCGGACTCACGGTGCGGGCAAAGTCCTCGAACGCGGCCCGCGTCGAGAACGACGGGTTGAACCCGAACGACTCACGCATCGCCGTGGTGTCCATGCCCCGGCCGAAGGCGAGGAAGGACATCTGGTCGGAACTGAAGTCGACGAGGCCGAACCGCTTGCCGAGCCCACCGATGGGACCAGCGGCCGCCATCGGGACCATGACCACCGGGCGCCGGGCGATCGCCGCGGCCTGCAGGACGGTGAGGACGCCATCGCCCGCAAGGTTGATGACGCCGGTGGCCGAGCCGGTGACACCGCGCGCCAGGGCGGCGATCGCGTCGTCCTCGTGGATGAACTGCAGACGCGCGTCGAAGCCGAAGGGCACCGGAATGACCGGCAGGTTGAAGTAGTCGGTGATCGAGGTGCGGATCCGCGGGCCAATGATGTTGGCGAAGTCGCAGCGTGAGGATCTCGGCGTCGGGCCGGCGGCGCGCGAAGCCCCGCACGTATCCCTCGACCTCGATGGAGTCCTTGCCGAACCCCGAGGACGGCAGCCGCCTGGCGCTCATCTCCTCGGTGAACATCGCCGGGTCGCGCGGGGTGGAGCCGTAGACCGCGGCGGTGGACTTCACGACGAGGCGCTTGACCGACGAGGCCTTCTGGCACGCGGCGAGCAACTGCATCGTGCCGATGACGTTGATCTCCTTCTGCGGAGTACGTCCTCCGGCGAAGGTCGGCGTCGCGATGACGTTGGCGTGCACGACCGTGTCGACGTCACCCTGGGCGATGACCTTGCCGATCATCGGGTTGCGGATGTCGGCGCGGATGAACTCGGCGCCGCCGAGATCGCGCGGCGGAGGGATGACATCGACTCCGATGACCCTGTCAACGCCGGGGTCGGCCGCGAGCCGCCGAGCGAGGACTCCGCCGACATAGCGGGACACCCCCGTCACGAGAACTACTTGGCCCACGGAGACTGCCTCTCTTGTCGATCTCGTTCGATCACGGTCTTTCGTGCCCGACCCTACTTCCCGCCGCCCTGTGACGGGAGGGGTTGGAGAGGCCTGTCACGCAGCAGACCACGGGCTGGACGTGCGAGCGGGAGGTGAGCGCGGGTCCCACGCTCTGCGTGGGCCGGCATACGCCGTCGTGCATGCAGAACGGCCCCCGCCGAAAGGGCGAGGGCCGATCACACGCGTCAGGAACGCGTCACTTCTTGTTGCGGCGCTGGTGGCGCGTCTTGCGAAGCAACTTGCGGTGCTTCTTCTTCGCCATGCGCTTGCGACGCTTCTTGATCACTGAACCCATGAGCAGTCCTTGCTGATTGAGAGAATTCGAACGACGGTGGACCAGCAGCTGCTGATCGGCCTGCGCGGCCGACCGGCGCGCGTGTGTCGAGGGGCAACACTACCGGCGCACGGGCTGAGCGCCCAAACGGGCCCCGGAACCGACCGGAGAACGGCGAAGGCCGGGCCTCATCGGCCCGGCCTTCAGCGTTGGTTGCTGCTCGCTCACGCGGTGCCCATGTAGGACTCCCGGAGGTACTTCTGCACCTCATCCTCGGGAACCCTGAAGGACCGACCGACACGCACGGCCGGAAGCTCGCCTCCGTGCACCATGCGATAAACGGTCATCTTTGACACGCGCATGATCGAGGCCACCTCGGCAACGGTGAGAAACCGCACCTCGGCAAAGCGTTCCTGAGACATCGCTACCTCGATCTTCTGCATGCTCGCATCGCCGACTTCCCCGTCGGCGGTCATCTACGGGCGTGCAAGAAGCAACCATAGGGGCTGGTGTGACCATTGGGGAAGTCGTTGGAGCGGAATCTTTCCCAAGTCCAGCCGACACGCTGCCCAGTGGGGAGAAATCTGAGTCAGTCGAACCATGGGTCGAGGCCATGGAGCGGGAACACCGCTTGACGCGTTGCGAGGATCGCGGCGTCACCGGGGCGGTCGGGGTTGTGCCCCATCCCCCACGGTCGGACCCAGATCGGGAGGTCCTTGTCTGCGAGGTCGCCCATGGTCTGCGGCGCCTCACGGCCGAACACCTCACGGACGTGATCGAGCCAGTCCTGCGGAACTGCCGTGGAGGAGGACACCGGAGCGTGGGCGGCGATCGCCGTGAGGTGGGCCCACGACCGGGGCACGACGTCGACGAGCTCGTAGCCCCCGCCGCCGAGCGCCACCCACTTGCCGTCCGCGTGGTCGTGGGCGAGGCGGTGGAGGCACTCGTGCGCCCGGCGCTGGGCATCCACCGAGACGCTGAAGTGGGCGAGGGGGTCCTGGCGGTGGCTGTCGCAACCATGCTGGGAGACGAGGACGTCGGGCTTGAAGGCGGCCACGACGTGCGGCACGACCGACTCGATGGCGCGCAGCCAGTCGGAGTCACCGGTGCCGGGAGGGAGGGCCACGTTGACCGCGGTGCCCCGCGCGTCCGGCCCGCCGATGTCGCTCGGCCAGCCGGTGCCGGGGAAGAGCGCCCGCCCCGACTCGTGGACCGAGACCGTGAGAACGCGCGGGTCGTTCCAGAACATGCGCTCCACACCGTCGCCGTGGTGGACGTCGATGTCGACGTAGGCCACCCGCTCCGCGCCGTTGTCGAGGAGTCGCTGGATGCCGACCGCGATGTCGTTGTAGATGCAGAATCCGGCAGCGTTCGTGGCCATCGCGTGGTGGAGGCCGCCGCAGTAGTTCACGCCGTGGTCGGCCTCACCGCTCCACACGGCGTCACACACGTCAACGGTGCCCTGGACGATGCGGGCGCTCGCCTCGTGCATCCCCGCGAAGGCCGGGTCGTCCTCGGTGCCGAGACCTCGGCGCGGGTCGGCGGAGTCGGGATCGAGCGAGGCGGCCCGGACCGCAGCGATGTAGCCGCGGTCGTGGACCGTCGCGAGAAGGTCGTCGCTGGCGACTCCGGGACTGATGACCTCGACCTGGTCGAGGACGCCCAGGGAGTCGAGCAGTTTGGTCGTGAGCGCCAGCCGCGCAGGCCCCATCGGGTGCGTCGGCCCGAAGTTGTATGCCGTGAACCCGTCGTCCCAGACAAGGCGCGTGCGATGAGCCATGTCGGGCACGCTACCCGGCGCACCGCCGATGAGCGTTAGCCTCGACCCGAACGTCCACCTGACGACGCGACATCGCCGTCAGTCTCAGGTCAGTCATCGGGTCATCGTCAGCAGGAGGAAGCCTTGGGCGCCAAGAACAGCGATCTCGATGTACTCGTGGTCGGCCTGGGTCGATTCGGCGGTGCGGCCGCCCTCGAACTGCGTCGCCTCGGGCACCGCGTCGTCGCCATCGAGAAGGACGGTCTCCTCGCCGAGAAGTTCCTCGGCCGGATCAGCTCGATCATCCACGGCGACGCCAGCGACTCCGAGGTCATCCGCGACGCGAAGGCGTCCCGCTACAAGATCGCCATCGTCGGGGTGGGGTCCTCGATCGAGGCCTCTGTGTTGGCGTCGGCCAACCTCGTCGACCAGGGCATCCCCGACATCTGGGCCAAGGCGATGTCGCCGGAGCACGCCCGCATCCTCGACCGCATCGGCGTCCAGCACATCGTGCGCCCCGAGGCCGACACGGGCCGCCGCGTCGCGCACCTCGTCGGCGGCAAGCTCCAGGACTACATCGAGTTCGACGACGGCTTCGCGATCGTCAAGATGCGCCCGCCGACCGAGGCCGTCGGATTCACGTTGGAGCAGAGCAAGCTGCGCAGCAAGTACGGCGTGACGATCGTGGGCGTCAAGGCGCCCGGAGAAGACTTCACGTATGCCGTTCCCACGACGAAGGTGTCGGCTCACGACACGCTCATCGTCAGTGGTCCGACAGAGCTGCTCGAGCGTCTCGCCGCCCGCCCCTGAGTTCGACCCACATTCTCTCTGAGACGCGAGGTGTGACGGGCGTCACTGCGTGACAGAGTGAGGTCATGCAGCGCAGCATGACGACTCGTCGAACCCTCATCGGGTCTGCCCTGACCCTCCCGCTCCTGGCTGCGTGCGGTGTCACGCGCGGCGACGAGAGTGGCCCACCCCGGTTGCGGATGATGATCCCCAACAAACCCGGTGGCGGCTACGACGAGACCGGGCGGGCAGCGGTCAAGCTCCTCGAGGACAAGGACCTGACGGCCCGCTTCGAGGTCTTCAACGTGACGGGCGCCAGCGGCACGGTCGCGATGGCCCGCCTCATCAACGAGAAGGGCTCCGAGGACCTGCTCATGGCGATGGGCCTGGGCGTCGTCGGCGCCGTGCAGACCAACGGGTCGAGCGCGACGGTGAGCAAGGCCACCCCCATCGCACGACTCATCGAGGACGCCGAGGCGGTCTACGTCCCGGCCGACTCCGCGTTCAAGACCATCGACGACATGGTGAAGGCGTGGAAGGCCGACCCGTCCAAGGTCACCATCGGCGGCGGCTCCTCCCCCGGCGGTCCCGACCACCTCTTCCCCATGGAGTTCGCGCGCGCCGTCGGCATCAGTGCCCCGACCGTCAACTACACGCCCTACGACGGTGGCGGCGACCTGCTCTCGGCCCTGCTCGGCGCCAAGGTCAATGTCGGCACCTCGGGATCGACCGAGTTCGACAAGGAGGTCGAGGTGGGCGACCTGCGCATCCTCGCGGTGTCCAGCGCCGAACGCCTCTCCCTCGTCGATGCACCCACCCTGAAGGAGTCCGGGCATCGACCTCGAGTTCACCAACTGGCGCGGGATCATCGCGCCGCCGGGGATATCGAAGGAGCGGCAGCAGGAGCACATCGACCTCATCGGCAAGATGCACGACACCCCCGAATGGCAGGCGGTGCTCAAGGACCGCGAGTGGACCGACGCCTACATCACCGGTGCCGAGTTCGGAGACTTCCTCAAGCAGCAGGACGAGCTCGTCGCCACGACCCTCAAGGAGTTGGGGCTGTCATGAGCGACTCCGCAGAGGGCATGTCGGCCTCGATGACCGACGCAAACATGGTGGCCGGCGCGAAGCCACACACCGAGCGAGGGCCCGACTACGGCCAGTTCGTCGTCGTCGGCGTGCTTGCCGCCATCGGCCTGTTCACCCTGATCAGCACGTGGAACGTCAAGGCCGGCTTCTCCGGGGGTGACCCCCTGGGACCGCGCTTCATGCCGCTCGTCGTCGGCATCGGACTCCTCGTGCTGGCAGCCTTCCTCGCCGTCGCCACCCTGCGCGGCGACCGGGGAGTCGAGGACGAGGGCGAGGACATCGACCTCACCATGCGGCCGGACTGGATCACGGTCGCCAAGCTCGCCGGACTCGTCGCCGCGGCCCTCGCACTCGTGGACTTCCTGGGTTGGGCGATCGTCGGCGGCCTCCTCTTCTGTGGCGCCGCCCGCATCCTCGGCAGCCGGACACCGGTGCGCGACCTCGTCATCGGCGGAGTGCTGAGCGTGGGGTCGTTCTATGCCTTCTATGTCGGACTCGGGGTCCCGATCCCGCCCGGCATCCTCGACGGAATCCTCTGAGCGGCGACTGACATGGACACTCTCAATGGCCTCCTCGGCGGGTTCGCCACGGCGTTCACCCCGATCAACCTCTTCTTCGCGTGCGTCGGCGTCCTGCTCGGCACCGCCGTCGGCGTGCTGCCCGGCATCGGCCCGGCCATGTCGATCGCACTGCTCCTGCCGATCACCTACAACGTCGAGCCTGCTGGCGCGCTCATCATGTTTGCCGGCATCTACTACGGCGGCATGTACGGCGGGTCGACGACGTCGATCCTGCTCAACACCCCAGGTGAGTCGAGCTCGGTCATCACCGCCATCGAGGGCAACCTCATGGCCAAGAAGGGTCGAGCTGCCCAGGCTCTCGCCACAGCCGCGATCGGATCCTTCGTCGCCGGCACCATCGGCACTGCACTGCTCGTGGTCTTCGCCCCGTTCGTCGCCGACCAGGCGGTGAAACTGGGAGCCCCGAGCTACTTCGCGATCATGATGCTCGCCCTGGTCGCGGTGACCGCCATCCTCGGGTCGAGTCGGCTGCGTGGCTTCATCTCGCTCTTCCTCGGGTTGTCGATCGGCCTCGTCGGGATCGACAGCCTCACGGGTCAGAACCGCATGACGATGGGCATCTCGCTCCTCTCCGACGGGATCGACATCGTCGTCATCGCGGTCGCGATCTTCGCCATCGGCGAGATGCTCTGGGTCGCCGCCCACCTGCGCCGCAAGCCCGCCGAGATCATCCCCGTGGGTCGGCCGTGGATGGGCAAGGACGACTGGAAGCGGTCGTGGAAGCCCTGGCTGCGCGGGACGGCATACGGATTCCCGTTCGGTGCCATGCCCGCTGGTGGAGCCGAACTGCCGACGTTCCTGTCCTACGTCACCGAGCGCAAGCTGTCGAAGCACCCCGAGGAGTTCGGCAACGGCGCCATCGAAGGCGTGGCCGGGCCCGAGGCGGCCAACAACGCCTCCGCAGCCGGGACGATGGTCCCGCTGTTGACGCTCGGCCTTCCGACCAACGCCACCGCCGCAGTCATCTTCGCGGCCTTCACGAGCTTCGGCATCGAACCCGGGCCGACCCTCTTCAAGGACGAACCGAAGCTCATCTGGGCGCTCATCGCCAGCCTCTTCATCGCCAACACCCTGCTGCTGGTGCTCAACCTGCCGCTGGCGCCGCTCTGGGCGAAGCTGCTGCGCACCCCGCGTCCCTACCTGTATGCCGGCATCCTCTTCTTCTCGATGCTCGGTGCGTATGCCGTGAACCTCCAGTGGTTCGACCTGGCCCTGCTGCTGGTCTTCGGTCTCATCGGCCTGATGATGCGCCGGTTCGGCCTGCCCGTGCTGCCGCTCATCATCGGCGTCATCCTCGGCCCGCGACTCGAGGGGCAGCTGCGCACAGCGCTCCAACTGTCCTCCGGCGACTGGAGCACGCTTCTCTCCGAACCCGTGGCTGTCATCATCTACGTCCTGATCGCCCTCATCGCCTTCCTGCCGCTCATCCAGAAGGTCTTCCGCCGCACCGCCACCCAGGAGACATCGTGACCGTTCTCGTCAGCTGGACCCCCGGACCCGTCGGTGAGCGGGCCCTCGACGCCGCCATCGCCGAAGCCCAGCTCCGGTCGACCCGGCTGGTCGTCGTCAACGCCACCAAGGGCGAGGCCCTCGTCGACACCCGCTTCGACCACCACCTCGAAGACGGCGTCGTCGGCCAGCGCCTCAAGGAGTCCGGCGTCGACCACGAGATCGTCCAAGAGTTCGGCCACGACCCCGTCGACGTCATCCTCGACGTCCTCCAGCGCGTCAAGGCCGACCTCCTCGTCCTCGGCCTTCGACACCGCACCCCCGTCGGCAA
The DNA here is from genome assembly GCA_963807825.1 of uncultured Actinomycetota bacterium. Lineage (GTDB taxonomy): Bacteria > Actinomycetota > Actinomycetes > Actinomycetales > Dermatophilaceae > Knoellia. The sequence continues at coordinate 82,551 of CAWEDC010000002.1, forward strand.
GCTCATCCTCGGCTCCACCAGCCAACGACTCCTCCTCGACTCCCCCGTCCCCGTCCTGGCAGTCAAACCCCCCAAGTAGTCTCTGCGCGGCTGGCGCCATCCGCGCAGAGGATGACCAGCCGCGCACCCATGAGTGCGCGGCGCACCACCCTCTGCGCCCCTCGCGCCAGCCGCGCAGAAATGCCGGCCGCGACCCACCCAAGAAGCGAGCCGCGAAAACGGAAAAGCGCCGGGGACGTGAGTGTCGTGCAACTCCGCGTGAACGTGGACTTGCGCGCTGGAACCGGAGGAGCGAACGGGGTATGCCGTTCGCCGCTGGCTGGGCCTGGCGGGAGCCGCGGAGCGCGCTCAGCGCGCGTAGCGGCGGATGGGACTGCGGCGAACGGCATACCCCGTTCGCGACGCTTCAGGAACGAGAACGCACGCCGAACGCGCGACTCAGAGGTCGGTGGGCACAGACCCGCGGTCGCCGCCGAGCGCGAGCACCATGGCGACCTCGTCCTCGTCGTCCTCGCTCTTGACCCGCATGGGTCGGCGTTCGGCGGTGGGGCGGAAGCCGAAGCCGCTGGCGAACGCCACAGCGCGGCCGTTGTCGCTGCCGACCCAGTAGGCGAGCTGCGTCTGGCCCTGTTCGCGGGCGAGTTTGGCGCCGGCGCGCACGAGGGCGGAGGCAACTCCGCTGCCTCGGGCGTCGGGGCTGACCCAGAGGCCGAACAACTCGGAGGTCTTGGGGTTGTCGTTGCTCGAGCGGCCGACGCTGACGATGCCAAGGGGGCTGCTGTCACGCTCGGCGAGCAGGCGCGCGGAGCGGTTCATCCGCTGGCGCCACAGGTCCTCGTCAAAGGCTTCTTCTTCTTCGACTGCTGCCACGAAGGCTTCGGGCGACTCCCGCAGGGCGGTCAGTCGTGTGTCGCGGTACTGCTGCCAGTCCTCTTCGCCCAGCGGGCGCACGCTGATGTCGCTCATGCCTCCACTGTCTCTGACGACACCGACGGGCGGCAACCCGGGTCCACCCTGACGGCATACCCAATCTCTTTGATCCCGCCGTAGAGCGGGTTGTCCCAGCTGGTGCCGGTCGGGGTGAAGCCGTGGCGCTCGTAGAGGCGTTGGGCGGGGAGGTTCTCCTGGGCGACTTCGAGGTGGACGCGGGCATACCCGTCCTGACCTGCGGCGTCGAGGGCGGTGGAGACCAGGAGGTCCCCGACTCCGCGACCGCGCACGGACGCCGAGACCCACATCCCGATGAGGTAGATCTCGTCGTCGGGCTGGTCGAGGCCGTGCCAGATCGACACGGTTCCGACGGGGCGGTCGTCGACCATCGCGAGGAAGACGCTCATGGAGGTGAGGCGCGCGAGCCAGGACTCGTCCGAGTAGGCCGCGCTCACGGCATACGTGTTGGCGAAGGCTCGTGGCGTGTCGAGGAGCGCGGCGAGGCGCACGTCGCGATAGGTGCGCCAGTTGTCCTCGGTGACGGGGATGACGCTGGCGGAACCCTTGGCGTCAGCCACCGGACAGCTCCCGGGAGCGCACCGCGGCTGCCTCCATCGCCGTGACGAAGGCCGCCCGGACCTTGTGGTCGTCGAGGACGCGCAGGGCGGCCGCTGTCGTGCCGCCGGGCGAGGTGACCTGCTCGCGGAGCACCGTCGGGTGCTGACCGGTCTCGCGCAGCATCGTCGCGGCGCCGTAGAGCGTCTGGGTGACGAGCTCGGTGGCGGTGGCACGCGGCATACCCAGGACGACTCCTGCTTCGATCATCGCTTCGACGACATAGAAGATGTATGCCGGTCCGCTGCCGGAGATGGCCGTGACCGCGTCGAGCTGCTTCTCGGGCACCTCGGTCACCTTGCCGGTCGCGGCGAGGAGTTCGATGGCGTGCGCGAGCTGCTCGGGCAGGCAGTGCTTGCCGCCGCTCACCGCCGCCATCCCCTCGTCGACGAGGGCTGGCGTGTTGGGCATGACGCGGACGACGGAGCGGCCGTCGGCGAGACGGCTCTCGATGAACTCGGTCGTGATGCCGGCCGCGAGACTGACGACGAGGTTGCCGTCGGCGACGTGGGGGCTGATCTCGTCGAGCAGCGCGGCCATGTCCTGCGGCTTGACGACGAGCACGAGGGTGTCGGCCCCGGCCGCGGCCTCGACGTTGCTGACGGCGCGCACGCCGTACTTCTCGGTCAGCTCGGCGGCCCGCTCGGCGCGCCGCTCCGTGATGACGAGCTCGTCAGCCGGGCGGCCGGAGCGCAACAGACCCGAGAGCAAGGTTTCGCCCATGACACCAGCACCGAAGATCGCAACCGTTCCCATGCCGCGAGACTAAGCCCTCGTCACCTCGCGCTTCACCCGCGTTTCATGGGCGGGTATGCCGCCCGCTCCCGTCCCAGCGAACCAATGGACATGCAGTGCTCACCTGTGGTGACGCGGCTGAGCACGGGGTGGACGGTTGTGGGAGGGCCGGTGAGGACGACTGCATGTCCATTGGCCCGGCGCCTGTGTTGCCTCAGCCCTTGGAGACGAGACTGCGCAAAAAGAACTGCAGGTTGGCGGGGCGCTCGGCCATGCGGCGCATGAGGTAGCCGTACCACTCCTCGCCGAAGGGCACGTAGACGCGCATCTGGTGCCCGCGGTCGGCGATGCGGGTCTGCTCGTCGGGGCGGATGCCATAGAGCATCTGGAACTCGTAGGAGTCGGGTTCGCGTCCGTGGCGGCTGGCGAGCGCCCGAGCGATGTCGATGAGGCGCGGGTCGTGGCTGGCGATCATCGGGTAGCCGTCGCCCTCCATGAGCACCTTGAGGCAGCGCACATAGGACAGGTCGACGTCCTCGGCATCCTGGTAGGCGACCGAGGCAGGCTCCTTGTAGGCGCCCTTGCACAGTCGGACACGGCTGCCGGCAGTGGCGAGGTCGCGACAGTCGGATTCGGTGCGGTGGAGGTAGGACTGGACGACCGCACCGGTGTTGGGGAAGTCCTTGCGGAGCTCCGCGAGGATCGACAGCGTCGAGTCGGTCGTCGTGTGGTCCTCCATGTCGAGGGTGACGGTCGTGTCGGCGTCCTTGGCGATCTCGCAGATGCGGCGGGCGTTGTCGAGAGCGATCTGCTCGCCGTCCTGGGGCAGGGCCTGGCCGACGGCGCTGAGCTTGACGCTGACCTCGGCGGCACCGAACTGCGTCAGGTCGCGGGCCTTGAGGGCGCGGAGCAGACCGACGTAGGTGTCGACGGTGTGCGCGGCCTGCCCGGCGTCGAGCGTGTCCTCGCCCAGGTAGTCAATGGTCACCATGCGGTTCGTCGCGCGCAGTTCGGCGGCGGCGCTGACGGCATGGGCCACATCGGTCCCCGGCACGTAGCGCTGCACGACGGAGCGGCTCACCGGCGCCTTCTCGATCGTGCTGCGCACGAGCGAGGAGTCGGACAGGTGCAGGAGACTGGAGCGAAGCAGGTCTGAGGCATCCACGTGCGTCAGGTTATCCGCTCCAGCCCCCTGCTGGTCACGCCCCCTTCGGGGTCACGTGGAAGGCGCCGAAGGCCACTTCGCGACCGGCGCTGTCCAGCACGACGAGCGTGTCCATCCCGTTCTTGACGCTCGCGGGCAGGATCAGCTCGATCGTGTCGTCGAGGGTGGCGAAGTGCCAGCCCAGCGACTGGCTCGTCCCGTTGACGTAGACGAAGTACCACTGGCCGTACGCGAGACCGTCGGCCTCGAGGAGCTGGCCCGCGCGGTACTTGCGGTCGAGGCCGAGGTTGATCGGCGAGGTGAGTCCGTCGTAGTCCTTGCGCGTCAGGGTCGGCGTCGTCGTGGGCATGGCGGGCTTGGCCTCCAGCGTCACGGTGACTCCGTCGACGACCTGGCTCACGGTGCGCGTCCCGTTGGCGGCGGTGGCCGAGAAGCCCGCGACGTTGACCTGGCCGGAGTCGACCTGGGCCTGGGTGAGGACGATCGACGCATTCGCCGAGGCGGACTGGCCGAGGCCGAGGGTCGTCGCCGGGATGTCGGCGCCCGTGACCACGAGGTCGGTGAGCGAGACGTTGCCCGAGTTGCCGACCGTGCGGGTGACGTCGATGCGGTCACCGGCACTGGCGAACCGGTCACCGTCGACGTCGACGAACACCGGCGAGACGAGTCCGTCGAGGCCCGGCTGGCGGACCTTGAGGTCGACCTCGCCGCCGTCGATGGCGTAGTTCACGGTGGTCTTGCCGGTCGCCGTGACCGTCCAGGCGGAGCTGGCACGGAAGAAGCCGGCGTCGGCCTCGGTCTGGGTCACGAGGTGGCGAGGAGTGGTGCAGGCGTAGCTGCCACCAATGGCGAGGTTGGTGAACCGGCAGTTGCCAGTGCCCGGGGGGACGAACGGCGCGAAGGTCCCACTCGTGGGCGCAACCGTCTCGACGAACGGCGCCGTGTTCGCGACGTTGAACGTGTAGGGAAGCTGCTCACCTGCCACATAGGGCGTCGTCGCGAGATCCCTTGTGCCATCGGCTCGCTGGCCCGCGATCGAGGCTCCGAGGCCGATGCCCGCGGGGTTGCGCAGGAAGACCGGCGCACCGGTGAAGGAGACCGTCTTCGTCACCGTTGAGTCCGTGGTGGACGTGATCGTGAAGGTCGCCGTCGGCGTGAAGAAGCCCTTGGCGACATCGGCTGCGGTCACTGTGTGACGGGGAGTCGTGCACGTGTATGCCGCACCTGCCGCCAACGTGAGGAAGCGGCAGTTGGGTGCCGTGGGAGGGAGGAACCCGGAGTCGAACGAGCCCGACACGGGCACCGAAGCGGCCGTCACGTTGGAGGTCGACGTCACGTTGAGCGAGTAGGCCACCTGCTCGCCCACGGCATACGGGTTCGCGACGACGTCGCGGGCGGCTGCGGATCCGGTGATGGTCAGGCCGACCTGCTGCGCACCTTGCACGGTGACGACCACGCCGTAGTGCGACGTGCGTCCGTCAGCCGCGGTGAACGTCGCGTCGAGACGGGTTGCACCGTTGGCCGAGGTCGGCGCGGTGAGCGGGACTGTGACAGTGGCCGATTCGCCGGGGCGATGGTCGGGACCGTGATCGCGGGGGCCGACCAACCGGTGGGCGTGGCGATCGTTGCGGAGCCGCCCTCGAGCGGGGTCGCCTCCTGGTTGGTGATCGTCAGCGGCACCTGGGTGGTCGAGCCGGCCTGCACGGTGCGGTCGGGCGTCGACACCGGCGCGCAGACGTAGTTGAGCCACGCGTCGTCGAAGGCCGCGAAGGTCATGTCGTCGGTGTAGTTGCCCTCGTAGAAGACGCCGATACGTCCCGAGTCGAGGCGCGTCGCGGTCGAGTAGGCGGAGAAACCGGATCGCAGGCTGCGCAATCCCGGCCACGTGGCGCCGTCATCGCAGGAGACCCGCGCCGACACGTTCTCGCGGGCCGTCTGGCTCGCGGAGTTGGTGAAGAGCAGCTTCTTGGCCTCGCGGCGTGCCCTGGTCGGCATCGGGGAAGAGACGCGTGATGGAGCCGTTGTTGGTCGGGTCGATGAGCTGGCGGTCCACCGTGACGGGCGCCGTAGCTGTGGCCGCCGTCGGTGGAGATGGCGACCTTGCGGAAGTGGCCGTTGGAACTGTCGCGCGAGTTGAGCATGACGCGGCCGTCGGAGAGCTCGACCGTCTTGTTCTCGTCCATGGCCGTGCCGACGGGAACACCCTTCTGCCACGTCGCGCCGTGGTCGTCGGAGTAGGCGCTCCAGGACTGGATGATGTCGGTGCCGTTGGCCTGGCGGACGTAGCCCGCGTACTGCTGGACGAGCCGCCCCGCGTGGGCGCCGTAGCGGAGCTGAATGCCCTCGCCCGAGGACGCAAACATCGAGCGCACGTCACCGGGCTGGGGGTTGGTCTTGCTCGTGCCGGGCTTGACGACGTTGGTGATGAGGCGCGGCGTGCTCCAGGTCAGCCCAGCGTCGGTGGACTCCACGACGGCGGCGCTGATGACGTTGCGGTCGGCGTCGTCGTTCCCGAACTGGCTCGCTGCGAAGCCCACATCCTTGGAGAAGACGAAGAAGGCGAAGACCTTGCCGGCCACGTGATCGACGACGTAGCTCGGGTCGCTGTAGCCGTACTTGCCCGTCGTCGCGTCACCGGCGAAGCCTGCGGCGATTGTCGTCATGGGACCCCACGTGCGACCGCCGTCGGTGCTGCGCCGCTGGACGATCGAGTTGGGGTTCGGCGAGTCGGCGGAGCTGCCGGGGCGGGCGTCCCAGGCGGAGACGACCACTCCGTTGCCGAGGTGGGCCAGGGCCGGGATCCGGTAGAAGAAGTTGGCGGGCGTCCGGTCAGCGGCGAGGTTCTGCTCGCTGTAGGTGCCGGGCGCGGCGGTGGGTGGCAGGGGCGCGATGGGCGTGGCCACGGCCTGACTCAGCGGGCCGGTCAGGGTGGCTGCCGCCAGGGCCGCACAGGTCAGGGCGGCAGTGGCACAGCGGGCAAGGGCTGGCATCGAGATCCTCCGGGGCTGCCGGGGAGCGCCGTCGCTCCCCGCGTGACCCACAACCTAGGACGTCATATGTCTGATGTCTAGACCTAAGGTGTCCGGCGCCGCAGAGTGAGACTCCCGAGAGCAAGGGCGAGGGCGATGGCGCCGACGATGATCCCGATGTCGCTCGACACGTCACTGAGCGGATCGGGAACCGCAGCGATCGTGCGCATCGCGTCCACGGCATACGACAAGGGCAGGAAGTCCGAGATCGCCGACAGGACCGTCGGCAGCGCGTCCCGCGGGACGAGGAGACCACAGAGCAGGAACTGCGGGAGGACGAGCGCCGGCATGAACTGCACTGCCTGGAACTCGGTCGAGGCGAAGCCACTGACGAGCAGTCCGAGGGCCGTGCCGAGCAGTGCGTCGCAGACGGCCACGACGACGAGGAGCCAGGTTGGTCCAGCGACGTCGAGATCGCAGACCCAGACGGCGAATCCCGTTGCCACGAGGGCCTGCACGACGGCCATGACCCCGAAGGCCAAGGCGTAGCCGAGCATGAAGTCGCCCTTGCCGAGCGGTGTGGTGAGCAGGCGCTCGAGGGTGCCGGAGGTGCGTTCGCGCAACGTGGCGACGCTCGTGACGATGAACATGACGACGAACGGGAAGACGCCCAGCAGGGCGGCCCCGACGCGGTCGAAGACCGGCGTGCCGTCGAAGATCCAGGCCAGCAGTCCGATGAGGACGCACGGCACGACGAGCATCATCGCGATGGTGCGGTGATCGGCGCGGAGCTGGCGCAGGATGCGGGCGGCCGTGGCGAGGGTGATGCGCGGGTTCATGACCGGTCTCCTGAGGTGGCGGCTGCCTGGTCGACGAGGGCGAGGAAGGCCTGCTCGGCGTCAGCGGCGCCGGTGCGGGACAGCAGCTCGGGAAGGGTGGAGTCGCTGAGGATCACGCCTTCACGCAGGAGCAGGAGGCGGTCGCAGCGGGTGGCCTCATCCATGACGTGGCTCGAGACGAGGAGGGTGCGGCCTTCGTCGTGGGCGAGCCGGCGGAAGAGGTCCCAGAGGTCACGGCGGAGCACCGGGTCGAGGCCCACGGTCGGTTCGTCGAGGACGAGGAGCTCGGGGTCGCCGACGAGGGCGGCAGCGAGGGAGACCCTCGACCGCTGGCCGCCGGAGAGGTTGCCGACCGAGGCGTCGGCGTGACTGGCAAGGTCGACTGCGTCGATGGCGCGGTCGACCGCGTCGTTGGGGGCACCGAGCACCTTGGCGAAGTAGGCGAGGTTGTGGCGCACGGAGAGATCGGCGTAGACGCTCGGCGACTGCGTGACGTAGCCGACGCGATGGCGCAGACCCGCCGATCCTGCGGGTTCGCCGAGGACCGTGACGGTGCCCGAAGCGACCTTCTGCACGCCGACGATGGCGCGCATGAGGGTGGACTTGCCGCCACCACTGGGGCCGAGCAGACCCACGACCTGACCTGCGGGCACGGTGACGCTGAGGTCGGGCAGGACCTCCCGGTCGCCGCGGACGACGCGCAGGTGCTCGACGACGATCGCGTCCGCCTGGCTGTTCGTGGGGCTGGAGGCGTTTTTCATCATGTGATGAATTTAGACCCGACGAGCCATCGAACGCAACCCCCGACCCGGGTCAGGAACTGGGGGGGATGAGGTGCTGCTGCAGGGTGGGGCCGAGGACGGCGACGATCTCCTCGACCGACGCGTCGGCGAGTGCGGGGATCTTCACGACATAGCGCAGCACGCCCATGCCGATGAGCTGGGCGGCTCCGAGAGCAGCGCGCAACTCCACCGACGAGCCCTCGCCAGGCGCATCACCATCACTGATCCGCTCGATGAGCCGCACGAAGATCTCGCGACCGACGAACTCACGCACCATGCGCGCGTGCTCCTCATTGGCAGCCGCCGCGGCGAACATCGCCGCGAATCGTTGCCGCCCCACCGGGTTGTCCCAGACCGAGAGGAAGACCCGGACGAGCCCCTCTCCCAGTTCGGCCCGCGGCACCGTGACGAGGCGTTCGATGAGCTCGGACGGGTCCGCGGGGAACGCGAGCACCTCGGCGAACAACTCGGTCTTGCCATCGAAGTAGTGGTGCACGAGCTTGGCGTCGACTCCGGCCTCACGAGCGATGCCGCGCAGCGACGTCCCGTCGTAGCCCCGCTGGGCGAACTCGGCCCGCGCAGCGGCAATGATCGCTGCACGCGTGTCCTCTCCCCCGGGCCGTCGACCTCGCGGGCTCACGACGCGCCCCCGTCCCCGTCCTCGAGCGCGGCGGCCAGGTGGAGGCGGCAGAAGGCGAGCGACTCGGCCAGGGCCATCTCGCGCTGCTCGATGGACAGTCGACGAGTCGACACCTCGACCACGATGGACCCATCAAAACCGTTGTGCACCAACGTATCCAGCACTTCGGCGCACGGCTGCGAGCCACGCCCCGGCACCAGGTGTTCGTCCCTCATCGACCCGAGGCCGTCGGCCAGGTGCAGGTGGGCGAGCCGCGACCCGAGCGCCTCCACCATGGCCAGAGCATCGGACCCGGCCGTGGCGGTGTGCGACAGGTCGAGCGTCACGTGGTCGTAGGGCTGGGGCACCGGGTCCCAGTGCGGGAGGTAGGCCTCGATCTCGCGACCACCGACGCGCCACGGGAACATGTTCTCGACGGCGAGGGTGATGCCGGAATCGTTCTCGCGCATGGCGATGCCGTCGGTGAAGTCGCGGGCGTACTCCTTCTGCCACCGGAACGGCGGGTGGAGGACGACCGTCTTGGCGCCGACGTCGTGGGCGAGCTCCAGCGAGCGGTCGACCTTGCCCCAGGCATCGACGCCAAAGATCCGCTGGCTGATGAGAAGCGTGGGTGCGTGGATGGAGACGATGGGTATGCCGTGCAGGTCGGAGAGCGCGCGGAGCGCACCTGCCTCCTGGGTCACCGGATCGGTCCAGACCATCACCTCGACGCCGTCGTAGCCCAGTCGGGCGGCGTGCTGGAACGCGGCGGCGCAGTTCTCTGGATAGACCGAGGCGGTGGAGAGCCCGACGGGGATGTCAGGGATGGCCACCGCGTCGTCGGCAACCATCAGTGCATGCCGTCGAGTCTGCGCAAGATGATGCCCTCGCGCAGCGCCCACGGGCAGATCTCCAGGCGGTCGACGCCGAGCAGGTCCATCGTCGCGGACGCCACGATGCCGCCCGCGAGCAACTGATGTGCCCGCGACGCGGAGACCCCCGGAAGCGAGGAACGCTGTGCCGCAGGCATGGTCGCGATCTTCGGAAGGATCGCGTCGAGAGCGGCGCGCTCGAGGTAGCGGGCGGCATACATGCCCTCAGAGCTCGGAACGGCGCCGGTGATCCGCGCGAGGGAACGCATCGTCTTGGAGGTCCCCACCACGCGGTCCGCATGCCCGGCCTTGGTGATGGGACGCAGTTCGCGGGCGATGGTGGCGCGCACGTGCTTGCGGGCGGCGCGCACGGCTTCGACGCCGGGAGGGTCACCCGCGAGGTGGTCGCGGGTGACGCGACCGGCCCCCAGCGGCAACGAGATTGCGACGTCGGGGTCCTCGTCCATGCCCTGGGCGATCTCGAGCGAGCCCCCACCGATGTCGGCGACGAGCAGGGTGCCGGCCGACCAGCCGAACCAGCGACGGGCAGCAAGGAAGGTCAGTCGCGCCTCGTCCTCGCCGGAGAGCACATCGAGGACGACGCCGGTGCGTTCCTTGACCCCGGCGAGCACCTCGTCGCCGTTCGGGGCCTCGCGGATCGCACTCGTGACAAAGCCCATGAGGTCCTCGACGCCCTGGTCCTCGGCGACCGTGAGGCATTCGGCGACGAAGTCGGCCAGCTGCTCGCGACCCGCATCGTCGATCTCGCCGGTGTCCGTGACGTGCTCGGACAGTCGCAGCTCACGCTTGTGGGAACTCGTGGGCAGGGGCTGGGCTCCCAAGTGCGCGTCAACCACGAGGAGGTGCACCGTGTTCGAACCCACATCGATGACCCCGAGCCTCATGGTGCAACGGTAGTCGGCCTGCGCGGCATAGGGTGACCCGGTGGCTGAGACTCCGCTCGACATCCCCCGAACCTGGGTGGAGTTCACCGACCCCGGCGACTCCGGCCAGCGGTTCCGCTGCGACCTCACCTGGCTGACCTCGCGCTGGACGTGCATCTTCGGATCGGGCTGCGAGGGCATCTATGCCGACCGCCCCGACGACGGCTGCTGCACCCTCGGCGCCCACTTCTCTGACGACGCCGACCTCACGCGCGTCGCCGCAGTCGTCGAGGACCTCGGCGAGGACGAGTGGCAGCTGCGCCCCGACAAGAAGAACCCGACGAAGGTCTCGGCGTGGACCGAGCTCGAGGACGGCGCCCGCAAGACCAAGGTTGTCGATGGCGCCTGCATCTTCCTCAACCGCCCGGGCTTCCCCGCCGGCGCAGGGTGCGCCCTGCACCAGCACGCCGTCCTCACGGGCAAGCCGCCGCACACCCAGAAGCCCGACGTGTGCTGGCAGCTGCCGATCCGTCGCACGTTCCGCACCGTCGAGCAGACCGACGAGACGAGCTACCTCGAGGTGTCGATCGGCGAGTACGACCGTCGCGGGTGGGGCCCGGGCGGGCACGACCTCGACTGGTACTGCTCGAGCAACCCCGAGGCCCACGTCGGCGCCGAGCCGGTCTATCGCAGCAACCGGGCCGAGCTCGTCGAGCTCATGGGTCAGGGCGCCTACGACGAACTGGTCGTCCGCTGCGAGGCCCACCTGGCCGCGGTCAAGGCGCTCCGCACGCCCGCGTCACGCCGGCTCCTGCCGCTGTTCGTGCACCCGGCGACGATCGCCGCCGGCACCCCCGCCCTCCGCAAGGGCCACTGACCCTCCCCCGACTCCCCAGTGACGGCCTGCGTCACTTCAATCCGGGATGGTGGGACGCAGGTCGAGGGCGAGGTCGAGGATCGGGCTGGAGTGGGTCAGGCCACCCACGCTGAGGTAGTCGACACCGGTCGCGGCATAGTCCGCCGCGACCTCGAGCGTCAGCCCACCGGTCGCCTCGAGCTCGACGGTCTCGCCGGTCGCGCGCACGGCCTCGACCGTTGAGCGCAGCAGGTCCGTGGACATGTTGTCGCACAACAGGAATCGCGCCCCAGCCTCCACTGACTCGAGGGCCTCTTCCGCCGTGGTCACCTCGACCTGCACCGGAACGTCGGGGAACTGCTGACGAACAGCGGCGTATGCCGCCGCGAGACTTCCCGCTGCCAGCTTGTGGTTGTCCTTGATCATGGCGACGTCGTAGAGCCCCATGCGCTTGTTGGTCCCGCCACCGGCGCGGACAGCGAACTTCTCGAGTGCGCGCAGGCCCGGCGTCGTCTTGCGGGTGTCGAGAACCGTTGCGCCAGAACCCTCGAGGACGTCGGCCCAGCGGCGGGTGTGCGTTGCGACGCCCGACAGACGGCTGATGATGTTGAGCAGCGTGCGCTCGCCGGTGAGCGTGACCTGGGTCGAGCCGGAGAGCTCCGCGATGACGTCGCCGCGCACGACACGGTCCCCGTCAGCGACCTTCACGTCCACGACCACGGGGTCGGCGCCGAGCCGCGAAGCCACTTCGTCCAGCGTCAATGCAATGACGTCGACTCCGGCCACGACGCCGTCCTCGCGGGCGACGACAGCCGCCCGCGTGGTCTGCGTTGCCGGGATCGTCGCGGTCGTCGTGACGTCGACGCCGTCGGGTCCGCCGAGGTCCTCGTCGAGCGCTCCCGTGACGACGCGGCGGGCATCCTCGGTCGGGAAGGCGAGGTCGGATGACGAGGGCGAGCTCACGGCATACTCCGTTCGGTCACGGTGACGGTGCGATCAGGTGAGACGGTCACGCTCTGGCGCACGAGCCAGCGGGCGTCGTCGCGCTCGGGGAAGTCAGAGCGCACGTGCCCGCCGCGGGTCTCTGCGCGACGGTGGGCCAGCTCGGTGAGGGCCTGGCCGAGGTGGAGGAGGTTGGTCGTCTCCCACGTCTTGGGACCCGGCTCGGCGGTCGAGGGCGGCAGCGCGGCGAGGTCCGCGAGCGCAGCAGCCGTGGCGGCGGTCGACTCCGCCGAACGCACCGGACCGGATCCGATCGTCATGGCGCGCTGGACGGTGAGCCGCTGCGAGTTGTCGAGCAGCGCACCCGGGCCCGCCTCGGCGCCACCGGCTCGCTCGGGCGTCACCGGGCTGCGGCTCGGGGAGTTCGCCGGCCGCGATCCGGGCGGGGATGTCGGAGGCGATGCGACTGGCGAAGACGAGGCCTTCGAGGAGGCTGTTGGAGGCGAGGCGGTTGGCGCCGTGGACGCCGGTGCACGAGCACTCGCCGCAGGCATAGAGCCCCGGCAGCGACGAGCGGCCACGCAGATCGGTCTCGATCCCGCCGGACGCATAGTGCTGCGCCGGGGCGACGGGCAGCAGTTCGGTCGCCGGGTCGAAACCCAGCGAGCGACACGACGCCATGATCGACGGGAAGCGCTCCTCGAGGAACTCCGCGCCGAGGTGGCGCGCGTCGAGGAAGACGTGGTCAGTGCCCTGCTCACGCATCGTCTCGAGGATGGCGCGGGCCACGACGTCGCGGGGGGCGAGGTCGGCGAGTTCGTGGCGACCCTGCATGAAGCGGTTGCCGGCGCCGTCGACGAGGAACGCACCCTCACCGCGCACGGCCTCGGAGATCAGCGGCTGCTGCCCCGTCGAACCCTCCCCGAGGAAGAGCACCGTGGGGTGGAACTGGATGAACTCGAGGTCGGTCATGCGCGCGCCAGCACGCAGCGCCGCCGCCATGCCGTCACCGGTCGCGACCGGGCGGGTTCGTCGTGGACGTGTAGATCTGGCCGAGCCCACCGGTCGCCAGGACAACAGCACGGGCGTATGCCGCCCCCACACCGTCGAGCTGTCCCTCACCGATGACGTGGAGCGTGACCCCGATGACTCGCGTCTCGTCCTCGCTGTCGTCGGCGTCCTCCTGGAGCAGGTCGACGACGAGGGCGTGCTCGACGACCTCGATGCCCGGGTCGTCGCGGACGCGGTCGAGCGCGGCGATGAGGGCGCGCGAGATCTCGCGGCCCGTGGCGTCGCCGCCGGCGTGGGCGATGCGGTCGCGGTGGTGCCCGCCCTCGCGGGTCAGCTTGATCTCGCCCTCGGCGTCCCGGTCGAACTCGGCGCCGAGCGCGACGAGCTGGCGGACCCGGTTGGGGCCTTCGGTGACGAGTGCCTCGACGGCGTCGCGGTCGCACAGCCCGACGCCGGCGACGAGGGTGTCCTCGAGGTGCTCCTCGGGCGAGTCCTCGGGGTGGAGCGCCGCGGCGATGCCGCCCTGCGCCCACGCCGTCGAGCCCTCGTCGAGGACCGTCTTGGTGACGAGGAGGACGCGGTCGACCCGTTCCCTCAGCCGCAGGGCACAGGTGAGGCCGGCGATGCCCGAGCCGACGACGATGACGTCGGCAGACGTCGTCCAGCCGGGCGCCGGTGCGGCGAGCGCACGGGGAAGCCGAAGGCTCGCGGGAGCACCCGGCATACCGGCGCCGTTTGGCCCCGAGGAGGTGGAGGTCACCCGTGCGAGCGCTTCGTCACGGCCGACGTCTTGAGGCCATAACCCTCGGGGACGTCGCCCCCGTCGTCGCCGACCTCGACGATCTTGTTGTCCTTGTCGACGAAGACCACGTGCGGGTCGTGGCTGCGCGCGTCCTCGTCGGACATCGAGGCGTAGGCGATGATGATGACGGTGTCGCCGGGGCTGATGAGCCGGGCCGCCGCGCCGTTGATGCAGACGATGCCGGAGCCGCGCTCGCCCTCGATCGCGTAGGTCGTGAGGCGGTTGCCGTTGTCGACGTCGACGACATCAACCTGCTGACCGGGCAGGAGGTCAGCCGCCTCCATGAGGTCCAGGTCGATCGTCAGCGAGCCGACGTAGTGCAGGTCGGCCTGCGTCACCGTCGCGCGGTGGATCTTGCTGTGCAGCATGTAGCGGTACATCAGTAGGACTCCTGGTCGGGTGCGCGTTTCAGCTGGCCGGGCGGGCGGGGATGCCCGGGGTGACGGGCTGCGAGAAGACGTCGAGTCTCCCACCCCCGGGGCCCACGAGGATCGGGGTGTTGTCGATGAGGCGGGTCGTGCCGACGCGGGCGGCGATCGCGAGGAGGGCCTCGCCGCGGTACCACTCGGGGACGTCCTGCAGCGTGCTCGGGTGGACGAGGACGAGGTAGTCGACGAGGGCGAGCGGCTCCTCGACGAGGACCTCACGGGCCGCTCGGCGAATCGCCGACGGACCGTATGCCGAGGCGTCGGCTCCCGCGGTCAGCGCGCGGCTCAGGCAGAGGGCGACCTCGCGGTCGGACTCGGTGAGGTAGGTGTTGCGGCTGCTGAGGGCCAGGCCGTCGGTCCTCGCGCACGGTCGGGACGGAGACGACCTCGACGGGGAAGTCGAGCTCGCGCACCATGCGGCGGATGAGGAGGAGCTGCTGGGCGTCCTTCTGGCCGAAGAAGCGCCCGGGTGGCGCCGGTGAGGTGGAGCAGCTTGGCGACGACGGTGAGCATGCCGTCGAAGTGGCCGGGGCGCGACTTGCCCTCGAGCACGTCGCCGAGGGGGCCGGCCGAGACGCGCACGCCCGGGTCGCCGTCGGGGTAGACGACGTCGGGCGTCGGGGCGAAGACGATGTCCACACCCTCGGCCGTGGCGATCCGCATGTCGTCGTCGAAGGTGCGGGGGTAGCGCGACAGGTCTTCCTTGGGCCCGAACTGCAGCGGGTTGAGGAAGATCGTGAGGATGACGTAGTCGGCGGACGCGCGGGCCTCGCGCAGCAGCTGGGCGTGGCCCTCGTGGAGGGCGCCCATCGTCATGACGACGGCGACATCGGTGCTCGAGAGCGCAGCGCGGGCCGCGCGGAGCTCGTCCCGCGTGCTGACGACGACCGGTGTCGCAGTGGGCTTCTGGGTCACTTCGGCTTCGGTCACGAGGTGGGCTCCTGGTCGGCGAGGGTGTCGAGGAGAGGTTCGGCGGCCGACGGTTGGAGTCGACCGCTCTCAAGCGCACGCACCGCTGTGGCGCGGGCCAGAGCAACGTAGGTCGTCCTGATCTCAGGGGAGATCCGCTCCAGCTCGCGAAGGTGCGTGCCCACGGTACTCACATCGCCACGCGCGACGGGGCCGGTGAGCGCTGCGTCACCGAGCCGCAGCGCGTTGTCGAGGGCGGCCCGGGCGAGCGGCCCGAGGACAGCACGCGGGTCATCCACTCCCGCCGCGCTGAGCACCTCCATCGCCTCGGCGATGAGGGTCACGAGGTGGTTGGAGCCGTGCGCGAGCGCCGCGTGATAGGCCGCACGCTGGTTCTCCGCGACCCAGACCGGCTCGCCACCCATCTCGACGACGAGCGCCTCGGCCATGGGTCGCAACGCGTCGGGGCCGGTGACGCCGAAGGCGCAGTCCTCCAACCGTCCGAGGTCGAGGGCCGTCCCCGTGAACGTCATTGCCGGGTGGATGGCGACGGGCAGGATGTGGGCGCTCAGCGCGGGCCGCAGGATGTCGGTGCCGTAGCGGCCGCTCGTGTGGACCACGATCTGCCCGGCCTGCCACGTGTCGGTCGCCGCCAGGCCTGCGACGAGCTCGGCGAGGGCATCGTCCGGGACGGCGAGGAGGACGAGATCCGCTCCGTCGATGACGCCATGGATGTCCTTGACCGGAACCCCCGGAAGGAGCGCAGCGGCACGGTCACGACTCTCGTCGCTCACGGCATACACGGCATGGACGTGGTGGCCCGCGCGGGCGAGCGCGGCACCCAGGACCGCGCCGACGCGACCGGCGCCGATGACACCGATGGTGAGGCGAGCTGGATGGGTCACGCCCCAAACCTAGGCCTTGGGCGCCCCAGAGGAAGTCCCAGGTTCCGCCCAGCGACACGAGGTGGGCTGAAAGTGGGGTCAGGCTGTGGTGAGGACCTCAGCGACGAACTTGGCTGCGCGTTCCTTCAGGCCGGCCGACTCTCCGCTCGATGAACTGCTCGCGCGCCATCGGGTCGTCGGAGCCGAGCTCGGTGAAGGTCGGCTTGCGTCGCACGTTCCTCGAGCAGACGAACTCGGTGCAGATCAGCGTGCCGACCGTGTCGCCCTTGCGGCCGGCCGCACCGCCCCGCTTGGCGACGTACAGGCTGACGTCCTGGGTCTCGATCGGGTCCTCGCACCAGGCGCAGATCGCGCTCCGACGCCGACCGCCCAGGGCCGTCGCCGGTGGCGCGGCGCGCAGGATGATGCCCGTCGGCACGTCATCGATCACGACCACGGCGTAGCCCAGCGGCCGCTTGCTGTCGCGCCACCCGAGGTACTCCAGCCGCTCCCAGTCGAGGCCACCAAGGTCGGGCAGGCTCGCCTGCGACACCTCCCGCTTCGAGGCGTTGATGAAGCTGTTGCGGATCTCGTTCTCGGTCAAGGGTTTCACGTGCACCGAGTCTGCCTCCGCGCCCCGCGAGATGCCAACGGATTACCTGTCATAGGTTGCGGGGGTGAGCCCTCGACCCTGGCGTGACGCGTGGTGGGACGCGCTCTATGGGCCGGACGGGTTCTATCGCCGCGACGAGGGGCCGGCAGGGCACTTCACGACCTCCGCTCACGGCGGGTTGGGTGCCGTCCTCGCCGAGGTCGTCGCGAACCTTGCCGACCAAGCCGGCGTATGCCGCGTGGTCGACCTCGCGTGCGGGCGCGGCGAGCTCTTGGCGCACCTCCACGACCAGCGGCCCGACCTCGAGCTGGTGGGCGTCGACGTGGTCGAGCGTCCCCCCAGTCTCCCGACATCCGTCGACTGGCTCCGCTCCCCCGGCGGCTCCGCCTTGCCTGATGAGCTGCGCGACCTCGACGCGCTCGTCCTCGCGCACGAGTGGCTCGACGTCGTCCCGTGCACGATCGCCGAGGTCGACGCCGATGGAATCCTGCGCGAGGTCCTCGTCGACGAGGCCGGCACGGAGTCGCTCGGCAGACGAGGTGAGCGAGACCGACCGCGCCTGGGCCCACACCTGGTGGCCGACCGCGACCCCCGGAGACCGAGTCGAGATCGGCCTCAGCCGTGACCTCGCGTGGCGAGACCTGTTGTCCCGCAGTCGAACTGGCACCACCATCGCCGTGGACTACGGACACACGAAGGCGGACCGGCCGGCGCAAGGCACGCTCACGGCATACAGGGAAGGAGTCCTGACCAATCCGATCCCGGACGGACAGCGCGACCTCACCGCGCACGTCGCGACCGACTCACTCGGCGCCGACGAGGTCGTCACCCAGCGCGAGCTCTTCCACCGGCTCGGCCTCACCGCCGCGACGCCCGACCACGCGACCGCAAGCACCGACCCGCTCGGCTACGTGCGGGCGCTCGGTCGCACCTCGACGATCGCCGCGCTCACCGACCCGCACGGACTCGGCGGGTTCCACTGGGCCATGACGCGGCATACTCGTGGCCATGCCTGAGACGCCCGCGACGCAGCAGACGCAGACGCAAACCGTCGCCGTCGGCGCGGGCGGACTCGCGACGGCCGACATGGTCCTCAACATCGGCCCGCAGCACCCGGCGACGCACGGCGTCCTTCGGCTGCGCCTCACTCTCGACGGCGAGCGCATCGTCCACGCCGAGCCGATCATCGGCTACATGCACCGCGGGGCCGAGAAGCTCTTCGAGGTCCGCGACTACCGGCAGATCATCGTCCTCGCCAACCGCCACGACTGGCTCAGCGCGTTCAGCAACGAGCTCGGGGTCGTCCTTGCGGTCGAGGAGATGCTCGGCATGGAGGTGCCCGAGCGCGCGGTGTGGCTGCGGACGATGCTGGCCGAGCTCAACCGGGTCCTCAGCCACCTCATGTTCCTCGGGTCCTATCCGCTCGAGCTCGGCGCCATCACTCCTGTCTTCTATGCGTTCCGCGAGCGCGAGGAGCTGCAGGCGGTCATGGAGGAGGCGTCCGGCGGGCGGATGCACTACATGTTCAACCGCGTCGGTGGCCTCAAGGAGGACGTGCCGGCCGGCTGGCTCGGGCGCGTCGACTCCGCGGTGCAGTCGGTGCGTGGCCGCCTCCCCGACCTCGAGTCGATGCTCATCGGCAACGAGATCCTCACGGCCCGCACCCGCGGGGTGGGCATTCTCGATCCGGCGACCGTCGCGGCATACGGCGTCTCGGGTCCGATCGCGCGCGCCTCGGGAGTGGACATCGACCTGCGCCGCGACCAGCCCTACCTCGCCTATGGCGAGCTGTTCGCCGAGGGCGGGCCCGGCCGGGTCGTGACCCGCACCGCCGGCGACTGCCTCTCGCGACTCGAGGTGCTCCTCGAGCAGGTGCACGTCAGTCTGGACCTCGTCGAGCACTGCCTGTCGGTGCTCGGCTCGATGGCCCCCGGACCGGTCAACCAGCGCCTCCCCAAGGTGCTCAAGGTCCCCGAGGGCGAGACCTACGTCGCGACCGAGAACCCGCTCGGCTTCAACGGCTACTTCCTCGTGTCACGCGGCGAGAAGACGCCGTGGCGCCTCAAACTGCGGTCGGCCTCGTTCAACAACGTGCAGATGCTGACCGAGTTGCTGCCCGGGACCCTCGTCTCCGACATGGTGGCCATCCTCGGGTCGACGTTCTTCGTCGTCGGCGACGTCGACAAGTAGCCCCGCCCGAACTTCCTCCGACCTCCACGCAACCTTTTGGCTGTGGGCGGCGTAGTGATGGTTGGACGCGCAGTCAGCCGCGCCCAGGGGAGCACTTCGGTGCAGCACAGGGGAGAACTTTGATGAAGCACAGCACGCGCACCACCCGCCGGCTCGGTGCCGGCCTCGGCCTGACCGTCCTCGCCCTCGGCCTTGCCGCAGCGGGCGCCGCACCCGCCCAGGCCGCGAGCGGGAAAATCGCCTACCAGTGCGCCATCGTGCCTCTGCACGGCGAATACGACAGCGCTGGCAACTACCAGGGCCCGGGTGAGCCGCTCAGCAAGCCACACCCCATGACCGCGACGTTCGACTCCGCCGCTGAAGGACGGCGCCAAGGTCCCCGTGGGCACGCAGGTCGAGGTCGCGCCGATCAAGAGCACCTACACGTTGTCGCCCGCCCTCGTCGACGAGCTGCTCGGCGTACGCCGACGGCAAGATGGCGAAGGGGACCATCAACCTGGCGGATGACGGGGCTACGTCGACAACACCCGACTCCAGGTCCGAGACGATGGTGGAGGACCTGCCCTATGCCCTGAAAGCCGGCTCTTCGCTGACCCTCAAGGGCAGTGCCAAGACCGTCAACGGGACCCCGGGATCCTTCGAGATTCGCAAGGGGACGCACGTCTTCCTGGCCGACGAGGTGTTCGCCTCCCTCGACGAACGGCGACAGCCTCGCCGCCTATCCTCTCGTGCATGCCCGACAGGGACGCGGGCACGAGGATCGACCAGATCACCGGAGTCGACTCCAGCACCTCGACTCCCACACCCGAGCCGTCGCGTCCGTCCGTTGTCCAGACCGATGCCGAGCAGCCTGCCCACGACGCCGGTATGCCGCCCGCTCTCGTTGCCGGGACCGCGCTCCTCGCGCTGGGGGTCGCCTTCGGCGGACGGCGCCTGGCAAACCGTCGCTGAGCAGCACCAATACCGCGAAAACAGCACCCGGCCCGCCCGGGGTCAATATCCTGCACGCGGGGGCAACCTGGGGTACCGCACACGCGTATCCACCCTGACAGCCCGATCCCTCACTCTCCGTTCTCCCGAAAGTTGGCTTCCATGCCTGCCATGACGCTGCGCACCCTGGGTGCTGCCACCGCCGCGACCGCCGCCCTGTCGGGCCTGACGCTCCTGGCCGCCGCCCCGGCCAGCGCCGAGTCTGCTTCGCTCGACTACACCTGCTCCGCCTTCATCGTTCCCGCTGATGTTGAGCTGGGCGAGCTGTCCGACGTCGCGCGCCGAGCGATCGAGAAGGCCAAGGGTGGCGACGCCTCGGCACTCAGGTCCCTGAAGGCAGTCGAGGAGGAGCCCCCGTTCGAGGAGATCCCCAACCTTGCGGTCTCGGCGGTCTTCGACTCCGTCATCGCCGACGACGCCGTCGTCCCGGTTGGTTCCACGGTCAAGCTGTCCCCGCTGACCACCACGATCTCCTTCCCTGCCGCGACCGTGACGGCGGGGCTCGCCGACATCGACCTTCCTGTCGCCCAGGTGGCAGCCTTCCTCTACTCCCGGGTTGACGAGCTCAACCAGGAACGCGAGGCGCTCTTCGAGTTCAAGGAGTTCGCCTTCGACAATGGCAAATTCAGCGCGACGGGCACGGGTGAGGCAGATCCGTTCACGGCGGCCAAGGCCGGTGCCTACACCTACGCCGCGGGCGACCTCGAGGTCTACGTCGGTGACCCGGAGGGCCCGTTCGCGGTCTTCGAGTGCACCCTGGACGACGACCAGGACGCTGCCATCGACCAGGTCACGGCGAAGGCCGCTTCGACGTCGACTCCCACTCCTTCCGGGCCGGTTCGACCGGATGTCGTCCAGACGGACGCGGCCCAGCCCACCTCCCCGTCGTGGATCCCGCTCGCGGCTGCTGGCGTGGGTTCGATCCTCGTCCTCGGCGCCGCGTCCCAGGTCGCCCGTCGTCGTGGCACTCGCCGCTGACCGACGGCGGCTGATCGCGACAGTTGCGGCCGTCGCCGTCGCTGTCGCCCTGGTCGTCTGGGGCCTGGCCTCTCGCAGTGCCTCTCAGGAGTCACCGCAGAGCCAGGCCCCGGCCGCCACCACCACGTCCCAGGTTCCGACCCCGACTCCCACCAGCTCATCGAGCGTCGGCAGCACGCCCACACCCACGCCGACCCGGTCGACCCCGCCGCAGAGCGCGCCACCCGCGTTCGGACCCTCCACGACCAAGCCCCAGGGCGACCCGAAGCGTGTCGTCGTCGTCAGCTCCGGTGGCAAGACACTCGTGGACGCCAGCCTGATCCCGAGCCACCTCGACTCCGAGGGAGTGCTCGCCCCACCCTTCGGCGTCGCCGGCTGGTACGCCGAAAAGGGCTGGGCCAAGCCCGGCTGGCCCGGCGCATCGATCCTGGCCGGTCACATCAACCGCCGCTCCCCCAGGGTCGAGCTCGACACCTTCGGCCACCTCACGCAGGTGCGCAGCGGCGACAGGATCACCGTCGTCTACACGTCCGGGCAGTCGGTGACCTTCACGGCGACGAAGTCACAGGCGCTCTCCAAGAAGGCCGTCCCACGGGACGACACGATCTGGGACGCCAACAACCCACAGCCCTTGCTGCGGCTCATCACCTGCGACCCGACGACTCCGGTCAAGGGCGGCCACTACCAGGGCAACTGGGTCGTCTGGGCCTCACTCGCCTGACGGCTCCCGTCACGGCGGACGTCGGCCTGATCGTCTCGGGCTAGTCGTCGCTGGGTGGGTCGACGCGGCACCAGTGCTGGCCCACGAGCCCGGCGATGCACAGCACGATGCCGGCACCGACGAGGATCGCCAGCCGCCACGTGCGGTCGGCATTGGCCACGAGCGAGAGGTCACTCAGAACGACGGCCAGCTGACCGGCATACCAACCGGCGGCAGCAGCGCCGGTGAGGGTGGCCGCCTGGGCGAGCACGACGACTCGTGCCGCGCGCAACGGATCCAGCCGCCGCGTGGAGCGGCCGGCGAGATAGGCACGCACCGGCCACGCGAAGCCCACGACAAAGGCCGCCATGCCGGCGAGCAGGATGGCAGCGAGCCACGACGGACGCGGCACGAGGTTGCCGTCGCCGGTGACGAGGTGCCACAACAGCCACGAGGCGAGCCCGACGACGAGAGTGACGAGGACTGCCGTTCGGGCGCGAACGCCATGAGTGGTCACCATCCGTCCTCCAGCAGGTCGACGTCGGGTCCGAGGGTGACGCCGGCGGTGCCGACCTCGGCCACGAGCTCGGCAACGCGTCGCACCTCGCCGTCGACGCGCAGGGTCGCTTCGGAGTCGGCATCGGCCCACGGCACGAGAACGAATCCACGCTCATGGGCCCGCGGGTGCGGCAGGGTCAGGGCTTCGGTCTCGAGGCGCACGTCGGTGTCGAAGACCGGGTCGCCGTACTGGATGAGGTCGAGGTCGAGCGTGCGCGGCCCCCACCGCTCCTTGCGGACCCGGCCGTTGTCGAGCTCGATGTCCTGCATCGTGCGCAGCAATCGCTGAGGGGACATGGACGTCGTTCCGACGACAACCGCATTGAGGTATGCCGCCTGCGCCGGTCCGCCCACCGGTGCGGTTTCGTAGACGCGCGAGGCGCCCTTGAGTTCCAGTGCGAGCCACAGCGACCCGACGGCGTTCTGGATGGTCTCGACCGACTCACCCAGGTTGGACCCGATGGCGATGACGACCGGGGTCTCGCGCAGCCGCTCGACGGTGACGGCCACATCGGTGAACGGGTGGCCGACCGGCGCCTGCGGCTTGTGCACGGTCACGATGACCGCCTCGACGAGAGGACGCGTCAGGACCTTGGCGGCGATCTGGTCGGCGAGCGCCTCGATCAGGTCGAGGGACTCCCCGGCGATGAGGTCGACGATGTCACCGGCGACCTCTGCGTAGTTGACGGTGTCGACGAGGTCGTCGCTCGTGCCCGCTGGCGCGAGGTCGACCTCCATCTCCACGTCGACGACGAACGTCTGGCCGTCCTGCTTCTCGAAGTCGAGGACGCCGTGAAAACCCTTGGCGGAGATGCCTTTGAGGGAGATCCGATCGCTCATACCGTCTCCTCGTCGTGGGGCTCGCGCAGCGCGTCAGCCACGTCGAGTGCCTGGATGGTGGCGGCGACGTCGTGGACGCGCACCGCCCACGCGCCGTGACGCGCCGCGTGGAAGGACGTCACGGCCGTGGTGAGGTCGCGCTCCGAGGGCGGGCTGGGATCGGCACCCTCGGGTCGGCCGAGTCGCCCGAGGAAGGCCTTGCGTGAGGTGCCCACGAGGAGCGGGTGACCGAGTGCGATGAGCGCGTCGAGTCGGCGGAGCAGCGCCCAGTTGTGCGCGGCGTTCTTGGCGAACCCGAACCCCGGGTCGAGGATGATGTTCTCGGCGCGAACTCCACTGTCCTGCAACGCTTCCACGCGCGCGACCAGCTCGGCGCACACCTCGGCGACGACGTCGTCATAGACCGCCCGCGACTGCATGTCCGTGCTGTGACCGCGCCAGTGCATGGCGATGAAGGGTATGCCGGCCTGCGCCACGAGCGCTGCCATCTCACCGTCGGCGAGGCCCCCGCTGACGTCGTTGACGAGCGCGGCCCCGGCGTCGATGGCCGCTGAGGCGACGGACGCGCGCATCGTGTCGATGGAGACGACCACACCCTCGGCGGCGAGGGCCTGGACGACGGGCACGACCCGGCGCAGCTCCTCCTCGACCGCGGGCCGCTCGGCGCCCGGCCTGGTGGACTCGCCACCGACGTCGATGAGGTCCGCGCCGGCGGCGATGAGCTCACGCCCGTGGGCGATCGCCGCCTCCGGTTCGAACCATTCACCGCCGTCGCTGAACGAGTCGGGGGTGACGTTGACGACCCCCATGACGAGGGGACGCGGGCCGGCGACGAGCGAGATCACCGCTTGCCGCCGAGCAGGAGCGACATCGCCTCTGCCCGGGTGGCGGGGTCGCGCAACTGGCCGCGCACGGCCGAGGTGATGGTGCGGGAGCCGGGCTTGTGCACGCCCCGCATGGACATGCAGAGGTGCTCGGCCTCGATGACGACGATGACGCCCTGCACACCGAGGTGCTCGACGAGCGCGTCCGCCACCTGCGTGGTGATGCGCTCCTGCACCTGGGGGCGGCGGGCGAAGACGTCGACGAGGCGAGCCAGCTTGGACAGGCCGGTCACGGTGCCGTCCGGTGCGGGGATGTAGCCGACGTGGGCGACGCCGTGGAAGGGCAGCAGGTGGTGCTCGCAGGTCGAGAAGATCTCGATGTCGCGCACGATGATGAGCTCTTCGTGGTCGATCGAGAAACGCGCGGACAGGACGTCACTCGGGTCCTGGGACAGACCGGCATACAACTGCGTTGCGGCACGCGCGACGCGGTCGGGAGTGTCACGCAGACCTTCGCGATCGGGGTCCTCACCGATCGCGAAGAGCAGCTCGCGCACGGCCGCCCGGGCACGCTCGTGGTCGACCTGGCGCGGGGGGACGGAGTCGGTCTCGTCGACCGACGTCGGGTCAGTGGGAGTCGGGGTCGACACGCTGGCCCTCAGGAACCTCGATCACCTGCGTCGTCGGGTGCTCCTCGCCCGACATGCGGCTGCCGGGTGAGCGCCTTCGGTGGCGGCCTTGTCGATCGCTGCCGTGGTCGACGGGTCACCCTCGTTGACCCGGGCTCCGGCTGGAGCACCGGACGCGTCGTGGCCGTTGAGCGCGGCCTGCTCGGCGGGGGTCATGACGGGAGGCTGGTGGGAGATGCCGCGGTGCTCGCTCGAGAGCCACGTCGGGCGCACGGGGCGCTTGACGATGCCCTCGAAGATGGACGGCGAGCTCCTTCGCGTTCAAGCGTCTCCTGGTCGAGGAGATCGAGGACGAGCCGGTCGAGGAGGTCGCGGTTGTCGTTGATCGCGTGCCACGCCTCATCGTGCGCGGCCTCGATGAGCGAACGCACCTCTTCGTCGACGATGCCGGCGATCTTCTCGGAGTAGTCGCGCTGGTGGCCCAGGTCGCGGCCGAGGAAGACCTCGCCCTGGCTCTGACCCAGCTTGATGGCGCCGACGCGCTCGCTCATGCCGTACTCGGTGACCATCTTGCGGGCCATCGCGGTGGCCTTCTCGATGTCGTTGGCAGCACCGGTCGTCGGGTCGTGGAAGATGATCTCCTCCGCGACGCGACCACCCAGGGCGAAGGCGAGCTGGTCGAGGATCTCGTTGCGCGACGTGGAGTACTTGTCGTCGAGCGGCATGACCATCGTGTAGCCGAGGGCCCGGCCGCGCGGCAGGATCGTCACCTTGGTCACCGGGTCGGTGTTGTTCATCGCGGAGGCCACGAGCGCGTGACCACCCTCGTGGTAGGCCGTGATCTTGCGTTCCTTGGCCGACATGATCCGCGTCTTCTTCTGCGGACCGGCGATGACGCGGTCGATGGCCTCGTCGAGGGTGAAGTCGTCGATGAGCTTCTTGTCGGTGCGGGCCGTGAGCAGCGCGGCCTCGTTGAGGACGTTGGCAAGGTCGGCACCGGTGAAGCCGGGCGTGCGTCGCGCGACGGCGAGCAGGTCGACTCCGGGAGCCATCGGCTTGCCCTGCGAGTGGACCTCGAGGATGCGGTGGCGGCCGAGCATGTCGGGGGCCTCGACGGCGATCTGGCGGTCGAAGCGGCCCGGACGCAGCAGGGCGGGGTCGAGGATGTCGGGGCGGTTCGTGGCCGCGATGAGGATGACGTTGGTCTTGACGTCGAAGCCGTCCATCTCGACGAGCAGCTGGTTGAGCGTCTGCTCGCGCTCGTCGTGGCCGCCGCCCATGCCGGCGCCACGGTGGCGACCGACGGCGTCGATCTCGTCGACGAAGACGATGGCGGGAGCGTTGGCCTTGGCCTGCTCGAAGAGGTCACGGACACGTGAGGCACCGACACCGACGAACATCTCGACGAAGTCCGAGCCGGAGATCGAGTAGAACGGCACCCCGGCCTCGCCGGCGACGGCGCGCGCGAGGAGGGTCTTGCCGGTTCCGGGAGGGCCGTAGAGGAGGACGCCCTTGGGGATCTTGGCTCCGACGGCGAGGAACTTGGCCGGGTCGGAGAGGAACTCCTTGATCTCGTAGAGCTCCTGCACCGCCTCGTCGGCACCGGCGACGTCGTCGAAGGTGACCTTGGGCGTGTCCTTGTTGGCGAGCTTGGCCTTGGACTTGCCGAACTGCATGACCCGCGAGCCGCCGCCCTGGGCCTGGCTCATCATGAACCAGAAGAGTCCGACGAGCAGCAGGATCGGGAAGATGCTGATGAAGATCGTGAAGAACGGGTTCTGGCTCTCACGCTTGTCGTTGTAGCCGTTGGTCGGCTCGTTGGCCGCGACCAGCGCGACGAGGGACTCCGCGCGGGCGTCGACGAACTCGGCCTGCACCTTGTCGGCGTCGACGATGTTGGCGCCCTTGTCGGAGTACGCCGCGTCCTTCTTGAGGTCGAGCTTGAGGACGTTGTCACTGGTCAGCTCGGCCTTGTCGACCTTCTTGTCGGTGATGAGCTTCTCGGCCTTCGCGGTGTCGATCGTCGCGTAGCCTCCGTCACCCCCGAGAGAGAACATCACCACGGTGATGGCGATGACGGCAAGGACCCAGAACAACGGGGTCTTGAACACGCGCTTGGCATCCATGAAATGTGAATGGGGCCAGTGGCCCCACGTCCTCCTGATCAGCGAAATCTCCGTGCGCGCTCAGGCGGCACAGGTCTGGGTGCACACGCTACCCGTCTGAAGGCTGGCTCCACGGGGCGCGTCCGCTCGGGACAACGACCGGCGTATGCCGCGTGTTCCGCGATGCCTTCGCGCTCAGGTGCGGTGGTGGGCCAGAAAGTCGCCGATCGCGGCACGCGGGTTGTCGCGAATCTCCGGTCCGTGGGTGAACGCAGCCGTCGTGTAGTCGAGGGTCGTCAGTCGCTCAGCCGTCTGCTTCGTCATGACGAAGTCGGTGCAGAACGACTTGACCGGCCAGCGGATGCCGAAGACGTTGAAGATTGCGTCTCCCGTGATGAGGACGCCGCTGTCGCGGTGGAGGTATGACGCATGGCCGGGTGAGTGCCCGGGCGTGTGGACCACCTCGAGCCCGCCTGCGACGGGGATGATCTGGCCGTCGACGAAGGTCTCGCCGATGTCGACCGGGTCGAACTGCTTGCGCCCCGCCAGCAACCGATCCCGGAGGGCGCCGATCCTGGTCTTTGTGTCGCGCGGCGGCCCGAGTCCACTGCGGGCGTACTCGGCGTCTGCTTCATGGATGCCGAACCGCTTGCCCGTCGCCTTGGCGAACGTGCGCGGCTCCGCCCGCGTGGTCCAGGTGTGCGTGGGTCAGCATGAGGCGCGTGACGTCACTTGGCCCGGAGCCGATGGTTCCGAGCGCAGCCATGACCTTGGGGCCGTGCGATCTTCAGCCCCATGTCGAGCAGCGTCACCTGGCCGTCGTCGTCCCGGAAGATGAAGCCGTTGATGAAGTCGCGCAGCAACCGGATGCGCCACACGCCGGGCGCGAGCGGGACGACGAGGTCACTGGCCATGGCGAGCCCCTTGTGGGTCAGCTGTAGACGTGGGGTGCGAGCGTGCCGACCTGGCGGAGGCCGCGGTACTGCTCGGCGTAGTCGAGGCCGTAGCCGACGACGAACTCGTTGGGGATGTCGAACCCGACCCACTTGACGTCGACCTCGACCTTGGCGGCCTCGGGCTTGCGCAGCAGGGTGACGATCTCGACCGAGGCAGGCTGGCGCGACTCGAGGTTGGCCTTGATCCACGACAGGGTCAGGCCCGAGTCGACGATGTCCTCGACGATGAGGACGTGCTTGCCGGAGATGTCGGCGTCGAGGTCCTTGAGGATGCGGACGACGCCGGAGCTCTTGGTGCCCGAGCCGTAGGACGAGACCGCCATCCAGTCGACGGGTGCGCTCATCGGGAGGGCGCGCATCAGGTCGGCCATGACCATCACTGCTCCCTTGAGGACGCCGACGAGCAGCAGGTCCTTGCCGGCATACTCCTTCGCGATCTCCTGCGCGAGCTCAGCGAGCTTGGCCTGGATCTCGTCCTCGGTGACGAGGACCCGCTCGAGGTCGGCCCCCATGTGGGCAGCGTCCACGGTGCACTCTCCTGGTCGGTCATGGGTCGAACCGGTTGTTCGCGTCCTAGTCAACCGGACAACCGGACCCCACGGACAACCGGGCACCCGTACTGTGCAAATCAGACCCAGAGTCGGGCCCATCAACGAGAGGCACTTCCCATGAGCGAGCTCAACGTCGTCGCGACCATCCCCGTGAAGCCCGAGCACGTCGAGGCCCTGCGCGGTGCGTTGACCCAGCTCGGCGAGGCCACCCGCGAGGAGTCCGGCTGCCTGGCCTACGACCTCTTCGAGTCCGCCGCGGCCCCGGGTGTGTTCGTGACCATCGAGCGCTGGACCGACCAGGACGCCCTGGACGCCCACATGAAGACGCCCCACGTGGCGGCCGCCTTTGCCGCAGCCGGCGATGCCCTCGCTGGCGAGGTCGCCATCCACCCGCTCGTCCCCGTCACTGGCTGAAGGCCCGCGAATGCCGTCACCAGGGCTTGCTTCGTAGGCGCTCGATCCCCCATCGCGCCTGCCCGCGCACCTGTCGGTCCTCCGAATCCACGAACGTGGAGAGAAGCTCCTCGTCCCTGCCACGCCGACCAGGCCGAGCGACTGAAGGAACGTGCTCAGGACCCACCCGAGCTCCTCGACGACGATCCGCTCCCGGAGGCGCTGCTGCAGCACCTCACGGAACTCCTCATGGCGAGGTGGGTACCCCACGATCTTCCCCAACGAGTCGGCGGCCTCCGCGCGAAGGTCGGGGTTGTCGCTGGCCAACAGGTCCAGCAGTTCCGTTGTCAGCAAAGGGTTTTGGGCAAAGCCGATCACGCCAATGAGAACCTTCGCGCCTTGTCCGACTCGGCAGAGCGGAAGGCCACGGGCGACTGATTCGTGGCTTGCGAGCCGCGCAACATCGGTCTGATGAAGGACGGGCCTTCCCGGCGCGCCCGATGCCCACGCCAACACCTCTTCAGGAGTCACGGTGTCTCCACGTGTTCCCCAGGTTCGTCAGCGCCTCACGCCAAGGGGCCTCCTCGTCGCGAACGCGAACGGGGAAGAGGAACTTCGGCCTGCCCAGCCAGCTCACGACGAGGCCCAGGAAGACACCGCCGAGACCAAGAACCAGCCAGCTCTTCCACAACCATTCGGGGTATGCCTCGAACCCGGAAGCCTCGTCGGTCGGGCGGATGACCAGTTGCATCAACCCGAGGAGCGCAAGGCCGATGCCGATCGGGAGTTGCCCACCGAGGAACCCACGCCAGAACGGCGCCGAGGCATATCTCGTCAACACGGGGTAGGCATGCTTCGCCCAGGACGGTTCCCGCCTCCGCTCGATCCACCAGAACACGCAGCAGCTCACACCGATCACAAGCGCCCCGACTCCGCCCAGGAGGTCACCGGTCGACATTCAGCCCCTCCGTCCCGGCTGTGCGAGACGGATGGAGACTCGACTCCGCTCACGGGTGACCCGCAGTTCGCCGGGGACGTGGATGGGCCCCTGTCCGTGCCAGTTCGTGAGCAACTCATCACAGGCTTCGGTATGCCGGGTGCTCACCTGTCCGGCCGGCGCACCGGCCGCGATGAGGAGCCTTCGCCACACGCGCGTGCGGACGGCGCGAGGCAGCGCGACCAGCTCTGTGACGTCCCACGGCCCGGGGCCGAGCTTCGTCGCGGCTTCGTCGGCCAAGGAGTCGAGGAAGTCAGCGTCTTCGCGGAGCTGATCGGCCGAACGCCCCAGTGCCGCAACGATTCCCGGCCCGAGGTCGGCTTCCAGGTCGGCGACGGCCCGGCGAGCGCGCACCCGCGTGAAGGCTGCGTCGTCGTTCATGGGGTCGTCCCACCAGTGCACGCCCTCGGCCTCGAGCGACTCGCGGCACTCGGCGCGGGTCACGCCCAGGAGCGGCCTGCGATAGATCCCGCGCACCGCCGGCATCCCGGCCAAGGACCGTGCGCCCGACCCGCGAACCAGCCCCAGCAGCACCTGCTCGGCCTGGTCCTCGAGGGTGTGGCCGAGCAGGACGACAGCGGCACCCAGCCGGTCCGCGACACCGGACAGAGCGGCATACCGGACATCTCTGGCAGCGGACTCGAGCCCAGAACCGCTGTCCGACACCGCAACTCGTTCCACAACGACCGGGTCCAGTCCAAGGTCCCGCAACCGATCGGCCGCCCGCGAAGCCACGTCGTCGGAACCAGCCTGCAGCCCGTGGTCGACGACCACCGCCCCAGCGCTCCACGACGCATGGCGCGCCTCGTGCGCCACCGCCTCGGCCAGCGCCATCGAGTCCCCACCCCCGGAGCACGCCACCAGGACGACAGCGTCAGGTGCGACGTCCGCGAGCGACGAGCGGACGGCATACCGGATCTTTGCCGTCGACGGGTGCGGACCGCTCACGGGACGGGCCGGCTCAGCCGTGCACGCGCGTGACCCAGGCCGCCGGATCGGTGATCTCGAGCGGCTTGGGGAGCGTGTCGGGCGAGGTCCAGATGGCGTTGAAGCCGTCGACGCCGACCTTGTCCTGGACGCCACGGACGAACGCCGCACCGTCCTTGTACTGACGCATCTTGGCCTCGAGCCCGAGCAGGCGTCGCAGCATCTTGTCGACCGCGCCAGCACCCTTGCGGCGCTCGGTGAACTTGGCGCGGATCTGCGCGACGGACGGGATGTGCGCGGGACCCACGTCATCCATGACGACGTCGGCGTGGCCCTCGAGGAGGGACATGACCGCGGTGAGCTCGGCGAGCTTGGCGCGCTGCTCGGGCGTCGTCACGAGGTCGGTGATGCCGCCGGAGCCGCTGCTGAAGAGCTCGGGGAGCTTCTCGGTGAGGCGCTTGGTGAGCTCCTGGATGCGCTCGGGGTCGGGCGCCATGTCGGTCGCGAGCTGGCGGGCCTCGGCGATCATGTGGTCGCGCAGCCAGGGCACGGCGGTGAACTGCACGCGGTGCGTCTCCTCGTGCATGCAGACCCAGGCGCGGAAGTCCTCGGCGTCGACACCGAGCTCGCGCTGGGTCTGGACGAGGTTGGGCGCCACGAGCAGCAGCGCGGGGGTGCCGTCGGGCGCGAGGTCGTACTGCCCCAGCACCTTGCTCGACATGAACGCGAGCAGCGCCCCGGCCTCGGCCCCGGTGACCTTGCCGCCGATGGCCGCGCCGACACCGCTGGGCGCACCGCCGCGCTTGCTCACGATCTTCTCGAACGTCGGGTTGAGCATCGCGCTCATGGAGTCCGCGTTCATCGCGATCCACGTCGGGCGGTCCACGACGAGGGCCTCGGGCGCACCGTCAGGGGTGGAGAGGCGCGAGGTCTCGGCGACCGGACCGTGGGCCCGGCGCGCAGCCGCGCGGATCGCTCCGACCTCGGCGGCGGCTTCGTCGGCCGACACCGTCGGACCTGCCGCGACGAGGGTGCGCCCCGTGGTCTTGGCGAACTCCCAGTCGACGTAGCTGTTGCTCACGTGCCCTCCTAGGCGCAGCCGCACAGAGTCAGTGCGGTGACGAACCGGTCCAACGCCGCACGTGCACCGAGCGTTCCCGATGAGGGTGGCACACGGTCGGCGAGGACGACGAACGTCAGCAGGCGGCCGTCGGCGTCGACGGTCGTGCCGGCGAGGCTCGAGATGCCCTTGAGCGTGCCCGTTTTTGCACGGGGTATGCCGGCCACGCCCTTGGTCTGCTTGCCCCGGTAGCGATCGGAGAGGCTTCCGCTCAGCCCGGCGACGGGCAGGGTGGCGATGGCCCGGCGCAGCTCGGGGAGCTTGCCGGTGGTGGCCAGGGTGAGGACGTCGGAGAGGGCGGTCGCGGTGACGGTCTGCCCGGGCGAGAGTCCGCTGACGTCGAGGAGCTTGAGGCCGGCAGTGGGCACGCCAGCGTCCGCGAGGGACTTCACGACGAACTGCGGCGGGGCGAGGGGCCCGGCGGGCGACTGACCGTCGGCGACCATCGCCTGGCGGACGAGGTTCTCGGTGAGGGCGTTGTCACTGTGGAGGAGGGCGGTCTCGAGGTGCTCGCAGGTAGGTCGCCGACTCGACGGCCCCGAGCTCGGTCGCGGTCCCCGGCGCGGCCGTGCCCGTGGCCAACCAGAGGGAGCACCGTCGTGGCGTGGCCCCGGGCGGTGAGGGCCTTGGCCAGGGCTGCCGCCACCCCCGCTTCGGGCACGGACGGCGCGACCTTGCCGCCACCCGCCCGTTGGGACACGAGGTCGAGCATCGACACGGACTGGCTGAAGCCAGCGGCGATGTCCTCCTTCTTCCACGTCGCGGGATAGCGCGGGCCAGCGGCATACGTCGCGTCGATGCGCAGGGTCACGGCTCCGGCGGATCGGTCGGTCAACGACTGCGCCACCTGGTCGGCAAGGGTCG
Organism: uncultured Actinomycetota bacterium; assembly: GCA_963807825.1. GTDB lineage: Bacteria > Actinomycetota > Actinomycetes > Actinomycetales > Dermatophilaceae > Knoellia. Next base: position 115,028 of record CAWEDC010000002.1, read on the forward strand.
CGATACCGGCACGGCCCTCGACCACTGAGGGGTTCGAGGCGCCATCACCCAGCAGGGTGTCGCCGCCCGCGACGAGGACGATCTGCGTCGGGCTGTCGCCCGTGACGACCTTCGTCGTCATCCGCGCGTCGAGGTCGACGTGCTGCGTCACGGCCAGGGTGCTGAGGAGCTTGAGAGTGGACGCCGGCGCACGAGCAACGCTGGGCTGCACGGCATACAGCTCCTTGCCCGTCAGACCGTCGCGCACGCTGATGCCGACGCTCGGACCCAGCCACGGGTCCTTGCCGAGGGCGCCGAGCGCCTTCGTCAGACCGGCGGTCGTGGGAATGGCAGCGTCGACTCGCGGAGGCATCGGGGCTTGCCGCCAGCGCTGTCGGGCTCGGCAACGCAGCCCACGTCGGGGACGCGGAGGCCGAGCCGGTGGGAGTCGGCGGGTCGACCGGCGCACCGTCATAGGTCAGGATGCCGGGAGCGAGGTCCACGACGTCAGCGGCGGCATACCCGACACCGCCGACCAGAAGGCACGTGACCCCCGCCACAACAGCCCGTCGCATTCGACCCCTTTTCCAGCAGCACCCGATCCATGCGGGACAATGTCTCCCGAGCGTAGGTCATTGACACCCATCCGAAAGAAGGCCACCACCGTGGAGTTCGACGTCACCATCGAGATCCCCAAGGGTCAGCGCAACAAGTACGAGGTGGACCACGAGACCGGCCGCATCCGCCTCGACCGGATGCTGTTCACGTCGATGGCCTACCCGTCGGACTACGGCTACATCGAGAACACCCTCGGCGAGGACAGCGACCCGCTGGACGCCCTGGTCCTCCTCGACGAGCCCACGTTCCCCGGTTGCCTCGTGAGCGCCCGCCCGATCGGCATGTTCCACATGCGCGACGAGGCCGGCGGCGACGACAAGATCCTCTGCATCCCCGCGGGCGACCCGCGCAAGGCGCACATCAAGGAGCTCGAGGACATCAGCGAGTTCGACCGCCTCGAGATCCAGCACTTCTTCGAGACCTACAAGGACCTCGAGCCCGGCAAGTCCGTCGAAGGCGCCCACTGGGCCGGCCGCGAGGACGCCGAGCGGACCATCAACGAGGCCGTCCAGCGCGCCAACGACGCGGGCATGTCAACGGCCCGTTGGCGTATGCCGGAGGGTCACGACGCTCGACGCCCACGCAGCTTCCGCTGCGCGCACCGCAGGAGGAGCACGCGGCCGCGCGGGCCAAGGCCAAGGAGGAGCTCGCCACCAAGGAGAAGCCCCTCAGCGACACCCCCAACGCCGGAGCCTGATCTCCCCAGCAGTCACGTCCGGGCCGCCAGCGATGTTCGCTGGCGGCCTGTGTCGTCGAAGTTGGCCGGGCGCGAGCCAGGCCTCGTGGGCGGCGCGCACCTGCGGCCACTCACCGTCGGTGACCGAGAACCAGTCGGTGTCGCGGTTGCGGCCCTGGGTGACCATGTGGTTGCGGAACTGGCCCTCGTAGGTGAACCCCAGCCGGGCCGCCGCGCGTCGTGAGGGCTCGTTGAGGCTGTCGCACTTCCACTCGAAGCGGCGGTAGCCGAGGTCGTCGAACGCGTAGCGCATCAGCAGGTGGATGGCCTCGGTGGCGGCGCGGGTGCGCTGCAGCGTCTGGGCATAGAGGACGCCCGCGACCTCGACCTGTCCGGTCTGCGGGTCGATCCGGTAGAACGACGCGATCCCGCTCGCCAGGCCGGCGCGCTCCCCCTCCAGCGGGACCAGCGCAAAGGTCAGGTTGGGTGAGTCGAGGACATCGGCCAGGTGCATCCACAGGGCGGCGAGCGACGTCGGCTTCGCGATGGGTCGATAGGTCCACAGCGCATCGTCATCGGGACCGCAGAAGGCGTCGAAGAGCTCGGCGTAGTGGGCCGAGTCCAGCGGGACGATGCGGACGTACTGGCCCTCCAGGGTCACCGGCTCGGGCCTGGCCTTGGTCTCCCAGTTGGGCACGACATCGCCGACGGACTGTCCAAAGCTGTTGAGTTCGGGCACGAGCAGAGGTTATCCGAGGGGCCGTTCGAGAACTCTTGCCATTCCGCGCTCGCAGGACCGCATCATCGCGCTGTGGTTGGCACGCAGGAGCGGGCCGAGTGCCGGTGCCAGCCGACCCAGGAACGGTGCGGTGATCTCGACTTCCTGTCGATAGCTGACCGCGCTCTTCGCGGCGCCCACCGGCTCGATCCGGAACTCGGCCCAACCGGTGAGGTCGCCGGCCAACTCGGTCCGCAGCCGACGCTCGACCGGATCCTCGAGGTCTCGAGTCATCCGCAGGTGCAACGAGTACGGCAGGACGCTGCGGATCGTCGCGAGTCCGGTGTCGTCGTCGATCCGGCGGATCGAGCGGACCTCGCGCCACCAGGTGGGGTACGCATCCAGGTCGGCGCACACGGCATACACGTCGTCGGGTGAGGCGGCCACGACCCAGTCGTGACGAAACTGCCAGAGCCGAGCCATGCGCACAGTGTCGCCCAAGGGTTCATCGCAGCGGCGCGGTGCGTTCACCGGACTTCGGTTGGGTGGGTCGTCTGCCAGTCCACCCGCTGAGGAGAGTTTCGTGAAGACCATCGCGTATGCCGTTCTGCCCGCCACCGTGGTCGCGCTCGCTGCCGCTGTGCTCGCGCCCGCTGGCGCCGCCGCCGACCCGGCGCCGGCCAAGAAGGACCACTTCGCCGTCATCGGCGACGTGCCCTACGGCGCCGACCAGATCGACCGCTTTCCCGCCTGGATCCAGGAGATCAACGCGGCCGACCCTGAGTTCACCGTCCACGTCGGCGACATCAAGAACGGCTCGACCGCCTGCACGGACGCCTACATCACCGGAATCCGCACGGTCTTCGACACGGTCGAGAACCCCTTGATCTTCACGCCGGGCGACAACGAGTGGACCGACTGCCACCGCGCCAACAACGGTGGCTACAACCCGCTCGAGCGACTGGAGTTCGTGCGCAACACCTTCTACCCGACGCCCGGACAGACGCTCGGCGAGACCACCCGCAAGGTCTCGGCCGACACCGCCGCGGGCTATCCCGAGAACGTCCGGTGGCGCGAGGACCGCGTCTCACTGGCCGCCGTGCACGTCGTCGGCAGCAACGACGGAACCCTCCCGTGGACCGGTGCCACCGCGCCCAACGCCGCCCAGCTGGCGGAAGAGTCGGCCCGCCTGCAGAGCGCGCTGACGACGGTGCACGAGGCCTTTGCCGATGCCCGCCGACGCCAGGACCGCGCCGTCGCGATCTTCCTGCAGGCCGACATGTTCGACCCGACGTATGCCGCGACGTTCGCCGACGTCTCGGCCTTCAAGCCCCTCGTGCAGCTGCTCATCGACGAGTCGAACGCGTATGCCGGTGAGACCTACCTGTTCAACGGCGACAGCCACGCCTACAACGAGGACCAGCCCCTGGCCGTCGGCTCGAAGTGGCTGTCGCTCTACGGCGTTGGCGGGTCGAGCTCCCTGACCCGGGTCACCGTCGACGGCTCGAACAACAACACGGACTGGCTCGAGGTCACCGTCGGTCGCGACAAGGACGAGCCCGTCCTCACATGGAAGCGCGTGCCCTACGTGAACTGAGCGCTCAGGGCGCTGACGTCGCCAGATCCTCGCGCAGGGCCGCGAGGGTCTTGGCGATGTTGCGCTTCTGGAAGGAGGCGAAGCTCCGGCCGCCGGTGAGCTTGCTGTCGACCGCGTTGGCCACGACGTCGGGCCAGTGGCGGCGAGCGTCACGCCAGGTCTCGGTGACCTTGGTGCCGTCCTGCGTGGCCTCGAAGGTGTACTCCCAGCGAGCGATCGCGATCTTGAGGAGCGGCGACTTCAGGCCCCACGCGACGACGTCGAAGGCGAACTTCTCGCCCGGGTCGGACGCGACGACCTTGCAGCGGGTCTGCCAGCTGGCGCCACCACGCTTGTTGGCCCCGACGAAGACGTCACCGACGGTGAGACTGCCGTTGCTGCCGTGCTCGACCTCGGCACCGGTGTTCTCCGGGCTCCAGCGCACCATCTGCGTGGGGTCACTCACCTGCGCGTAGACCTGCGCCGGGGTGACACCGGTGATCACCACCGAGTCGCTGACCTTCATCTCACGTGACATGCCCCGAGCGTAGGTGAGCCGTCCACGCACCTCGACGGCACGGCATACCCAGGCACTGCTGGTATGCCGTTTGCGCGCGGTTGACGAGACATCTGGTCCGCCTCGGCGTAGGTTCACGGCAGTTGACGAAGGTGGGATCGATGCGGGGTGGGCTGCGGTGCCTGGTGGTGGTGCTCTGCTGTGCCCTTCTGGCTGCCTGCGGGACGCGCCCGGCGACCGAACGGGCTTGGGACGAGCCGCAGCTCGCGACCCAGCCGGGCTTCCGGATCAGCGATCACGATCCGGATGGAGCCGCGATCGCCCAGGCGTCCCGTGAGTGGGTCGAGCGCGGCTCAGTGCCGGGCGCAGGGACTCGATGGGAGTCGATGAGCCGCTGGGCGCTCACCGACATCCGGCAGATGATGGCCAGCGGCTCGTCGTCGGGCGGCGCTGGCGTCGGGACACCAGCCGCAGGAGCAGCCCCGAGCTGGGGCTACTTCTGGCCACGCGACGGTGCGTTCCTCGCGGTCGCCCTGGACCGCACCGGCCACCACGAGGAAGCGCGCCACCTCGTGGACGTTCTGGCTGGGCTGCCCTTTGACGAGGACCTGGGCTTCGATGCGCGCTACCTGCTCGGTGGTCAGCGCGTGACGCTCGACCCGCGTGGACCCCAGTCGGACGGGTGCGGGTGGGTGTTGTGGGCGCTCGGATCGATGGCCGCCTCGTCCCTGCCGCCGTCGACTGCTGGCCTCAGGTCGAAGTGCCTGACCAACATCATGCGACTCACCTGGAGCGGCTGGCAGCTGCCTCCCCCGTCTCCGGACTACTGGGAGTTGCCGGTGAGGCAGACCTCCCTCGGCACCGTCGCGCCCATGGTCGCGGGGTTGCAGGCGGCCGCCCGGTCAGGGACGACTCCAGAACGAACACTTGCTCGAGACATGGCGAAACGGCTTGCGGCACAGGTGCATTCGGAGATGGGGCCTGAGCTGGAGCGGTTCGGTGACCACGGCGGGCTCGACGCCGCGGTGGCGATGCTCATGCCACCGTTCGGGCCCTCCGATCGCCGGGTGACGAAGCAGTTGGTTGGCCTACCAGAAGGTCGCCGTGCGCTCGTCCGGCGGGCTTGCTCCGGGCGCCGGGTGGAGGAACGACGGAACGTCCTGGACGCCCGAGACGGCTCTGGTCGCCTACACCGCGTCGGCATCGGGGCACGACAAGATCGCGGAGCACTGGCTCGACTGGCTCGACGACAACCGGACGTCGTGGGGTTCGCTGCCGGAGAAGGTCAACCGGTCGGGCAACCCGGCCGGGCCGGCGCCACTGCTCTGGACGGCCGCTCTGGTCCTGCTGACGCTGGACTCGCTCGAAGCCGAGTGAGCAGCGACCCTGCGAGACTGGGCCGATGACCGAGTGCTGCCTCAGTGGAACTGACGTTCACCGTGACCGAGGCCGACACGGCGGCTGCGCTGGGTTCGGGCTCCTTGGCCGTGCTCGCCACGCCGCGGCTGTTGGCGTGGCTCGAGGCCGCGACCTGCGCCTCGCTGGAGCCGTTGATCGGCGACGGACGCACGAGTGTCGGCACCCGGGTCGACCTGCAGCACAGCGCCGCGTCACCGGTCGGTGCGACGGTCATCGTCACGGCCGACCCGGCATACGCCGATGGGCGACTGAACCGCCTCAGGGTGAGCGCACGGCATACCGACGGAAAGCTCGTCGCCACCGGCGAGATCACCCGGGTCATCGTCGACACCGACCGCTTCCTCTCGCGACTCACCTGACCGCGGGCGTTGTGCAGGTGAGAATGCTGGAGTGACCTCGCCTCGACAGCACGTGAAGAATGCAGCCGGCTTCTCGCTGGTCTGGGTGCTCGCAAAGGTGGCTCACCGGGTGCAGTACCAGAAGGCGGCATCGATCCCCCTGACCGGGCCGGTCATCCTGGTCGCGAACCACCTGACGATGACCGACCCGCTCGCCGTGGCTCGAATCGCCATTGGGCACAAGCGTTTCCCGCACTTCCTCGCGATGCAGGAGGTGTTCGGCTGGCCCGGTGTCGGTGCGCTCGCCCGGGCGACTGGCCAGATCCCCGTGGCGCGGGGTTCGGCCTCTGCGGCCGATGCCTTGCGCAACGCTTCGGAGCGGCTGGAGCAGGGGCAGCTCGTCGCGCTCTACCCCGAGGGTCGGCTCACGACCGAGCCCGACCAGATGCCGGGGCCGGCGCGGACCGGCGCAGCCCGACTCGCCCTGCAGCACCCGGACGCACCGGTCATCCCCGTCGGCACCTGGGGACCCAAGCAGGGCAACGAACACATCTGGCACCGGCACACCGCGTGCCTGTCCGTCGGGCCGGCCATCGACCTCACGCCGTGGGCGGGGCGCACCGATGACGCCGCCGCCCGTGAGGTCACGGACGCGATCATGGCCGCGATCCGCGCCGAGATCGCGCACGCCAAGCAGATGTGGCACACCCGCTGGTGACCAGAAACGCCCCCGCCACGAGGGCGGGGGCGTCAACTGAGCCGCTTATCGGAATCGAACCGATGACCTATTCATTACGAGTGAATCGCTCTGGCCGACTGAGCTAAAGCGGCGTGGTGCCCGAACCGAAGGTCAAGCACGCCGGACGAGTATACGAACAACCCCGCCCCATCCCGAAATCGGGGCTGCGGCCTCCGGTCCAACGGACATGCAGTGGTCACCCTCAGGCCGCGAGCGGTAGGTGCGGCTGAGCACGGAAGGTGAGCGGGCGGCATACCCACTGCATGTCCATTGGCTCAGCCGATCAGCACTTGAGCCCGTCCTGGGGCAGCGTTCCCTTGAGGTAGAAGTCGTCGATCGGCTTGTCGACGCAGCTGTTGGACCGCATGTATGCCGTGTGCCCGTCGCCGTCGTACGTGATGAGTGAGCTCTTGGCCAGCTGGTCGTGCAGCCGGACCGACCACTCGTAGGGCGTCGCAGGGTCGCGGGTCGTGCCCACGACGACGATCGGGTTGGCGCCCTCGGCCGTCACCTTCTTGGGCGGTTCGGACGAGCGCTCGGTCTTGACCGGCCAGAAGCCGCAGGTCATCGAGGACCAGGCGAGGAACGGCCCCCACGTGGGCGCCTCCGTCAGGGAAGCCTTCGCCAGACGCCTCGTGCTCGGCGATGTCGGCCGACTCGGGCTTGTCGAGGCAGTTCACCGCATAGATGACTTCCATGATGTTGCCGGAGTAGCCGCCGCCGGGCTGCCGGTCGGCATAGCTGTTGGCGAGCCCCATGAGGTCGGAGCCGTCGCCCTGCAGAGCCGCCCGCATCGCCTCGACGAGCGTGTCCCACATGCCCTCGTCGTACATCGCCGACGCGATGCCCGTCGAGGCCCAGCCCTCGGTGAGCTCGGTGACGGCGGTGTCGCCCGTCTTGGGCAGCGGCGCCTCGTCGACCTGCGTCAGGAAGTCGCGGATCCCCTGCATGACGTCGTCGACGGTGCTGCCGAGCGGGCAGTCCCCCTTGTCGATGCAGAACTGCGCCCAGGCACGGGTCGCGGTCTCGAAGCCCTTGGCCTGACCGAGGTTCACCTCGGCCGAGGTGAGGTCGGGGGCGACGACCCCGTCGAGGACGAAGCGCCCGACGAGCTGGGGGAACAGGTCGGCATACGTCGCACCGAGGTAGGTCCCGTACGACTTGCCGAGGTAGTTGAGCTTCTCCTCGCCGAGCCGTGCCCGCAGGATGTCCATGTCCTTGGCGGCGTCGACCGTCGAGACGTGACCGAGCAGTGGGCCGGCATTGGCGCCGCACTTCTGCGCGAAACCCTTGGCGTTGGCTGCGAACTCCTGCTCCTCAGCCGCATCGTTCGGCGTCTGCTCCGCTCCCGAGGAACTGGTCGAGCTCGGCGTCGCTCAGGCAGTCGATCGGCGCCGAGCGACCCACCCCGCGCGGGTCGAACCCGACGACGTCAAAGCGTTGGCGCACACCGGGACCCACGATGAAGTCCGCAGCCCGCGCGTAGTCGACACCGGAGCCACCGGGGCCACCTGGGTTGACGACGAGCGAGCCGATCCGCCTGGACTGCTTGGCCGCCGGCACCCGCAGGACCGAGATCTGGATCGTGGTGCCGTCGGGCTTCGCATAGTCCATCGGCACGGTGAGCTTGGCGCACTGGCCGCCTTCGCACTTCCGCCACTTCAGGTCCTGGTCATAGAACTTCTCCATGCCCTCCATACCGGCAGGCGGCGTCTGCGGCCCGATCGAGGTGGGCTTCGCCTCACCCCGGTCGAAGAGGTCCTCAAAGGCAGAGCAGCTCGACAGCAGCAGGGCGGCCGAGGCAAGGGCAGCGATGGGGGCGACACGACGCATGCGACGACCCTACGGGCCGTTCCTGAGGTATGCCGTCCGCCCCTGTCAGCGGGGCAGGCGGAGTTCGAGGGCCATCGCCTCGAGGGCGAGCAGCGGCTGGACGTTGGCGGCGATCCGCTCACGCGCCGTGCCGATCGCGTCCATGGCGACGAGCACCCGCACGGGCGACAGCACCTGGGCGACCTGCTGCACGGTCTGGCGGGCGTCCTCGTTGACGAGGGCGGTCGGGGCGCCGGTGTGCAGGACGAGGGCATCGCGATAGACCGACAGGAGGTCGACGAGGGCCCGGTCGACCATGTCGCGCGAGAAGCGGGTGGCGCGGGCCTTCTGGTCCTTCTCGAGCGAGGAGACCTGCGAGCGGATGTGCGGAGGCTGCGTCCGGGCCGACGGGTCGCCGCCCAGGATCTCGAGGAGCTTGGCCTTCTCGGCGGCGTCGCGCTCGGCCGATGACGCCTGTGACTCCTCGGTGGCGATCGTCGAGAGGTCCGAGGCCGCGTCGATCGCGTCGCCGACGGTGCGGATCTTCGACGCGAGGGTGATGACGTCGTGCCGACGGATGCGGGCATGCTCATCGCGAGCCAACCGACGCGCAAGGCCGACGTGGCACTGAGCCGCGCGGGCGGCATACATGGCCATGGGCGGGTCCACGCCGTCACGGCGAACCAACAGGTCGGCCACGGCTTCGACGGACGGGGTGCGCAGCCGCACGTGCCGCGAGCGCGAGCGGATCGTGATGATGACGTCCTCGACGGAGGGCGCGCAGAGCATCCACACCGTCCGGGGCGTCGGCTCCTCGAGGGCCTTGAGCAGGGCGTCGGCCGCGCGTTCGGTGAGGCGGTCGGCGTCCTCGACGATGATGACCCGCCACGTGCCGACGGACGGGCGGTGGGCCGCGAGCGCGACGAGGTCACGGGCCTGCTCGACCTTGATGGAGAGGCCTTCGGTGGCGATGAGGTCGACGTCGGCGTGGGTGCCGTCGGCTGCGGTCCGGCACTCACGGCACTCACCACAGCCACCTTGTGGGCACTGGAGCGCCGCGGCAAAGGCGCGCGCCGCCACCGAGCGCCCGGACCCGGGCGGACCGGTGAACAGCCACGCGTGAGTCATCGAGGCCGGGTCGGTGACCGCCCGAGACAGGGTCGCAATCGCGGGGTCCTGCCCGATGACGTCGCGCCAGACGGTCATGCGGCCCCACTCCCAGCGAGGAGACCGGAGGACTCGAGGCGCCCCATGACAGCGGCGTGGATCTCGTCGGGCGCGGTTGTGCCGTCGACGACGAGATAGCGCTCGGGCGAACCCTGCGCCATGGCGAGGAAGTGGTGACGGATGGCGTCGTGGAAGGTGTCGGCCTCGGACTCGAGCCGGTCGTGGACCTCGCCGCGGCGGCGCCGCCCCTCTTCGGCGGTGACGTCAACGATGACGGTGAGGTCGGGGACGAGGGAGCCGACCGCCCACATCTGCAGCTCGTGAACCTCAGAGGCACCGAGGTCGCGCCCGGCGCCCTGATAGGCGACGGCCGAGTCGGTGTAGCGGTCGGTGATGACGACGGCGCCGCGGTCCATTGACGGGCGGATGAGCTGGTCGACGTGGTGCGCCTTGTCGGCGGCGAAGAGCAGGGCCTCGGCACGCGGTGACACGTGGTCGCCGTGGAGGACGAGGTCGCGGATCTGGGCGCCCAGCGGGGTGCCGCCCGGCTGCCGCGTCACGACGACCTCACGCCCCAACGACTCCAGGGCAGCGGCGAGCAGACGCACCTGCGTCGACTTGCCCGCGCCGTCGCCGCCCTCGAAGGCGATGAAGAGTCCCTGTGTCACGCGCCCGAGCCTAGGCGAGCCGGGAGACACCGACGCCTCGTGTGCCTCAGCGCGAGCCAGAGGTCGCGCTGAGGCACACGAGGCGAGGGGTCAGCGGGTGTGGCGGTCGGCGTTCGCGTGGATCGCATCCCGCACATAGACCGCGAGCCCGGGCGCGATGTCCTCGAACGTCTTCGTGAACCGCGGGTCGGCGACGTACATGTCGGCCAGGTTGCGGTGGAAGTCGTGGCTGAGGTCGTAGAACCAGGTCTCGATGTGGACCCGGGCGGCCTCCGCGGCGTCCATCGCCTCGGCCGAGTCCGCCGGCAGTCCGGCCGTCAGCGCCGCCACGAAGGCGTCGTTGTTGGCCGCAGCCTCGGCCTTGACCTTCTCCCAGTCCGCGACCGTGTAGTTCTTGGTCCGGCGAGCCGACTGCTTCCACGCGTCGGTCTCGCCCCAGCGCTCCTGCGCCTCGTCCTGGTACTCGTCCTTGAACCCGTCACCGAAGATCTCCTTGAGGTCCTCGCGGGTCGCCGGCTTGTCGTTCATCTCTCTCTCCAATGCTCGGTCGATCGCGTCGACGAGCCCGTGCAGCTCCTCGACCTTGGTCATGACCGCGTCGCGTTGGCGCCGAAGGTGCTCGAGGGTCGAGCCGTCACCGCGGAGCAGGGCCGCCACCTCATCGAGGGGCAGGTCCAGCCGCCGGTAGGTGACGATCGTCGCCAGTCGCTCCAGGTCGTCGGCCGTGTAGAGGCGATAGCCGGCATGGGTGCGCTCGGACGGGCTCAGCAGGCCGATCTCGTCGTAGTGGTGCAGCGTTCGCACCGTCACGCCGAACGTTTCGGCCACCTGCCCCACCGTGAGAACTTCATCCACGGCCACAGTCTCTCCAATTGCGGTCATGGATCAACCGTCCTGCCTCACGTCGCGTGAGGGTCAAGTCCCTTTTCAAACCCACAGCGGCGTATGCCGCCCGCTCGCCTTCCGCGTGCGTCAGGCCTTCTTGGGGCGGCGCTTCTCGAGGCCGTCGAGGGTGACGTCGAGGCCGAACTCGAACTCGGTCTGGTCGTCGCACCACCCGAGCGTCTGCTCGGGGCCATCAGAGTGGGCGGCGTTCGCCAGCATCGCCACGAGGTTGGGCACGAGCCCGGCCATCTGGGCGAGGACCTCCTCGGAGTTCTCCTCGCTACCGTCGCCCGGATCGAAGAGCTCCTGGCTGAACCCGAGGACTCGGCTGCCGAGCGCATGCAACGAGTGGTGGGTGAGGTCGTGCCCGAAGCCACCGGCCATGAGGATCGCGACGACGCCGTCGAAGTAGCGGACGACCTCGAGGCTCATCGTCGTGCGGGTCTGGAGGACGGTCGGCATCCACGGGTGGCGCAGCATGACGACCCGCGCGGCGAGGGCGCGAGCCCTCAGGGCGCCCTTCCAGTCCTTCGCGGGATCGGGCGCACCAGCCGCCTCGTGCGCCGTGATCTCCGCGTTGAGCTCGGCGCCGACGTGCTCGACCATCGCGTCGAGCAGCGCCTCCTTGTTGGCCACGTGGTTGTAGAGGGACATCGCCTCGACGCCGAGGTCGGTCCCGAGCCGTCGCATCGACACCGCGTCGAGTCCGGAGGTGTCGGCGAGCTTCACGGCGCGGCGGAGCACCCGGTCGCGGCTCAGCGGCCGGCGCGTGGGGCGAGCGGCGCCGTCGGCGCGGGCCGTCCCAGTCGTGCGTCGCGCGGTGTTCGTCACGGGTGTCCTCCTGTCGGTGGGCATCGTATCCGTTTGGGCCATTGACGTACTTACACCGTAAGCCCTACCTTACAGCGTAAGTAGCCGGCGAACCCGCCGCCCACCCCGCACCAGGAGGTTCGTCATGACCGACTCAACGCAGGCCCCCACCCGGGACCACGCGACCCACTCCCCCACCCTCGTCCCCGCGACGATGCGATCCGCGTTCCACGAGAGGTACGGCGCCCCCGAGGACGTCGTCACGGTCCGCACCGTCCCCACCCCGAAGCCGGCCGCGGGCGAGGTCCTCGTCAAGGTCCGCGCGGCCTCGGTCAACGCCCTCGACTGGCACTACGTCACCGGCCTGCCGATGTTTGCCCGCCCGAGCCTCGGCCTGCGCCGCCCCAAGCGCCAGGTCCCGGGCGCCGATGCCTCCGGTGAGGTCGTCGCCGTCGGCGAGGGCGTCACCCGTCACGCCATCGGCGACCTGGTCTTCAGCGAGGTCGACGGCGGCGGGTTCGCCGAGTACGTCATCGCACCCGAGGACTGGTGGCAGCCGCTCCCCGAAGGCGTCTCCCACGAGCAGGCCACGACGCTTGGGCGTCGCCGCCGAGACCGCCCTCCAGGGCCTGCGCGACTGGGGCAACCTTCAAGAGGGCCAGCGCGTCCTCATCGCCGGAGCATCGGGAGGAGTCGGCAGCTTCGCCGTGCGACTCGCCAAACTCCTCGGCGCCAGCCACGTCACCGCGGTCTGCAGCACCCGCAACGTCGACGCCGCCCTGGCCGGTGGCGCGGACCGCGTCGTCGACTACACCCGTGAGGACGTCCGCGACCTCGGCGACCGGTTCGACGTCTTCTTCGACAACGCCGGCACGCTCTCCCTGCGCAGTGCCGCAAGCTCCTCGTCAAGGGCGGCACCTACGTCTCGATCACGGCCCCCAAGACCAAGTGGGTCAAGCCGATGCCACGCATGCTGAGCGTCCCCCTCTACTTCGCCTTCACCGGCGAGAACGCACCCGCGTTCAAGGTCGCCTCACACAGCGCGACCGACCAGTCCTGGCTCGCCGAACAGGTGGCCGCCGGACGCCTCGAGCCCCTCATCGAGCAGCGCTGGTCGCTCGAGGACGCGCCCGAGGTCCTGCGCCGACAGGGCGAGTTCCACGCACAGGGCAAGTCCCTCGTCATCCCGTGAGGAGCGTGGGAGGGTGAGCCATGAGCTTCCTCAGCGTGCTGTCCGGCTCCTTCTCCACCCCGGCTGACGACAACCCGACGGTGGCGATGATGGAAGCGGCCTACGCAGCGGCGGGGCTCGACGCTCGCTACCTCAACTGCGAGGTCTCCTCGGCCGACCTCGCCGACGCGATCATCGGCGCCAGGGCGATGGGCTGGGTCGGGTTCAACTGCTCGATGCCGCACAAGGTCGCCGTCATCGACCACCTCGACGGCCTCGGCGAGTCGGCCGAGCTCATCGGCGCGGTGAACTGTGTCGTCGCCCGCGACGGTGGCCTCATCGGCGAGAACACGGACGGCAAGGGGTTCGTCGAGGCCATGCGCGAGCTGCGCCACCCCGGCGGCACCCACGTCGTCGTCCTCGGCGCGGGCGGCGCCGGGCGAGCCATCGCCGTCGAGGTCGCCCTCGCCGGCGCGGCTCGCGTCACCGTCGTCAACCGCAACGTCGCCCGGGGCGAAGCCCTCGCCCAACTCGTCAATGACCGCACCGAAGCCACAGCGGACTTCCAGCCCTTGACCAGCGCGTATGCCGTTCCCACCAGTGCCGATGTCGTCGTCAACGCCACGTCGGTCGGCCTCGGCGACGCCGAGGAACTCGTCGACATCGACCTCGACAGCCTTCGACCAGAGTTGCTGGTAGCCGACGTGATCCCCAATCCTCCGCACACGGCATACCTGCGCGCGGCAGCGCAACGAGGGGCGCAGACGCTCGACGGACTGGGCATGCTCGTCGCCCAGGGCGCGGTCGCGATCGAGCTCTGGCACGGCATCAGTCCCGACCGGGACGTGATGCGCGCCCGACTCTCCGAGGTTCTGGGCCTCGAATCGCCGAACTGACGAATACCTGTACCGTCCTTGTCGTTCCCTCGTCGGAGCAGCGACGAATCCGCTGCACGAGGTGATCAGCAAAGGAACAGGTACGCCATGAGTCCGACCGGCACGGGCCGCAAGCTCGTCATCGTCGAGTCACCCGCGAAGGCCAAGACCATCGCCGGCTATCTCGGCCCCGACTGGGACGTTGAAGCGTCCGTCGGCCACATCCGCGACATCCCGACCCCGTCGGAGATGCCCGCCGACATGAAGAAGGGCCCCTTCGGCCGCTTCGGTGTCGACGTCGACAACGACTTCGAGCCCTACTACGTCGTCGACTCCGACAAGAAGAAGAAGGTCGCCGAGCTCAAGCGCCTCCTCAAGGGCGCCGACGAGCTCTACCTCGCAACAGATGAGGACCGCGAGGGCGAGGCCATCGCCTGGCACCTCCTCGAGACCCTGCAGCCCAAGGTCCCGGTCAAGCGCATGGTCTTCCACGAGATCACCAAGGAAGCCATCCAGCGCGCCGCGGCCAACACCCGCGACCTCGACACGGCCCTCGTCGACGCGCAGGAGACCCGCCGCATCCTCGACCGTCTCTACGGCTACGAGATCTCGCCGGTCCTGTGGCGCAAGGTCAAGGCCGGGCTGTCCGCCGGTCGCGTGCAGTCCGTCACCACCCGCATGGTCGTCGAGCGTGAGCGTGAGCGCATGGCGTTCCGCAGCGCCAACTACTGGGACGTCGAGGGCGAGTTCACGCCCGACGCCGCATCGTCCGCCTTCACTGCTCGCCTCTCCCAGGTCGACGGCAAGCGCGTCGCCACCGGTCGCGACTTCGGCGACGACGGTCGGCTCAAGGGCGAGGTCGCCCACCTCGACGAGGCGGCCGCGACCGGCATCGCCCACGCGGTCATGGCTGCCGACGTCACCGTCGTCAACGTCGCCGAGAAGCCCTACACGCGCCGCCCGAGCGCTCCGTTCACGACGAGCACGCTGCAGCAGGAGGCTTCGCGCAAGCTGCGCCTCAGCTCCAAGAACGCGATGCGCGTCGCCCAGCGGCTCTACGAGAACGGCTACATCACCTACATGCGTACCGACAGCACCGCGCTGTCGCAGTCCGCCCTCACCGCAGCGCGCCAGCAGGCACGCGACCTCTACGGCGGCGACTACGTCCCCGACGCGCCGCGCAACTACGCCAAGAAGGTCAAGAACGCGCAGGAGGCCCACGAGGCCATCCGCCCCGCCGGTGACCGTTTCCGCACGCCGGCCCAGGTTGCCGGAGAGATCCGCGGCGACGAATTCGCCCTCTACGAACTCATTTGGAAGCGCACCATCGCCTCCCAGATGGCCGATGCCAAGGGTTCGACGGCAACCGTCAAGCTCGGTGCCACCCTCGATCGTGAGGCGCCCGCAGAGCAGGTCGAGTTCACCGCCAGCGGAACGGTCATCACGTTCCGAGGCTTCATGGCGGCATACGAAGAAGGCCGTGACGAGCAGCGCAACGCGAACGCCGACGAGGAGCGCCGCCTCCCCCGCATGGGCGTGGGCACCGAGCTCAAGGTCATCCGTGCCGAGGCCGACGGTCACGACACGTCGCCGCCTGCCCGCTACACCGAGGCCACGCTCGTGAAAGCCATGGAGGAGAAGGGAATTGGTCGCCCGTCGACCTACGCCTCCACCATCGGCACCATCCAGGACCGCGGCTACGTCTCGAACCGCGGCAACGCGCTCGTGCCGTCGTGGATCGCCTTCGCGGTGACGCGCCTCATGGAGGAGCACTTCACCCGCCTCGTCGACTACGACTTCACCGCGTCGATGGAGGAGGACCTCGACCAGATCGCCAACGGCGACGCCCAGCGCGCGACCTGGCTCAAGCGGTTCTACTTCGGTGACGAGGCCACGTCGAGCGAGGGCCTGCGCGACCTCGTTGCCGACCTCGGCGACATCGACGCCCGCGCCATCTCGACGATCGACATCGGCGACGGCATCGTCGTGCGCGTCGGTCGCTACGGCCCCTACGTCGAGGAGGTCGCTCCTGCCGGTGTCGACCCCGTGACCGGCGAGGTCTCCGAGGCGTATGCCGGTGACGCACCTTCCGCTGACGGCTCCACCTCCGATGGCGCCGAGGGTTCCGACAAGCCCGCGACCCCGCGGCGCGCGACGATCAACGACGACATCGCACCCGACGAGATGACGCCGGAGAAGGCACGCGAGCTGCTCGCGACCGCCGCCGACGACGGTCGCGTCCTGGGTCAGGAGCCCGGCAACGGTCGCGACATCGTCGCCAAGGCGGGGCGTTATGGCCCCTACGTCACCGAGGTGTTGGACGAGGAGACGGCCGCGCTCAAGGGCAAGGCCAAGGTCAAGCCCCGCACCGCGTCGCTCTTTGCCGACATGGACCTGGCCACGCTCGACCTCGACACGGCCCTCAAGCTGCTCTCACTCCCCCGCGTCGTCGGCATGACGACCGACAAGGTCACCGGCGAGGACGGCAAGGAGACGTCCGTGAGCAGGTGGAGATCACCGCGCAGAACGGTCGCTACGGTCCCTACCTCAAGAAGGGCACCGACTCGCGCTCACTCGACCTCCGAGCAGCAGCTCTTCGACATCACGCTCGCGGAGGCCGAGGCGATCTATGCCAAGCCCAAGCAGCGTGGCCGGGCTGCCGCGAAGCCGCCGCTCAAGGAGTTCGGCCCCGACCCCGTGTCGGGCAAGCCGGTCGTCGTCAAGGACGGTCGCTTCGGCGAGTACGTCACTGATGGCGAGACCAACACGACGCTCCGTCGTGACGACGACCTCGAGACGATGACCGCTGCTCGCGCCTTCGAGATGCTGGCCGAGAAGCGCGCCAAGGGCCCGACGACCCGCAAGCGTGCCGCCAAGAAGACGGTGAAGAAGGCCGCCACCAAGAAGACGGCCGCAAAGAAGACCGCGGCCAAGAAGACGACGGCGAAGAAGGCCGCCAAGAAGGCCTGACCCAGCCCCGACTTCGTGCCCGTGACGGACATACGGACCCAGCGAGATGTGGCCGTGGCCCCGACTTCGTGCCCTTGACGGATACACCGAGCCCAGCGAGGTGTGTCCGTCAAGGGCACGAAGTCGGTTTCGCCTCTGTCAGGTGACGCGGGCGAACTCGCGCCAGCGCGCGAGCATCGCCGCGTCGTCGGACGACGAACTCGTCGCCGCGGTTCCAGAGCCCGAGGTAGAGCTCGGCGGCGCTGCCGCTGAACGTCACGTCGACGTCGTCGAGCTCCACAACACCCGGCGTATGCCGCGTGGTCACCAGCGGCTCCACGCTCACCTCCACGATCCAGGCGAGATCAACATCGTTGGGGCGCACCGCAATTCGCATCGGCACCTCGCTGCGCAGCTGGTACTTCGCCCGCGGCAGGAAGCCGGTGAGCAACTCGTCGATCCCGTCCGCAGCGAGAGGTGAGCCGAGATCTCGCAGAGGTGAGCGGGCGGCATACTCCCCAGCTTTGCCGACAGCGCGTCGACCGCGTGGATCGTCGTCTCATGGCACTGCCGACGCGTCCAGAACTCGCGCGGCGCAGGCGCATCCTTGAGGAAGACGAGCGCGTCGAGATCGGCGGGGGCGGCGTCGAGCGCACGCGACGAGCACCGCGCCGCCGTCAGCCAACCAGCGGACCGGATCGGCCGCGCGCCAGGCCCTCCTGCTCGAAGGGCTCGATGTCGCGCGCGCCCTCGCTGTCTCCCACCACGTTGGCGGTGGCCCAGCGGTGCACTGCGCCCTGGTGCGCGAGGAGGTCGCGAACCGTCCAGCCTGGACAGGTCGGAACGGGAGCGTCGAGGCCGGCCGAGGCGGCGTCACGGACGAGCCCTGTCGGTTGCCGCGGTCAGGCGCCGCGAGGTGGGACTCACGATTCATGACTGCATCGTCGCGCATCGGTGACCGGAGGCACGGGAGTGCGCGCCGTGACATTGCTGGGCGCAAGTGGGGTCGATGCGTTGGCGTGTGCCGCTAGCCTGATGGTGCCGCGCCGTGGGGGCCGGACGCCGCGGACGGGGATCGTCCGACTGGACCAAAGGGCATTGCACAAATGCGCACCTCTCTCCGGCGACTCGTCGCTCTCTGTGGCATCGCCATCCTCGGCCTCATCCTCCAGACCAGTCCGGCGACGGCTGATCCGACCTACCAGCTCGGCTCGATCGGCGTCGAGGGGACCGTGACCCCGACGAGCTCTGCCACCTTGCGCTACGCCTTCGACCGTGATCTGCCCCTGCGACTTGAGGCGCGTTTCATCAACAAGGAAACAGGAGCAGCATCCGTCATCCGGATACCCATCACGACTCCGATCGGCTCGGCGACGATCACCTGGGATGCACGGTGGCCGGCAGGCCGATATGAGCTCTTGCGGATCATCCTCATCGACCGGCAAACACCGTTCTCCTTCGAGCGATACGAAGCAGACGGGCAGGTCTTCAGGGCGACGAAGCTCATCGGCACGCACTCCCTGGACTTCTCTCCGTCGGCTACTCCCTGACCGGGCCGCAGACAGGTGAGCTGACTCCGCCTCGATTGCTGGGCGCCAGCCTGGCGAAACGCGTGCCGTTCGGCGGCCCGATCGCTCTCAACGTCACGACCGCTGACGAGCAGACCGACCTGACCTCGGTCATTGCCTACTACATCAAGGCCACGCCAACCCCGCAGGCGGCGCCGTCGTCGATCGAGCCGCCGTGCCGGTCGGAACGGCAACACTCACCGGCTTCACCGCCTTCACAGGACGTCAAACGCTGGATCGGATCAGCCTCCTGGACCGGTCCGGCAGCACTGTGACGTATTTCCGCGACGGTCGGGTCCTTGCCAACGGCTGGTACTTCCCGGAGAAACACCACCTCGACTTCAGCGCTCTCGACCTGGGTCTCGTTCGTCACCAGCCCCAGGGCGGGAGAACAGCCAACACCACGAAGCTCGGATCAAGGGGTCGTTGAGCCGGACGCATGTGACCGGAGGCACGGTAGTGCGCGCCTTGTCGCCCTACCTACTCACAAGTAGGGTCGATCCTTGACCCCACGTACCTCAATGAGGAGGAGCCTCACGATGACTGACATCGACCCCACGACTTTCGCCACGATGGACCCCGCCGAGTTCGCCGCGACCGTCAAGAAGCTCTCCGACAAGGAGATCAACGAGCTCATGGGTGGCGAGCACCGTCAGGCCATCCTCGACGCGATCTTCGACCGCTTCCCCACGCTCTTCAACCCCGAGAAGGCCAAGGGCGCCGACGCCCGCGTCAACTGGCGCATCACCGGGGGCCCTGGTGGCACGGACGACACCTACGCCGTCGTCGTCAAGGACGGCGCCTGTTCGGTCGAGAAGTCCCCGACCGAGGAGCCGAAGACCTCGATCATGCTCGGCCCGGCCGAGTTCGCGAAGCTCATCACCGGCTCCGGCAACCCCACCATGATGGTGATGATGGGCAAGATCAAGGCGCGCGGGGACCTCAGCGCGGCCATGGCCTTCCAGAACTGGTTCGACACCCCCAAGGGCTGATCGCATGTCGATCAGCCTGCTCACCGTCGGCACGGTCATGGCCAAGCGCGGCATGCTCGCGCCCGGCCCGCCCCACCGTCAGATCAGCCAGCTCCGCTCCCTCCACAAGTGGGGCTTCGGCCTCGCCGGCGAACTCCGTCAGGCCGCGCACCGCAGCCCCAAGCAGATCGCCGTCATCGACGAGGTGCGCGGATCGGTCACCTATGGCGAGCTGCTCGCCAGGTCCGAGCAGGTCTCGGAACTGTTGCGCGCCAGGGGTTTCCAGCCCGGACAGCGCCTCGGCCTCCTCGCCCGCAACCACGTCGGGGCGATCGAGATCATGACCGGTGCGTCGGCTGTGGGCATCGACCTCGTGCTCATGAACACCGGCCTGTCCGCGGGCCAGCTCGCCCTCGTCGCGGGCCAGCAGGAGCTCACGGCCCTCATCCACGATGACGAGTTCGATGGCGTCGTCGGCGACCTGCCGGACACGATCACGGTCATCCGTGAGAGCGACTGGGTGGCCGAGCTCGACGCCGCACCGGTGGCCGCATCGCTGGCGCCACCTGCCAAGGGCGGCCGCACGATCATCCTCACGTCGGGGACGACCGGCACCCCCAAGGGCGCCGCCCGCAAGACCCCCGGCGGCTTCGGTCCGCTCATCTCGATCATCGAGCGGATCCCCCTGCACGCTGAGGACCGGATCCTCATCAGCGCGCCGATCTTCCACACGTGGGGGTATGCCGCGATGCAGCTGAGCTTTGCGATGCGGGCCACGATCGTGCTCCAGCGGCGGTTCGACCCGCAGGCGGCCAAGGATCTGCTGGAGATGAAGGCATGTCACGCGATGTTCGCCATCCCCGTGATGCTCCAACGGATGATGGAGCTGCCCGCTGACCCCGCCGGCAAGGGGCGCCGCCCGAACCTGCGCACCGTCGCGACCTCGGGATCGGCCTACCCGCACGGGTTCACGACGAAGTTCATGGACGAGTACGGCGACGTGCTCTACAACCTCTACGGCTCCACCGAGGCGTCCTGGATCTGCATCGCGACTCCCGAGAACATGCGCCGTGACCCCGACACCGCGGGCACGCCGCCCCTCGGCACGGTCGTCAAGATCCTCGACGCCGACAACAAGGAGGTCACGCCGGGCGAGACCGGTCGCATCTTCTGCGGCAACGACCTCGTCTTCGACGGCTACACCTCCGGGTCCACCAAGGACTTCGTCGACGGGCTCGTGTCCACCGGCGACATGGGCCACGAGAAGGACGGCCTGTTCTACGTCGATGGCCGTGACGACGACATGATCGTCAGCGGTGGGGAGAACGTCTATCCCATCGAGGTCGAGTCCCTGCTCGTCGACCACCCGGCGGTGCGCGAGGTGTCGGTCGTGGGCGTTCCTGACCCGGACTTCGGTCAGCGTCTGGCGGCGTTCATCGCCCTCCACGAGGGGGCCGAGCTGTCGGCCGACGAGGTCAAGGCGCACGTCAAGGCGCACCGGGCTCGCCACTGCGTGCCGCGCGAGGTGCACTTCCTCGAGGAACTCCCCCGCAACGCCACCGGCAAGATCCTCGCCCGAGACCTGCGCGCCCGCATCACCTGAGCCACGACTTCGAGCGACAGACAGACGCCCCCGGTGGGGAGTGCTCGGTGGGCCCCTGAAATCCCACCAAGCACCCTCCGCCGGGGGCGTCTGTCGTCAGTGCGTTGGGCTACTTCACCTCGCGGTGCATGACCCGGTAGGACCCGATCGCCAGCGGGAGCAGGACCCACACGCCGAACGAGGTCGCGAGCTGTCCCCAGTTCTCGCCGGTCATCGAACCCTCGAAGAGGGGGCCCGTGACCTGGTTGAGGTCGAGCCACTTGCTCGGGCCTTCGAGGGCCTTGATGAGGCTGGTCGCCACCGTCCACAGCGTCGGGAGGAGCAGCGATGCCACGATGGCGAAGGGCGTGTTGAGGAAGACGAACCCGAACGCGAGGCCCTGCAGCACGTAGATGCCGAAGGCGACGATGACGCCGACGGCGACCTTCCACGTCACGTCCCAGGTGCCGTCACCACCGGCCACGCCACCGCCGATGACGTTGGCCAGCGCCGAGGCCGCAAAGGCTGATGCGGTGACGATGAGGCCGAGCGCGACGGCTGCCACGATCTTGGCCACGATCACTCGACCGCGTCGCGGCTCGAGGGTGAACGTCACGAGGCCGGTGCGCTGGCTCCACTCGGCGGTGGCCGCCATGATGCCGACGATGGGCAGGAGCATGACGAGCGGGAGCGCCGTGAATCCGAGGAAGGTCCCATACGTCATCTCGGCCGCCTCGCCCCAGATGAGGAGGGCGGTCACGACGAGGAGCGAGATCGCGGACATCACGATGAGCATCCAGCGGCCGGCCCGCGTGTCGACCATCTTGCGCAGCTCGACGTTGATCAGCCGGGACATCGGGACTCCGGGGCGCCCGTCCTGCGTGGGGGTCGGCACCGGGCGAGCCAGTGCGGGATCAAGCTCGGGGGTGCGGGTGTCGGTGGTGGTCATGCTGCGGTCCCTTCGCGTGACGTGGCGGCGGTGAGGCTGAGGAACATCTCCTCGAGGGCTTCCCCGCCACCGGAGCGGAGCTCGAGGAGGACGATGCGTTCGTCGAGGGCGATCTGCCCGACGACACCGGGCTCGGCGTCGACGACGAGGCCGGACGCGATGTCGTTGGCCGTGACCCCGGCGCGCCGGAGCGCAGCGAGCAGGGCCGCGTTGTCGTTCGATCGGACAGTGGTGCCGCCGCGGCTGAGCAGCTCGTCCTTGGTGCCCATCGCGACGATCTGGCCGCGGCCGATCATGACGAGGTCGTCGGCGATGACCTGAACCTCGTGGAGCAGGTGGCTCGACAGGAGCACGGTGCCGCCGCCGTCCGCGAAGTTGCGGAGCAGCCCGCGCATCCAGTGGATGCCCTGCGGGTCAAGGCCGTTGGCCGGCTCGTCGAGGATGAGGACCTCGGGCTGACCGAGCAGGGCGGAGGCGAGTCCGAGCCGCTGACGCATGCCGAGGGAGTAGTTGCGGACCCGGCGGCTGGCTTCCTCGTCGGTGAGCCCGACGATGGCCAGGGCCTCGTCGACGCGCGACTTCGGCACACCGATCTGGATCCCGGCGAGACGCAGGACCTCTCGGCCGGTGCGGCCGGGGTGCTGCGCCGAGGCGTCGAGCATGACGCCGACCTGGCGGCCCGGGTTGTGGAGGTCGCGGTAGGACTTGCCCAGGATGGTCGACCGGCCACTCGTCACGGGCGTGAGGCCCGTCATCATCCGCATCGCGGTGGACTTGCCGGCGCCGTTGGGGCCGAGGAAGCCGACAACGCTCCCCGGACGGACCTCGAAGGAGATGTCGTTCACGGCGGTGAACCCGCCATAGCGCTTCGTGAGGTTCTCGACTGTGATCATGATGACCACTCTGGTCCGTGCACACAGGTGCGCACATCGGTCGCCGGTCCCGACCGGCATACAACTTTGGTATGCCGGCCGCTCAACCGATCGCAGTCCGAGGGCTGACGTGGTCGCACCCGTTGCCTGCCTAGGCTCGGGCCATGCCCGACACCGCCCCGACCGCCCACAGCCGACTGAGCTCGCTGTGGCGCTATGCGTTGGCGCTGCTCATCAGCGCGGTGGCGTGGGGTGCCATCGCCATCGCCGTGAGCGACACCAACATCGACGAGGGCGAGCCGATCATGGCGTGGCTCTTCTTCGGTGACACCGCGCTGGGGCTGGCGTCGTTCGTCCTCATCCGGTGGCGGCACCGCTGGCCGGGGCCGGTCGCGGTGATCACCACGCTGGCCTCGTTCGTGTCCGCCACGAGCGCCGGGCCCGGCGACGTGGGCGGTGGGTTCACTGGCCGCCCGCAACCGCTGGCGACTGCTCACCCTCGTGGTGCCACTCAGCATCCTCGGGGGTGTGGTCCAGGAGCGGCTGTACCCGGGCGAGGACGACCTGCCGCTGTGGGCGTCGATCCTCTTCGGGTTCCTCATCGTGGGGATCGTCGTCGCCGTGGGCTATGCCATGGGTTCGCAGCGCAGCCTGCTCGAGTCACTGCGCGACCGCGCCGACACGGCCGAGCGGGAGCAGCAGGCGCGTGTCGCCCAGGCGCAGGCAGCCGAGCGCACGCGCATCGCCCGCGAGATGCATGACGTTCTCGCACACCGGATTTCGCTCGTCGCGATGCACGCGGGAGCGCTCAGCTATCGCACCGACCTCACCCCCGAGGAGCAGGCGACGGCCGCCAAGACGATCGAGGACAACGCTCACCGCGCCCTCCGGGACCTGCGCGACGTCCTCGGTGTGCTGCGCGACCCGACCCAGCCGACGGACGGCGACCCCGAGCGACCGCAGCCGGTCATCAGCGACATCGCCCGCCTCGTCGAGGAGGAGCGGGCGAGCGGGATGCGGGTCAGCCTCGACGACGCCATCGTCGGTGAGCTGCCCGACAGTCGGGGGCGGACGGCATACCGGATCGTTCAGGAAGCCCTCACCAACGCCCGCAAGCACGCCGCCGGGACCTCCGTCACGGTGACGCTGAGCGGCAGCGAGGACGACGGTCTGACCGTGACGATCCGCAACGCCGCCGCCGTGGGGGCACCCCGATCGACGCTGCCCGATTCCGGCCTCGGGCTCATCGGGCTCGACGAGCGGGTGGGGCTCACGGGCGGTCGGTTGCGACACGGACGCGACGCCGGGGGCGGCTACGTCGTCGAGGCGTGGATACCGTGGCAGGTGTGAGCGACCCGAGCGACCCTGCACCCATCCGCCTGGCCATCGTCGACGACGACCCGATGGTGCGCGCGGCGCTGCGCATGATGCTCGGCGGCAACTCCGGCATCACCGTCGTCGGCGAGGCGGCCAACGGCGAAGAGGCGCTCACGCTCGTGCCGGAGTCCGGTGCCGAGCTGGTCCTCATGGACATCCGCATGCCGGTGCGTGACGGGCTGAGCGCGACCGAGGTTCTGCTGCAACGCGATCGGTCGCTCAAGATCATCGTGCTCACCACCTTCGACGCCGACGACATGGTCCTGCGGGCGCTGCGGATGGGCGCGGCCGGCTTCATGCTCAAGGACACTCCCCCGGCGCGACTCGTCGAGGCGATCAAGACGGTGGCGGCCGGGCAGCCGATGCTCTCGCCGAGCGTCACCGCCCAGCTCATCGCCGCCGTCACCGGGCCTGACTCGGGTGCCGACGAGCGGGACAACGCCCGGGCGCAGGCTCGCCACGCTCACCGACCGCGAGCGCGAGGTCGCCGAGGCGGTCGGGCGCGGGCTGAGCAATGCCGAGATCTCGGCGGAGCTCTTCATGGGCGTGCCCACCGTCAAGACCCACGTCGGGCGGCTGTTCATGAAGCTCGGCGTCGAGAACCGGGTGCAGGTCGCGATCCTCGTCCACGATGCCAGTGACTGAACACCTGGTCGGGGTCATCGTGCACCCGGCCAAGCCACGGAGCGCTGCTGCGCTGGCCGCGCTGAGGCGAGCCACGCGGCGTCGCGGATGGCCCGAGCCGATCGTGCTCGAGACCTCGGTCGACTCACCCGGCGCCGCCCAGGTGGGCGAGCTGCTCGGCCAGGGCGTCGACCGCCTCGTCGCGATCGGCGGGGACGGAACGTTGCGCGAAGTCGCCGCCGCCCTGTCCCGCTCCGGATCTGCGTCCGACCAGGTCGCCCTCGGGGTCGTCCCTGCGGGCACCGCCAACCTGTGGGCCCGCACCATCGGCGTGCACGGCTGGGACCTCGATGCCGTGGCCGACGTCGCCATCGCCGGCCCGGCCCGTGACAGCGACCTGGCGTGGGTGACGATCACCCGGGCCGACGGCACGACCCGCACGCACGACGTCGCCGTCGTCGCCGGGGTCGGGATGGACGCCGAGGCCTTCGCCGCGACGCAGGAACGCACCAAGGACCGGATGGGGTGGGCGGCCTACTTCGCGGCGCTCGGGCGACGCGCCGTGGGCGACCCGATCACCGTGGGGGCGCGGCTCGACAGCCGCCCCGCGACGCGTGAGTCGGCGCGCACGGTGCTGGTCGGCAACTGCCGCGTGCTTCCCCTCGGCCTGCCGCTCATGCCCACGGCGTCGATGACCGATGGCCGGCTCGACGTGCTCGATCATTGCTCCGCGGAACGTCATCGGCTGGCTCGGCGTGGGCGTCGGCGTCCTGTCCGGCCGTCGAGGCGGCTGGACGGGCCTGCGCACACATCGCGCCCGCCACGTCGTCCTGGACCTCGACGTCACCCACGGCCGTCCACGTCGACGGGGACCCGGTCGGCGAAGCGGTCCGGCTGGAGTTCGGGGTCTCGCCAGCGGCCCTGCTCGTCCGAAGCCGCGAGGTGGCCGAGAGCCCGGACGAGCGCATCCACCGCCTCGTCGACGACCCGGAACGCGACCTCGCGGACCTCGCGAACACCCTTCACCGCAGCCGCCGCTGGTCCTCCGACCACGCCCGTGAGCACCTCGTCCGCGACGCCTTCCTCTCGCTCCACGGAGCCGACCTCACTCGATTCAAGAGCCTGCTCAGTGCAGGTTCGGACCACCGCGATCTCGAGCATCTGGTCTTCGACGTCGTCGACGACGAGGGAGCACGCCAGGACATCCTCGACCACATCGCCACCGAGGCCGCGACCATCGAGGTACCCGACCTGCACGTCCTGAGCGACATCGACGACACCCTCCGCTGCGCTCTCCACGACGACCGCTATCCGCGAGGAACCGTCTATCCCGGCGTCATCGCCCTCTATCGCGCGCTCGACGCCGGTCGCTCCGGTGACCCCACGACACCCGGCGACCTCACCTTCGTCACGGCCCGTCCGATGGACCCGGCCGGACTCATCGAGCAGCACACCCGGCGCGGGCTGCGGGACCTCGGCCTGCCACCGCACGCCGTCCTGTCCGGCACCTTCGACGGACTCCGCAGCCACGACTCGATGGCCGGCGCCAAGATCGAGAACTTCGAACGCTTCCGCTTGCTCATGCCCGAGACGCACGTCGTCTTCATCGGCGACAGCGGCCAGGGCGACATCGAGGTGGGTCGACGGATGCTCGCGGCCGACCCAGAGGCGGTACGGCTCGTCCTCATCCACGACGTCGTCGCACTGGGTGACCAGGAGCGAGCAGCGTTGCGATCAGAGGGAATCGTCATCGTCGACACCCCTGTGGGTGGTGCCGTCGAGGCGTATGCCGCCGGGCTGGTTTCCGCTGCCGGGCTCGCCTCCGTGGTCGAGGCGGCCGAGCGCGACCTCACCAGCATCGAGTGGGAGTCACCCGAGCAGGAAAAGGCGACGACAGCGCTCCTGGAGCGCGATCTCGCACGGGCGCGGGCGGCATACCCAGCGCAGTGACCGCCGGGCAAGCGGCGCCGGGCCAGATTCTGCCGCTGGACCTATCGTTGGCAGATGGGGAAATCTGAGCCGACGCAGACGCATGAGTCCATCGACTCACTGTGCCGCGCCAGCCTGGCCCAGGCGATGCGGGGCAACGGCGAGGCAGCCATCACTCGACTGGGCGAGGCGCTCCACTCTCCCGACCGTTCGCCGGATGACGTCGTCCCGATCATCAGGGCGTTGACCACTTTGGCCAGCTGGACCGGTCAGCGCGATCGGGATCCGGGCCCTCGTCGCGCCGATCTCGGAGGAGTCGCTCCCACCGGCCATTCTCGGGCGCGTCCTCCTGGAGACCGGCTTCCTCTTCCCAGCCGAGGAACAGGCCGACCGCGAGCGCCGGGCCTTGGCCGAGCTCACCATCGCCGGTGACGACAAGGGGCGCGCCCAAGCCATGATCCACCTGGCCTTCCCCGCCAACACCCTGCTCCCCGGCGTCGATCACCGAATGCGGCTTTGCGATGCAGCCGAGGCACTCGGGCGGGAACTCCGGGACGACGAGATCGTGCTCCGGGCGCGACGGGGTGCGCGGCACGATCGAGGGCTACGCCGGACGCACCGACGAAGCAGCCGCCTCCCTGAAGTCCGTCTGGGAAAACGTGGACGTGAACAGTACGGGCCTCGTGACCCTGTGCGGAGCGGCGATGATGAACCACGCCTTCCTGCTCCTCAGCCTCGGCGACTTCGCGGGGGCCGACGAGATCGTCGCTGCCGCCGACCTGCGCTTCGTCGGCGACCGCCACCGCTGGATCATGCAGGTGACCCAGGCCGCCGCGATGATCTATCGCGGCCACTACCGCGACGCACTCGCCGTCGTTGAGTCCATCCCTCCCACGAGCGAAGAGCTGTCGGCCTTCGTGGCCGTGATGAAGGCGTCCGCCCTGAGTGAGCTGTCGCCGCGACTCCTTCAGTCGGACCTCGTCGACGAGGTGGACACGCTCGAGGCCGAGAGCATGATGCTGGGCTGGCTCGGTCGCATCACGCAGGCCGAGGTGCGGGCGGCACGCGGGGAACCCCGACCACATCGCGACCTGGGTCCGTCGCTCCGCCGGCTCGCGCCCAGCCGGCCTGCTCTGGGCTGGGACGGGTTGGCCCTCTCGCTGGCCCGCTTCGCCCCCGACGAGGCTGCCGAAACCTTGGCCGACATGTGGGACTTCTGGCCCACCGGACCGCGCGCCGCGACCCAACGCGCCTTCACGGAGACGCTGCTGGGGATGCACGACCCCTACCCGTCCTACCTCTCGATCGCTGAGCGATATGTCGCCAACGGTGAGTTCGTCCCGGCGTCCGCGGCCATGCACCTGGCGTCGCGGCTGGCCCCCAGCGGGCGTGAATCCCTTGCGGCACACCGCAAGGCGTGCGAGTACCTCATGCGGACGGACGCCGAACGCAGCCTTGCCTCGCTCCTGCGCGAACGGCGGTTGCGTCGCGAGACCGGCTCCCCCACGATTCCGCCGAGCCAGCGGCACACCGTCCACGGCGGGCTCACTCCCCGCGAGACCGAGGTAGCCACACTTGCCGCCCAGGGGATGACCTCACAGGAGATCGCCGTCGAGCTCGGCATCAGCGTGGCCACGACCCGCAACCACCTTCAGCGGCTGCGCGACAAGCTGGGCCTTCGATCCAAACGCGACCTCACCCGGTGGGCGCCGCCCACCGGGTGAGGTCTGTGCTTGGGCCGCTGGGGCTCAGGCGTCGGGTGCGGTGAGCACCGGGAGAGCAGCGTCGAACTGCTCAGCGAAGGTCAGGGACGGCAGGATGTGACCCTGGTTCGCCGCCTGTCGGCGATGCTCGCGCCCCACGCTGCAGTGCGGGAGCGCTGAGCCGGAGTGCCGTGGTGGCCACTGGAGGTGAAGGAGCAGTCACCGACCTCGAAGGCGGCTCCGCTGGCCATCCAGTGCCCGCTTCGCGTTGAGGGCCTCGCCACGCGAGTGGATGAGGAAGTAGGACGAGAAGGCGTCGGCCATGAGCTCGGTCCGACGCGTGCCCTCGGGCGTGCTGGGTCCGTCCTCGAACAGGTCGTCCGCGTACTGCACCTGGTGGCCGTACTCGTGGGCGAGGATCGAGCGGGGCCCAACCTTGGTGTCGACCCCGACTCCGGCCATCCCGTCGAGGATGCCATCGCCCACGACGATGCGCTTGGTCACGCCCGGCAGGTCATCCTCGGGGTCGAACGCGAACGCGTTGAAGGTGAAGACCGGGTGGTCGCCTCCGCGCAGGCCCGGAGCGAGAGCCACGGCCTGACGCAGGAGGTTGACGTAGTCGGCCACCTCGGGGGCCACCTCGCCCGTGTAGGGGCCGCCGAAAACGAACTGAACGGTCAGAGCGAAGAGGCGGTCGTCCTTCAGGGCCTCCGCACCGTGCATCGGGACGAGCTGGATGTCTGCACCCTGGATGTCCCAGAACTTGCGCAGGTCCTTCATCTCACTGTTCATCATGCTGGTGTACTGACCAGCCAGGCCGAAGGTGTTGGTCTTCAGCTCCTGACCGAACAGCAACGGCTCGTACATGATGACCTCGACGAGAGGCGTGATCAGGTACACGAGGACGTCGTAATCGGTCCAGTCGGCCATCTGCGCGTCGAGCCAGTCGCCCAGCTCTGTGTCGTCGCAGCGGTAGTCGGCAGGGTCGATGACACTGTCGCGCATCTCGCTCCACTGGGTGTCCTCCACACCAGCTCGCGCCTTGGCCGCAGCGAGACGCGCGTCGAAGTCCGCAGGCATCTTGTTGATGAGGGCCATCAGCTTGGCCTTGTCGGCGGCGCTGACCTTCGTCGCCGCGTTGATGGCCGCCTGGGCGCGCTCGCGGAAGGTTCCTGAGCCCTTCATGATGGCTGCGGCGCGCTCGCGGAAGGTGACCGTGGTCGCGGTATCGGATGACGCGGACGCGTGGATGCGGCCACGGTGGTGGCCGCACTCACGGGCGCGGCCAGGGCTGGGGCAGCCGCCAACGTGGTGGCACAGGCAACCGCAACAGCGGTGAAAGCCGGGCGAAGCTTCATGGGTTCTCCCTGAGTGATCTGCCGGTCGTCCTGACCAGCCCGCAGGTGTTGCGGTGCACTCACCCTGACGTTCGCGCCACCGAGCGGCACAGAACACAAACTGTTCAAGATGTTGGTGCACGACCCTCGAGACCTTGACATGGGATAGTTGGGCTATCCATTATTGGAGAGAGTCACTATCCAAGGAGCCCGCCCATGTCTGCCCTGACCGATCCCCAGGCCCTCGCCACGACCACCGCCGTCCTCTCCGACGCCTCCCGCACCACCGCCGGGATCCTGCTGCTCGCACTCGTCACGGTCGAGACCGGCGGGATGTACCTGCTCAAGATCGTCCGCGGCGGCGCCGACGTGACGCCGTTCCAGGAGAAGTTCGCTCGGGCCGGTCACGCCCACGCCGGCGTGCTGCTCCTCCTCGCCCTCATCTGCCAGGTCCTCGCCGACTCCACGACGCAGACCGGGGCCCTGAACTGGCTCTCGCGATCCGGCGTCGCGGCGTCGGCGCTGCTCATGCCCGGAGGCTTCTTCTTCTCGTCGATGGGGGCTGGCCGGACACAGCCCAACAAACTCATCGTGCTCGTCTTCGCCGGTGCCGCGCTGCTGGCCGTCAGCCTCATCTCGCTCGCGATAGGTCTGTTGACCGCCTGACGCACGACCCGTGACATCGCGGTCGCGGACGTGCACAGAATGAAACATGGTCACCCCAGCGAGCCCATCCCGCCGTCTGATCCTGACCGGCGCCGCAGCTTCGGTTGTCGCGTCCTCCTCCGCCTTGGCCAACCCGGCAGCGGCCGAACCACGTCGCGCTGCCCCGGCGCCAGAGACCGTCCCGCTGCCTGACGGCATCCGCCCCGAAGGCATCACGTCCGGACCCGGCACCCGCTTCTACGTCGGCTCACTCGCCGACGGACGCATCGTCGCGGGCGACCTCCTCACGGCCACCTCGACGACGCTTCTCGCGGGTGAAACCGGTCGCGCCCTGCGAGGTCTCTTCTGGGACGAGCGCACCAACCTCGTCTGGGCCGTCGGCAACGTCGGGACCGAGGCCCACGTCTGGGCGATCGAGGGCACCACAGGCGCCGTCGTCCAGGACACCGTGGTGCCCGGTGGCGTGTTCCTCAACGACCTCGTCGTCACCTCGGACACCGTCTGGGTGACCGACTCCCGCGTCGTCCCCGATCGCCTCACTGCCATCGCCCTCACCTCGGGCGGCGCACCCACCGGCGCCGCCCCGACTTTCGTCGCAGCTGGGTGGCGACTGGCCCGCTGGCGACGGAACAGCGGTGAACGCCAACGGTATTCGCGCCCTGCCCGACGGCAGCCTCATCCTCAACAACTCACGCGTCGGCGGCCTGTGGCAGGTCGACCCGGCCACGGGTGAGGCCGCCGAGATCCCCGTCAGCGGCGGACCCGGCATCATCGGTGGCGACGGGCTCGTCCTCGACGGCTCCACCCTCTACAACGTTCGCGGGTCGGGCCAGGCCGAGGTGTCGGTCGTCGAACTCGTCCCGGTCGGATCCGTCTGGGCCGCACGCTGGCGCGGTGCTCGCACCGACGAGACACTCGACGTGCCGTCGACGGCAACGCTTGCCGGTGGCTGGCTCTGGGCCGTCAACGCACGTTTCGGCGTCGCTTCACCGGACACCGCGACCTACTGGATCACTCGCCTCCCGGCGCGCTGACCTGGCCTGGTTTGGAGTAGGCCTAGAGTCGGGACGTGGACACGCGCAGCCCCGTCATCTATCTCAGCCACGGCGCACCGCCCCTCGCGGACG
Organism: uncultured Actinomycetota bacterium; assembly: GCA_963807825.1. Classification (GTDB taxonomy): domain Bacteria; phylum Actinomycetota; class Actinomycetes; order Actinomycetales; family Dermatophilaceae; genus Knoellia. The sequence goes on from CAWEDC010000002.1 coordinate 146,650, forward strand.
ACGAACGCTGGACCGGTGAACTCGCCACCTGGTCCTCAGACCTGCCGCGGCCCGCGAGCATCCTCGTCGTCTCGGCGCACTGGGAGCAGGCACCCATCTCCGTGAGCTCCACGACGGCGAACACCCCTCTGCTGTATGACTTCTGGGGCTTCCCGCAGAAGTACTACGACGTCACGTATGCCGCGCCGCCGGCTCCCGAGCTGGCCCAGTCCGTGGCCGGACTCCTCGGCGACATCGGCGGCGGACTCCACCAGGACTCCGAGCGTGGGCTCGACCACGGCGCCTACGTGCCGCTGGTCGAGATGTTCCCCGAGGCCGACATCCCCGTCATCCAGCTGTCGATGCCAACGCTCGACCCGCAGGAGCTCTTCACCATCGGCACCAGACTCGCACCACTGCGCGACGAGGGCACGCTCATCATCGGCTCCGGCTTCACGACCCACAACCTCGGCTGGTTCAACCCTCACGCCGGCGCCGACAGCGCTCCCCCGGCACCGTCCGCGGAGTTCGACCACTGGGCCGCCGAGGCAGTCGACGCCGGTGACGTCGACGCCATCCTCGACTTCATGGCCAAGGCACCCGCCGCCCGCGAGGCCCACCCGCGCACCGAGCACTGGGCTCCCCTGTTCGTCAGCCTCGGCGCCGCCCACGCCAGCGGTGGCATCGACGGCCAGAGCATCATCGACGGTTTCTGGTTCGGCCTGTCGAAGCGCTCCTGGCAGTTCACCTGACGCGAGAACACGACAACGCAAGAACGCTCGGTATGCCGTGTGACCGGCATACCGAGCGTTCTTGCGTTTGTCCTTGGGCTGGGAGTCAGCGCCGCTTCTTCTTGGACTTGTTGGCGTTGGGCTTGGGCTTCTTGCGCGGCGCGGGTCGGGTCGCGTCGTCGGCAACCGGCTCGACGTGGTCGGGCACGATCGTCGGCCGCGCCCTGGCCCAGCCGAGGAAGCCGGCCGAGACGACGAGCAGGGCGAGCCCGGTCCAGAGGTTGGCGTTGACGCCTCCGGTCTTGTCGAGCTCCTTGTCCCCGAAGAGACCCGTGAGGGTGAGGATGATGCCGTAGAGGCCGAGCAGCATCCCGATGAAGTTGCGGATGTCGAAGGCCCCGGCCGTCTTCTTGGCGTCGGTCTTCCTGGTGGCGGTCTTCTTGGTGTCAGGCATGTCGCGCACCCCTTAGAAGGAGAAGTTGAGGATGAGGACGAGGACACCCGCGATGATCGCGAGGGGGATCGTGCGCTGGAACCACGGGCGGCCCGCTTCCTCGGGGTCGACGAGGTCCTCCTTGGGCGTCTCGGAGTAGACGAGGCCCTTGAGCTCGGAGGCGGGTTTTGGTTTGGTCACCATCGAGACGGCGACCGAGACGACGATGTCGACGACGAACGCCGTGGACGCCGCGACGAAGCTCGCTCCCTGCCCCTCGAGGGGGATCACACCCAGGCTGGCCGTGCCGAACGAGTCCTTGGACAGGAACGCCACCGCGACGGCGGAGAGGGTTCCGGCGACGAGGCCGGCCCAACCGGCGGTCGGGGTCATGCGCTTCCAGAACATTCCGAGGATGAACGTCGCGAACAGCGGTGCGTTGAAGAACCCGAACAGCGTCTGGAGGTAGTCCATGATGTTCGAGAAGCCGCCGGCGATCGACGCCGTGAAGATCGCGATGACCGTCGCCGCCACCGTCGCGAGACGGCCGATGCGCAGGTAGTAGTCGTCGCTGCGGTCCTTGCGGATGTAGCGCTCCCACAGGTCATAGCTGAAGACCGTGTTGAACGCCGAGATGTTGGCGGCCATGCCGGCCATGAACGCCGCGAGCAGACCCGCGATGGCCAGACCCAGGAGTCCGTTGGGCAGGACGTCGCGCATGAGGAGCAGCAGCGCGTCGTTGTACTTGACGCCCTCACCGCTCGCTCCACCCGCGGGGGTCCCGCCGTTCTTGAGGTCCATGATCTCCTGCACCAGCACGGCCGCGACCATGCCGGGGAGGATGACGATGAACGGCACGAACATCTTGGGGAAGGCGCCGATGATCGGCGTCTTGCGGGCCGACGAGATCGAGTTGGAGGCCATGGCGCGCTGGACCTCGACGAAGTTCGTCGTCCAGTAGCCGAAGGACAGGACGAAGCCGAGACCGAAGACGATGCCGATGACGCTGAGGAAGCCGGAGTCGAAGCCGGTCAGCGCCTGGCCGGGCCAGGACTCGAGCTGCTGGGCAGCGGGGGCCACCTCGGCCTTGGCCGGTGCGGCCTCGGCGAACGCGGTGAGCTTCTCCTTGAGGCCGCCGTAGCCGCCGACGCGGTGCAGACCGATGAGGGTCAAGCGGGAGCAGCGAGGCGACGATGACGAAGAACTGCAGGACCTCGTTGTAGATCGCGGCCGACAGACCACCCAGGGTGATGTAGGACAGCACGATGATCGCGGCCACGATGAGCGCGACCCAGAGGGGCCAACCGAGCAGCGCGTGGACGATGGATCCGAGCAGGAAGAGGTTGACGCCGGCGATGAGCAGCTGCGCCACGGCGAAACTGATCGCGTTGACGAGGTGCGCGCCCTTGCCGAAGCGCCGCAACATGAACTCGGGGACCGAGCGCACCTTGGAGCCGTAGTAGAAGGGCATCATCACGATGCCGAGGAAGAGCATGGCCGGGATGGCGCCGACCCAGAAGTAGTGCACCGTCGGCAGGCCGTACTTCGCGCCGTTGGCCGACATGCCCATGATCTCGACGGCACCGAGGTTGGCCGAGATGAAGGCCAGGCCGGTGACCCAGGCAGGCAGCGATCGCCCCGAGAGGAAGAAGTCGATCGAGTCGGAGACGGCCCGGCGGGCGGCCAGGCCGATCCCCATCACGAAGACGAAGTACAACGCCACGATGAGGTAGTCGATGGCGTTGGCATCAATGAGTGGCTCTGCAGCGATCAGTGCTGGTGCGAGGGCCGATGACATCGGCGACCTCCTCGTGATCGAGGGCGGCTCCAGGAGCCCGAATTCCCCAAACGTACTCCCGCTCGGTCCCTCACCGCCTGCTAGAAGACGCGCAGGTCAAACAGGGTGCGGCGCGGGTCAGGCGTCGCTCACGCAGACGCCTTACGTGACGATGCGACCGGCGGTGCGTACGCCGCCCCACTCGTGGATGGCGGACGGGAGGTCGAGGGGCAGAACCGGCGCGAGGTCGTCGAACTCGCCCCACTTCTCGATGGGGAGCATCCACATGATCTCGAACTCGTTGCCGTCGGGGTCCTTGCCGTAGACGCTCTTGGTGGCGCCGTGGTCGGACTCACCGGTGTAGGCACCCGTCGCCGGTCAACAGGTCGCGTGCGGTCTCGAGGTCGGTGATCTCGTCGACCTGCCAGGCGAGGTGGTAGAGCCCGATCCCGCGACCCTTGGGTGGCGCACTGGGACCGACGCCGAAGAGGCCGAGGTCGTGGTGGTTGCCCGAGCGGGGCAGACGGAGGAACGCCGCACCCATGCGGGGCTCGCTCGCGGCAACCTCCATCCCGAACACCTCGGTGTAGAAGGTGACGGAGCGCGCGAGGTCGGCGACGTAGAAGACGGCGTGGTTGAGACGGACCGGGTTGATGCCCATGGACACTCCTGAGTCGAGAAGTTAGTTGAAGTTACAACTAACTCTAACGGAGTCCGGCGGCGATCTGTTCCAGCGCGTGGCGGCGGTGGTCTTCAGGAGGTGCCGGAGCGAGGGTCCTGCGGGGCGTCACCCGCAGGGTCGACCGTCGTGAGGATGGCGGCGAGCGCGTCGGAGAGCGCCTCGACCTGCGTGCGCGTCAACGGGTCGAAGACGGTGGCGCGCACCGAAGCCACGTGGCCGGGCGCGGCCTCCGCCAAGGCTTCCCACCCGGCGTCAGTCAGCGTCGCGTTGCTCGCGCGCCTGTCCTCGGGTGCGACGGCTCGCACGACGAACCCCCGCTCCTCGAGGCGACGGACGACATGCGACAGGCGCGGCAGGGTCGCATTGGTCTGCAGCCCGAGTTGGGTCATGCGCAGCGTGCGATCCGGCGCGTCGGAGAGCATCGCGAGCACTTGGTACTCGTAGTGGGTGAGCCCGCTCTCGCGGCGCAGCTGTGAGTCGAGCACCCCCGGCAGCCGCTCAGCGACCGCGATCAGGCGCAGCCATGCCGTCATCTCGGTCCGGTCCAGCCAGCGCGGGTCGTCCTTGCCACTCACAGGTCCGAGCCTAGTCGCGCGCGAACCCCACCCGCTTGCGTCCGGGCCGATGGCAGCTTCTCGACCATCGGCCCGGACGCAGGCCACCGAAAGGGGCGCAACCCACCGTTGCCCCACACAATCCAACAGGCTACTCGACAGGCTCGGCGACAGCGGCACGGAACTGGGCGGCATACAACTCCGCGAAAGCGCCGCCGGAGGCGAGCAGGTCTGCGTGCGTGCCCTGTTCGACGATGCGACCGTTCTCCATGACGAGGATGAGGTCCGCATCGCGGATCGTCGAGAGACGGTGCGCGATGACGAAGCTCGTCCGGTCCTGACGCAGCGCGGCCATGGCCTGCTGCACGAGGAGTTCGGTGCGGGTGTCCACCGATGAGGTGGCCTCGTCGAGGATGAGCAGCGCCGGGTCCGACAGGAAGGCGCGGGCGATGGTGATGAGCTGCTTCTCACCGGCGCTGATGTTGCCGCCCTCGGCGTCGAGCACCGTGTCGTAGCCGTCGGGCAGCGAGTGGACGAACCGGTCGACGTAGGTCGCCTGGGCCGCCGCGACGACCTCGTCCTCGGAGGCGTCGGGCCGGCCGTAGGCGATGTTCTCGCGGATCGTCCCGCCGAAGAGCCACGTGTCCTGGAGGACCATCCCGATCTCGCCGCGCAGGTTGTGTCGCGAGAGGTCGGTGATGTCGACGCCGTCGAGCGTGATGCGCCCGGAGGTCGAGCTCGTAGAACCGCATGATGAGGTTGACGAGCGTCGTCTTGCCCGCGCCGGTGGGTCCGACGATGGCGACCATCTGGCCCGGCTCGACGGTGAGGTCGAGGTGCTCGATGAGCGGGGTCTCGGGCGTGTAGGAGAACGAGACGTCCTCGAACGCGACGCGACCGTGCGGGTCGTCGAGGACGGTCGGCGTGGCGACCTCGGCCTGCTGCTCGGGAGCGTCGAGAACCTCGAACACCCGCTCGGCAGAGGCGACTCCGGACTGCATGAGGTTCGCCATCGACGCCACCTGGGTGAGCGGCTGGGTGAACTGGCGGGAGTACTGGATGAACGCCTGCACGTCACCCAGGCTCATCGAGCCGCTCGCCACGCGCAGCCCACCGACGACGGCGATGATGACGTAGTTGAGGTTCCCGATGAACATCATCGTCGGCATGATGATGCCGCTGATGAACTGCGCGCCGAAGCCCGCGTCGAAGAGGTCGTCGTTCTTGGCCTTGAAGGAGGCGCGCGCCTCGTCCTGACGACCGAAGACCTTGACGAGCTGGTGACCGGTGAAGGTCTCCTCGACGATGCCGTTGAGCTCGCCGGTCGACTTCCACTGCTGCACGAAGTGCTTCTGCGACCGCTTGCCGATGGCCGCCGTGACGAGCATCGTGATCGGGATCGTCACGAGCGCGATGAGGGCGAGCAGCGGCGAGATGTAGAGCATCATCACGACCATCGCGATGACGGTGAGCAGCGACGTGAGCAGCTGGCTCAGCGTCTGCTGCAGGCTCTGCGCGACGTTGTCGATGTCGTTGGTGACGCGGCTGAGGAGCTCGCCGCGCGGCTGGTTGTCGAAGTAGGGCAACGGCAGCCGGTTGAGCTTGTCCTCGACGTCGCGCCGCAGGTTGAAGATCGTCCGGTTCACCGCGCCGGTGAGGATGAAGCTGCTGGCCCACTGCAACAGGCTGGCGACGACATAGATCGCCAGCACGATGAGCAGGACGCGGCCGACGGCGCCGAAGTCGATGCCGGCACCCGGGATGAGGTGCGGCATGCCCGCGACGAGGTCGGCGAAGGTGCCCTGACCGTTGGCGCGCAGCCCGGCGACGATCTGGTCGATCGACCCCTCGGAGGGCAGCTGCTTGCCGACGAAGCCGGCGAAGATGAGGTCGGTGGCCTTGCCGAGGATCTTGGGACCGATGGCGTTGAGGATGACGCTGGCGAGCGCGAAGGCCAGGACGCCATAGAGCGCGAGGCGTTCGGGCCTGAGCAGGCCGAGCAGGCGCTTGGCCGACGGCTTGAAGTTCGTCGACTTCTCGCCCGGCTGGCCGATCCGCATGTGCGGCGGGCCGCCTCGCTGCGACGCGGCCGGGCCCCGTCGCTGCTCAGCGGCCTTCTCTTCCTCCGTGAGGATGCGGTCCCCGCTCATGCTGCTGCCTCCTCTGCGCTGCGCTGGCTCTCGACGATCTCGACATAGGTCGGGCAGGTCTCGAGCAGTTCGTCGTGGGTTCCGGTGCCGACGACGGCGCCGTCCTCGAGGACGACGATGTGGTCGGCGTCGATGATCGTCGAAACCCGTTGTGCGACAACGATGACCGTCGTATGCCGGGTGACCGGCTTGAGTGCCGCCCGGAGCCTTGCGTCCGTGGACAGGTCGAGGGCCGAGAAGCTGTCGTCGAAGAGGTAGACGTCGGGCTTGGCGACGAGTGCCCGGGCGATGGCGAGCCGTTGGCGCTGACCGCCGGAGACGTTGGTGCCGCCCTGGGCGATCGCGGACTCGAGCCCGTCGGGCATGGCCTGGACGAAGTCCTCGGCCTGGGCGATGCGCAGCGCCTCCCACAGCTCCTCGTCGGTGGCGTTCGAGTCGCCGTAGCGCAGGTTGGACGCGACCGTTCCGGTGAAGAGGTAGGGCTTCTGCGGGACGAGGCCGATGCGCGACCAGACGTCCTCGAGGGTCGCCTCGCGCACGTCGACTCCGCCGAGCAGCACGGCACCGCCGGTGACGTCGTAGAGCCGCGGGATGACCGAGAGCAGGGTCGACTTGCCCGAGCCCGTGCTGCCGATGATCGCGGTCGTCTTGCCGGGCTCTGCCGTGATCGAAACCCCCTGCAGCACAGGCACATCGGCGCCCGGGTAGGCGAACTCGACATCGCGCAGCTCGACGGACGTGCCGCCGACCGGGAGTGTCGACGGGGTGGGTCGGCGGGACGACGGTCGAGTCGGTGTCGAGGACCTCGGCGATGCGTCCGGCCGAGACCGTGGCGCGCGGGATCATCATCGACATGAAGGTCGCCATCATGACCGACATGAGGATCTGCATGAGGTAGCTCATGAACGCGGTGAGCTCACCGATCTGCATCTGGCCGTTGTCGACGCGCTGGGCGCCGAACCACAGCACCGCAACCGTCGAGGCGTTGAAGATGATCATGACGATCGGGAAGACCAGCGCCATGAGCTTGCCGACGGCCAGGGCCGTGCCGGTGTACTGCGTGTTGGCCTCGGCGAAGCGTGCCCGCTCGTGGTCCTCGCGGACGAAGGCGCGCACGACGCGGATGCCGGTGATCTGCTCGCGCAGCACCCGGTTCACCCAGTCGACCGACTCCTGCATGATGCGGAAGTTGGGGATCATCTTGCGGATGACGAGGGCGACGCTGAGGGCGAGCAGGGGCACGGCGACGGCCACGAGCCAGGACAGTCCGACGTCCTCGCGCACCGCCATGACGATGCCGCCGACCATCATGATCGGCGCCGACACCATCATCGCGGCACCCATGAAGACGACCGTCTGCACCTGGGTGACGTCGTTGGTGTTGCGCGAGATGAGCGTCGGCGCACCGAAGCGCGACACCTCCTGCGCGGAGAAGTCCCCGACGCGCGCGAAGATTCCGGCGCGCAGGTCGCGGCCCATGCCGGCTGCGGCGCGGGCCCCGAGATAGGTCGCAGCCACCGTCGCAGCGATCTGGACGAGCGACACGGCGAGCATCCAGCCGCCCGCCGACATGATGTAGCCCGTGTCGCCCTTGGCCACGCCCTGGTCGATGATGCGGCCGTTGAGGCTGGGCAGGTAGAGCGAGGCGATCGTGCCCGCCAGCTGGAGCAGGACGAGCACGGTGATCGCCCCGCGATAGGGGCGCAGGTAGTCGCGCATGAGTCGAAGCAGCACTACTTCTTCCTCCGGGTCGTGGTGGATGACGGTGATGTCGTGGCGGTGGGACGCTTCAGGGCGCCCTCGAGCAGGACGTCGACGAGCTCCTCCGGACTGGAGGACTCGCCGCCGAGCATGGGATGGACGCTCGAGAGCGTGAGCATCCGCAGGTAGCCGATGAAGGTCGTGGCCGGGACCCGAAGCTGATCGGCGTCCGTGCCGATGAGCTCGACGAACGCTGCGTCGAGCTCGACCGTTGCCTGCTGGCGGCGCTGGAACGCATCGCGTCCGGTGGGCGGCTTGAGTGGTTCACCCGAGGAGTGCAGGACGGTCATCAGCGCGAAGACGCCCTCGAGGTGCGTCTGCATGATCGCGACGGCGACCGCGAGTCGATCGCGCATCGGGAGCGTGCGGTCGATGTTGGCGAGTTCCCCGATGATCGTCGAGTTGTCGAACGCGTCATGGACGCACGCGTGGATGAGGTCGTCCTTGCTCTCGAACACCCGGAAGATCGTGCCCTCGGCGATACCCGCGGCCTTGGCGATCGCCTTGGTGCTGACCGCCGTGCCCTTCTCGCGCAGCAGCGGGATGGTCGCGGCAATGATCGAGGCCCGACGAGCGTCGGGTGTCATGGCGGGGGCGCGAGGAGTCACGTCCTCAAGTATGAGTGAGTGAGCACTCACTCACAACTGCTTTCCCCACCTGCACAAATGCCCCCATGACATGAACAGATCGGCCCGCCCACTCATTCGTGGCCGGACCGATCTGTCGTGTGTGGGGTGGGACTCAGCCGTCGGAGTGGAGCTGGCCGCGAACCGCGCCGGACGGGAACTCGCTGTTGTGCACGTTGACGTAGTACGCCGCCGGGTTGGCCAGGATCGCCTGGACCTCGCCGGGGTCGAGACCCTTGCCGGCCTCACCCTCGGTCAGACAGTCCGCCGACTGCCCGTCCTGCGGGAACGCGAGGTTGACCTCGACCGGTCCGTTGGTGCCAGCGGCACCCTTGTGGATGTGCGCCATGCGCCCGCCGCCGGGAGCCTGGTCGAGCTCGGCGATCTTGCTCACCTCGAGGATGTAGCAGAGCGTCGTGGGGTCGCCGTCGATGCCGAAGACATAGGCCTCGCCGCGACCGTTCTTGTCACCGACAACCCCCTTGGCTCCGTCGGCGGCGACCTCGGCGCGGCCGTTGAGGTGGGCGCCGATGAGGGCGTTGGTGTGACCGGCCTGGGCCGACATGGGAGCCAGCACGAGGCCGGCCGCGAGTCCGGCGGCGCCCAGGGCGCCTCCGAAGAGAATGCGCTTCATTGCGGATCAACTCACTTTCGCAGGGAGGGTCGGGGAGTCGACCCTGTGCGTCATTCGTTGCCGACGCCGATCCGGATGCCTCCGGTGCCAGCGCACGCGTCAGACGAGCAGTCCGTCCTTGGCCGCGTCGCGGATGAAGGCGACCACTTCGCGCTCGGTCTCGTCCGCATCACCCTCGAGGATCCCGGCGATCGCGCTCGCCGCTTGCCTTGGCGTGAGCTCACCATCCGCAACGGAGAGGTATGCCGCGGTCACCGTCGTGAGCGTGATGATCCGTCCCAGCCCACCACCTTGACGAGCCACGATGACCGACGGGTCGGGTGCGCCCGGCCGGGTGTGGCGTTCCTCGGTGACGTCGGGAGTCGCGGTCCACGCCCGGTCGAGGACGTCGTCGTCGGAGTGCTCCGCCAGCCAGGTGCGCGCCTCGAGCCCCACCCGAACGCTCTCCCCCATCGCCGGGGGCACCGGCCCACGCGCGTCCATGAGGTCGATGAACGGCTCGCGGTCGCCGACCGGACGCTGGAGGGTGATGACTCCGAAGCCGATCGACTCGACATCGCGAGACTGCGAAGTCATCGAGCCACGCGGCATACATGGCATCGAAATCTGCCGTGCCCGGGTGGTGACCGCCGTCGCGAGACCACGTCTCGGCATACTCCGCCGGGTCCTGGACCTCGCGCTGCACGACCCACGCGTCGACGCCCGCGCCCTCGAGCCACGAGCCGACCCGCTCGGTCCACGTCGAACCGCGCGGCACCTCCCAGTTGCCGAGGAACTGGGCGACTCCACCGGGCTCCAGGTGCTCGCCGACGGAGCGCACGAGGTCGGCGACGATCGCGTCACCGGAGGCGCCGCCGTCGCGATACTCGTACAGCGGCACCTCGCCCGAGCGCGGCGTGATGACGAAGGGCGGATTGCTGACGATGAGCTCAAAGCGCTGTCCCGCAACGGGATCGAGCATCGATCCGGAGCGCAGGTCCCAGTCGACCTCGTTGAGGGCGGCGTTGAATCGGGCGAAGGCCAGCGCGCGCTCGGAGAGGTCGGTGGCGACGATGGAGTCGGTGTGCGCGCCGAGGTGGAGGGCCTGCACGCCGCAGCCGGTGCCGACGTCGAGCGCGGCACCCACGGGCCGGCGAATCGTCCACGCCGCCAAGGTCGTCGAGGCCCCACCGATCCCGAGGACGTGGTCGTTGCGCACCGGCGACCCGGTCGCGACCTCGGCCAGGTCGGAGGCGACCCACCAGTGACGGTCGTCGGCGGCATACGGGCGCACGTCGACGCGGGCGACGACGCCGTCACCCTCCTCGTCGACGAGGCCGAGCGCGACTGCACCCTGCGCGCGCAGGGTGGGCAGGGCGCGGTCGACCTCGGCCACGTCCACCGGGTCGCCCAACGTGAAGAGGCGAATGAGGGTGGCAACAGGGGCGGTTGACGCACCGGCGACCCGACGGGCCGGGCAGCGGCTGCTCGCGCAGCAGGGCGCCACTGGCCAGCGGACCGAGGAACTCCGTGACCCCGGTGACGGTGAAGTCGGCAGCCGTCAGGTCGGCGCGGAGTCGGGCGATGAGGGTCTCGTCGAGGCGAGGCGTACGAAGAGTCACGGCGCGTCAGCCGTCGAGGAGCGCATGCCGCCCAGCCTAGAGCCGCCCCCGATCGACCACGCGCCCGCCGACCACGTGTGCGCCGCTGGTCTCATTGGTGCGCGGCTGGCGCCACCCGCGCACATCGTGACCAGCCGCGCTCCCATGGCTGCGCGGCGCACCAACTTCTGCGCGGCTGGCGCCAGCCGCGCACAACCTCAGACTGCCTCGGGCCGCTTCGGATGTCTCACCGCGAGCTCGTCCGCGAACCAGGTGTTGACCGCTGACGGGCGAATCCCCTGAGCCGCAAGGATGCGCGCCATCTGGCTGGGCCGCGTGGCATCGACCCACACCCACCGCGCCATCTTGTTGCCCTTGGCACGGATCCGGTCCTCGCGCTGCTTCTCCTTCCACAGGGTCCGCTCGGCCTCCTTCGGATCCATCCCCTCCTTGACGCCGTACTTCTTGCGGCCGTCGAACTCCCCCATGACGCCCTTCCAGCCGAAGTCACAGAACCCCACCAGCCCGTCGGCATCCCGCACCTCCACCTGGAGTTCGGGCCGAGGGAGGTTGAGCCGGAACATCTGCACCCGAGACAGAGACTCACCCGCCGACATCGAGCGCCCATCTGCGAGGTCGACGGCAAGGCGAGCCATCGCCCGCCCGGGGACACCCGCTTCCAAGCGGTCGAACTCCTCCTCGAGAGCCTCGCGAGTGCACAGGTCATGGTGCAGCGCGTGATCAGCCGCCGCCACGGCGTCGTGCAGGTTCTCCGTGCGGCCGAGGTCGATCACTGTCCTCGCGACAGAAGTCACCGTGAGACCAGCGACCTCGAGGGTCTGGCCCATCGGAAGGTCATGCCTGAAGATCAGCCCCGAGGAGCGCGCGGGGCTGATCACCTCAAGGCGCTTCGGCCACACCGAAACCCTGGGCAGTCCCCACAGCGCCGCAGCCGAGGTGTGCGACAGCGCCTGGGGCGGTGCCTTCATGCGCAGGGTGGTCGCATGGACGAACGCAGCATGGCGTTGTTCGGGTGTGAGGCCGCGCCAGGTGGCCGCGCCCGTGACGACGCCATGGCGCACCCTCGCCCATCTGGGCTGACCCGCGGCGTCCTTCTCTTGGGGTCGTGACCGAGACGACGGACGTCGGCAGCCAGTCGCAGCAGCGGCCGGGTCGAAGGGCGTGGGAGGTCGGAGCGCATGCCAGATCGTGGCAGTTTCGGCGGAATCGGCCGCGGAGTCATCCACAGGGGCCCTGCCGCTGGCACCAGCCGCGCACAGCGTGACCAGCCGCGCTCCCATGGCTGCGCGGCGCACCAACTTCTGCGCGGCTGGCGCCACCCGCGCACAAAGACGGCGGCCGGCTCACCCTGTCGGGTGGGCCGGCCGCCGTTCACTGCTGATGGCGTATGCCGTGTGCTCGCCTCCTGAGTCCGCGGTTCGGCGACCATGCCGTCAAGCGCCGGTCGAGGTGACGTCAGCGCTGGGCGGAGCCTCGAGCCCTCGACGGCCTCGTCGACGGCCTCACCGGGGGCGGTGATCGCACCGGAGTCCGGCGCCTCGTCGTCGTACTCGGCGACGGGCTCGCCCTCGTCGTCGCCACCGATGGCCAGGTCGCGACGCTTGGAGATCGCGACGGCCGTGACGACGATGACGAGTCCGACACCGGCGATGCCGTAGCGGATCGGCCCACTGGCGTCCTCACCGACCGACAGCATGACGATGGCGGGAGCGATGAGCACCGCGACGAGGTTCATGACCTTGAGGAGCGGGTTGATGGCCGGGCCGGCGGTGTCCTTGAACGGGTCACCGACGGTGTCACCGATGACGGTGGCCTCGTGGGCGGGCGAACCCTTGCCACCGTGGGTGCCGTCCTCGACGATCTTCTTCGCGTTGTCCCAGGCGCCGCCCGAGTTCGCGAGGAAGACGGCCATGAGGCAACCGGTGCCGATGGCGCCGGCGAGGAAGCCCGCGAGGGCGCCGATGCCGAGACCGAAGCCGATGATCACCGGGCTCAGAGCGGCGAGCAGACCCGGGGTGGTGAGCTCGCGGAGCGAGTCGCGGGTGCAGATGTCGACGACCTTGCCGTACTCGGGCTTGGTCGTGCCCTCCATGATTCCGGGGATCTCGCGGAACTGGCGACGCACCTCGAAGACGATGGCGCCGGCAGCGCGGGTCACGGCGTTGATCGCCAGGCCCGAGAAGAGGAACACGACGGCCGCACCGAGGAGCAGGCCGACGAGCGTCGACGGGTTCGTGACGACACCCTGCGCGTCGTGCGATGAACTTGTTGCCCGCGGTGATCTGGGCCTCGCTCAGCTTGGACGCGTCGATCTCGCCGATCGTCGTCTGCCAGGCGTCGGTGTAGGACCCGAACAGTGCCGTCGCGGCCAACACGGCCGTCGCGATGGCGATGCCCTTGGTGATGGCCTTGGTCGTGTTGCCGACCGCGTCGAGCTCGGTGAGGATCTGTGCGGCCTCGGCGTCGACGTCACCGGACATCTCGGCGATGCCCTGCGCGTTGTCGGAGACCGGACCGAACGTGTCCATGGCGACGATGACACCGACGGTGGTCAGCAGACCACAGCCGGCGAGCGCGATGAGGAACAGCGACAGGGCGACCGAGCCACCTCCGAGGAGGAAGGCGAGGTAGACCGCGCCACCGATGATCGCGGCGGTGTAGACGGCCGACTCGAGGCCGACGCCGATGCCCGAGAGGACGACCGTGGCCGCACCCGTGAGCGACGTGCGTGCGACGTCCTTGGTCGGACGCTTGTCGGTGCCGGTGAAGTAGCCGGTGAGCCACAGGATGACCGCCGCGAGGACGATGCCGATGATCACGGCGAGGATCGCCGTGATGCGCGGGTTGCCATCGAGGCGCGCCGATGGCCTGGTCACGCGAGCCGAGCTCGGCGAACGTGGCCGGCAGGTAGAGCCAGGCAGCGACCGAGCAGAGCACGGCAGCGATGGCGGCGGAGATGTAGAAGCCCTGGTTGATGGCGTCGAGCGCGCTCTGCGTGCCGCGGGCCTTGGTGATGAAGACACCGATGAGCGCGGTGATCGCACCGAGCGCCGGAACGAGGAGCGGGAAGACCAGGCCGTAGGACCCGAAGGCAACGGAACCGAGGATGAGAGCGGCAACGAGCATCACGGCATACGACTCGAAAAGGTCTGCTGCCATGCCGGCGCAGTCGCCGACGTTGTCGCCCACGTTGTCGGCGATGGTCGCCGCGTTGCGGGGGTCGTCCTCGGGGATACCGGCCTCGACCTTGCCGACGAGGTCGGCGCCGACGTCAGCGGCCTTGGTGAAGATGCCACCGCCGACGCGCATGAACATCGCGAGCAGGGCGGCGCCGAAGCCGAAGCCCTCGAGAACCTTGGGGGCCTCCGCCTTGTAGAGGAGGACGACGATCGAGGCGCCGAGCAGGCCGAGGCCCACGGTCGCCATGCCGACGGTGCCACCGGTGCGGAAGGCGATGCGCATGCCCTCGTCGCGACCGTTCTCACCGCGCGAGGCGGCGGCAACGCGCACGTTGGCCTTCGTCGCGAGCTTCATGCCGAGGTAGCCGATGGAGGCGGAGAAGAGCGCGCCCACGATGAAGAAGCCGGAGCGGCCCATCTTCACGCCCCAGTCGGGAGCGGGCAGGAGGAGCAGCAGCCCGAAGACGAGCACGACGAAGATCCCGAGCGTCTTGAACTGACGCGTGAGATAGGCCTGAGCCCCCTCTTCAACCGCAGCGCCGATCTCGCGCATCTTGTCGGTACCAGTGTCCGCGGCCAGAACCTGCTGCCCGGAAGACGAACGCCATGGCGAGGGCGATCACGGCGATGACCGCGACCCCCACGACGAGCGTGACGTTTGATCCGGTGAGTTCCAGCGTGGACGTCGCCTCGGCCGGTGCGAGCGCGAGTGCAGCCATTCCATCCTCCTTGACGGGTGTGCGTCATCAGCCATCGACGTGTCTCGCGATCCGTTGGACCGCAGGCAGACGCGGGGTGGACCTTACCCGGTGACTCAGGTCACATGAACCCTCGGAGGGTGGGTGTGACTGCTCTCACGCTCGGCAAAACCCAGCGACGGGCCTGCTTCAGGCGGAAACGTCGGGCTCGGCGAGGTCGGCGGGGTCTGCCGCCAGGGCCGCCTCGACGGTGTCGTGGATGGCGATGACCCGGTCCAGACCGGTGATGCCGAACAGGCGCAGGATGCGTTCGTTGGTGCAGACGACGCGCAGCCAGCCGTCGACCTTCTTGACCGCCTTGACCCGCCCGACGAGCACGCCGAGACCGGTCGAATCGAGGAAGCCGACGTCCTGCAGATCGACGATGAGAGCGGTGTGACCTGCGGCGATCCGCTCCTCGAGCGCGGATCGCAGCTGGGGTGCGGTGTAGACGTCGACCTCGCCGGAGACGGTCACGATGGTGACGTCATCTCGTTCCGTGGTCGACACAGTCAGCTTCACTACCGCCGGCTCCTTGTTCGCATCTCGCCCGTGTGTCGGGCCCACCCTTGGGCGCCGACCCCCGAAGCGTCCGCGCCGCGGGGTCTGTCAGTGCACCGCATTACGGTAACCGTTGTGTCGACATCTGCAGAGCCGACCGCGATTCTTGCTGCTCTGGCAGCCGGGGAGCGTGGGGCTCGCCTGCGCCACGTCGAACGCCTGCCCGCTCGGGCGGCCCAGCTGGCCGACTGGCCCGACTGGATGGCTTCGCCGCTGCTCGCGAGCCTCACCGGGTCCGGCATCACGCGTCCCTGGTCGCACCAGCGGGAGGCGATGGACCTGGCCCATGGCGGTTCCCACGTCGTCATGTCGACGGGCACGGCCTCGGGCAAGAGCCTGGGCTACCTCGTTCCGGCGCTCACCGCGGTGCTCGACGGGCTCGCGTCGCCGACCGGGCGCGGCGCCACTGTTCTCTACATCGCGCCGACCAAGGCACTGGCCGCCGACCAGCTCGCCCGCATCGAGGCGCTCGCGATCCCGGGCATTCGGGCCGCGACCTATGACGGTGACACCCCGACCGATGAGCGCCGGTGGATCCGCGAGCACGCCAACGTCGTCCTCACCAACCCGGATCTCCTCCACCACTCGATGCTTCCCGGGCACAGGAACTGGTCGCCGTTCCTGCGGTCCCTGAAGTACGTCGTCATCGACGAGTGCCACATCTATCGCGGCGTCTTCGGCTCCCACGTGTCCTCGGTGCTGCGCCGCCTGCGGCGGGTGTGCACTCGCTATCGCTCGACGCCGACGTTCGTGCTCGCCTCCGCGACCGTCAGTCACCCTGCGTCCCATGCCACTTCTTTGGTGGGTATGCCGGTCAGTCCCGTTGACGTCGACGGTTCGCCTCGCGAGGCGCTCACCTTTGCCCTGTGGGAGCCGCCGACCATTGACGAGTCGCGGCGCTCGGCCACGACCGAGGCCGCTGAACTGTTGGCGGATCTCGTGGCCGCTGGCGTGCAGACGTTGGCGTTCGCCCGCAGCCGGGCAGGAGTCGAGTCCTTGGCCTCGTCGGCGAGGCGACGACTCGGGCAGGTGAGCGGATCCTCGGAAGCGAGCATCGCGGCATACCGAGGGGGTTATCTGCCGCAGGAGCGGCGCGAGCTGGAACGCGCGCTGCGCGACGGTGAGCTGCGCGGACTCGCGGCGACCAACGCGCTCGAGCTCGGGGTCGACATCAGCGGGCTCGATGCCGTGCTCATGGCGGGGTGGCCCGGTCGCCGGGCGAACCTGTGGCAGCAGGCGGGACGTGCCGGGCGTTCGGGGCGGGAGTCGTTGGCTGTCTTCATTGCGGCGGACGATCCGCTCGACACCTATTTCCTGGAGCATCCGGAGGCGATCTTCGGTGCGCCCATCGAGTCGACCGTCATGGACCCCGCGAACCCGCACGTGTTGGCGCCGCACCTCGCCGCGGCTGCGCACGAGCTGCCGCTGACCGAGGCGGACCTGCCGATGTTCGGCACAGGGGCGCGAGGCGTGGTGGATCTGCTCGTCGAGCGCGGCATCCTGCGGCGGCGGCCGACGGGGTGGTTCTGGGCGCGCGATGACCGGCCCGGCGACCACCTCAACCTGCGTGGCACGACCGAAGTGGTCTCGATCGTGGAGCGACGCAGCGGACGGGTGCTGGGGACGATCGATGAGGCGTCGGCGCACTCGCAGGTCCACACGGGTGCGGTTCACGTGCACCAGGGCGACACGTTCGTCGTCACCGACCTCGACCTGCCGGCGGCGACCGCGACGATCGTGCGCGGCGACCCGGGGTGGAGCACGCACTCGCAGTCGCAGAGCTCGTTCTCGATCCTCGGTGCGCAGAGGACGGCAGCGGTGGGGCGAGATCGACGTCTGCTTCGGCTCGGTGCGGGTGACGACGCAGGTGACGGGTTTCCTGCGGCGGCTGCCGTCGGGTGAGGTGCTGGGGACGCATCCGCTCGACCTGCCGGAGCGATCACTGGTCACTCGCGGGGTGTGGTGGACGATGCCGCTCGACCTGCTCGAGGAGGCCGGGATCGAGGAGGCCCAGGTGCCGGGTGCCGCGCATGCTGCCGAGCACGCGGCGATCGGGATGCTGCCGCTGGTGGCGACCTCTGATCGCTGGGATGTCGGTGGCGTGTCGACCGACATGCACCCCGACACGGGGCTGCCGACGATCCTCATCTATGACGGCTATCCGGGTGGGGCGGGGTTTGCCGAGCGGGCGTACGGGGCGTTCGGCGAATGGATCGAGGCGACGCGTGATGCGGTGGCTCGATGCCGATGCGAGCGCGGATGCCCGGCCTGCGTGCAGTCGCCGAAGTGCGGCAACGGCAACGAACCCCTCGACAAGGCGACGAGCGATCCGGCTGCTCGACCTCGTCCTCATGTCGCGCCCGGCCTAGGGCTGGGGGCGCGCCCGTCAGCTGTCTGCGCGACGGGCTGCGGCTTGCGTCGTGCTCTGGGACACCAGCCCATCCAACCCCTGCGGGGTCCTGAACAGGCACTTTGCCTCGAAAGGGCGCTAACCTCGCAGGCGTGATCATCCTCGGACTCATCCTCGTACTTGCCGCCATCGCCGCAGGAATCCTGCTCTTTGAAGGCACCTCCCAGCTCACCGACGGCGTCGACATCGACGTCATCGGCGGCGGCACCATCAGCCTGCCGCCGCTTGCCCTGCTCATCACCGGCGCTGCGGTCATCACCATCTTCTGGCTCGGGTGGGCGTTGCTGCGTCAGGGCATGAAGCGCGGCGCGCGCCGCCGCCGTGCCGCCAAGGACGAGGCCGCCCTGACCGAGCAGCGTCGCGTCGAGAACGAGCGCAAGATGCAGGAGGAGTTCGCTCAGCGGGAGCGTCAGCTCACCGAGGAGCGTCGTCGCCACGAGGAGGAGACCTCCACCCTGCGCCGTGAGGGCGACGCCCGCGTCGAGGAGCAGCACCTCTCGACCGAAGAGGCCCGTCGTCGCGCCGAGATCGCCGAAGCCGAGGCCCGCACCCGCTCCAGCGACGCCCCTCGCAACGACCCCCGCGCCTGACCCGGAGCCTGACCAGCGCGACTCGCACCATCTGCAGCAACCACGCCTGACCAGCACGACCCGCACCATCTGCAGCAACCACGCCTGACCAGCACGACCCGCACCATCCGCGCCTGACCGGCGCAGCCGGAGCAGTTCCGCCCGGCATGGCATCCACCGATGCCGTGCCGGGCGCTCCCTTTTGTGCGCCGGTGGCGCCACCGGCGCTCAGCCTGACGACCGGCACAGGCATGGCGACGCCGTTCACCACGATCTGCGCGGTCGCGCGACCGGCGCAGAAAGCCGCGAGCTCATGGGCGGGCGCTCACGGGCGGGCGGTGTCGGCAGGGCCTGCGCGGGCGGAGGCGAGGGCCCGATCGGGGACGCCCGGCCAATGGGTCGCGACCTCCGTGGCCACCTTGACGGAGAGCGCCTCGTTCGCGCCGAGGGTGCAGTCGATGACCTGGGCGCCATTGCGTTGGGCCACGACTGCTGCCCGGGCGCACGCGTCCGCCTGACCCGCTTGGAGGGCACTGGCTCCGGCCAGAGCAGCAAGGTCGGCGGCGGTACGTGCGCGATGCGCGGCGGTCGCGGCGGCGCCCAGTTGGAGGCCGGCCGTGGTCATCACGAGCAGGACGCCGATGGCCGCCACCGCGAGGACCGTTCCGGAGCCCCGCTCGCGCCACTGCCGGCTGAAGGACGGTGACGAGATCATGGGGCGGCCTCGGGGACGGCGTGAGCGATGCCTTGGGGCCGGGCGCTGACCCCCAGCGCCCTGAGCAGTGGCGGCGGCTGCGCCATCACGTTCACGGTGATCGAGTCGGCGCCGACGTCGAGGCCGATGTCCGCTCCGTCCGGCGCCTGACGCGCCACCTCCGCCCGAACCCGACCAGGGTCCTCGCCCCGGGCCAGGAGTCGCGCACCCACCCGGGCCGCATCGACGCATCTCAGGTGGTCCGTGACCACGGTGACCGCACCGAGCGCCAAGGTCAGCACCAGGACGAGAGCCGGCAGGGCCACGGCGATCTCCGCCGTGACCATGCCGGCCTCGCTGCGTCGACCTCGGATCACGTGCCCGTGCCGAGAGCTGCGGTGATGACGCTGGCCAGAGCGGACTTCACCGGACCGGACTTGACCACGAGCATGAGCACGGCCGCGAAGGCGCAGGCTGCCAACGTGCCCACGGCATACTCGGCTGTGGTCATGCCAGCCTCAGCTGACTCCTTGATGCGCGCCAAACGACGCGAAAGACGCTGTGTCACAACGGATCTCCTCGATCGGTGCGGGGCGTATCCCCGCCTCAGGATGAGTTCAGCCCACTTCGCCGCTCGCCGCGAGACGCCCCTGAGGATCTGTGGACGAGGCCGGCTGGTTCCATCGGCTGTGGACAACTCGCTCAGCCGACACCGAGGCTGGATCGGGCGAGATGGAGCACGACCGGCACCACGGTCGTACCGATGAAGCCGGGCAGGAAACACGCACCCAGCGGGAGGACGAGGAGCACTCCCGCCCGCTGCACGGCGGCCTCGACCCGAGATGCTTCCTCACGCCGCATCCGCTCAGCGGCCGCGAGGACGACGCCGGCTGGCGCTGCGCCCGACTGCTCGGCTGCCTGCCACGCGAGGGCCGCCGGACGCCAGGCTTCCCCCACGTGCGCCCACGAGGTCGCGGCATCCTGACCCCACCGGTGGGCACTGGCGACCACGCGGAGTTGGTGAGCCACGGCACCGCCGACGTGACCGGCCACGGCCTCCAGGGCTTCAATCGGACCCAGTCCCGAACGCAGCGCGAGGGCACACAGCACCAGGGCATCGGCAGCCTCATCGACCGTGACCACCCCAGAAGTCCCGGACGTCGCAAGCTGGCGGTCGGTCCCGAACTCGAACTCGAACTCGGATGCGGACTCGGACTCGTGACCAGGTGCCGCGACGCTGGCATGGGCGACCCGGCCCTGCCCGGACGGCCACAGAAGGCAGGCGCCCACGACCGCGAGCAGCGCAAGAACGAGGGTCACGAGATCTCCGCCGACCGCAGGGCTCGACGCAGAACCGTCCTCGACCAGAGCCACCCCAAGCCCGTGAGGACGAGCCCGCCGACCGCGGCCACGAGCGATGCGGCACTGCCATAGACGTCCCCGACCGGCAGACCCAGGACGAGGGCGACGAGGGGCCCACTCAGGGGCAGCAGGGTGAGCAGCCACATCGAGGCGCGAGGACCGGCCGCAAGCACGGTGCGCCGATCATCACTCTCGGCGCGTTCGCGAAGGACCGCGGCCGACGTCCGAGCGGCCGGTGCCGCCGCCACCCCGAACTCATCGGTGAGGCTCCAGGCCGCAGCCAGGAAGGCGAGATCCCGGTCGCCCTGCGCCACGCGCAGCAAGCACTGCCCGATGGGACTCCCCCGCTGCTGCGCTGCCGTGATCTCCTCGCCCAGCGCAGCGAACTCCGGCCGGGTCGCGGCCGAACCGCCGACGTCGCAGGCAAGGCGGGCAGCCTCGGCTGCGGGCAGGCCGGCATCGAGGCCCACGGCCGACAGCTCGGCGAAGTCCGCAACCCACCCCCGGCGGCGCCGCCCGAAACGGACCTCTCGCCCCAGCAGACCCCGCAGCCGCGAGGACCACCCACTGGGCGAGGCTCCGCCGCCATTTGTGAGCCCTTGGTCGAAAGGGGTGCGCGATCCGCCGGGTCGAGAGCGCGCGAATGGCCGACCGCGGGGCCACAGGAGGATCGCCGTCACGAGCAGGACGACGAGGGCCAGCGTCACGCGACGTCCCGCCGGCCGTGCCCTGGTGCACCCGATCCTTGGTCTGTGGCTGACCCGAGGAGTGCATCCAGCGGGGCCGCACCCGGCCCGCGACGCACCCCGGACAACACACCGTCTCCAACAAGGCCACTGACGACGAGCGCCTCGTCGACGACGACCTCGGACCCCGTCCAGCGGGTCACCCCGATCGCGCGCACGAACCGTGCCGGTCCCACCCGCGCCACTTCGATGACGACCTGGACCGCCCCGCGCAGCTGTGCGTGCACGGCCTCACGCCCCAGCCCCGCCAGCGCCCCCAATGCCTCGAGCCGGGCCGGAACCTCACTCAACCCATTGGCGTGCAGCGTCCCGGCCCCGCCGTCGTGCCCGGTGTTGAGCGCCGCCAACATCTCGCGCACTTCTGCACCTCGGACTTCTCCGACGACCAGCCGGTCGGGCCGCATGCGCAGCGCCTGCCGCACCAGATCCACCATGGTCACTCCGCCCACACCCTCCACGTTGGGCATCCGCCCCTGCAGCCGCACGACGTGCGGGTGCGCCGGCGCGAGTTCGCGCACGTCCTCAACGACCACGATCCGCTCGTGAGAAGCACATTCAGAGAGCAACGCCCCCAGCACCGTGGTCTTGCCGACGCCCGTGCCGCCCACCACGACAAAGGACAACCGCGCCGCCACCACCCGACGCAGCACCCCGGCCAAACCGTCACCCACCGCCCCGAGCGACACCAACCCGCCAACTCCCACAGGCTGGTGTCGTGGCACGCGCAGACTCAGATGCGTCCCGGACTCGGCCAACGGCGGCAGGATCGCGTGCAGTCGCACTCCCCCGGGCAGCACGCCATCGACCCACGGCTGCGCCTCGTCCAACCGTCGACGAGCCAGCCCCGCGAGACGCGTGGCCAGAGCACGAGCAGCAGCGGCATCGAGCCGTAGCCCCGTGTCCTCCACTCCGCCACCACGATCGACCCAGACCGCACCGTCACCATTGACCAACACGTCAGTCACCGAACCCAGGGCGATCCACGGCTCCAACGGCCCGAAGCCCAACACTTGCTCGCGCAACAGGGCACCTTCGCTGGCCGCACCCTCTGCTCCGAGCTCGACCACCGCGCCCGTGACGTCCGAGATCACCGACGCATCAGGCGCCCGACCAGCACGGATCGCCTCCTCGACGCCGGGCCAGCTGGACGCTGACCCCCTCATGCCGCGCCCGCGCCAAGGATGTCCAGCAGGTCCAGCACCACTCGATCTGCACTGTCCCGCAATGGTCCTCGCAGGCCCGGCCACTCACCCCTCTCGCCATCGCGACGAACACGCGGGTCGTCACGCAAGTGGGCCCGGTGCGGCGTCCCCAGGTGCTCGAGCACCTCGTCGAACTCGGCCGCGAGTGCACCCGACGAACGGGTCACCAAGCCGATGCCCGCGCCGGAGAGGTCAGCAAGCAGGGCCTCGGTGTCAGCCAACTGCCGAGCCTGGAGCCCGGACACGACATGGACCGCAGCCGCGTCCTCGGCCAACGCTGCGATCAAGGGCGTGACGCGCGGCGCGTCCAGCACCACCGGCACCTCCCAGCGGATCGAGCCGAGGACGTCGATCATCACGGAGTCATCGACCGCGACGCCGTGTCCACCCGCCGACAGCACCGGTACCTCCCCTCGGGGCAGCGCAGCCACCAGCCGAGAAGCCGACACGGAGCCCCGCAACCGCGCCAGATCAGGCCATCGCAGACCCGGCACGTGCTCGGTGCCGCAGGTCATGTCGAGCCCGCCACCTCGGACGTCGCCATCGACCAACACACATTCGCCCAGGTGCATGGACATGCGTCGAGCCAGCGCCGCCGCCCACGTCGACGCACCCAGCCCACCGCTCGCGCCGATCACCACCACCAGCGGAGTCATCAAGGGAGTCACAAGAGAAGTCATGGCGACGACGCTCACCCACCAGCCGACCCGACCACCACCCCGGTGAGCCGATCTGTGGACAAGAGCAGCCGGCATACGCGGCCTGTGGACAGGCCAGAAGGCCACCTGCAAAAGGAAAGGCGACGGCCCCGGTCGGGGGGATGACCGGGGCCGTCGGGCGGGCCGAGCCCCGGGGGGGAGAGGTCGGACCACCCGTCGCTACAACCCCGAAGGGGAGCGATGGCTCCATCGTTGCCCATCGATGCCACGCATGCAAGGTGAACGTTGAAACTCGCACCAAAGTGATCATTCAATGATCACCCCCACACGCCGCAACGACGATGACGCCCCTCGAAGGGGGCGTCATCCGCCGCGAGCGTGCAGGGCGACCAAGCGTGCATTTCCTATGCCGTCGTATCGGGTCAAGCCCGAACAGACCGGTCCATCAGTGGACTGCCCGCGCGTGGGTACCCGTTGCGTCTCGCGGTTGATTTCAGGTCGGGTGGTTCCGGAAAGGCCTGCCCGATGAACCCTGTCTACTCCCCTGCCGGGGCAACAACAAGACTTGACTTTCGCTTCGGTGAAGCGTCAGGTGAGTCGGCCAGCGAGGACCGCGTCAGCAATCGCCTCACCTTCGGCGGCACCGGCGACGATCGCGTCGCAGCAGTGCGTGAGCCACAGACCGACGCCTGCGGCGTCACCACGGGTGTATGCCGTGAGCCCGCCGAGGTATGCCGGCCCACCTCCCGTGCCGTGCCCGGCTTCGGGAACAGCGACCCCGGTCGGGTCGAGGCCCCCGGCCTGGATGACGGCGCGTTCTATGGCGCGGGCGACGACGCCGTTGCCGCGGGTGAAGGGTCGGGCGGTGACGATCTCGGCGTGGGCCAGCGCGGCGACGATCGGGATCGGGAGGGTCTTGGCGCTGGCCAGGAGCTCGACGACGCGCTGGAGACGTTCGCGGGCCTCGGCAGCCGGAGGGGCATCGCCGATCTCGATGAACTCGCGGCTGTCCTCGCCGTCGAGTCGCGGGCGACCGAGCTCGGTGTCGGGGACGAGGCCTGCGGCGGCTGCGGTGTGGAGGCGGGCGAGGGCCTGCATGGGGGCGTTGAGGACGACGGCGCCGAGGCGTTCGGTCTCGGCGGTGGCGGCGACGACTCCGCGCATGACCTGCTCGACGGGGTCGGGTTCGTCGTGCCACGTGACGGCACCACGCATGAGGTCGCGGACGATGTCGACGGACAGGCGCGCGCCGTCGAGCTCACCGCTGGCCCAGGCACCGCGGACGCGGGACTCGGCGGCGGCCTCGGGGATGCGGCGGCGCAGGGCGTTGTGCCAGCGCAGCTTGGTGCAGGCCTCGCGGGCGGCGTCGATCTTCTCGGGCATCCCGGGCAGGGAGGCGAGGGCGTTGACGGAGGCGGCGAGCTGAGCAGCGTTGTCGGACAACGTCACTCGGCCTTCGCGCGGTCGGGGGCAGGCCGGCATACGCACGCCTGCAAGTTGGCGCGACTGCGCGACGACGCGATCGCGCGAGTCCCAGATGATCGCGTCCTCCTCGAAGAGTCCGCCGATGACGTTGCGGGTCGTGATCCGCATGCGCAGCCAGCCGGGAGCGGGGCGCGAGCGGATGTGGCCCGGAGAACGCGATCGTCGGCGCCCACCCCAGCGCACCGAAGGTGAACGTCACGGGCGGCAACGCGTCGAGGAAGAACGGGAGCGAGGCGACATCGGGTTCGCGGCCGTCCTTGAAGCGGATCCACGCGCGCATCTCGCCGTCGTTCGCGGGCTGACCGAGCGCCCAACCGACCGTCGCCGGGTCGATCCGGATGTCGACCCGGTCAAGGAGGCGGATCTTCTCGGCGAAACCACCGCGGGCGGCCGGGGCGCACTGGTCCGGGTCGGGCAGCTCGGGCGGCGCCTCCTGGAGGTGGACCGGCTCACTGTTGGCGTCGAGGTCGGCAAACGTGGCCGTATGCCGCAGGCGCACCTTGTCGTCCTGGCTCACCGTGACCTCGGCGGTCGAGAAGGAGCGGCCGATGCGCAGGATCTCGGTGGCGACGGTGGCGGGGCCGGGTTGGGCGGCGGCGAGGAAGGTCGTGCTGAAGGCGACGACGTCGGTGTGGGCGCCTGCCGTCTGCATCGCCGTCGAGGCGGCCTGGGTGGCGAGCGACATGAGCACTCCGCCGTTGATGGCTTCGCCGATCACCCAGCCGTCGGTGAGTTCTGCGGTGCCGTCGGTGATGCGCAGGACATCGTCGAACTCAGTCATGTGCCGAGCGTATGCCGACCGGTCGGGGGTCGTGTGACGGGTCGCCCAGTGCTGAGACGGCGACTCGTCACGCAACCCCCGACCCGTGCCCGGGCCACCCCATAGGCTCGGCGGCATGTCGGCCTCCTTCGATCTCCCCACTGCCGTGGTCGTGGCTGGGGCGATGCTGCTGCTGGGGCTGGGGATCTGGCTGGCGGGGCGTGGCCGTCGCCGGGGGTTCCTGTCGACGGTCGACCGGGTGACCTACTCGACGCTGCACACGGCCTCGCTCGCCTCGCGCCACCTCGCCGACGGCCTCACCCCTGAGTCGGCCGACCGAGCGGGCAAGCACTTGCTGGCGATCCTCGGCGCTCGCTCGGTCGCGATCTGCGACGCCTCCGGGCTCCTGGCCTGGACCGGCCCCGGCGATCACCACTCCGGCGACGCCCACGCTCATGCGGCGGCAACTCGCACCTCTGGCGCGCCCACCGTCATCGGCGCCGGTGAGATCACCTGCAGCGACCCCGACTGCCCCATCCGCGCCGCCGTCACCGCCCCGCTCATTGCCGACGAACGCGTCGTCGGCACCCTGACGGCCTATGCCCCCGCCACCTCGGCCGGCCTCGCCCAGGCCACCGGCGAACTGGCCCGCTGGGTCTCGGCCGAACTCGACGTCGCCGAGCTGGGCCGCGCCCGCACCCGCGCCATGGAGGCCGAACTCCGCGCCCTGCGCGCCCAGATCAGCCCCCACTTCATCTACAACTCCCTCGGCGCCATCGCGTCGTTCGTGCGCACCGACCCGGAGCGGGCGCGCGAGCTGATCCTCGAGTTCGCCGACTTCACCCGCTACGCCCTGCGCCAAGGTGGGCCGTTCACGACGCTTGCCGAGGAGCTGCGCAACGTCGAGCGCTACCTCGTGCTGGAGCAGGCGCGCTTCGGTGAGCGGCTCCAGGTGACCCTGCTCATCGCTCCCGAGGTCTTGCCGGTGCGCGTGCCCTACCTCGCCGTACAACCGTTGGTGGAGAACGCTGTTCGGCACGGACTCGCCACCAAGGAGGGCGTCGGCCACGTGACGATCACGGCCGCGGACCTGGGGTCCGATGCCGAGATCTCCATCGAGGACGACGGCGTGGGGACGGACCCCGAGCAGGTCCAACGCATCCTCGACGGGCAGTCGCGCGCCGACTCCGTGGGCCTCGGCAACGTCGACGCCCGGCTGCGCCAGGTCTATGGCGACGAGTTCGGGCTCGTCGTCGAGACCGCCGTCGGCGCCGGGACCCGGGTCAGCTTCCGGATCCCGAAGTACGCGCCCGGCGTCCACCCGGACTAGCCGGACCAGTCGGGTCGGTCGCCGCGCTGCCTGCGCTGACCGGCCTGACCGGCCTGACCTGCCTGACCTGGCCCACCCTGCTGGCCAGGTCAGGGCGGGTCAGTACCCAGCGCAGGCGTTCGCGTCGTCGAAGTGACCCGGTGTCGTCGGATAGGCGCTACCGGTCCCGTGGTCCTTGCCGTCGGCGTTGTAGACGAGAGCCAGCTCGTCGTACGCCGAGGTCCCGGGCGTCAGCACGTCCGCCGTGGCGCCGCCTCCGCCAGGTCGACCCGCACCATTGCCCGTGGCCCAGGACTTGAGGAAGTCCTCCACCGCCGGGGCCGGGACCCTGACGTCGGTGAACCCGCCGTAGGCCGCGTTGCAGTGGCTCCACAGGTTGTAGACGCCGGACCAGTCGATGAGCCGGTCACCGTTGTGCGGGCCGTTGTTGGACAGGTCGCCCTGCATCACGTCGCGGTCCCAGCCGCCGTAGACCCAGTCGACGCCCTGGTGGTGCTGGTTGTTGGCCAGGGTCGCGGTGGTCGTCACGACGTCGTCCGCACGGTCCGTCATCTCGAACCAGGAACACGGGTCGGTCGTGCCGTCCTTCTTGGTCGTGACAGGGGCCGTGCTCGTGCTGCACGTCCGGCCGGTGAGCGCCGCTCCCGTGCCATAGGCACCGCGGGGCCGCCAGTCGATGACGTCCTCGTCCTTGCCTCCGGCGATGTGGTCGATGAACTCACCGTTCGCGCCCGCGTCGGCCAGGCACACCGCGTCCGTGTAGGTGCAGACCTTGCCGGCCCCACCCCACATCACGTCGTTGCCGCGGTCGCCGAACATCGAGTCGCCGCCCGAGTCACCGTTGGCGAGGTCGTCGCCGGCGCCCGCGTGGATGGAGTCGTGGCCGGCGCCACCGCGGATGCGGTCGGCCCCACCGAAGGTGATCCCGTCCAGCGGCATCGGGGTGCTCGTCGCGTCGCCGACGAAGTCCGTGCCGTTGACGTCGTGCAGCAGGTCGGACTCACGGCTCACCGAACCGTCCGAGACGAGTCGTCATAGGTGACGGCCGGAGGCATGGTGAGCGTCGTTGTCGTTGACCGTGATCCGGTCTCAAACCGATTCTGTATGCCGCCTCGGTCGCCGAGGATTGCGTCCTCACCGTCCTCGCCGAACAGGGTGTCCGCACCGAGCTCGCCATAGATGTCGTCGTCGTCCGCGCCACCCAGGATGTTGTCGCCACCGTCCTGGCCGTAGAGCACGTCCTGGCCGCTGTCGCCGAACACGGTGTCCGAGCCGAAGGCTCCGGCCACCTCACAGGTCGAGGTCGCCGTTGACCCGGTGGTCGGGCAGAAGCGCGTCGAGGTTGCGCTGCCGCCGGCGACCCGGACCTTGGCCTGGCCGAGGCGTGAGGCGCCATAGCGCGGGGTGTAGACGCGATCCGTCGTGCCGTTGTCGACCACGCGCTGGATGGAGCCGTTGTCACCGACCACGAAGTCGTCGTTGCCGTCGCCGTGGATGAGGTCGTTGCCATCGCGATAGGCCTGTCGACCCCAGCCGCCGGTGAGGTCGTCCTGACCCGCGGTGACAGCTGCGGCATCGACTGCCGGGGTGGACCAGGCCGCACCAGCGGGAGCTGTCGCGATCTCGGCAGCCACCAGCGCGATGTCGCCGTGGATGGTGTCCGCACCTCCGTCAGCCTCGACGTAGTCGTCGTCTCCGCCGCCGCTGATCC
The DNA here is from genome assembly GCA_963807825.1 of uncultured Actinomycetota bacterium. Classification (GTDB taxonomy): domain Bacteria; phylum Actinomycetota; class Actinomycetes; order Actinomycetales; family Dermatophilaceae; genus Knoellia. Next base: position 174,983 of record CAWEDC010000002.1, read on the forward strand.
GGTCGTCGCCGTCCTGGCCGAAGATCACGTCGACGCCGTCCTGACCGGACAGTGCGTCGCCCGCGGAGTGCGTGGCGTTCGCGGCTGCAGGTGCCGGGCCGACGAGGTCGTGGAACGTCACTCCTCGTGACGGGACGAGCGCAGTCTGGGTCGCGTTCGCCCGGATGGTGCGCCAATCACGCTCTGTCGTGGGCCGATTGAGCAGACTGTTGTCGCCCATGATGAGGTCCGAGCCCGGGCCGCCGTAGACGTTGTCGGCGCCGTCCGGCTGACCGACCTGTCCAGTGCTGTTCGTGGCGCTGCCAGCGGAGGACCCGCCGACGACGTCGTCGTCCTCGGTGCCGCCGAGCACCAGGTCGGCGCCCTGCCCGCCCTCGGCGTAGTCGGCTCCGGCACCAGCGTCGGCGCGGTCGGCGCCGCCCTGGCCCAGGAGCACGTCGTTGTCGGCGTCGCCCGTGATGGTGTCAGCACCCGATGTGCCGGCGACAGGGGAGTCGCCGAGGTCGTAGGGCAGGACCATGCGCTGCGTCGTGACCCGGTTGAAGGTCAGCAGGGTGGCCGAGGCTGAGACGGTGTCGGATGGGCGAACCGAGTGGGCCGGGTGAGCGACCCATTGTCGCCGAGCACGACGTCCTGGCCGGCGTCGCCGGCAAGGGTGTCGCCAGCGTCGGGCTGGCCGATCGTCGAGGGCGCCACGCCGGACACCGGGGTGAAGGAGCCGCCGACGACCTCGTCGTCCTGGGCACCTCCATTGACGGAGTCCGTGTCCGGGCCGCCCTCGCCGTAGTCGGCTCCGTCACCGAGGGTGACGGTGTCGTTCCCGCGCTGGGCGAACACGACGTCGACGTCGTTGCCGGCATCGATGACGTCGTTGCCGGACACGCCGGTCGGGGAGCCGGAGCCCTCGTCGGCGAGGTCGACGCCGCGCGAGGTGGTGAGCCCACGGCCCGCCATCACCGCGTGCGCAGTCCCGCCGCGGGTCACCTTGGCGTTGTCGCCGGTGATGACGTCCTGGCCGTCGCCGCCCGTGAGGGTGTCGCCTGCGTCCGCCTGACCGGCCTCGCCCGCAGCCGTGGTGAAGGAGCCGCCGACGATGTCGTCGTCCTGGGCACCTCCATTGACGGAGTCCGTGTCAGGACCGCCTTCGCCGTAGTCGGCTCCGTCACCGAGGGTGACGGTGTCGTTCCCGCGCTGGGCGAACACGACGTCGACGTCGTTGCCGGCATCGATGACGTCGTTGCCGGACACGCCGGTCGGAGATCCAGCGCCCTCGTCGGCGAGGTCGACGCCGCGCGAGGTGGTGAGCCCACGGCCCGCCATCACCGCGTGCGCAGTCCCGCCGCGGGTCACCTTGGCGTTGTCGCCGGTGATGACGTCCTGGCCGTCGCCGCCCGTGAGGGTGTCGCCCGCGTCGGGCCGACCCTGCTCGGTGCCGGAAGCCAGCTGCGAGGAGCCACCGATGACGTCGTCGTCGCCGGCCTCACCCCAGATGCCGTCGGAGCCGGGGTTGCCCTCGGCGAAGTCGTTGCCGAGGCCGCCGTAGACCGTGTCGTTGGCGAGGCCGCCATAGGCATAGTCGTTGTCGTCGCCGGCGACCAGGTAGTCGGCGCCCCCGAGGGTGGCGTCGGTCGAACCGAGGTCGGCCGGGTAGGGCTGGTCGGCAAGGACGTCACTCGGCGCGTTGTCGCCCACGAGGACATCGATGCCACCGGCGCCCAGGAGGACGTCACCGGCATCTGCCGCACCGGCAATGGACGTGCCACCGAGCAGCACGTCGCCCTCGGAACCTCCGTCGACCCAGTCGGAGCCGCCGTTGCCCTGGAGCCGGTCGGCCCCAGTGCTGCCGTAGAGGGAGTCGGCGCCGTCGTTGCCATAGACCTGGTCGGATCCGTCCTCGCCGTAGGCCTGGTCGTCACCGGTGCCACCGAACACGAGGTCGGCGTCGTCGCCGGCGTAAAGGTGATCGGCGCCCGAGTTGCCACAGACACGGTCACTTGCGCCTGCGGCATACGCCCAGTCGTTTCCGCCTCCGGCGTTGACCACGTCAACGCCGTTGCCACCGAGGATGAGGTCGGCCGCGTCCGCGGAGACGGTCGTCTCGCCGGGCTGGGCGCTCACCGGGTTCGACTGCACGTCGCAGGTGTCGACGGTGGTGTCACCGAAGATCGTCGACGGGCCGTCGGAGCCGTAGATGCGGTCGCTGCCGGTGCCGCCGACGAGCAGCTTGGTGCTGCCGCCCGCGTCGGGCAGGACGGCCACGTCGCGGGCCGCGCCGAGCACGTCGGTGATGGCGCCGGGACCACTGACCGTGGCCGGCGCGGCCACGACGTAGTCGTCGCCCGGGCCGCCGTAGATCTTGTCCGATCCCAGGCCGCCGGTGAGGACGTCGGCCGCACCGCCGCCGAAGACCGTCGCGGTCTGCGTCGCCGTCGACGCCGTGGTGACGAAGTCGAAGCCGTTGGAGCCGTAGACGGTGTCGGATCCGGTGCCGGTGCTGACGGTGTTGGTGTCCGTGTCGGCGTCGCCGGAACCCGCGTCGCTCTCGCCGATGGCGGCGTAGGTGCCCGTGTAGACGGTGTCGGTGGCCGACCCGCTCTTGAGGACGTCACTGCCGGCGCCGCCGACGATCACCGAGCCCTGGGCGCGGTAGAGCGCCTCCTTCTCGGCCGAGCCGCCGGTCGTCCCGGCCTTGATGCCCGCGGAGTCGGCGAGCACGCTGTCGTTCGCGGTGCCGATGGTGTCGGCCCCGCCGTTGCCGGACAGGCGGACCTGCCCGAGGCCGGCCGCGATCTGGTCGATGCCCGAGCCCGTCGGGTTCGCCATGTAGAAGTCGGCGTCGGCAGCGTCGGCGAGGGTCGAGTCGACCTTCACGGCGTTGGTCAGCGTGACCGAGCCGGCCTTGTCGGGCGAGAAGCGCGACGCTGGGTGAGGAGTCGTCGCGTGCGAGCGAAGCGTCACCGGCCACGACGTCATTGCCGTTGCCGACGGTGATCGCGTCCGCACCCTGGCCGCCGGCGACGTGCGCCACCGCCGAGTCTGGGCGCGGTCGCGAGGTCGGTGCGGTCGAGGGTCGTGATCGTGTCGGCGCCCTTGCCGCCGTCGACCCACGAGGTGCCGACACCGGTGCGGATGACGTCGTCACCGTCGCTGCCGAAGACGACTGCGGTCTTCGTGAACGGTTTGGCCTCCACGCCCTCGACGGGCGGCTGACCGCCGGTGAAGCTCACCGTGAGCGGCGTGGTGGTCGTTCGGGCGTCGACGACGACGGTCGAGATCGCCGTGGCACCCGTGTCCGGGAAGGTCTCGGTGATCCCGAGCCCGCGGACCTCGACGACGGCCGGCTGCTGGACGTCGTCCTCGTCCTTGTAGGTCGGCACCTGCCGGATGACCCACGTCTCGGCCTTGTCGGTCGCGCCCCACGGAGCACCACGCTGGGCGTCGGTGCCGAACTTGCCGGCGAAGACGTAGAGCGTGGACCCGGTCTGCCCGGCGAGCCTCGGCGGTGCCGGTTCGCAGTCAGGCTTGAGGCTGAAGTCGAGGAGCTTGATGTTGATGAGGGTGAAGTCGAAGCTCACCGAGAAGGGACTGAATCCCAGGGTGACGAAGACCTTGATGTAGAGAGAGAGCTCTCCTGAGACGTTGAACAGACAGATCGGGTTGATCGCCACGGCCTTCCCGAACTCGAAGAGCCGGAACTTGCCGTCGTTGTTCGGGTCGTTCCAGTAGAAGCCGACGGTGAGCCGGACACCGCCGACCACCCCGACCTCGATGATCGCGAGGGACACCGACGCGCCGGCCTCGAGGTAGCCCGTGAACTGGACGACCGGGATCGGCTTGCCGGTCTGGTCGACCGTCTTGAAGTAGAGGCTGTCGAGGATCTCGGCGGCACCCTTGCCCTCGATCGCGCGGCGGATGCCGTAGGTGTCGAACCCGGCGGCGATCCGCATCGAGACCGAGGCCCCACCACCGATGACCATCATGACCGGCGGCGGTGCATAGATCGGGCCGAAGGACTTCTGGAACTGGAAGCCGAGGGTGAGCGGCCCGCTGTCGAACTCGACGAGCGGGATGTCACCGCCGGAGATGAGGTCGAAGAGCCTGGTCGGGTCGTCGAGGACCGGGAAGGACAGGCCGGCGAGGGCCCGCTTCGCCGTGTTCGACATCCGGCCCGAGGCGTCCTTGGCCGCGACCTGCTGGGCGGGCGTCTTGCCCGTGGAGTCGACCGGGGCCGGCTCCTTGGTGGCGATCATTTGCGAGGCGTTGCCGGCCGACGCGCGGGTCGTCGTCACGGCCGTCTTCGACAGGGTGAAGCTGCCGATGTTCACGCCACAGCCGCCCGCGGTGGAGTCCGGGCAGCTGACGTTCTTGAGGAAGTCCTTCGTCGTCTTGATGGCGTCGAGGAAGGGCTTGATCTTCGGTCCGCCGGCGATGGTGCTGAACGTCTCGGCGAGGGTCGCGATCGTGATCGGCTGACCACCGGCGGCCGTCGAGAGGTCGGAGATGACCGGCATGGGAGTGAAGATCGTGTCGAGCACCGGCTGGAGCGGCTTCGTCGCGTCGACGACCTGCTGGAGGTAGGGCTTGAGCGCCTTGCCGAAGAACTTTCCGGCGTCCAGGGTCACGTTGTTGAACTGGACGAGGAGGCCCGCTGGGTTCTTGGGGTCCTTGCTCGTGGACGCGCTCCAGGCCCACTTGAGGACGAAGTCGGTCGAGATGCCCGGAAGTGCGGCGTCGGCCGTGCCCTCGAGGTGCCAGGCGATGTCGACCGTGGCGTCGAGGTTGACGGTGATCGCGTCGGCGACCCGGGTGCGGGCGATGTCGGCGAGCTTGAGCTTGCCGTCCTTGCCCTTGATGTCGATGCCGAAGGAGCCGACGAACTCGGGCCGGGTGTGCTTCTTGGACACGTCGACGTTGATGATCGACAGCTGGGCGGTGAGCGCGGTCGTGTTGATGGGTGCGTCCAGCTTGAGGGCGGCACCGACGGCGAGCTCGTTCTGCTGTCGAGGTGTCGACGTAGAAGCCCTCGGTGCGGCTCATGACCACCTTGAGCGACAGGCGCCAGCCGACGTCGCCGACGATCTTCCCGGAGTCACCGGTCTGCAGCGACAGCCCGGGGATGCCGAGGTCGACGGGCAGCTCGGCGCCGATGCAGTCGTTCTTGCCGTCGGCGGCGTCGACACAGCCCTTGTCGCCGGACACGACGCCCTGGCCCATCGTGAGGCCGAGGCTCACGCCGTCGACCTTCTGGACGGGGGTGTCGTCGGGGCACGTGGTGGCGGGGAGGAGCGGGTTCGTCGTGGCGGCCGGGTAGGCCGGTCGCCGGGGGCGTCCCGAGGTGGTCGTCGTACGTGGCGAGGGCACCGACAGAGCCGACGAGCCGGTATGCCGTGGCGGCAGGTGCGGTCGTGCCGGTCTGGGTCGCCCGGATGATCTGGTAGCCGTTGGCGCCGACCGCCTTGGTCCACGTGACGGTGTTGAACTTGCCGCTCGCGCCGGCGGTGAGGGTGGCGGCGTTCTTCACGACGACGGTGGCGGCCGACGGGACGGAGCGCTTGAGCGGGTCCGCGCCCTGGGCGTAGGTCGAGACGACCTTGTAGACGTACTGCGTCGTGTCGGCGGCGACGGCGTTGTTCGGCGTGGCCGCGGGATGCCGTCGGGGGCAGGAGGGTGAGCTTGCAGGTGAAGTCGACCTGGATCCCGGACGAGCCACCGACGACGACCCCGAGCGCCTTGGAGAGCTCCGTCGGTGAGCAGCTTCTTCGCCGGGCCGACCTGGCTGACGTCCCCGTTGTCCTCGATGAAGGTCGCGAGGTCTCCGCGGACCTTCCCCATGAAGTCGGCGCCGGCCTGGAGGTCCTTGCCGACGACGGGCATCTCGCCGCCGTTGGACGCGGTCCGCAGCGCGGTCTCGGAGTAGAACATGTACTGCTGGACGCCCTCGAGGAGGGAGCCGAACTTGAAGGCGCCGTTCTCGAGGATGTTCTTGATCTCCAGCGGGTAGGTGACCTCGGTCGACGCGCCGGTGAAGAGGTCCGTGAGGCTGTCCTCCTGGGCGCCGAGCGTCGTCGTCACCTTGAGGTTGCCGGTGACCTTCGTGCCGTTGGCCCACAGCGGGAACTCGGCGCAGACGACCTGGTCGTCCTCGGCGCAGGCGTCGCCGCCGCCGACGGCGAGGTCGAAGCCGTCGGTGAAGAAGTCAGCGATCGACGGGTCCTCCTCGGTCGTCGCGCCGGACGCCTTGACGGCGAAGCCAGCGTGCACGGAGCCCCGGTCGCCGTCGCTGTCGCGGCCGAGCTCGAGGCTGATCGGGCCGAGGTTGGCGCCGAAGTACGCGTTGTCCGCGGCGACCTTCGCCGTGAAGCTCACCTCGGACCAGTCCTTGTCGACCTTCGTGTTGTCGATCGGGCTCAACATCGCGGCCGCGGTGAGCGGCAGGTAGAGGCGCAGCTTGACGGTGCCGCTCGCCGCGACGCTCAGCTCACCGCCACTGGACAGACCGATGACGTCGAGGTCGTCCCCGAGGGAGAGGCTCACCGGCTGGGTCACCTCGTAGGCGCGCGCCCACGAGAGGTCGAGCCGCAGCTGCTCGTCGCCGGCGTCGTTCTTCGCGAGCCCGAAGTCGATCGTCGAGCCGTTGCCGAGGGAGGCCTCGGCCATCGCCAGGGTGTCCTGGAGGGTGTCCGGCGTCATGGCGCTCAGGACGTGAACTGCGCCGAGGAGCTCGTTCTCGACGAGGTAGGGGGTGTCGTCGACCGGCGGGCTCGGGAGCTGGGGCGCGAGGTCGAGGGTCGTGCCGTCGGCGCCGACGATCGTCGCGAGGGTCGAGCCGACGACGATCTGGCGGCCGAGGAACTGCCTGCGTGAAGGCGGCGCCCGGGTCGGTGAGGACGGTGACCGCAGGGCCGCCGTCGACACCGGCACGGTCGGCATACTTCGCGGTGCCGCTGGCCCCGGCGCCGATGAGCTGGCTCACCGAGGACCCGACGAACGGGATCGGGGTGTCGAGGCCGCCGCCGGTCATCGTCGTGAGGTCGGCGCCGGCGCCCTCGAGGGCCCCGCGCACCGCACCGAAGAGCGACGTCGGCTCGAGCTCCTTGTCCAGGGCGTCCTTGATGTTGAGGGCCTTGAGGAGGTCCGCGCGGTCCTCGTCGTCGGCCACGACCGTGACGTCGCCGGCGTCGATGCCGTCGGCGAGGGCGGCGACCGTGGCGGTGAGGGTGATGCCCGTCGAGTCGGGGTTCTCCTCGTCCTCGCCGAAGGCGGTCGGGGCGTCGGGCACGGCGATGGTCAGGTTCGCCTCGACGGTGCCGCCGAGGGTCCGCTTGAAGACGTCGTCGGTGGAGGCCGCGGTGCGCACCGTCTGCTGGCGCACCTGCTCGACGAACTCGGGGACGGGGACGTCACCGGTCTTCGTCAGGGCGAGGGTCTGGAGGTGGCCCGGACGGGACCGACAGCGCGACGTCACCGGTGATGTCGAGGGCGAGGAAGCCGCTCGTGGTGCTGATCTGCACCGGCGAGGTGATGGCCGCGTCGGCGACGAGGAGGTCGCGGGTGCTCTGGCGGAGCATGACGCGGTCGGCCGGGAGCGGGAGGGAGGTGATGATGCGGGCGAGGCCGGAGGCGTCGATCTGCTTGAAGGGGCACGGGGCGGTGCCGGTTCCGGGGTCGCAGTCGGGGACGACCTCGTTGGCCGCGTTCGTGTACGTGTCGGGAGCCCTGAGGTCGAGGACCATCGGCAGGGTGACGACGACGTCGGGGGTGATCTTCGCGGTCGAGACCTCGGCGTTGGCGCCGGCGACTCCGATCCTCGTCTTGAGCACGTCGGCGAACTGCGGGGCGCCGGTCTTGGGGTCGGCAGCCTCGATGGCGAAGAGCGTGCCGTTCGTGGGCGTGCCACCGGTCCAGCCGTCGGCCGTGAGGGTGAGCTTCGTGCCGCTGTCGATCGTGGCGATCGTGCGCGGTCGAGGTGCCGGCGGTGACCTTGCGGCCCGCGAGGAGTGCGGCGCCGTCGTTCTTCGGTCCGTCGAGGTCGACGCCCGAGGCCGTGAGACCGGTGGCGGTGTATGCCGTGCCGGTGCCGGAGGTCGCTGCGCCGAGCGGGTTGAGCTCGAGGTCGGTCTTCCCGCCGCGGGTCGTGACGACGGTGAAGTTGACCTTCTTCGTGCCCGGGTCGTAGGTCGCGGCCTCGGCGCCGTCGAGGACGTCGATGGACCAGCCGGAGTCGGCGTACTCCGCCGCGTCGAGGGCGGCGAGCATGTCCTGGAGGGAGGCGAACTTCGGCTGGCCGGGGGTCTGGTCGTCGGGGTCGGCGTCCGGCACCTGGTCGGCGAGGAAGTTCTTGATGCCGCCGACGGCGTCGATGGCGTTCGACAGCGACCCACGCATGAGCGGGAGGTCGCCGTCGCCGGCGTTCTGCATGCCGAGGACGGCGGAGGCCGCCTGGGACAGCGCGGCCGCGAGGTCGCGCGGGGTCATGGTGAGGAACGGCTTCGCGGCCTCCGGGACGACGGCCGTCACGAGCGGCGCCTCGAACGAGGCCGGGGCGGCCGAGCTCAGGGTCACGGTCGTCCCGACGCTCGGGAGGCCGGCGACCCGGTCGCTGGCTCGGGGCTTCGCCTCGAGGCTGCCGGCCAGGCTGCCCACCTGCGTGGCGGTGACGATGCCGGTGCCCGCGCCCTCGGCGGCGAGCTCGCCGTCGTCGGCCGCGGCGGTGTCGGGGTTGTCGAAGGCGAGCAGGCCGGCGGCGTCGTTGTCCGGGTTGGCCCAGCTCGTGCTGACGTTGCTCTGGAGGCGGTAGTCGTCGGTGTCGGCGGTCCCCGTCACGCTGACGCCGAGGATGCCCAGGCCTGCGTTGATCGTGGTGGTGGCCGGCAGGTCGGCGCTGGTCGCGATGGACAGCGAGGGCGAGGTCAGGCTGGCCTTGCCGGAGGTGGCGTCGAAGACGAAGGTGAAGGAGCCGGTCAACGTGCCCGTGACGACGATCCCGGTGCCGCTGGACAGGCTGAGGCGTGCCGTCCGAGTCGCGGATGTCGAGGCCGGCGTTCTGGGTAGCGTGCGGGTGAAGCCGACGGTGAGGGAGGTGTCGGTCGGGTTGCTCGACGTGAAGGCCCAGCCGCTGCCGTCCGCGTCGTCGACGTAGTCCTTGAGGTCCGCCAGGGTGTCCTGGGTGCCGAAGTCCTCGAGCGGTCCGGTGGCCCCCAGCGCCGAGGAGAACGCGGTCTTGAGCCCGACGGACTCGGCCGGCGTGACGGCCAGCGTCGGCAGCTGCCTGGACACGGCCGTGCCGGACGCGACCTGCGGCAGGAAGTCCGTGGCGAGCCGGGTGAACAGGGCGCCGACCGCCGTGGTCGCGGCGTCCGGACCCGCCGCCTGGGCGGACGGTGCGGCCGCGATGCCCAGGGTCCCGAGCATGGCGACAGTGACGGTGGATGCGAGAGCAGATCTGCGCAGAGCGAGCACGTGAGTTCCCCGACGTGAGGCTCGGGGTCTTGAGAGGCCCTGAGTGGCGGCGGACCACCGGAGTCGGTAGCCGAAATTGGTGCCGGTCCTTCACCTCAAGGATCGTCATTTTTGGGTGATCCCAACGGCACTCGCTGGCCACCCAGAGAGCACAGTCCCACTGCCCGCTCAACCGCCGATATGACTCTTTGTGACTATGTTTACTAGTTATTTGCCTCCAAGACGCGCTCTCGCGCCCGGATCGGGCATCGCTGCAGGTCCAGGACCTGCGGTCGTGAGCGACTCACGATCAACGTCCGAGTCCGCGCCGTTCTCCCGAAGCGGCATCTGGTCAGAATTGGCCAGCCCGCACGACTCGGACCTCGGCCAGCACCGGGGTGGCACGGCTGCACGTGATGGTCACCTCGAGCTGCTGCGCACGAGTCGGCGGGAACTCGAGGAAGCGCTGGTGTCCGACGCTTCCGGCCCTGGCCAGGAGGACGCGCTCATCGCCGTCGACTCGGTGGACCTCGACGCCCTCGATGCGCTGACCCAGGCGGATGTCCTCCTTGAGCACCACGGCCCTGATCTCGCGTTCGTCGGGCCACCGGAGCGTGATGCAGGGGGCCGCAGAGTTCGCGGAAAAGGTGGTCTCGGCCTCCCCGGCGATGTCGCTCGAGTCCCACTCCCGGATGAGGGCGCCCAGGCCGCGCAGCGACGCGGCGTCCTCCGCCGCGATCGTGCCGTCACGTCGCGGCGGGACGTTCAATATATCACGGCGTCGCAGGCTTCCTGGCCGCGGTGGCGACAATTCCTATTCTGGTAGTCGGCGCCCGAACGACGGCGCGGCAGCGGTGGTTGGTGCCGCGATCTTCGGCGCGACGTTGACGCTGCTCTACCTGACGTCGGCATTGTACCACGCCATGTCGCCGAACCGCGCCAAGCGTGTCTTCCAGATTCTGGACCACTCGGCGATCTACCTGCTCATTGCCGGGACCTACACACCGTTCACGCTGGGCGTCCTCCGCGGCGGCTGGGGATGGAGCCTTTTCGGCGTGATCTGGGGGTTGGCGGCGATCGGCATCTTTCTCAAGTCGTCTGCGGAATTCGCTATCCGCGTCTCTCAACCGCCGTCTATCTGATGATGGGCTGGTTGGTGCTCATTGCAGCGAAACCGCTCATCGACAGCGTGCCTGCGTGGGGACTTTTCTGGCTGGCCGCAGGCGGTGTGGCCTACACCGCCGGGGTGGTTTTCTACGCGGCGCAGCGGATGCGTTATGCGCACTTCGTGTGGCACTTGTTCGGGATGGCTGGAGCGCGTGCCACTTCGTTGCGGTGCTGCGCTACGCAGCCTGATTGGCTACGATTGCAGATCTGAAATCTGCAATTTGCAATCTGCAATCAGGTCGCCAGTCTTTTGGCGACCGTTACGGCATCAGCCTTGATGTTCGCGATCGCTCCGGTCGTGTCATATCGCATCCCGACAAACCAGAGCCTCGGCTGATCAGCACTGGTCACGTCGTCGGTGCGGAGCCGGAACATGCTCGTCGCGCCGAACCAGCTCTCCTAACGGACCAAACGCGGGAGCGAAGCCAGTGGCCAGGATGATCCGGTCGAATTCGCCGGTCAATCCATCGCTGAACCGCGCGCCTCGGCATCCAGCCGATCGATCGTCCCGTTACCTTCAAGCGACGCGCCCGCTCCGGATCGCATCGACCAGGTGAAAGCCGATGATCGGGATCGCGTCAGCTGCGGTCCAGGGAGGCCGAGGCAGCACCGGCGGGCCACGCGAAATTCAGACAGTCGCTGGACGAGTTTCGCGACTTCAACCGTGCCCCTCGTGGCAGCCGCTTCATGGCCGCGGCCAGGTACTGGATCGGAATCCCCGCAATCGCTCGAGGCACGACGTTGGCCCCCGCCTGACGAGAATCGTGACGTCAGCGCCGGACTCACCCAGTTCGCTGGCGATCTCACCACCGGAATTCCCTACGCCAACCACGAGTACCCGTTCCCCGAGAAAACCCTCCGGACCACGATAGCCACGGAGTGAATGACTCGCCGCGAAAAGCGTCTCGGCCTGCAATCTCCGGCGTCACTGGATTGGACATGATGCCCGTCGCCATAACGATCGCACTCGCCTGCAGTTCGCGTCCATTGACACGCCTATCCACTCGTCACCCCGTCGCCTCAATGAAGTTACCTCGCTATCGGTCTCGACCGTCAACGCGCAACCGCGGCGTAGTCACGCAGGTACGCCACGAACTGCTCGCGCGTCGGGAAGAGCGGCGTGCCACTGGGTAGCCATGACCTGGCAGCGTCGACATATGGCGACCCGTGTGCAGTCGAAGCGAGTCATACGCATTCACCCACGACGTCCCAACCGATGGCCCGCGCTCGAACAACCGGTACTCA
>CAWEDC010000003.1:0-67262 GCA_963807825.1 uncultured Actinomycetota bacterium
CGGGCATCATCCGCCGCGGGGGATGGCGCGGTCAATTCAGCATCGCGGCAAAAGCGGACGTGGCATGCTCCCGCGGTCCGTCGGGATTTCGGACGATGAAGCGCGCCGCCAGGCCGCGCTGCTCCGCGTATTCGAGGCCCGCATCCAGTCCCAGCACCGTGATCGCCGTGGCGAGAGCGTCGGCAACCATGCAGCTTCGGTGCACCACAGTCACCGACGGGACGACTCATGGACGCCGGCCGTCTGCTGCGCGGATCGATGGTGTGCGACCAGCGCACGCCATCGCGCTCGACTGTGCGGTGCGCGGTCGCCCGTGGTCGCGACCGACAGTTCGTGCAGCGCGATCACGATCTCCGGAGCGCAGGACCGTTCTGCGGCTGTTCAACCGCCACACCCACCACGGCGATCCATCGGACTTCATCCCCCTGCCGCAAAGCTCGCCGCCGATCTCGACCAGGTGATTGCGAAAACCGAGGCTTGCCAGCCGCTCGGAAACGCGGATCGACGGCAAATCCCTTGGCCGCGCCCCGGACGAATCGAGCCGGCACCGCCGGCGGGCGCCTGATACCCCGCCCGTTTGAGCGACGCTTCGGGGAGACCCATCCCGCTTGCGCTGAACTGAGCCACATCTGTAGCACGGCGCATGCTCCGGCGCGCCGGAGGGGCGGGACCGAAGCCCCAGAGGTCCACCAGCGCGCCGACCGTCGGATCGAATGCGCCACCGGTTTCGGACGCGAGACGGAGAGCGAATATTCGAGCACGGTATGGAAGTCGGCCGGCAGCGAATGCCAGGTGCCCGCGGCAGCCTGATTGTACTTGCTGATCGCGCTGTCGGCGATCCACGTGCTCATCTCGGCGGACGAGCACCATCAAGCGCGTCCTGGATGGCCGATCGCTACATACTTCTGAGATCGTATCCCTCAGCGACGCGACGAATTTGGCGGACCAGCCGGTACCCATCGTCAAACCGGAAAGGGCATGCACGGACCATCGCCGGCGCTGAAAACCCCATCGAACGGCCAGCGGAGACTCCACCGGCAGGGCAACCCGCCTCGCGGGCCGGACACGCTCGCCCCGTTCGCGTCAAGGTGGCAACACTTCCAGCGTCGCGACATAGGCCGCGCGGCGCTGCTTGGATGTCGCTCACCGGAGACTTGTCGTCGCGAACGACCGCTTCCATCCAGTACATCCCGGGCTCCGGCCACGACACGCTGAGACACCCCTCGGCATCGGTCGTCAGCGACATCTCACCGAGCTTGTCGCGATACCGGTTGCCGCCGGGAACGACCGAGACCTTCACGTTGGGCGCGGGCTTGCCGTCGAGCACAAGCTGGAAGCACGGCCGGCGTACCGGCGATCAGGTCGTTCGGATGCGTGACCGGCGCGAGCTCGAGCCCCTGCCCGGTGATCTTCAGCGTTTCGGTGCGTGGGCTTGCCGGAGGTGACGAACACCTCCATCCGGCTCTGATTGTAGGTCGAACGCCGCCTCTTCCGCGTTCTGCGGGACTTCCTTGGCAAAGTTCTCCGGCGCTCCGGACCAGCGCTTGACCTGTCCGTTCTCCTTGCGGCGATGGACTTCCGGAGTCGCGTCGATCACGGTGACGTCCCAGTCGTACTCCGGAAGGCGCTTGCGCACTGTGTCGGCGATCATCGTTCCGGCTGTGCCTCCGCCGAGAATGAGCAGCTTCTGCTCCACGGTGACTCCTGTTCCTGGTGCTGGTTGCGTTCCTGTGGGGCGACTCGCTAGCGGGCGAGGTAGCCGCCGTCGATCGGGTAGTAGGTGCCGGTCGCGAACGACGCGCCGTCACTGGCCAGCCACGCGACGAGCTCGGCGACCTCTTCGGGCTCACCGATGCGCTGGAGGGCGTGTTGCGAGGCGAGGCCAGCGATGACGTCCTCGGTCAGGTGGGTCTCGATGAGGGGCGTGCGGATGAACCCCGGACCGACCGCGTTGACGCGTATGCCGTCGCCGGCGTGTTCCCATGCGGCCACCTGGGTGAGCCCGACGACACCGTGCTTCGCCGCCGTGTATGCCGTGGCCGTCGGGAATCCGACCGCGCCCAGGATCGAGGCCATGTTGATGATGGAGCCGCCGCGACCGGAGGCCTTCATCGCCCGGATCGCTGCTCGCTGGGTGTAGAACACCCCGTCGAGGTTGACCCGGATGACGTCGTGCCAGGCGTCGTCCGTGTAGTCGCCGCTGGTCAGGGCTTCGCCGCCGATGCCAGCGTTGCAGACGACGATGCTCACGTGCCCGAGGACGTCGACGACCTCGTCCATCGCGCGGTCGACGGCCGCGGAGTCGGTGACGTCGACGACCGCGCCATGGACGCGGAAGTCGTAGTCCTGCAGTTCCTTGAGCACCACGTCGATCGCGCCCTGGTCGCGGTCCCAGATGGAGATGTCGGCTCCGGAGCGGGCGAGGACGTGGGCACACGCCCGACCGATCCCCGATGCTCCGCCGGTGATGACGGCGGTCTTGCCGCCCAATCCGTAACTGTTCATGGCGAGGTTCCTCTCAACTCGTGTGGCTTCCACTGTCCGTGTGTGGAGGCCGTGAGATCAGGGCCGTTGGTCCCGGCTTCTGCGGCCGGAGCGGGCGGCGCTCGAGAACGCGATGGAGGCGCCCAGAACGAAGCCGAAGTCGTACCAGTGGCCCGAGTTGTGCACTTCGTAGATCGCGACGTGGTCGTTGAACAGTGAGATGACGAAGGTGACGGGCGAGATGGATCCGTGCCACAGGCCGAGCCAGAACCCGCTCTGGGTGCCGGTGCCGACCGCGTCGTTCGCCGCTGCTGCGCACCCCGCCAGGAGGAGAACGAGTCCCACGAGGAGGGCGACCCGCCCACGCCTCATGCCCATGGGGGTGGCGTCCTTCGTGGGGCACCTTCCTGCACCAGAGGGGCTGCGATGAGTCCGCGCCGGTGCCGGCGTGCCGTGAGCTCGCCCAGGATGGCGTGCTCTCGCTCGCGCAAGGGGCGTCGCACGCTCTCGGCAATCCCGGTGTCTGCGTCCGTGCCGACCCCGGGCAACCTGTGCAGGGAGTCCTCCACCTCGGTGAGTTCGGCGAGCAGCTCCCCGACCGAGAGCCCCGACAGCCGTTCGCTCGCCGCACCACCTCCGCTCCCTGTAGCGACTTCGGTGGCGACGGGGTCCGGGCGGTTCATGTCAGTGACTCCTTTGTGTGGACGACTCTGTCTGGACGACGACGACGGGGCAGTGGGCGCGCCCCAGGACTGCCTGGCTCACGGAGCCGACCAACCGGCCGCTCATCCCGCCGAAGCCGCGGCTTCCGACGACGAGCAGCTCGGCTCCACGTGAGTGGTCGACCAGGGTCGATGCGGGATCGCCTCGGAGGACGTGCCGACGGACCCGGACGTCGGGGAACGTCTCGGCCCAGCCAGCGACCTCCTCTGCCGTGGCTGCCTGCTCGCGTTCGACCGCGGCTGCGGGGTCATCGGTCTGCCACGGAGGGACGTAGGCAGCGTAGGAACCGTGGGCGCGAGAGGGGCAGGCGTGAACCACGGTGAGGGGGATGCCACGGTCCGCAGCTCTGGCGAAGGCGTAGCCAATGGCCGCCGACGAGAGGGCTGAGCCGTCGACGCCCACGACGACCGTGGGGCGGCCCTCGCCGATTTCCGCCGGACGGCGGACCACGACGACGGGACAGGCTGCGTGCACCGTGAGCTGCGCCGAGGTGGACCCGAGGAGCGTGCCGACGAGCGCACCACGCCCACGCGCCCCCACGACGACGCAGGTGGCGAAGGACGATGCCTCGGTCAGTGCGCGCACGGGCGTCTGGTCCGTCGCCTCGGCCGTCACCTCGATGCCCGGGGCCAGCGTGCGTGCCCGAGCCAACGCTGCCGCGAGGACTGTCGGCGCGAGCCGCTCTCCTTGAGCGTCCACCCCTTCGGGACGCGCACGATCAGGCGAGGTGCGGGCGTGGATCAGGTGCAGCGGTCGACCACGTCGGGTGGCCTCGTCGGCTGCCCATCCAAGGGCGAGCCAGCTCTCGGGGCCCGTGTCCACCCCGACGACGACCGGTCTCCGAGGTCTCATCGCTGACGCAGGACCGAGCGGGCTTCCACGAAGGCCGCCGCGTCGATCTCGCCGCGGGCGTAGCGCAACTCCAGCTCGGACTCAGCGGCAGACCGGCCGTCCGGGTGAGGGGGTTGCGTGGCACGCGTCCGATCACCGGGGATCAGCGCGGTCACGACCAGGGCGATGAGCCCGACCAGGAGCAGCAGGCCCAGGATCCAGACGAAGACCATGGCGCCGTTGCCAGGTCCCATGTCTCCCCAGTCCATCATCGGAGCCACCTCATCTCTGCGGCTGTGAGTGGGAGTGCGACGGAACGACGACCACGGGGCACTGGCTGTGGTGGGCAACGTGGTCACTGACCGAGCCCAACAGGAGGCCGGCGAATCCTCCGCGCCCTCGAGTTCCCACGACGACGAGCCGCGCTGTGGCGGAGAGCTCCTCGAGGACGCGGGCCGCCCGCCCTCGGGTGACGCGGGTCTCGACCTTGACCTCTGGGTACTTCTCGCGCCAGCCGGCGAGCATCTCGGTGAGCTGGATCCGTTGGGACTCGGCGACCTCGGCTTCGTCGCCGTCCCACGAGTTGCCCCCGAGTGAGCTGGCCGGAGCCTCCCACCACCAGGTCTGCACCGCGAGAAGCCGCGCATTCCGAGCCGACGCCTCGGCGAACGCCCACTCCAGTGCGGGCATCGTGTGCTCGACGGCATCCACCCCGACCACGATCCGGCCGGACTCCTCCCATTCCACGAACTGCGGCGTCACCATGACGGGACAGTCGCTGTGGGAGATGACCTTGCGGGTGATTGCCGTTCGCGCGACATCCACCGATCGACTGTGTCCCGACGAACCCAGGATCACGAGCGCGGCCGATCGGCTGGCTCCGACGAGCACCCCAGCCGGGTCGTCGATGTGAAGGGTGCAGGAGATGTCCAGGTCCGACGCCTTCTCGGCGGCGCGGTCGCGACACTCCTTCAGGGCGAGGTTCTTGGTCTCGATGTACTCCGCCGTCCAGGGGACGATCCCCGGGCTGAGCGCGTGGACGAGGTGAAGCGGTCGGTGCGACAGTCGCGCCTGTCTGATGCCCTGGGTGATGGCGTTGTCGTCGGAGGGGCGGTGGTGCACGCCGACGACGATGGCTCCCTGCGGTTGGTGTGTGTGTGTCATGGCTGACTCCTCTCTCGTGATCAGCCTGAGGTCTGCCACCTCCTCGCGCCACAGGGGCGAAGGTCCCGACCGTTTCTTCGCTTTCGCGACATCCGGGGTGGTGTCGTATTCGGTCGATCCCGTTCGTGGAGGTGGTGAAGGGACCTCGACCCGCGAGGCGCCGGAAACGCCAGAAGGGCACGACCGTGAACACGACCGACACCACCGCCACCCGCACGTTCCACCAGCTTCTCGTCAACACGCTGATCGCCAACGTGACCGGCACCTTCCTCTGGTTCGCGCTGACGTTCTGGGCCTACCTCGAGACCCGCTCGGTCATGGCCACCTCCATCGTCTCCGGGCTCTACATGCTCCTGTCGTCCCTCACCGGCACCGTCTTCGGCGCGATCGTCGACGCCCACCGCAAGAAGGTGTCGATGGTCGCGGCCACGGTGGTGACGCTCACGGCATACCTGCTGGCCGCAGGCCTCTACGCGGTCACCCCCGGTGACGTGATCACCGACTGGTCGCGACCGGCGTTCTGGGCGTTCGCTGCTCTCGTGCTTCTTGGCGGTGTCGTCGGGGGCCTGCGCAGCATCGCTCTCTCGACCACGGTCACGCTGCTCGTCCCCGCCGACCGACGCGACAAGGCGAACGGGCTCGTCGGCTCAGTCAACGGCGTGGCCCACGTGACCACGAGCATCTTCAGCGGCCTCGCGATCGGCTTCCTGGGCATGGGTGGGACCATCGCCGTCGCCGTTGTTCTGTCCACCCTGTCGCTGGCGCACCTGCTGCCGATCCGGATCGCCGAAGCCCGGCCCGAGCGCTCGGAGGGGCACCAGCGGATGGAGTTCGGCGGGGCGTGGAGCGCCGTGCGTGCCGTCCCCGGCCTGCGCAACCTCATCGCCTTCTCCACCTTCAACAACTTCGTCATGGGTGTCTTCATGGCGCTCCTCGACCCCTACGGCCTCACGCTGTTCTCGGTGCAGGGCTGGGGACTCGTGCTCGGGGTCACCGGAGTGGGCTTCATCGTCGGCGGCGTGGTTCTCGCCAAGGTCGGAGTCGGCCGCAACGCGGTGCGCACCCTGATGTTCGGCAACCTGGCCATCTCCGCCATCGGCATCGTCTTCGCCGTCCGTGAGTCGCAGATCCTGCTCGTCGTCGGCATGTTCGCCTTCATGCTCGTCATCCCCGTCATCGAAGGCGCGGAGCAGACGATCTACCAGCGGGTCGTCCCGTTCGAGAAGCTCGGCCGCGTCATGGGGCTCGCGCGAAGCATCCAGGCCGCGTCGACTCCGGTCTCGGCGTTCGTCATCGGGCCGGTCGCCCAGCTCGCACTCATCCCGTTCATGGCCTCGTCGTCCGGCCAGAAGACGTTCGGCTGGCTCCTCGGCGACGGCGCCGGTCGCGGCATGGCGCTCGCGTTCGTCGTCGCCAGCACGATCACCCTGATCACGGTCACCGCGGCGTTCTCGAGTGCGGCCTACCGCCGTCTTTCCAGCGCGTATGCCGCCCACTCGCCTTCCGCTCCCGCCTCCACTCTCGCCGTGGCCGAGTCCACTGACCCCGAGCTGGTCGCCGCCTGACTCCCTCGGGTGAGAAACACCGGGCGTCAGGTGCGGGGTTGCGTCTGCTCGATGTGGGTGGCGAGGGTGGTGCGGAGCTGCGCGGCCTTGCGGACCGCAGCAGCGACACCAGCTCCTCGTGCTCGCGGACGAGTCCGAGCATGTGCGCCTTGGTCGTGGCCTCGCCGAGGCGGCCGAGCCGGACGAAGGCCCCGAGCTGGCCGAGCATCCGCGACAGCGTCGGCATCCGGGCGGCCCCGGCCATCGCGAGGTGGAACTCCTCGTCGAGGCGCAGGAAGGTCTCGGCCTCGCCGGCATCGGCAGCCCGTCGCTGCTTGAGCAGGAGCAGGTCGAGGCGGTCGAGGTCGTCCTCGTCGCGCAGCTCGCAGGCCGCCTCGGTCGCGGCACCCTCGAGGGCCACGCGCAGCGTCGTGATCTCGCGCCGGTGCTCGACCGACACGTCGACGACGAGCAGCTGGCGGCGCGGCCCGGTCTCGAGCAGGCCGTCGCTCTGCAGGCGGCGCAGGGCCTCGCGCACGGGCGTGCGCGACACCGAGTGCTGCTGCGCCAGGACGACCTCGTCGAGGGGCGACCCGGGCGTCAGGGCGCCGGACATGATGTCGGCGAGCACCGCCTGACGCACCCGGTCGGCCTTGGTCGAAGTCACGAGTCGCGCAGACCCTACTTCGCGAAGATCTGCGACTCGTCGGCGAACGCCTTGAACTCCATCGCGTTGCCGGACGGGTCGAGGAAGAACATCGTCCACTGCTCGCCGGGCTGGCCCTCGAAGCGCAGGTAGGGCTCGATGACGAACGTCGCGCCGGCGGCCTTCATCTTGGTCGGAGAGCGTCGTGGAAGTCGTCGATCGAGAGCACGGCGCCGAAGTGCGGCACCGGCACCTCGTGCGAGTCGACGTGGTTGTGGCCGGCCGGGCCGGGGTGGACGGCGACCTCGTGCGTCACGACCTGGTGGCCGTAGAAGTTCCAGTCGATCCACTGCTCGGCCGAGCGACCCTCGGACAGGCCGAGGACGCCGCCATAGAACGCACGGGCGGCGGCGATGTCGTCGACGGGGATGGCGAGGTGGAAACAGGGGCGAGCGGTCACGGCATACTCCTCAGGTTGTTGTGTGCAAGTACCTCAAATGTATACATAAGCCTCTCGACGCTGGCAACCCGCGGGCCGGCGTAGCGTCGGGCAGGTGACGTTCGAGGTGGCGGGTGAGGCGTACGGCCGGTTCATGGGCCGCTACTCCGAGCCGCTCGGCGGCGGTCTTCGCCGACTGGGTCGGGGTGCGGCGTGGCGAGCGCGCGCTCGACGTCGGCTGCGGACCCGGGCGCCCTGACGCGGCGTCCTCATCGACCGGCTGGGCGTCGACCAGGTCGCCGCCGTCGACCCGTCGGAGCCGTTCGTCGAGGCGATCCGCGGCCGCTTCCCCGACCTCGAGGTGCACCGCGCCCCCGCCGAGCAGCTGCCGTTCGGCGACGACGCAGTTCGACCAGACGCTCGCCCAGCTCGTCGTCCACTTCATGCAGGACCCCGTCACCGGTCTCGCGGAGATGGCCCGGGTGACCCGCCGCGGTGGCACGGTGGCGGCCTGCACCTGGGACCTCGCCGGCGACCGGTCGCCGCTCAGCCCCTTGTGGAGCGCCGCCCGGCGCCTGGACCCGAGCATCGCCGACGAGTCCCACCTCGCCGGCGCGCGTGAGGGGCACCTCGGCGCAGCTCGCCACCGAGGCCGGTCTCACCGACGTCGAGTCCGGCGAGATCGCGGTCACCGTCACCCACCCCGGCTTCGACGAGTGGTGGGAGCCCTACACGCTGGGCGTCGGGCCGGCGGGCGACTACGTGAAGTCGCTCGACGCAGCGGGCGCGTTCGGCCCTGCGCGAGGAGTGCCGGTCCGAGCTTCCCGGCCGAAGGCGCCGTTCGACGTCACGGCGGTGGCCTGGACGGTCCGCGGCCGCGCCTGACCGCTTCGTCGGACTCCAGCGGACACCCCGCCCTTGTGTGGCGGCGCGTGGCACGGCAAGGTTGGGCAGGTAGACCCACCTCGACTCAAGGAGCTCTCCATGGCAGGAACAACCCGCACCGCCACGAACCACTGGGAGGGCGACCTCTTCACCGGCAACGGCCAGGTCACGCTCGAGTCGTCCGGCATCGGCACGTTCGACGTCAACTGGCCCTCGCGCGCCGAGGAGGCCAACGGCAAGACGAGCCCCGAGGAGCTCATCGCCGCCGCGCACTCGTCCTGCTTCAACATGGCGTTCTCCAACGGCCTCGCCAAGGCGCGGCACCCCTCCCACGACGCTCGACACGACCGCCGCCGTGACGTTCGTGCCCGGCACCGGCATCACCGGCATCGCGCTCAAGGTCGTCGGCGCCGTGCCCGGCATGTCCGCCGAGGACTTCCAGGCCGCGGCCGAGGACGCCAAGGCGAACTGCCCGGTCAGCCAGGCCCTGTCGGCCGTCCCGATCACGCTCGAGGCCACCCTCTCGGAGTGACACAGCTGCGCGTCGAACGGCTCGGCCTCGCCCTCATCAAGGGCACCCGCCACACCGACCGCGACGAGATCGAGCTCGATGACCACGGCCCTGTCGGCGACCGCACCTTGTGCCTCGTCGACAGGGCCGCGGCACGCGTCCTCCGCACCGTCGAGAACCCGACCCTCCTGCAGCTCGTCGCGCGTGACCTCGGCGATCGGCTGGCCGTGACGACCCCGGACGGGCAGACGACGGAAGCCGACGACGCGGGACGCTGCGGACGGCATACCGCGTTGCTGACTATTGGGGACGCGGCGCACGAATTCGGTTGCAGGACAGCGCACTCAACGACGTCTTCTCCGCACACCTGGGTCGTGAGGTGTCGTTGGCGCGCGCCGAACGCGGGGACGTCGTCTACGCCGACCCGATCTCGATCGTCACCACGGGCGCGTTGCGTCGCCTCTGCGAGGCTCTCCACACCAGTGGGTATGCCGTTCCGCCGGCTTTCGATGTCCGCTTCCGGGCCACGGTCACTCTGGATGCCGACGAGGACCCGGCGCCTGGCACGCGGCTGCAGCTGGGCGAGGCGGTTGTCGAGGTGGGTGAACCGTTGGAGCGCTGCGCCGTGATCGACCTCGATCCGCGCACAGGAGAGCGCAATTCGCGGCTGCTGGAGCACGTCCGGAGCAGCGATGGGCGCCTGCTCTTCGGCTTCGGCGCCCGGGTCGTCACACCAGGACGCGTCACCCTCGGCTGATCCTCAGGAAGCGCGGTCGGTGACCTGCTGGGCGACCTCGAGGGCGGCCCGGCGGGCTGCCCGACTGGCGCCGATCGTGCTCGCCGACGGTCCGTAGCCGATGAGGTGGACGCGCCGGTCGTGCACAGCGGTGGTCGCGGCCTGGACGTTGCCCGGGACGCGCTCGAGGGGGATGCCGCCCAGAGGTCCGCGCAGACCCAGTGGCTCCAGATGGTCCACGGCAGAACGGAATCCGGTCGCCCACAGGATGGCGTCGGCGGCCTCGACCGTGCCGTCGGCCCACTGCGCACCCTCTGGGACCAGGCGCTCGAAGATGGGCAGCGGGTCGTCGTAGGCGCCGAGCTCGGCCGCCTCCCGCTCGTGCTCGCGCAGCATGAGACCCGTCGCCCCGACGACGCTGCTCGGCGGCAGGCCGGCGACGACGCGCTTCTCGACCTCGGTGACGATCTGCAGGCCCGTCTGCGGCCCGAACTCCTCCGTGCGCCACACGGGAGGCCGGCGGGTCACCCACACGACATCGGCGATCGGGGCGAGCTCGCCGATGAACTGGACGGCCGACGCGCCAGCCCCGACGACGATGATCCGCTTGCCGCGCAGGTACTCGGGACCGGGATAGGTAGCCGTGTGGAACTGCTCGCCCGCGAAGTCCTCGGCCCCGGGATATGCCGGCCAGTTCGGGCTGGTCCACGTCCCCGTGGCGTTGACGAGGGTGCGGGTCCGCCATTCGCGCTCGCCGGCGTGGACGACGAGCAGGTCGCCCTCGCTCGTGACCGCGGTGACGTCGACCGGCCGCACGACCTGCAGCCCGCTGCGCGCGCTCGTAGTCCGCGAAGTAGTTCGGCACAGCGACATTGGCCCGCTCGCTGGACCGGCCGGGTGCAGGTTCGCCGGGGAGGTCGGCGACGCCATGCACTTCCTGCATCGTGAGCGAGTCCCAACGGTGCTGCCAGGCGCCTCCCGGCCGCGGGTTGGAGTCGAGCACCAGGTGGTCGACGCCCCGCTGGTTGAGGAAGTACGACGCGGCCAATCCACCCTGGCCCGCGCCGATCACGATCGAGTCCCACACATCCACGTTTCAAGAACGCCCACGAACGCTCAGGTATGCCGCCCGCTCGCCTTTCCGGCAATGTGTCGATGCACGCTCAGTTGCTCCTTCGTCGCAAACGCGCACATCAACACATTGCCGGACGGCTTGAGATGTATTGGTTACCTATGTAATATGGTTGCCATGACCGACGAACGAGTGACCGTGGACGGCGATGAGCTGCTGCGGTCCGTCGCACGGCTTCATCGGTGGGCCACTCGGAACGCGCACCTCGACGTGCCGCCGGCCCAGATGCGGCTTCTCGCCCTTGTTGGCGACATCGGGCCGGCTCGCATCGGCGACCTGGCCGAGGCCGACCACTGCAGCCAGCCGACGATGACGTCGCAGGTCCAGAAGGCCGAAGGGCGCGGCTGGCTGACCCGCTCCGCCGATCCGGAGGACGCGCGGGCCAGCCTCATCGCCCTCTCGCCCAAGGGTGAGAGTGAGCTCGCCACTGCCCGCGCCTCGCGGACGGCAGCCATCACGCCGCTCCTCGAGGGCCTGAGCCAGCGCGACGCCGCGACCCTCACCCGGGCCATCGGCATCGTCGACTCGCTCATCACCTGACCGACCCGGGCACCCGGGGCGAAGCCTCGATCGAAAGCCAGCCCAGCGGCATACCCAGATATATAGCCATTCAATATAGAAGGACGAGACATGAGTGAAACCTCGATGTGGCGTCAGCCGCGGCCCGTGTGGGCAGTGGCCTTCGCCTCCGTCATCGCGTTCATGGGCATTGGCCTGGTGGACCCGATCCTCAAGCCCATCGCCGATGATCTCGGTGCGTCGCCGTCGCAGGTGTCGCTGCTCTTCACGAGCTACATGGCCGTCATGGGCGTCGCGATGCTGCTCACCGGCGCGGTCTCGAGTCGCATCGGCGCCAAGCGCACGCTTCTTGCCGGACTCGCGATCATCATCGTCGGCTCGGCTCTCGCTGGTACTCAGGACGGCGTCACGGGCATCGTCATCTTCCGGGCGGTGTGGGGACTCGGCAACGCTCTGTTCGTCGCGACAGCCCTGGCGACCATCGTCCGCTCGGCGCGTGGGTCGACGGCTCAGGCGATCATCCTGTTCGAGGCGGCGCTCGGAGTCGGCATCGCCACGGGGCCGCTCATCGGTGGGCTGCTCGGTGAATTGTCCTGGCGCGGACCGTTCTTCGGCGTCGCCGGGCTCATGGTCCTCGCCCTCGTGCTGACGACCTTCATGCTGCCGGCGACACCTCCCGAGGGGAAGCCGACGAGTCTCGCGGACCCGATCCGCGCGCTGCGTCACCGTGGGCTCTTGCACGTCGCGCTCACGGCGATGCTCTACAACTTCGGGTTCTTCACGCTGCTTGCCTTCACGCCGTTCCCTCTGGGGCTGGGCGCCATCCAGATCGGCCTCATCTTCTTCGGGTGGGGCGCGATGCTCGCGTTCTCGTCGGTCTTCGTCGCCCCGCGGCTGCAGCACCGGTACGGGTCGCTGCGCTCGATCTATGGCGCGATGGCGGCGTTCGCGGTGATCCTCGCGGTGATGGGGATCTTCACGTCCTCGAAGCCGGTGCTCATCGTCGGAGTCGTCCTGGCGGGCTTTGCCCTGGGCATCAACAACACGCTCATCACCGAGTCGGTCATGAAGGCCGCGCCGGTCGAGCGTGGAGTGGCCTCGGCGGCGTACTCGTTCGTGCGGTTCTCCGGCGGCGCCGTTGCCCCGTGGCTCGCCGGGAAGCTCGGCGAAGAGGTCAGCCCGCACCTGCCTTTCTGGGTCGGCGCCGGTGCCGTCGCGCTCGCCATCGTGGTCCTGTATGCCGGCCGCTCGTCTCTCGCTCACCTCGATCGTGAGGAGTCGGTCGAGGAAGAACGGCTCGACGAGGCGATGGCCCTGTCGCTCACCGACTGATGACCTCCAGTCGGGCGGGTGCAGACTGCTGGCGTGGAGACTGCGCCGTTGGAGACCATCGAGATCGTCATGCCCGATGGCGGAGTGGCTGAGGCCTACGTTGCCCGCCCGAAGTGCCGGAGCAGAAGGGGTTGCCGCCGAGGCCACGGTCCTCGGCGGCCTTCCCGGCGTGCTCTTCTACATGGATGCGATCGGGCTCCGGCCCCGCATCGAGGAGATGGCCCAGCGGATCGCGGACTGGGGCTACGTGGTCGTGGCACCCAACGTCTTCTTCCGTGAGGGGCGGGCTGCGGACCTCGCGCCGCAGCGGGATCTCACCGAACCCGGTGCCCGCGAGGAGTTCTTCGCACTGGCGTCACCGCGAGTGAAACGACTCGGTGCGCAGGAAGCGGAACGGGACATCCCGGCATACCTCAAGGCCCTTCGGGAGCTCGACGGCGTGGGCGGCGGGGTCGTCGGCACGACGGGCTACTGCATGGGGGCGCGCCTCGCGGTGCGCTCGGCGAACCTCGACCCCGACGTTGCCGCCGTGGGTGGCTTTCACGGGGGCGGCTTGGTCACTGACGAGGTCGACAGCCCTCACCTCGGGCTGGCGCAGGCTCGCGCCGAGTTCGTGTTCGGTCACGCGGACCAGGACCGGTCCATGCCTCCTGAGGCCGTTGCGGCCCTGGGCGAGGCGCTGAGGTCGGCCGGGCTCGTGGCCAGCAACGAGATCTATTCGGGTGCGGCTCACGGCTACACGATGTCGGACACGGCGATGTATGACGAGGCCGCGACCGAACGCCACTTCGCGGAGCTCAAGGGTCTCTTCGCTCGTCGGCTCAGCCCTTCGCGCGGAGCCTGAACGGGCTGTCGGCGGTCGTTGTTAGCGTGGTGTGAGTCGAGGTTGCGCCTCGTCCCGGTGTGAGGTGCCATCGCGCGAATTCGCCTGTGCCAGTTCGGAATTCAGCCCAGAGCGTAGCCGAAAACGCTTGACAATCGAACGTGAGTTCTAGCAAAATAGGGGGCATGAACGAGGCACCCGCAACCGACGTCGCGCAACTGCGCGCAGCGTTGGAGGGTGCCCGTGACGCCTTGGCTTCGGATGGTTCCGGGGTGGGTCCGTTGGGGGACGTGCTGGCCCGGTTGAGCGGCCCCGAGCTGGCGGAGTTCATGCGCCTGGCTGATGACGTCAAGGCACGCGCGGGGGCCGCGCAGGTGCGGTTCACGGCGGAGGCGACGCACCGGGGTGAGTTCACGTCCGCTCGTCGCGGTGAGGGGTCGGTGCATTCCTGGGTGCGCGAACATGCGCCGTCGTTGCAGCAGGACGGGGCCGGTCAGGTCGCGCAGCTGGCGCAGGACGTGGCGTGTTCGGTGCCGGGCGGGTTGTGGTCCACCGCGGGTCCGAGCGCGGGCGCGTACGCGGACCCGGAGCGGCCCGAAGGGATCGTGTGGGCGCGGGTGGTCACCGGTGAGGTCGGTCCCGGGTTGGCGTTGACGGCGCTCAAGGAGATGGCCAAGCTCGAGGACCAGTTGCGCCCCGAGGCCGTGCCCACGGTGGCGAAGGCGATCCTGGACCACGGCGTGCAGTGGGGGCGGCTGAGGCGCGCCGGTTGCGCCCGCACCTGATCGCGATGTTCGGGGTCGAGGGCGAGTTCGACGACACGCAGGAGAAGCTGCGCAAGGCCGCGTACCTGACCTCGCCCGCGGGTCAATGACGCGGACATCACGGAGTACCGGCTCGGGTTGACCCCGCAGCAGGCCGCGACGTTGGAGGCCGCGATCGGGCCGTTGTCCCAGCCGGCCCCGAACGACGTCACCGGGGAGCGGGATCTGCGCCCGGCCGAGCAGCGCCGAGCGGAAGCACTGGCTGCGGTGTGCGGCCGGGTCGCGGGTGAGGACGCAGCCGCGAAGAGCACTCCGGGTGGGGCCTCGACGACCTTGCACGTCGGCATCGACATGGACGACCTCCTCGCCCACTTCCCCGAAGCTGACTCGACGCCGACGCCGACGCCGACGCTGACGACTGACGCCGGACGCTCGACACCGCGACACCGACTGCGTCATGCTGGCTCGTGGTTCGGGGTGTGGGCGGGTGATGGTGTCGCGGGCGCAGGCCACGATGCTGTCGCCGGCGATCGTGCGCCAGCTCGCGTGCGACGCGGACATCATCCCGGTCGTGTTCGGTCCGACGGGGAGTTGCTGGACCTGGGGCGGGCGGTGCGGTTGTTCGCGAAGAAGCAGCGCCGGGCGTTGTGGCACCGGGACAAGACCTGTACCTACCCGGGCTGTGACATGCCCGCGGGGTGGGTGAAGATTCATCACCTCATCCACTGGGTCGATGGTGGGGACTCCGACCTGGCCAACGCGGCCCTGCTGTGTCAACGCCACCACACCCTCGTGCACGACAAGCGCCTCATCGCGACCGTCCACGCACCCGACGAACACGGCCGGTGCGTGACCTGGGACCTGACCCCCGGGCTCGTACGACCGGGACCTGCCCGCACGCCTGAACCAGATCCGGCGAGAGCGCGCAAAGAAGCGGGCGACGGCGGAGCAACGCGCGGCCGAACGCGCCCGCCTCGACACCGGCCCACCCGACTGGTGGGTCAACGAGCCACCCGACGACGTCGTCGCCGCATGGGTCGACCAATGGATCCTCGAAGCCGAAGCCGGACGACCACGAATCAGCGCTGCGCGAGGCGCGAACTCGACGACGCCCTCGCCACCATGCTCGACGAAGAACGCGCCAACACCTCCTGAACCGGCGCGGGGTCGCGTCGTCACGAAAGTGCGGACCACGAAAGTGCGGACCCACGAAAGTGCGGACGCGCGAAAAGGCGAGCGGGCGGCATACCAGCCCGGTTTGTCAGGGTTTGCGGTCTTTGGCAACGAACGGGACACAGGATCGCAACACAACACGCTCCCTTCGGTCGAGACTGCCAACAGGCCTCTGACGCGTTGGGCAGGTGATGCCAATGAGGGGCATGCGGGCGACGCAACAGACTGCTCGGCACACCGTGCGAGCGACTCAGCCCCAGAGTCGTTCCGGCCAGCAGAGGACCAGCCATGACTCGTTCGCGTTCCCCCCTGACCCCACTGACCACCGTGACCGCCCAGGGCCGACTCAGTCGCCGCGCCGCCACCACCCTCGCCTTCGCCTCCATCTCGGCCCTCGTGCTGGCCGGTTGCGGCGGCAGTGGCGATGACACCACCGGCACTGGTGGCGGAGACGGCGGTGACAAGGCCGTCGTCGCCGCCATCTTCTCCGGCCCGACCAACGACGCCGACTACAACGCCGTCGGCCTCACGGCACTCAACGCCGCGAAGGCTGCCGGCGCCGAGGTCTCCTTCACCGAGAAGGTCGCCGTCCCCGACGTCGAGGCCCGCCTCACCGAGGCCGTCGGCGACGGCGCGACGGTCGTGTGGACCCACGGCTCGCAGTTCTACGACGCCACCGCCAAGGTCGCCAAGAACAACCCCGACGTGAACTTCATCGCGGAGTACGACGGAATCCCCAAGGACCAGCCGGCCAACGTGTGGACCATCGACCGCCAGTTCCACCTCGGCTTCTACGGCATCGGCATCCTCGCCTCCAAGCTGAGCAAGACCGGGACCGTCGGCTACGTCGGCGGACTGTCGCTCCCCTTCTCGATGGCTGAGGTCCACGCCATGGAGCAGGCCGTCAAGGACTCCGGCGCCTCGACCACCATCAAGCCGGTCTGGACGGGCGACTTCAACGACGCCGCCAAGGCGCAGCAGTTCAGCACGCAGCTCCTCGGCCAGGGCGCGGACGTCATCGTCGGCTCCCTCAACCAGGGCGCGACGGGCACGTTCCAGGCCTTCGAGGGTCGCGCGGCCGGCGACGGCTGGGTGACGGCGAAGTACACCGACAAGTCCGCCGCTGCAGGCCCCCACTACGCCGGGACCGTCGAGTACGACTTCACCAAGCCGCTCGCCGAGGTCCTCGCCAAGATCAAGGCCGGCGAGGAGAAGGGCAACTACCTGCTCGGCTTCGACACCGGTGTCACCATCAAGCTCGCCGACACCGTGCCCGCTGACGCCAAGACGGCCGTCGACAAGGCCATGGCCGACGTGAAGTCCGGCGCCGTCAAGGTCGAGCTCAACACAGCGAAGATCGGCTGACCCTTGCTCCGGATGTCCGGCATTCGCAAGACCTTCGGGCCGGTCGTGGCTCTCGACGGAGTCGACTTCACCGTCGCCGACCGCGAGATCCACGGCCTGCTCGGCGGCAACGGCGCGGGCAAGACGACGTTGATGAACGTCCTCTACGGCCTCTATGCGCCCGACGCCGGGACGGTGGAGATCGACGGCGCCCCCGTCTCGATCTCCTCCCCCAAGGATGCGATCACGGCGGGCATCGGGATGGTCCACCAGAACTTCCTGCAGGTGGACGTCTTCACCGTCACCGAGAACATCGTCCTGGGCACCGACTCGTCGAAGCTCACGGCTGCGGACGGGTCGGCCCAGACGCCGGCGCAGCGGATCACCGAGCTGTCCGAGCGGTTCGGCCTCACGGTCGACCCGAGCGCCCGCGTCGCCGACCTGCCCGTCGGGGTGCGCCAGCGCGTCGAGATCCTCAAGGCGCTCTATCGCGGCGCGAAGATCCTCGTGCTCGACGAGCCGACGACGAACCTCACCCCGCAGGAGGTCGACGACCTGTTCTCGTCGATGCGGGCCATCGTCGACGACGGCATGTCGGTCGTCCTCATCACCCACAAGATCCGCGAGACCATGCAGGTCTGCGACCGGATGACCGTGATGCGCGACGGCACATGGATCGCGACGGTCAACAAGGCGGACACCAGCGCCGACGACCTCGCATCCACCATGATCGGTGAGGTTGCCGGCGGAGACGCCGAAGCAGCCGCACTGGCCCAGGCGGCGCACGTCGCCCTGGGCGAGGAAGAGCTCGGTGAGGCCTCCTTGGAGGGTTCACCTGAGGGTGCGGCCGCGGATGTGTTGACCAGTTCCCCTGCCCGTGTCACCGTCCGCGGCCTCACCGTCGCCGGCCCCGGAGCCAAGCCCCTTGTCGACGACGTGACGCTCTCGTTGCGTCCCGGCGAGATCCTCGGCATCGCCGGGGTGGCTGGCAACGGGCAAGGCGAACTCGCCGAGGCCCTCACCGGAATCCGTTCTGCCACAGGCTCGCTCACCGTCGACGACCTCGAGCTCGTCGGCCGGCCCACCGCGACCTGGCTGCGCAGCGGCGTGGTCTACGTACCCGAGGACCGGCAGCGCGACGGCATACTCCCCGGTGCCGGAATCACCGAGAACCTCGTCCTCGGCTCCCACCGGACCCGAGCGAAGGCCGGCCTCATCAACTGGCGCACCGCGCGCGCCGAAGCCGTCGAGGCGATCAAGGAGTTCAGCGTCAAGACGCCGAGCGCCGCGACGCCCTGCGGCCAGCTCTCGGGCGGCAACATCCAGCGAGTCATCCTCGCGCGGGCCTTCGCCCACAACCCCAAGCTCCTCCTGCTGCACAACCCCACGCGCGGACTCGACCTCAGGTCAACGCAATTCGTCTATGACCGGGTGCGCCGGGCCGCGTCGGAAGGCTGTGTCGTCATCGTCATCTCCGAGGACCTCGACGAAGTCCTCGCCCTCTCGGACCGCGTGACCGTCGCCTACTCGGGCCAGCTCGTCGGCGACTTCGCGCGCGGCGAGGCCAACCCCTACGACCTCGGTCGCCTCATGACAGGAGTCGGCGCATGAGCACCGACATCACGGACGCTCCCGACGTGGTCGCCGACGTCGCCGTCGCACCTCCGCTGTCGCAGCGGGCCAAAACCATGGCGTATGCCGCCGTGCCCTACGTCATCGCTGTCCTCGCGGCTTTCGTCGTGGTCGGGATTCTCATCGCCTTGTTGGGGCACGACCCGGCGAAGGCCTTCCGGGCAGTGCTCACCAACTCGTTCCGCAACGAGACGGGCATCGTCCAGACGCTGCACAAGTGGGCGCCGCTGACGCTGCTGTCCCTCGCGTTCGCGATTCCGCTCGGCGCCGGACGGTTCAACATCGGTGGCGAGGGCCAGATGATCCTCGGCTCGGTGGGTGCGGCCGCCGTGGGCATCACGATGTCGGACCTGCCGATGGTCATCCTGCTCCCGCTCGTCCTCATCGTCGGAACGCTCGCCGGTGTCGTCTGGGCCGCCATCTCGGCCTGGCTCATGGAGTCCTTCCACATCAACGAGATCCTCTCGACGGTGCTGCTCAACTTCGTGTCGTTCGAGGTGCTCGACTACATCGCGTCGGTCGTGTGGTCCGACCCCGGTGCCGGTGGCGCGGTGACCCTGCCCATCGGTGAGGGGGCCGTGCTCCCGGGCATCGGTCGTCCGCCCATGCACACCGGCGTGCTGCTCGTCGTCCTCGTGTCGGTCGTGGCCGCGGTCATGGCCAAGCGCAGCGTCGCGGGCTTCGAGCTGCGGGCCGTCGGTCTCAACGAGCGCGCGTCCAAGCTCCACGGCATTCGTACCGGACGCGTCGCCGTCATGTCGATGGTCGTCGCGGGTGGGTTGGCCGGTCTGGCCGGCGCGATCGAGGTGTCCGGGGTGCACCAGCGCACCCTCGAGGGCATCCAGTCGAACTTCCTGCTCCTCGGCATCATCATCGGACTCATCGCCCGCGGCTCCCTCACCGCAGTCCCGTTCGTCGCGTTCGGCATCGCCGTCCTCGAGGTCGGCGCCGGCTCGATGCAGCGCGTCTCCGGAGCGCCGGTCGAGATCGTCCTCATCCTCGAGGGCCTCATCCTGCTCTTCCTGCTCATGTCCGACGTCGCCACCGAACGGTTGCGCCGAGCTCGAGCCGGGCGGGCCCACAGGGCCAGCGTCGCGGCGGGCCCCACCTCAACGACGGGAGCGGCCGCATGACCGAGTTCCTCAGCCTCACCATCACCGCGATGGTGCCGTTCCTCTTCGTCGCGCAGGGCACCATGCTCAGCGGCCGAGCCGGCATCTTCAACGTCGCGCAGGAGGGCCTCATGCTCCTCGGTGCCGCCGTCGGTTACGTGGTCTCGCTCAAGGCCGGCGGCAACCTCGTCGGCCTCGTCGTCGCGGCCCTCGCCGGAGCGGCCGTCGGCTTCATCCTGTCCTGGGCGACGACCTCGCTGCGCCTCGACCAGTTCGTCGTCGGCCTCGCGCTGTTCTTCCTCGCCGGTGGAACCGCGTCGCTGCTCTATCGCGTGGTCATCGGCAACGACGAGCCGCCGCGGATCGCCCCCCTGCCGGAGGTGATCCTGGGCCAGGACGCGCTCGTGTTCGTCGCCATCGGCCTGTCGATCTTCCTCTGGTGGTGGCTCTACAAGACGGACGCCGGCATGCGGCTTCGCTCCGTCGGTGAGAACCCCAAGGCCGCGGACTCGCTCGGCATCAACGTCACCCGCACCCGCATGTGGGCCGGGACCGTCGGTGCCGCGCTCATGGCCGTCGGCGGCGCCTACCTGCCGATGGTCTTCTCGGGCGTGTATGCCGATGGGATCGTCGCCGGACGCGGTTGGCTGGCGATCGCGCTCGCCTTCTTCGGTGGCTGGCGTCCGCAGTTCATCCTTGCCGGGGCCGCGTTCTTCGCCGGCATGGAGGTGCTCGCCCAGCGGGCCCAGGTCAGTGGCATCGGGATCCCGCACCAGTTCGTGGCGATGCTCCCCTACGTCGCGACCCTGCTCGTCATGTGCGTGGCCTTCCGCTGGGCCCTCGTGCCCCAGTTCCTCGGCAAGAACTACGACCGCGAGTCGCGCATCGTCGGCTGACCGAGGAACTGGGTGACGGGGTCAGGCGAAGGCTGCTTCGGTCAGCTGCTCGGAGGCCTTGTTGAAGAGGTCGCGCATCTCTCCCTCGGGATAGCTCACCGCCAGCTCGGCTGCCGCGAGGGCACCCCCGAGCATGGCCTGCACGTGCACGTCGGTCCGTGCGTCGGGTCGAGGATCGGGCTCCGGGAACGGACCCGGGCCGGGCCATGGCCAACGCCGCGGCCACTTGGTGCCGCACCATTCCTCGATGTCCTCCATGAAGGCGGTCTGGGCGGTCTTGCTGCGTCCGCCGACGATGATGATGCCGCGCGCCACGGCGAGGAGCGCCACGCGACCGGCCTCTCCGGGCGGGATCGGCTGGGGGTTGAGGGCCACCCGGCCCACACCGCCCGGACCCTGGGGCCCGCCGCCGATGATCTCCCAGATCTTGTTGTTGTGCCTGGCGAGGTACTCCAGGAACGACTCGTGGTCGTGGGGGTATTGGGCGAAGGCCCTGATGACATCTGCTCCGCTGGTCATGTGAATCCTCCGTGTTCCGTGAGCCCGGGATGGGCTCGTCACGGAACAGGAGGCGTCACTGCGGGGTCAGATACACGGCCGCCGCGATCCAGCAGTGACTCCGGCGGTGAGTCAGGCGGGCAGCTCGGTCAGTCGCGCGTGGGGAGGTGCTGGTCGAGCCAGGCGAGCACGTCGGCCGTGGCCTCGTCACGGTTGGAGTCGTTGAGCACCTCGTGACGGCCCTCGGGATAGATCGTCGTGGTGACGTCGGTGACCCCGGCCTTGCGGTACTTGTCAGCGACCTCGCGCGGACCCTTGCCGTTGTCGCCGACGGGGTCGAGCTCTCCCGACATGACGAGGATCGGCAGGTCGCGCGGGACCGCGGCAAAGGCGCTCGAGCTGTTGATCTGCTGCAGCCCGCCGAGCAGGTCGGCGTAGAAGGCGGCGCTGAACACGTTGCCGCACAACGGGTCCGCGACGTACTTGTCGACCTCGGCGTCGTCGCGCGACAGCCAGTCGAAGGCGGTGCGGTTGGGCTTGAACTTCGAGTTGAACTGCCCGAACGTGAGCTTGTCCATCAGCCCGGACGGGTGGTGGCGGCCGCGAAGCCGGGCCTGGACACCGGCGACTCGCTTGCCGACAGCAGCGAGCGGACCGGGATCGCCACCGGTGCCGCTGAGAACGAGAGCCGCAAGACGAGCGCCGTGCTGGGCGGCATACGCGCGGCTGAGGAACGAACCCATGCTGTGCCCGAAGAGCACGAGCGGCACGCCGGGGTGCTCGGCCTGGGCGAACTCACTCAGCGTGCTCATGTCGGTGACCACGGTGTTGAACCCGTCGTGGTCGGCGAAGTAGCCGTGGTCCGCAGCCGATGCGGTCTGGCCGTGGCCGCGGTGGTCGTTCGCATAGACCGCGTAGCCAGCGCCGGTCAGGGCCTGCGCGAACCGCTCGTAGCGCGACGCGTGCTCGGCCATGCCGTGCGCGAGCTGCACGATGGCGCGCGGCGGACCGTCCGGCAACCAGCGGTAGGTGTGCAGCGACGTGCCATCGTTCGCACTGACGGCAAGGGTGCTCGACTCCATTGAAGGCTCCTGTGGGGGTTGGGCTCGGCTGCCGACGCTACCTGCCGAGTCTGGTTGTTTGCCGTGGATGTGAGGAGTCCGCCGTCACGCGAGACGGCGCAGCGCGGGCCACGACTCGCTCCAGGGCCGCTCGAGCCCGGTGCACACCTGGACCGGCGCGCCGTTCTCCTCGTTGTCGATGTCTTCCGGCGTCTCGAGGTGGGTCTGCACCGTGCACGTCGAGAAGGTCGCGGCCAGGTCGGCGTCCGGCCAGAACCCGATGACGATCGCCGTGGTCGCGTTGGGCGGCGGTGGCCCCCACTCCGCATATCCGTTGTGTCCGGAGTATGCCGGCGGCAACAGTGAGCGGTCGGCATCCGTTGCGCGGCGGGCCAGGCTGATCGCGCCCGCCTCGCCGTAGTTGCGTGCCAGGACGATGGCGTTGTCACGGTCCGGGAGCGCTCGGCTCACCTCGCGGATCGTGTCGACGTATGCCGGCCAGCCCACCGTCTCTGCCCCGTCCGGGTTCACCGCCGTGGCCACCTCGAAGACGGCCGAGCCCGGTGGCGCGAGCGGCAACGAGAACAGGGCCGTCGGGATCGACGCGATGGCGAGGAGGCCTGCGGCGAGGCGCGTTCGATGTCGGGCGTCGAGCCAGTCGAGCGTGGGGATGGCGCCCGCGGCGAGGACGGCGGGGAAGAAGCCTGCCGGGTAGTAGGCCTTGCCACCGGAGACGACGACGAAAACGAGGAACACGGCATACGCGATCGTCAGCCAGCGAAAGTCCGGTCGCTTCCAGAGGTGGACGAGACCGATCACGAACACGATCGAGAGGAACGGTCCGACCATGAGGAACGTCAGGGGGATGACGGTGGCGCGATCGGCCGACGACGTCGAGCCACCGGCGGCGACGTTGGCCGCGACGTCGCGCATGGGCCAGCCGTGGGAGGCCTGCCAGAGGAGGAAGGGGGCGGCGAGGAGCGCGGTGAGGACGGCTGCGACCCACGGTCCCGGCGCGAGCAGGGCGCGGCGCTGGCCGGTGAGCACGATGCCGACGGCGCAGCTCGCGAGGACCGATGCGATGAGGACCTTGACCTCGGCGGTGATGCCGGCGGCGAGTCCGACGAGGAGCCACGAGGTGAGGCGGCGGTCGCGCAGGGCGCGGATGAGGAGCCAGATCGTCGTGGCCGTGCCGAGCAGGTCGAAGGTCGTCGTCGAGAAGAGGTGGCCGGTCCCGGGGACGATCGACGTGACGGCGGTGAGGACGGAGGCGGCGACCTGGTGGCGTCGGCTTCCGCCCAGCTCGCGACAGGTGAGCGACGGCGACGATCGTCGTGAGGGCGGCGGCGACGGCGGGCAGGATGCGGAACGCCCAGAGGTGTCCACCGACGATGGTGTGCCAGGCCGCGGCGAGGATCGGGACGAGGACCGGCTGGTCGGGTTGGCCCCACGCGAGGTGGTGCCCGGCCTCGATGAAGTAGAGCTCGTCGCGGTGGTAGCCGTAGCGCCCGCCGACGGCGACGAGGACCACGCCGAGCACGACGGCGCAGATGAACGAACCCCGCGGGACTCTCACCAGCTCATGCTGGCAGGTCCCGCGGGGTGCGTGAAGGGTTGTGCTTGGTGCTGTGGGTCAGCCGTTCAGTGGATCAGCCGCGGAAGCCGCGCGACTGCGACGAGAACGTCGCAGCGCCGCCGGAGCCGCCGTTGCCGGAGCGACGCGGGCCGCCACTGCGCTGGCCACCGGCGGGACGCTGCCCACCGGAGGAACGCTGACCGCCGCCGCCCTGGCCGCCACCGGTGGACGAG
Source organism: uncultured Actinomycetota bacterium (assembly GCA_963807825.1). Taxonomy (GTDB): domain Bacteria; phylum Actinomycetota; class Actinomycetes; order Actinomycetales; family Dermatophilaceae; genus Knoellia. The sequence continues at coordinate 24,059 of CAWEDC010000003.1, forward strand.
CCACCGCGAGGAGCGCCGGAACGGGGAGCGCCGGAGCGCTGGCCGCCGGAGCGGGCACCGCCGGAACGCTGACCACCGCCGCGCTGACCGCCACCGCCGCCACCACGCTGGCCGGAGCCCTGCGTTGCGGCACCGGGAACGATGAACGCGCCGGGGAAGGTGCGCTCGCCCGGAGCCAGCTCGGTGAGGAGCGGGTGCGTGGCGTGGACCCTGGTCGTGGTCGGGTTGATGCCGGCCTTGCGGGTGAGGTCGCGGACGTCGCGGACCTGGTCGTCCGTCATGAGCGTGACGACGGTGCCCGAGTTGCCCGCACGAGCGGTACGACCGGAGCGGTGCAGGTAGGCCTTGTGCTCGACGGGCGGGTCGGCGTGGATGACGAGGCTGACGTCGTCGACGTGGATGCCACGGGCGGCGATGTCGGTCGCAACGAGCGTGTGCGCCGTGCCGGCGTGGAACGCGTCCATGGTCCGGGTGCGGGCGTTCTGGCTCAGGTTGCCGTGGAGCTCGACCGCGGGGATGCCCTCGGCGTTGAGCTGGCGGGCGATCTTCTTGGCGCGGTGCTTGGTGCGGGTGAAGACGACCTTGCGACCGGGGGCGGCGGTGAGGTCGCGCAGGACCTGCAGGTGACCGTCGGCCGTGACGTGGAGGACGTGGTGGCTCATCGTCGACACCGGCGACTGGGCCGAGTCGGCCTCGTGGGTGACGGGCGAGGTGAGGTAGCGCTTGACGAGCGTGTTGACGCCGGCGTCGAGCGTGGCCGAGAAGAGCATCCGCTGACCGTTGCGCGGCGTCTTGTCGAGGATGCGCTTGACGACGGGGAGGAAGCCGAGGTCGGCCATGTGGTCGGCCTCGTCAAGGATCGTGATCTCGACGGCGTCGAGGATGACGTGACCCTGGTTCATGAGGTCCTCGAGGCGACCGGGGCAGGCGACGACGACGTCGACGCCGCGGGTGATCGCGTTGACCTGGGGGCCCTGGCCGACGCCACCGAAGACCGTCTTCGACGTGATGCCGAGCGGCTGGGCGAGCGGGGCGAGTGCCTCGTCGATCTGGATGGCGAGCTCACGGGTCGGCGCGAGGATCAGCGCACGGGGGCGCTTCGCCTGACGGCGGCTGCCGCCGGCGGCGAGACGCGCCAGCATCGGGAGGAGGAAGGCGTAGGTCTTGCCGGAGCCGGTGCGGCCACGTCCGAGGACGTCGCGACCAGCAAGGCTGTCGGGGAGGGTCGCGGCCTGGATCGGCGTGGGCGACAGGATGTCGCGGTCGGCGAGGACACGAACGAGGGACTCGGGGACGCCGAGACGGCCGAAGCCGGCGGTGTCGTCGGACGAGTTCTGGGCAGGGGTGGTGAGAGTGTCAGTGGACACGAAGGAGTACTCCAGAGAGTTCTGATGCAGTCGGTTCTGCCCGGCGCGTACCGAGTCACGACGAAAGATCAACGTCAGTGTTGTCCTCGTCGAATCTCTGAAGTCGCGGCGCATCGGCATCGACAGTGAGAAAGAAGAAGCAGGTCCGAGGCAGAACAGTGCGGACCGCTGAGAACACTCTAGTGCCTGCCGCCTGAAACACTTGCATCGTCAAGTGCTCGCCGTGCTCCTCATCGGGGCCGCCCACGCCTTCGCCACCGAGTGGAACGCCGCACCGAGCATCGTGACGCGGACCCTAGAATTGCGCCGTGGCAATGACGCTCGTGGCTGGTGTGGACGTGGGGGGCACTCGCGTCAAGTCGATGCTGTCCGACTCGGACGGCTCAGTTGTGGTGTCCCACACCGCTTCCACGCCCGATCGTCCGGGCGACGCCATCGTCGACGTCATCACCGACACGGTCGCGACGCTGCTCGAACTGGCGCGCGCAGAGGGCATCGATGGCGAGTTGGCCGCAGTCGGAGCCGTCGTCCCCGGGCTCGTCGATGAGACGACCGGCACAGCGTCGTGGTCGGCCAACCTCGGCTGGCGCGATCTTCCCTTGCGCGAACTGCTCCAGGCCCGGTTCGACGTGCCGGTGGCCACGGGTCACGACGTGCGCGCCGGGCTGCTCGCGGAGTTCCATCTCGGCGCGGCTGTGGGCGTGCCCGATGCGCTGTTCGTCCCTCTCGGCACCGGTATTGCCAGTGCTCTGCTGGCCGGCGGACGTGTGGTCGCGGGCTCGGAATGGACCGGGGAGATCGGCCACGTCATCGTCGCAGCCCGATGGCCCGCATCTGCGGGTGTGGGCGCCACGGCTGCCTCGAGGCCGTGGCCAGTGCCGCCGCGCTCGGTCGGACCTGGCGCGAGCTCGGCCGCGAGGGTGACGCCGAAACCCTCAGTCGAGCGGTCGATGACGGCGATCCTGAGGCCATCCGCATCTGGCACAGCGCGATCGACGCCCTCGTCCGGGTCATCGGCCCGGTGTGTGCGGCGGCGGGGACACGCGTCGTCCTCATCGGCGGCGGTCTCGCCCTGTCGGGTGCCACCTTGCTGGATCCGTTGCGCGACAGGCTCGTCCACGCGATCGGCCACGAACGCATCACCGTCACCCAAGCCGCGCTCGGGGATCGAGCCGGCGCTCTCGGAGCAACACTTCTCGCCATGGAGGCCACCGCGTGATCTTCACCCTGACCCCCAATCCGGCCATCGACATCACGTATGCCGTGCCGAGACTTCACGTCGGCGAGAGCCACCGGGTGTCGATCACCGGCACGCACGCGGGAGGCAAGGGTCTCAACGTCGCCGGTGTCCTGGCCTGCATGAGCGTCGAGCACGTCGCCATCGCCCCCGTCGGGGAGGGCCACCGCGGCTTCTTCGAGGAGGACGCAGCCCAGCGCGGTGTGCGACTGCGCGTCGTCGAGTCGCCCGTCACCACGCGTCGCTCCATCGCCGTCTACAGCTCCGACGGGCTCGCCACGGTCCTCAACGAGCAGGGCTCACCACAGCCTGCCGAGGTCTGGGAGGAGATGACCGAGATCGTGCGCACCAGCTGCCGACCCGGTGACGTCTTCACGGTGTCGGGCAGCCTGCCCCCGTCGACCCCCGATGACGCGATCGTCTCGTTGTGCACCGCGGCGGCCGACGCCGGAGCCGAGCTCGTCGTCGACGGTCGTGGGCGCTGGGTGAACGAGGTGCTCGACGCGACACCGGCGTTCCTGAAGCCCAACGAGTCCGAGGCCGCGTCGATGACCGGCATCACCGACCCGCTGCAGGCAGCTCATGCCCTCGTCGACGCCGGGGCCTGGGCCTCACTCGTCTCGCGTGGCGCCGACGGGCTCATCCTCGTGACGTCGACCGGTCGGGTCATCGAGGCGCGACCGCGCACTCCCGGCGCGGGCAACGCCACCGGTGCGGGCGATGCCCTGACTGCGGCGATCTCTGCGGGTCTCGACGGCACGCCCCGCGACGAGGTCGACTGGCCCGAGGTCCTGCGGGTCGGCGTCGCCTGGTCGGCGGCAGCGGTGCGTCAGACGGTGGCTGGTGTCATCGACCGCGCCGACGTCGAGAGCCTCCTCGACGACGTGGACATCAAGGAACACTGACGCCCCTGACCCAGCCCCCGGCTCAGCGGGTGAGGGCGAGGAGGCGGAGGAGGCGTTCGGCCTCGTCGGCCACGGCGTCGCGAGCGGCACCGAGGTACTTGCGGGTGTCGACCGTCGCTGACTCCTCGAGCCGTCGCACCATCGCCTGCGTCCACACCTGGTTGAGGTGGGTCGCGATGTTGACCTTGGTCATGCCGGCGGACACCGCGGACACCAGTCCGTCATCGGGCACCCCGCTCGACCCGTGCAGCACCAACGGCACGGGCACCTGGGCCGCGATCGCCGCGATGAGCTCGTTGTCGAGGACGGCGCTGCGTTCGGTCATGGCGTGCGACGAACCCACCGCCACCGCCAGGGCGTCGACACCGGTGTCGGCCACGAACCGCGCGGCGTCGCCCGGGTCCGTGCGCACTCCCGGCGCGTGCACGCCGTCCTTGCCGCCGACCTCACCGAGCTCGGCCTCAACGCTGATGCCAGCGGCGTGACACAGCTCGACGACGCGATGGGTCGTCTCACGGTTGACGTCGTCGGTCAGCTTGGACCCGTCGAACATCACCGACGTCAGCCCGAGGCGCACGGCCTCCTCGACGAGCGAGACGTCCTCCGCGTGGTCGAGGTGGACGACGACGGGCTGCGAGCAGGCCTCGGCAATCGCCAGGGTCGCCGCAGCGATCGGCCGCAGTGACCCGTGGTAGCGCACGCAGTTCTCACTGATCTGCATGACAACCGGAAGCGAAGAGCGCTCTGCTGCAACGGCATACGCCTCGGCATGTTCGATCTGGATGACGTTGAACGCGGCGAGTGCCCGACCGGCCGCACGCGCCTCCGCCAGGAGTGGCGCGAGTGGTGAGAGCGTCATCAGCCGGCGAAGGAGGCGTCTTCGAGGATGATCGAACGGGTGAGGTTGCGCGGCTCGTCCGGGTTGATGCCCGCGGCGAGCGCGCGCGCGAGGCAGTAGCGGTGCAGGCGCACGAGCTCGGCCATCGGGTCGATGTCGCGGTGCTCGAAGTGCGCACCGGTGGCGCGGACCTGCTCGGCCAGACCCTCGGGCACGTCACCGATCGCCCAGGTCGCGCGACCGGGAGCGGCGATGCTGATCGGGCCGTGGCGGTACTCCATCGCGGCGTAGGACTCGGCCCAGAACTGCACCGACTCGCGCAGCTTGAGGCCGGCCTCGTTGGCCAGCCCGTTGGTCCAGCCGCGCCCGAGGAAGCTCACCTGCTCCGCATCGAAGAACCCGGCGTATGCCGTGTCGTCCGGTTCCGCGAGCACCTCGCGTGCGTCGGCGATCGCCTTGTCGAGCGACTCGCCGAGGGAGGCGCGCAGGAGAGCAAGAACGGTGGTGGCGAAGCGGGTCTGGACGACGGACTGCTCGTCGACCTCGGGGAGGAGGATGAGCGACTCGGCGGCCTCGGCGACGGCGGTACCGGCCGTGGCAACGAGCGCGACGTGCGGGGTGCCGGCGGCCCTGAGCTGCTCGACGACCTCGATGACCTCGGTGGTCGTGCCCGAACGGGTGATCACGACGACCCGGTCGTAGCCCCGCGCCAGCTGGTGCTCACTGGCCGCGAAGGCGTCGGTGACGCCCTGACCCAGGGACTCGCGCAGGACGGCATACGCCTGCCCCATGAACCACGAGGTGCCACAACCGATGGTCGCGACGCGCTCACCGGGCTTGGGGAGAACGTCGGCGACCTCGGGCAGTCGCTTGACCACGGCGGCCCAGTTGTCCGGTTGAGTGGCGATCTCCTGCTCGAGAAACGTCATGACATGTCCTCACGTGGGGGTATTTGCTCGAAACTGCTTGAGTCATAGCCTAAGTGGGCAGAGTCATGCACCACAACCCCTCGATACTGCGTGAAGTGCGCGCTACAGTCTCGCCATGTCCTCGCGCACCTCCTTGGCCAGCGAAGTACCTCGCCAACGAGCCTCCCGTCTGTCGGCCATTCTCGATCTGCTGGCCACCAAGGGGCGGTTGAGCGTCACCGACGCCGCCGCCCATTTGGACGTGTCCGAGGCGACGATCCGCCGGGACTTCGCCGAACTCTCCCGGCGCCAGCTCGTCACGCGCAACCACGGTGGAGTCGTCGCCACGTCGGTCGCCTATGAGCTGCCCTATCGCTACCGCTCGAGCCAGAACGACTCCGACCTCGACCGCATTGCCGCCGCGGCCGTGGCGCTCGTCGAGCCCGGCGCGGTCGTCGCGATGAACGGCGGGACGACCACGACGACGGTCGCCCGCAGTCTCACGGCGCGCGAGGACCTCAGTTCACGCGGCCTCACCCTGGTGACGAGCGCGCTCAACATCGCGGTCGAGGCCGTCCTGCGACCCAACGTGCGCTGCGTCTGCCTCGGCGGGATTCCCCGGCCCGAGTCCTACGAAGTGACCGGACCCCTGGCCACGGCCGGGCTGAGCCAGCTGTGGATCGACGTCGCCATCCTCGGCGTCAACGGTCTGTCCGCCCGCGAGGGAGCGACCTGCCACCACGAGGACGAGGCCGCCGTGTCCCGGCTCATGGTCGAGCGCGCCCGCGACGTCATCGTCGTCGCCGCGGGGACCAAGCTCGGGGAGCGCGCCTTCACCGAGATCTGTGACGTCGGGCAGATCACCCACATCGTGACGACGGCGGACGACAAGGACCCGCGAGTGGCGGAGCTGCGAGAGCTGGGCACGACCGTCCACTGCGTCTGAGTTCTCGACGAAGTCGGTCTAGTGGCGCGGGTTATAGTGTCGGAACATGACTGAACAGACGCTGTCCGACTTCTCCGCCACGACCCTCGAGGGCGAGCCGCAGGACCTCAGTGCGTATGCCGGCAAGGTCGTCCTTGTCGTCAACACCGCCTCCGAGTGTGGCTTCACCCCCCAGTTCGAGGGTCTCGAGAAGCTCTGGAAGGAGCACCAGGACCAGGGCCTCGTCGTCCTCGGCTTCCCGTGCAACCAGTTCGGCGGACAGGAGCCGGGTGAGGCCGAGGCGATCGGCGCCTTCTGCCAGCGCAACTACGGCGTGAGCTTCCCGATGTTCGACAAGATCGACGTCAACGGCGACGACGCGCACCCGCTCTTCGAGTGGCTCCGCAAGGAGAAGGGCGGCCTCCTCGGCAGCAAGATCAAGTGGAACTTCACCAAGTTCCTCGTCGGCCGCGACGGCAACGTGATCAAGCGCTACGGCTCGACCACCAAGCCGGAGTCCATCACCGGTGACATCGAGAAGGCCCTCGCCACCAGCTGACCCCTCGCCTTGTGTGCCTGAGCGCGAGCTATGGCTCGCGCTCAGGCACACAAGGCAGGATGGTCGTATGACCTCTCTCGTCGACCTGCACTGCCACGGCGCCCTCGGGCACGAATTCGGGCGCGACACAGCAGGATCGGCCGCAGCCGCGGAGCACCATCACGCGGCGGGCGTTGGCACGCTGGTCGCCTCCCTCGTCTCGGGTCGCGCGGACACCCTCATCGGTCAGGTCGCGACGCTGGCGCCCCTCGTGGCTTCGGGCCAGCTGGCCGGCATCCACCTCGAAGGCCCGTTCCTGTCGGAGGAGCGTCGCGGCGCCCACGACCCCTCCGTCCTCACCGACCCGGACCTGGCCCTCGTCGAGTCGCTCGTGGCGACCTGTGTCGAGGCTGGCGCGCCAGATGCGTTGGTGCAGTGGACTTTTGCTCCCGAGCGGACCGGCTCGGGTGAGCTGGTCGCGGCACTCGCGCGACACGGCATACTCCCCGCTGTCGGACACACGGACGCGTCAGCGGACGTGGTCTCGCGGACGTTGGCGTCGGTCGCCGACGCGTGCGGTCGCGCACCGCTCGTGACGCATCTCTTCAACGGTATGCCGCCCTTCCACCACCGTGCCGGTGGTCCCGTTGCGGCGGCGCTCGCCTCTGCGGGGCGCGGCGAGTGTGTGGTCGAGCTCATCGCCGACGGGGTGCACCTGGCGGCTGATGTGGTGCGCATGGTCTTCGAAACCGTTGGGCCGCAGCAGATCGCGCTCGTGTCGGACGCGATGGCGGCTACCGGACTGGGCGATGGCGCCTATGCGATCGGGACGCTCGAGGTCGAGGTGGCCAACGGGGTGGCGCGGCTGGCCGACGGTGGTTCGGGGCGCGGATCGATCGCCGGTTCGACGTCCACGCTGGCCGACTGTGTGCGCTGGGCCATCGAGGTCGCAGGACTGCCCGAGGCTGACGTCCTCACGGCAGCATCGACGACGCCTGCGTCGATCCTCGCCTCATAGCCCTCGGCTGGCGGGCGTGAGGAGGCGCAGGGCCGACTCGATGGCCACGTCGTTCCAGGCGCTGGCTCCCTTGATCATGTAGTGACCGAGCGGACCCATGTCGACGAACTCGGCCTGGGTGGCCACTGATCGCGCGCGTCCGACGAAGCGCTGGCTTTCGGCGAAGGACGTCAGGCGATCGCGTCGACCGTGGGCAGCGATGAGGGATCGGCCGGCGAGGGTGTGGACCGGGTCGGTCCCTTCCCACCACGGGGCCAGTGCGACAACGCCCACCACCGACGGGTCGTCGGCGACGTGGACGGCGACCCGACCTCCCATGGAGTGCCCGAGGAGGATGACTGGCCGGTCGCGGTGGGCGGTGCGGATCTGGTCCAGCGCCCAGCGGGCATCGGCGATCCGACCTGCGCCGTCGCGGTTCCAGCCGCGTTCGCTGTAGCGCAGCAGCCAGACGTCGGTGCCGGCTTCGTGCGCGCGGTCGGTGATGGAGCGCGCCATCCGGGCGCTGCGTTGCCACGAGGCGCTCCTGTCGCCCACGACGGCGTGTGAGTTCGGCTTGCCGCCGTGGAGCATGAGGATCGTCGCTCGCGATTCTTCGGGTTCGGGGGCGTCGAAACGGGTCAGTGAGGGTGCTGCAGTGGCCACGGGTCTTCTTCGGAGTCGGGCCCGTTCACCGGATGGGTCCGTCACTCGTCAGCGCGCTGTCTCGCGGGCGACTGCTCGCGCGGCGGCTCTGCGGCGGCGCGAACGTCGCACGCGCCCAGTTCCCAGGCCACAGCCATCGACAGCATGACCGTGCAGGCGACGCCGCCAAAGGCGCTGCCGTGCAGATCCATCTGCACGCGGAATCGAAGGGATCGGGATGCGAAGTCATCCGCGGACGTCCCGGTGCGGCGCACTGCAGGATGGTCGCCAGACTGTCTCCTCCCACACGGGCATTGGGCGATGCTGAACTCGGCGGGGAGTCCGGGCTGGTGGTGACGTCGAGGGAAGCGTCGTGCGCACGCCGGGTGTATCGGGTCGCAGCGATCGGGGGCCGCAGAGCCGTCTTGCGTGTCCGGTGCGCTCGAGGAAACAACGGTGACGTTCTCGGTTGGGGCGTCGCGAGTCGAGCAGTAGTCGAGACCCATGGAGGTCAGGAGGACGAGGAAGGCGCCCACGCCGAAGATGAGCCCGAACATCGCCCCACCCTGGACTGCCTCCCGGACATCACGTCGCCCTGCCGATGCGCTCACTATGGGCCCAAAGCTGGCGGCCGCAGTCCGCGGAGATCACAAACAGTCAGCCTTGACTGTTTGTGGATTGTGGGTCAGGCTGGCCGAATGGAGAGACCAGAGCGGGTCCCGCAGGAGGAACGCACCCGTGCGATGCGCCAGCGGCTTCTGGACGCCACGATCGAGTGCCTCGTCGACCTCGGTTGGTCCGGGACGACGACGACCGAGGTGTCCCGCCGGGCCGGTGTCTCCCGCGGTGCTCAGCTCCACCACTTCCCGACGAAGCAGGACCTCGTCCTCGCGGCCGTCGAGTACCTGTCGGACCGTCGCGCCGAGGAGGCCATGGTCGACCTCGACGGGCTGGCCGGCGCCGCAGCGGATCCGGGCGATCCTCGAGAGCGTGAGCCAGCAGTACGTCGGGCCGGTCTTCTTTGCCGCGCTCGACCTGTGGACTGCGGCCCGCACCGACGCTGACCTGCGCGCCGCGGTGGCACCCCTCGAGAGGCGACTTGGCCGCGAGGCCCACCGGCGCCTCGTCGCCACCCTCGACATCGACGAGAAGGCCGGCAACAACCGGGCTCTCGTGCAGGCAACGCTCGACCTCATGCGCGGCCTGGCCCTGGCCTCGACCCTGTCCGATGACTCCGCCCGCCGCGCCGGTCTGCTCGACGCCTGGGCTGACGTGCTCGACCGCGAACTCGACCGACGAATCTGGAGCGACCATGAACGCACGACTGGAAGCCGTCCTCACGGACCTGACCGCCGAGTCCGAGCAGCTGGACGCGTGGATCAGCGGCGCAGCCGACGAGGCCGTGTGGCAGCTCGACACTCCGGCCGCAGGCTGGACGGTGGCGCACCAGGTCGCCCACCTGCTGTGGACGGACGAGGCGTCCGTCCTTGCCATCACCGACCCCGCCGGTTTTAGAGCCTTGCTCGAGGCGGCCGCCGAACGACCCCTCACCTTTGTCGACGAAGGTGCCGAGGAGCTGGCCCAGCTCGCTCCCGCAGACCTGCTCACGCGGTGGCGGGCGGGGCGCGAGGCGCTGGTCGAAGCCCTGCGCGGCTGCCCCGACGATGCACGCATCCCGTGGTACGGCCCGCCCATGGCGCCGACCTCGATGGCCACCGCTCGGATGATGGAGACGTGGGCGCACGCCCACGACGTCGCGGCCGCGCTGGGTGTCGATGTGCCGCGGACAGACCGGGCCCGCCACGTCGCCTTCCTCGGCGTACGCACTCGCGGCTTTGCCCACCAGGTCCACGGAATCGCGCCGCCGACGGAGGAGTTCCGGGTGGAGCTGACCGGACCGACTGGTGACGTCTGGGCCTGGGGTCCCGAGGACGCCGAGCAGCGCGTGAACGGCGACGGGTGGGACTTCGCACTGCTCGTGACCCGTCGACTTCACCGTGACGACGCTGACCTGGTGGCGACCGGCTTGGATGCCGAACGCTGGCTCGGCATCGCGCAGGCCTTCGCTGGTCCTCCCGGCGCCGAACCCCAGCGCAGGAGCGCGTCATGACCGATGTGATCCGGATCGGCAACGCCTCGGGCTTCTACGGCGACCGCCTCTCGGCGATGCGCGAGATGCTCGAGGGCGGCGAACTCGACTACCTCACCGGCGACTACCTGGCTGAGCTGACGATGCTCATCCTCGGTCGCGATCGGCTCAAGGACCCCTCGACCGGCTACGCCAAGACCTTCGTGCGCCAGCTCGGTGACTGCCTCGAGCTCATCGCCGAGCGCAAGGTCCGGGTCGTCACCAACGCCGGCGGCCTCAACCCCGCAGGCTGCGCCGAACAGATCCGCACCCTCATCGCCGAGCGCGGGCTCAACCTCACCGTCGCCCACGTCGAGGGCGACGACCTCATCACGCGCGTCGACGAACTCGGACTCGCGGAGGCGGGCGCGGGAGTCGTCACGGCCAACGCCTACCTCGGCGCGTTCGGCATTGCCGAGGCGCTGCGGTCCGGCGCCGACATCGTCGTCACTGGGCGCGTGACCGATGCGTCGGTCGTCGTCGGGCCGGCGATCTTCGAATTCGGCTGGGGCCGTGAGGATTTCGACAAACTCGCAGGCGCTGTCGTGGTCGGCCACATCCTCGAGTGCGGCACCCAGGCGACCGGCGGCAACTTCTCGGGCTGGCGTGATTTCGTCGGTCCGACAAACGCGGAGGGTATGCCGGGTGCTCCCGCCCCTGCCCCCCTTCCCTTGGGATTCCCCCTCGCTGAACTGCACTCCGACGGCACGTCGGTCATCACGAAGCACCCGGGCACCGGCGGGGCGGTCACGGTCGACACCGTCACGGCTCAGTTGGTCTACGAGGTCCAGGCCGAGCCCTATCTCGGGCCGGACGTCACGACTCACCTCGGCTCGATCTCCCTGGCCAGCGATGGTGACGACCGGGTCCGCATCTCTGGCGTCGTCGGGACGGCACCCCCGGAGACGGTCAAGGTCGGGCTCAACCGCCTCGCCGGCCACCGCAACTCGGTGGAGTTCCTCCTGACCGGACTCGACATCGAGGGCAAGGCCCAGTGGGTGCGCTCGCAGCTCGACGCGGCCCTCGCGGCTTCGGGCCAGGCGCCCGAAGTCATCGAGTGGCAGCTCGTCAACACGACCGTCGAGGACCCGCAGACGCAGGAGGCGGCGACGTCGATCCTGCGCTGTCACGTCAAGAGCACCGACCCGAAGCGCGTCGACCGCGCGTTCTCCGGCGCGGCCGTGGAGTTGGCGCTCGCGTCCTATCCGGGGTTTGCGCTGACCAGGCCGCCCGGGCCGGGCACGCCCTATGGAGTCTTCGGTGCGGCCTACGTCCCGCAGACCGACGTGCCCCACGTCGTCGTCCTCGGTGACGGCACCCGCCTCGACATCCCCGCCCCCACCACCGACTTATTGCGCAATTCGACTTCGTGCCCCGCACGGACACCTCTCGCTGAGCTCGCCGTGTCCGTAGCGGGCGCCACGAAGTCGAGGGTTCCGCTGGGGCGGCTCGTCCATGCGCGATCGGGCGACAAGGGTGGGAACGCCAACGTCGGGCTCTGGATCCCGGCCGAGCACCCCCGCCGCGACGAGGCCTTCGCCTGGCTGAGTGACCTGCTCACCGTCGACGAGGTCCGCCGCCTGCTGCCCGAGGCCGCCGACCTCGACGTCGACGTCCACCCCCTGCCCAACCTCGCTGCGGTCAACATCGTCATCCACGGACTCCTCGGTGAAGGGGTGGCCGCCTCCACCCGCATCGACCCGCAGGCCAAGGCGCTCGGCGAGTGGATTCGCGCCCGCCACGTCGACATCCCCCAGGAGCTGCTCCCGTGAACGAGTGGGAGACGCCCGAGCGCCAGGACCTGCGCGCCAGCGTGGCTGCCTTCACCAAGGCCGAGATCGTCCCGCACCTCGCCGACTGGGAGGACGCCGGCGAAGTCCCGCGTTCCCTCCACCTCGCCGCCGCGCGCGCCGGACTCCTCGGCATCGGCTTCCCCGAAAGCGCTGGCGGACAGGGCGGTTCGATCGTCGACGCCAACCTCGTCACCGAGGCGATCATCGAGTCCGGGGGCTCCGGCGGCCTCATCGCAGCCCTCTTCACCCACGGCATCGCCACACCGCACATCGTCAGCTCCGGCGACACCCACCTCATCGACACCTACGTCCGCCCCACTCTCGACGGCCAGCTCATCGGCTCCCTCGCCGTCACCGAGCCCAGCGGTGGCTCCGACGTCGCAGCCATCCACACCACCGCCCGCCGCGACGGTGACGACTGGATCGTCAACGGTGCCAAGACCTTCATCACCTCCGGCGTCCGCGCCGACTTCCTCACGACAGCCGTCCGCACCGGCGAACCCGGCCACGGCGGCATCTCGCTCCTCGTCATCGACAAGGACTCCCCGGGCCTCACCGTGAGCCGCCCCCTGCGCAAGCTCGGCTGGCACTGCTCCGACACCGCCGAGCTCTCGTTCGACGACGTGCGCGTGCCCGGCAACCACATCGTCGGCGAGGTCGACTCCGGATTCGCCCTGATCATGGAGCAGTTCGTCTCCGAGCGGCTCAACCTCGCGACCCAGGCGCACGCGACGGCAAGTCGAGCGACAGCCCTCGCGACGGCATACGCAAGCACCCGGCATACGTTCGGAAGGTCGCTCTCGCAGCGGCAGGTGATCCGACACCTTCTCGTCGACATGGCCCGCCGCACCGCCGCCGCCCGCGCGCTCACGCGACAAGCCATCACGTATGCCGCCGAGCTGGCTGAGTCTGCCCGACGCACCTGACGCTGAGCAACGCCGAAAGGCAACTCTCGAGGCCGTATTCGCGAAGAACACCGCCGTCGAGGCCGCGGAACGCGTCGTCAGCGACGCCGTCCAGGTCTTCGGCGGGATGGGCTACATGCGCGAATCAGAAGTCGAGCGCCACTACCGCGACGTCCGGATCCTCGGCATCGGCGGCGGCGCAACCGAAGTGCTCAATGACCTTGCCGCCAAGTTGATGGGACTGTGACATGAGGACCACCGTGGATCCGAGCTCGGCGACGTTCGCCGCGTTCCGCGAGGCCAATCTCGCCAAGCTGGGCGAGCTCGAGACGCACCTCGACGCTGCGCGTGCGGGTGGCGGGGAGCGCTATGTCGATCGGCACCGTGCCCGTGGACGGCTCACTGCACGCGAGCGGATCGAGCTGCTCCTCGACGAGGACGCGCCGTTCCTCGAGCTGGCGCCGCTGGCTGCGTGGGGTTCGGACTATCCGGTCGGGGCGTCGGTCGTCACCGGTATCGGTGTCATTGAGGGCGTCGAGTGCCTCGTCGTCGCGAACGACCCGACGGTCAAGGGCGGTGCGAGCAACCCCTACACGCTCAAGAAGGTGCAGCGCGCCGCGCAGATCGCCCGCGAGAACCGGCTGCCCACGATCAACCTCGTCGAGTCCGGCGGGGCCGACCTGCCGACGCAGAAGGACATCTTCATCCCCGGTGGCGCGATGTTCCGCGACCTCACGCGGTCGAGTGCCGCGGGGGTGCCGACGGTGGCGCTGGTGTTCGGCAGCTCGACCGCCGGTGGGGCCTATGTGCCCGGCATGAGCGACTACGTCGTCATGGTCGCGGGCGCGGCCAAGGTGGCGCTCGGTGGTCCGCCGCTGGTCAAGATGGCGACGGGTGAGGAGTCCGACGACGAGTCCCTCGGTGGCGGCGAGATGCACGCCAAGACGTCCGGCCTCGCCGACTTCCTCGCCGTGGACGAGCCGGACGCGATCCGCCTCGGTCGTCAGATCGTGCGAAACCTCAACTGGCGCAAGGCTGGTCCGCTGCCGAGTGACGCGGTGCGCGAGCCGGCCTTCGACGCGGAGGAGCTGCTCGGGATCGTCCCCGACGACCTCAAGGTGCCGTTCGACCCGCGCGAGGTCATCGCCCGGATCGTCGACGGCTCGGAGTTCGACGAGTTCAAGCCGCTCTACGGGACGTCGCTGGTCGTCGGGTTCGCCCGGCTGCACGGCTACCCGATCGGCATCCTCGCCAACGCCCAGGGCGTGCTCTTCAGCGAGGAGGCCCAGAAGGCAACGCAGTTCATCCAGCTCGCCAACCAGGTCGACACGCCGCTGCTCTTCCTGCACAACACGACCGGCTACATGGTCGGCGCGGCCTATGAGCAGGGCGGCATCATCAAGCACGGCTCGCAGATGATCAACGCCGTCTCCAACTCCAAGGTCCCTCACCTCTCGGTCGTCATCGGGGCGTCCTACGGGGCGGGGCACTACGGGATGAGTGGCCGCGCCTACGACCCGCGGTTCATGTTCAGCTGGCCCAACGCGAAGTCCTCGGTCATGGGGCCGGCTCAGCTCGCGGGCGTCGTCAGCCTCGTGGCCCGAGCCGCTGCCGAGGGGCGCGGTCAGGTCTATGACGAGGACCAGGACAAGGCCATGCGCTTCATGGTCGAGAAGCAGATCGAGAACGAATCGCTGTCCTACTTCACGTCCGGGATGCTCTACGACGACGGCGTGATCGACCCGCGTGACACCCGATCCGTGCTCGGCATGTGCCTGTCCGCGATCCACAACACCCCAGTCGAGGGCGCCAAGGGCGGCTTCGGCGTCTTCCGGATGTGAGAGACGTGAGCAACCAGACGATGATCAGCACCCTGCTCGTGGCCAACCGTGGCGAGATCGCCCGACGGATCTTTGCGACCTGTCGATCCCTGGGGATCCGGACCGTTGCCGTGCACTCGGACGCCGATGCCGGCGCACCTTTCGTCGGCGAGGCCGACACCGCAGTGGGTATGCCGGGCAGCGCTCCCGCTGACACCTACCTTCGCGGTGATCTCGTGATCGCGGCGGCGCTGGCCTCGGGGGCGGACGCGATCCACCCGGGCTATGGATTCCTCTCGGAGAGTGGGGAATTCGCGCGTGCGGTTGAGGCGGCAGGGTTGATCTGGGTTGGGCCCACGCCCGATGCCATCGACTCGATGGGCTCGAAGACGCGGGCGAAGGAGATCATGGCCGCCGCGGGCGTGCCGATCCTCTCGGTGGACATCGACGCGCTGGTGGACTCCGACTTCCCGCTGCTGGTCAAGGCATCGGCCGGTGGTGGCGGACGCGGAATGCGGGTCGTGACCGAGGCTGGGCAGTTGGCTGGCGAGCTCGCTGCCGCGTCGGCCGAAGCAGCTGCGGCGTTCGGTGACGGTGCGGTGTTCGTCGAGCCCTATCTGCCGACGGCTCGCCACATCGAGGTCCAGGTCCTCGCCGACACCCACGGCACGGTCTGGGTGCTGGGCGATCGCGACTGCTCCATCCAACGTCGCCACCAGAAGGTCGTCGAAGAGGCGCCAGCGCCTCGCGTCAGCGACGAGGTGCGGGCGACGCTGCACTCGGCCGCCTTGGCCGCCGCGAAGGCGATCGGCTACGTCGGGGCCGGGACGGTCGAGTTCCTCGTCCGCGATGCCCACCTCGACTCGGGCGAGGCGTACTTCCTCGAGATGAACACCCGCCTCCAGGTCGAGCACCCGGTGACGGAGGCCGTGTCCGGTGTCGACCTCGTGGCCCTGCAGATCGCGGTGGCCGAAGGAACCGCGCTGGACGCGGAACCTCCGGCTGCGGTCGGTGGTCACGCCATCGAGGTGCGCCTCTATGCCGAGGATCCCGCCGACGACTGGCGTGCACAGACCGGGACCGTGCGGACCTTCGCACTGGACGGGGCCACAGCGTTCGGTTCCGGTTGCAGCGCAGCGGAACTCACCGGCATACGGGATCCGTTTGGATTCTGCGGTCGAGTCCGGGAGCGAGGTCGGTGTCCACTACGACGCCATGATCGCCAAGGTGATCGCTTACGCGCCGACCCGTATCGCTGCAGCGCGGATGCTGCGAGATGCGCTGCGCCGCAGCCGAATTCATGGTGTGAAGACGAACGCCGCAATGCTTCGCCAGATCCTGGCCGACGACGCGTTCCTTGCTGGCGAGGTGCACACGGCACTGCTCGGCGAACGGCTGGACGCCTGGACCGTCGCGGGCGTCGACGAGGATGCGGTGCGTCGCTACGCCCTCGCGGCGGCGCTGGCCCAGGCGAGCACGGCCACGGCGCAGGCCCGGGTGCTCCGGAGTGTGCCGACGGCGTTCCGCAACGTTCCGTCTCAGGCTCGGACTCGTTCGTTCCGTCATGGCGGCGAGGTCGTGACCGCGTCGTATCGCGCTGGTCGGGCCGGGCTCGAAGCCGTGGATCTTCCCGATGTCGTCGTGCGCTCCGCAGGGCCGGACGCGGTCGTCCTGGCGCACGGTGGCGTGGAGGAGTCGTATCGCGTGGCGGTCGGGGCGGACTTCGTCGACGTCGACGGGCCGCTGGGCAGCGTCTCGTTCGACACCGTGCCGCGCTTCACCGACCCGGCTGATGACGTGAAGGAGGGTTCGCTGCTCGCGCCGATGCCCGCCGTGGTCGTCCAGGTCGCCGTCGACGAGGGGCAGTCGGTGAGCAAGGGCGACGTCATCGCCGTGCTCGAGGCGATGAAGATGCAACACACCATCACGGCGCCGGCCGACGGCGTCGTCACTGACGTGCGGATGAGCGTGGGCGCGCAGGTCGCGTCGGGCGCCGTCCTGGCCGTTCTCGTCCCGGCCAACTCCGACACATCCGAAGCAACCGACGCAGGAGACCCCGCATGAGCACTCTGTTCACCGAGTCCGAGGAACGGCGCGCGCTGCGCAAGGCCGTGCGTGACCTGGGCAAGAAGTACGGCCCGACGTATTTCACGGAGTGCGCCAAGGCCGGCAAGAAGACCGACGAGCTGTGGGCCGAGGCCGGGAAGCTCGGCTATCTCGGTGTGGCTGTGCCGGAGGAGTTCGGCGGCGGCGGCGGTGACATCGGTGACCTCGCGGCAGTGTGCGAGGAGCTTGCTGCGGCGGGGTGTCCGCTGCTCATGATGGTCGTGTCGCCCGCGATCGTCGGGACGATCGTCGCGCAGTTCGGCACGCCCGAGCAGAAGGAGCGCTGGCTCCCCGGGTTCGCGGACGGCACGCTCAAGATGGCGTTCTCGATCACCGAACCCGATGCCGGATCCAACTCGCACAAGATCATCACGACGGCTCGTCGCGACGGTGAGGACTGGCTGCTCACGGGCGGCAAGACCTACATCTCCGGCGTCGATGAGGCGTCGCACGTGCTCGTCGTCGCGCGGACCGAGGACGCCAAGACCGGCAAGCTGTCGCCGACGCTGTTCATCGTGCCGACCGACGCCGAGGGGTTCACGGCGAGCGAGATCGACATGGGCATCGTGTCGCCCGAGAAGCAGTTCACGCTGTTCTTCGACAACGTGCGGGTGGGTGCCGACGCCCTCGTGGGTCAGGAGGACGCGGGCATCGCCCAGCTCTTCGCGGGGCTCAACCCGGAGCGGATCATGGCGTCGTCCTATGCGACCGGGATGGCGCGGTTCGCGCTGGCCAAGGCGATCTCGTATGCCAAGGAGCGCTCTGTGTGGGACCAGCCGATCGGGGCGCACCAGGGCATCGCCCACCCGCTCGCGCAGAGCCACATCGAGATCGAGATGGCGCGCCTCATGACCCAGAAGGCGAGTGCGCTGCTCGTCGCCGGTGACCTCATGGCGGCGGGCGAGGCGGCCAACATGGCGAAGTACGCGGCTGGTGAGGCCGTGTGCAACGCCGTCGACCGGGCCGTCCAGACGCATGGTGGCAACGGGCTTGCGGCAGAGTACGGACTCGTCGACATGATTGCGGGGTCGCGCCTGTCGCGGATCGCTCCGGTGAGCCGCGAGATGGTGCTGAACTTCATCGCGCAGTTCAGCCTCGGCCTGCCGAAGTCCTACTGAGACGTCCCACGAGAAGAGATGACGATGACCGAACTCGTTCACCTGTCCGTCGAGGACGCCGTCGCAACGATCACCCTCGACAGCCCAGCGAACCGCAATGCCCTGAGCCGGCAGCTCGTCACCGAGCTCACGGCCCACCTCGAGGCGGCGGACGTCGACCCTGAGGTGCGGGTCATCCGGCTGCGTTCGGCCCACCGGGTGTTCTGCGCGGGTGCTGACCTGTCAGAGGCGTCGAAGGGTCAGAGCGGAGCAACCGCTGCCCTCGTCGCGATGCTTCGCCGGATCGTCGCTGCGGACACTCCGGTTGTCGTGGAACTCGCTGGCCCGGTCGTCGCTGGTGGCCTCGGCATCGTGGGCGCGGCCGACATCGTCATCGCGGCGGACGACGTCACGATGCAGCTGACCGAGGTTCGACTGGGCCTGGCGCCGGCAGTCATCTCGTTGACCCTGCTGCCTCGGCTCACCTCGCGCGCAGCGTCGGAGTTGTTCCTGTCGGGGCGTCGCATCACGGCGGCCGAGGCCGCGGCGGCGGGTTTCATCTCCCGAGTCGTGGCACCCGAGGACGTGTCGTCCGAGGTCGACTCCGTCGTCGCTGACCTGGCGAAGGGCACCAGTCAGGGATTGCGCGAGACCAAGCGACTCCTCAACCAAGACCTGCTGGCCCACATCGACGCCCAAGGCGACGAGATGGCCGAACTCTCCGAACGCCTCTTCAACAGCGACGAGGCCAAGGCCGCGATGCAGGCCTTCCTCAACCGCTGACCCAAGCCCAAACGCGCAACTCATGCCGATGAGCGCTAGTCCGTGAGGCTGATGTGAAGACCGGCCTCATCGGTTTCGAACCAGCCCGACTCGGGCTCCCAGTACAGGTTGTAACCGGGCCGAGCTTCTGGCTGGGTCAGCGTGAGGAGGTGACGCGCCAACGAGTTGAGCGCGGCCCGGTTGCCCACGATTCCGATGGTCTTCTCCCGCTGGTTGAATGACAGCCACAACTTCGTCGCGTCGTCCCAGTTGGAGATCAGGCCATGCTCGTCCACCTTCCGAATATCGACGGTGATCGGCAGCGTGGTCGCGTCGTCGGATGTCACGCGAGCAGTCAACCAGCGGATGTCAAGACAGTGCCGGGAACGCACGGAACTGCGGCGATCCGCTTGTGCCGGCGAGCCTGCCCTACAGGTCGCGCACCTCTGCACCCTCCGAGAGGTCTGACCAGAACGGCACGTGAGTCCGGACGGACGGGTGCAGGGGTGGCACGCCGAACTCGTTGGCGACGTAGTCCAGAAGGTTGTCGCCGTAGAAGACGACGTCGGTCTGAAAGACCGAGAAGACCGGGCTGGGTCTGAACTTCGGGTCTGACGTCAGGCATCGATGCGCGTAGACCGGGACCAGTCTCGGGACGCGCGCAAGATGTCCGCGGGCCTCGCGTTCCCGGTCGTCCCGGTCAAGGGGCCGATCACCCCAAGAGACAGGCCAAAAGTCGTTGTTGTGCACGTCGAAGATGACGCCACGGGTGGGCCAGTCGAGGCGGTCTCGCAACTCGTCGTCAGGGTCGTTACGCCAGTCCGGCCACGAGTCACCAACGGGCACAGCCGACTGGAGGAACTCGCGGTGCTCAGGGCCAAAAGTGAAGCCGAGCCTGTCTTGGACCCGCGACACCTCCCCGTCCGAAAGGCCCCGGTCGAGTCTCACTCCACCGTCTTCGAGGCGGTGGATGGACTGGGTGATGAGGTCGGTCACGCAGGCGATCATGCCGCACGAAACGCACTCATCTGCCGCAAGCGTGAGGTCGGTCGGCGCCAATCATGACGGTTGGTAACGGAGGCCTCGGGCAGACTGCTCCGTGTGCGAATCGATGCCCTGCTTCCGTTCCACGGTTACGTCGTGTGGCTCACGCGCGACCAGGGCGGCCGCGATTTTGGCCCGCCGCCAACCCCAGCCGACCAGGACTATGTCGCCACAGCCTTCGTCCCGCCGAGCACTGCAGACGCTGGCCTCGCGTCGGTCGTCCTCCGCGTCAAGGATCGTGCGGCATGGCGATCACGAGCGGATGCCGGGTGGCTCGTCGTCGACAACGTTCCTCCACATCGCGCACGGGATGGTGATGTCCTGGTCGTCACGGAGGGCCGACGGGTCGTTGCCTACTTCCACGTCGAGTCCGTTGACGAGGTGGCGGTCCCAAACGCCTGACGAACAGAGACGTACGCAGTTACCGCATTTCGTGGGGTCGTGCCACGACCGTGCGAGCACTTGTCGGGCGCTGGGTGCGCTGGTCGCAGTCCCCTCGGGGACACTGGGAGAACACCGACCGTAGCTTCGACAAGGAGTCAGCCGTGACCGAGGGAACTGTCCGCTGGTTCGACGCCGACCGAGGGTTCGGCTTCATCGCCCTCGGTCAGGATGCCGAGGACCTGTACGTGCATGCGTCCGAGATCGTCAGCGACGACGCGATGAAGCTGCTCCGCGAGGGTCAGCAGGTCGAGTTCGAGATCGGCGAGGGGGACCGCGGCCCGCAGGCACGCCGCGTCCGGGTCACGGCCGACCAGGCCGCCGACACACCGCTGGGCGTGCTCGGCACCGTCTCCTGGTACGAGCCCGCCAAGGGGTACGGCTTCATCACGCCCGACGGCGGTGGAACCGAAATCTTCGTGCACAGTTCGGCCATCGTGGGCGGCGGCGTGGTCTCGGAGGGGCAGCGGGTGGCGTTCCTCGTCGTCGACGGGGAGAAGGGGCCGCAGGCCGAGCATCTGCTGCCTTTGGGAGCCCAGGCCGCCCCGCAGGCCGCCCAGCAGGCCGTGGGATCCGACGGGGCGGACGGCACCGTGTCCTGGTACGACGGGGACAAGGGCTTCGGGTTCATCGCCCCCGATTCAGGCGGTGCCGATGTCTTCGTCCACGTCCGGGAGTTGGCCGACGGGCTCGCCGAGCTGGGCGAGGGGGACCGGGTGACGTATGCCGTCGTCGTGAGCGAGAAGGGCCCGCAGGCTCGCGACGTGCGCGTCGCTCGCAGCTCGACACCTCGGGGCGCACCCGCGACGTCGACGACCCGGGCTCGGTCGGGACACCGGGAGGGCTCCGACGTCCCGGCGCGCGGCGGTGAGGGAGTGGTCGAGCGCTACGACGCGGAGCGCGGGTTCGGCTTCATCGCCCCCGATGCGGGAGGCGCAGGACCTGTTCGTGCACGTGTCGGTTCTTCGAGGCGTTGAGGAGCTGTACCAGGGCGACCGGGTCCGGTACCAGGTGCGACAGAGCGATCGCGGGCCACAGGCCGACCGTGTCGAACGGCTCTGAGCGAGAGGCCGATTCGCCCTGAGCTCACGCTCCGGCGTGTCCTGATCCCATCGCCGCTCATGCCGGGTTGAGTGTCTGTGGGGCTACCAAGGGCGTGGATTTTCCTTTGCTGCTTCTTCCGACTCGCGTAGCAGAGTGCGAAAAACCGCAAGCCCCACCCAGACAACAAGCGCGATCAGGACGAGATTCGCGGCCAACCGCAGCGACGTGGATGTGGTGAGAGCCATCACCACGTGACGTGTCAGCCACGACCCCAGAGCAACACCGAAGAGCAGGGCCGCGCGCTTCTTGGCGGGCCACATGCGCATACGTCGCATCATCTGCCCGACTGTATGTCGGCCTGCCCGAGCCCGCTCCTTACCCGCAGACAGGTCTGTGGCAGTCGAGCGCGTATGCCGAATTGAGCGGACGCCAAGGTGTCTCCATTCCAGGTGCTCATGCACACTTGCGGAATGGCTGACTTTCCGCCGTGCGACGACGTGTGCGGCGCCCTGGAGGAGCATGTCCGTCGCTTCTTCGCGGGACGGACGGTCGACGCATTGACGTGGACGGCTGGGCCGATCCTCGAGCAGAATCCCCACTTTCGCGTGCTGCGCGTGTCTCCGGCTTCACCGGACGATGTCTGGACGTACGTCTCCGTCGGCGGCTGGGCGGCGACAGCCGACGAGGACCACGGGCTGGAGTTCATGCTCTGTACTGCGTCGCCAGAGGACAGGGCCGTCGAGTTGCTCGCCATGACCGTCTTCTACCACCGCGGCGGCACGCTCGGCCTGGGTCACACGATGCCCATAGGCGAGCCCTGGCTACCGAAATCTGCCTGCGATCACTTCCTGGTCAGCCTGCCGTACCCCTTCGGCGAGGAGCTCCAGACGACACACGTCGGCGACCGGCACGTGGAGTTCTTGTGGCTCCTGCCCATCACCGAATCCGAACGCGCTCTGAAGACCTCGTCCGGTCTGGAGGCTCTGGAGTCCCGATTCGATGAGGTCGAGCTGCGCTACTGGCAGGTGGACCGAGACCCAGTCGTCTGACCGGTGGGTCAGGGACGGAGGAGGGCGCGAAGTGACTGGATGGTGTCTGCCTCACTGGCCGGCTTCGCGTCGGTCAGGGCAGGGTCACCGGGGGCACCGTCGACCCGGTAGCGCTTGACCCGGGCAAACCGCAGCGCGACGCCACCGGGATAGCGCGAGGAACGCTGCACCCCGTCGATGGCGATCTCGACGACGATCTCGGGCCGCATCATCAGCGCCCACCCGTCCTCGGACACGGCGTACTCCGGGAACGTCTCCGTCTGCCACCGCAGCAGCTCGTCGGTCAGCCCCTTGAAGGTCTTGCCCACCATGACGAACCCACCGGCTGGCCCGAACTCACCCTCGGGGTCGCGCGCGCCGAGGTGCAGGTTCGACAGCCAACCGCTGCGCCGTCCGGACCCGCGCTCCACCCCGAGCACCACCAGGTCGTACGTGTGCACCGGCTTGACCTTGACCCAGTTCTTGCCGCGCCGCCCCGCCGCATACGTCGAGTCGACGCCCTTGATCATCACGCCCTCGTGCCCCGCGGCCAGCGCGTCGGCCGCAACCCGCTGCGCGACAACGGGATCCGCTGTCACCTCACCAGCGATTCGGTATGCCGGCGCCACGCGTTCCAGCACCCCCAACCGTTCCGCGAGGGGCCGGTCGATGAGGTCCTCGCCGTCGACGATGGAGGACGTCGAAGAACCGGGGCGCAAGTACCTGAAGACCTACCGCGTCGGAACGTCCCTCGTCGGACCCGAACCGACTCATCGTGTCCTGGAACGGCCGCGGCGAACCGTCGTCGTCGAGCATGAGGGTCTCGCCGTCGAGGATGATCGACTCCACGGGCAGCCCCAGTGCGACCTCGACGATCTCGGGCACCCGGGCGGTGATGTCCGCGAGCGACCGGGTGAACACCCGCACCTCAGAACCGTTGCGGTGCACTTGAATTCGGGCGCCATCGAGCTTGTGCTCGACTGAGGCCGCACCCGTCACGACCAGCGCCGCAGCCACATCAGCAGCCGTAGACGCCAGCATCGGCTGCACGGGAGTGAGCACTGCCAAACCAACGTCAGCCAGTGCCTCGGGTGAGGCCAGAGCCAGCCGCACGGTTCCGGCCAAGGACCCACTGAGCATGACCGCGCGGCGGACGTCGGCCAGCGGCAACCCCACCGCCCGAGCCAACCCGTCGGTGAGCACTCCCTCCAGAGCTCCGGTGCGCATCTCACCCGTGAAGGCGCGCACGAGGTAGTCCTGCTCAACCGCCGTGGCCCGCTCGAACAACGAGACCAGCGCCTCGTTGCGAGCATTCACGGAGCCCACACCCGACAGGCCGGCCGCGCGGTCCAGCACGGCGTCGACGTCCTTCACGGTCAGCGATCCCTCGGCTGTCGGCGTCGCGGCGTCGCGGGCCGACAGCACGGTCCGGTAGCCGAGCCCGATCGACCCCTGACGAATTCGCCCCAGCAGCAACCCAACCGCGGTCTCGACCTCTCCCGTCGTGAGGTCGCGGAGCACCCCCGCCAGCACTTCGGTCTTGGTCGTCCGAGAACGCGTCGCAGCGAGAGCTTCGGCCGCGTCGACAAGGCGAGCGAGCGGCATACCCGCGTCGTTGTTCGTCATCTCATCGGTCATGTCGCCAGAGCCTTCCAGTCAGAGTCGAGCATCCCGCAGCCGCTCCGTGCGCACGGGCCAGTCGACGTCAGCCTGTGATGGAATGCGTCGTTCGGTCACTCCGCCGCAGGCTGCTCGGCCGACTGGTCACCGGCGATGTTGACCATCCAGGCGATGCCGAACTTGTCGGACAGCATGCCGAACTCGTCGCCCCACATCTGCTTCTCGAGCGGCATCTGCACCTGACCGCCGTCGGAGAGCTTGTCCCAGTAGCCGCGCAGCTCGTCGCTGTCGTCACCGGAGAGGCTGATCGTGATCGACGAACCTTCGGAGCGCGGCATGCCGGGAGGGGTGTCGGAGGCCATGAGCGTGAGGCCGTTGGGGGAGACGAGCTGGGCGTGCATGACGCCGTCCGCGTTGGCCTCGCCCGGGTCGCCGAACTCGCCGAACGTCGACACGGTGAGGTCGCCGCCGAAGACCGATGCGTAGAACTCCATCGCCTCGCGCGCGTTGTCCTGGAACTGGATGTAGGGGTTCAGTGTGGTTGCCATGTCGCTGACGCTAGACCTGCGCACCGACAGCCGAAAGGCCTTTGAGAACACGTATGCCGTGAGTTCAGGAACCCGGCAGGTGGTCCCTGGCCCAGAGGGCGGCGCTCGTGCGGTCAAGGACGCCGATCTCGCGGAAGACGCGGCCGAGGTGGGCCTTGACGGTGCGTTCGGTGATGCCGAGGGCCCGAGCGACCTGCTTGTTGGCGAGGCCCTGAGCGACGAGTCGGAGCACCTGCGTTTCGCGAGGCGAGAGACGGTCGGCGACGCTGGGGCCGCCGGCGGACGGAAGGAGCGCACCGGCCACTCGGGGGTCGATCGGTACCTCGCCGCGTGCAGCGGCATGCACTGCCGCGAGGAGGTCAGCCGGCTCCGCATCCTTGAGGACGTAGCCGATCGCGCCCGCAGCGAGGACCTCCTTGACCCGCTCCCTGTCGGAGAAGCTGGTCAGCACGAGGACGCGGACGTCGGGATGGGTCGAGAGGATGGCCCGCGTCGCCTCGACACCGTCCATGACGGGCATCGACAGGTCCATGAGGACGACATCCGGTGAGGCTGCACCAATGCCCGCCACGGCCTCCTGCCCATCACGCGCCTCGCCGACAACGGACAGGCCCGGGTCGGACTCGAGCAGCGTCGTGACTCCGGCCCGGACGAGCTGGTGGTCGTCCACGAGGTAGACCCGGATCATGACGTCGCCCCCAGAGTCCCGGAGAGTGCGAGTCGCCAGTGCGTGCCACGTCCTGGACCGCTCGAGACCTGGAGAAGCGCACCCGGGTGGGATGCGGCGTCGGCCAGCAGGCGGAGGCCGAGGTGTCCTTCTGGCGGCGAGTCCACCGCAGCGTCGAGGTCGAACCCGACACCGTCGTCGACGACGTCCAGCACCACCGAGTCCGGTCCGTCGCGGTGCAGCGAGACGGTGACCGCGGCAGGACCGGCGTGCTTCGCCGCGTTGCGCAGGCACTCCTGCGCCACCCGGTGCAGGAGTCGGGACGCGTCTTCGCTCAGGGCGAGTTGGTCCTCGTCGTCCGTGTCGACGCGCACGGCGAGGTCGTCACGACGCGTGGCCTGAGCGAGGTCCTGCAGGGCGGCGACAACTCCGGACCTGGCCAGGCTCGCGGGATAGATGTCGACGAGCAGCGTGCGCAGCGACCGGATGCTGGCCCGCACCGCGCTGGCCGCAGCGTCGAGGTCCTTGGCCAGGGCGCCGTCACCGTGGGCACTGGCCGTCGCGGAGGCGCCAGCCACGGTGAACGAGGTCGCGGCCAACTCCTGCACGGGTCCGTCGTGCAGGGTGGCGGCAATGCGGCTCCGCTCGTCGGTCGAGGCGTCAACGGCCCGCTGCAACAGTTCGAGACGCTGCTCCTCGGCGCGCCTCACCCGTCGGAGCAGGTGCCAGACGATGGGGATCACGATGACGACGAACAGCACGAGGCTGCTGGCGGTCACCCCGGCAAAGCCGCGCCACAACTGGCTCGTCCTTGCCCCCACGGTGTCGTAGGACACGTAGATCTCGAACAGCGCGACCTCGCCCTGGGGCGTCCACACGGGTCGATAGACCTCCACCGCCTTGTCGTCCTGCTCGAACGCGTTCTCGGACTCATCGAGGGTGGAGACCTCCGCCAACGTCGACCTGTCGGACAGGGCCGAACGTTGGGTGTCGGTCAGTTCGAAGGTGCGACCCACGAGCTGGCTCTCGTCGGCATACAGGATTCGGCCCTGCGCGTTCCACAGCTTGACGCGAATGATGGTGTCGCTGAGCAGACGGTTGCGGGCGACCTGGTCGAAGGTCGTCACGGCTGCCGGGTCGCCAGCCAGCAGCTCGCTGGTGAGCGACGGCTGCACGACCGCCTCGGCCAGGACGTTCGCGATGGTCGCGGCATCGTTGACCGCCTCGCGCTCGGCCAGCTGTCTGGCGGCAAGGGTCCCGAGCACCCCCACGACGAGGAGTGCTGCGAGCACGGCGAGGGCCAGCTGCCCGAGCACGCGACGCGGGCTGATGTCGTCGGTCGCCGTCTCCGGCCGACCCTCGGCGCCGAGCGTTCGCCAGCCCGGCTCGTCCACCGGCACGGCATCTCCGGGCGCGGAGTCCCCGCGCGCGGAATCCGAGGGCACTGCTGGCGCCGCTGGCCCGAGCAGTTCATCCGCGAGCAACGGAACCTCCCCGGTCGAGACCTGCTCGACCGGGGAGTTGTCCCGTGCGGGATCAGTCGTCGGATCCGTGGCCACCGGAGTCCTCTGCGTGGTCGGGGCCCGAGTGGGAACCGGAGTCGTCGGATCCAGAACGGTCCGAACCTGAGTCGTCGGACCCAGAGCCAGAGTCGTCCGAGCCGGACCCAGAACCGGAGCGGTCCGAGCTGGAGCCAGAGTCGTCCGAACCAGATCCGGAACTGTCCGAGCCCGAGTCGTCCGAACGAACACGGTCACCGCCGTGGTCGTCGCCGGGCGCGTCATCGGAGACACCATCGGGGCGGTCGCCGCCGTGGTCGTCGCCGGGTTCGTCGTGACGGACACCGCGAGGGCGGTCACCGCCGTGGTCGTCTGCCGACTCGGACGCCGAGGGCGACGGCGACGGGGATGCCGACCGGGTCGGCGACGGGGTGCTCGTCGTGGCGGCCGGGGAGGCCACACTCACGGGCGAGCGGACCGGGAGCCGTTGGGCGAACGAAGCGTTGCCCATGAGCCCGAGCGTCGCCGGGAGGGCGGCGGCGGCGAGGGCGGCCAGAGCGATGGTGATGCGTCGCATGGGGTGTCCTTTCCCTTGCGCAGTCTCTCAGAGAGACTCCGCGGTAGTGGCCTGATCCCGGTTGTCCGGGGGGTACAGGAGTCACCTTCGCTCGCGCTGATGGACACGGGCCATCGGTCCTTGGTCGTAGTACCTCCTTCAGACGCAGGTATGCCGGGTGCTCACGCAAAGGTGAGCACCCGGCATACGCGGTGGTTCAGTCAGAGAGCCGTCACTTGCCGTGGCGGCGGTAGGCGTGGATCACGGACGGGCGGGGCTGGCCGTCGCCGCGGTACGGGAACTGGGAGATGACGTTCTCGGAGCTCGCGCCGCTGACCTCGCCCGGGTGCTGCACGGCCACGATGACCGAGTCCGGGCCGAGGATCGTCGGGCCACAGGTCTCCGCACCGACCGGCACCGAGAGGAACTGCTGGAGCTTGCCCTTGTCGGCGCCCTCGAGCGGCATGACGTAGAGCGCGTCGCAGTAGTTGAGCGTGCCGGGCATGCCGTCGGTCGAGATCCACAGGTTGCCGGCGGCGTCGAAGGCGACGTTGTCGGGGCAGCTGATCGGGCTGACCTCCGACTTGTCGTAGCCGTTGAAGTACGTCTCCGGGTCGTTGGGGTCGCCGGCGACGAGGACGATCTTCCAGGTGAAGATCAGGGCGCCGTGGTCGCCGCCACGCCTCGGTGAACTCGGTGATGTGCCCGTGCTTGTTCTTGGCGCGCGGGTTGGCCTCGTCGATCTCGGTGGGCGTGCGGGCCGTGTTGTTGGTCATCGCGGCGTAGATGCGGCCGTTGACCGGGTTGGGCTGCACGTCCTCGGGGCGGTCCATCTTGGTGGGGCCGACCTCGCTCGCGGCCAGACGGGTCCAGATGAGGATCTCCTCGACCGACCAGCCGGTGACGTGCGGACAGGCCGTCGACGATGAGCGGGATCCAGTGCCCGGTGCCGTCGTACTCGCCGTCGGCGGCACCGTCACCGTTGAGCTTGGCGACGTAGAGGTCGCCCTCGGAGAGCAGCGTGAGGTTGTGCTTCTTGTCGCCCTCCTTGTATGTGTTCTTGGAGAGGAACTTGTAGATGTACTCGTAGCGCTCGTCGTCACCCATGTATGCCGCGATGCGACCGTCCGCGGTGAGGGTCACCGTGGCGCCCTCGTGCTTGAGGCGACCGAGGGCGGTGTGCTTGACGGGCGTCGAGGTGGGGTCCTCGGGGTCGACCTCGACGATCCAGCCGAAGCGGTTGACCTCGTTCGGCTCGGCGAGGACGGAGAAGCGGTCCTGCACGCGCTCCCAGCCGCGGCCACCGGAGGTGATGCCGTAGCGGCCGAGGCGGTTCTTCGGGTCCGCGACGGGGCCGGTGGCGCCGGTCGCGTTGAAGTACTGGTTGAAGTTCTCCTCGCCGGAGAGGTAGGTGCCCCACGGGCGTCTCGCCACCGGCGCAGTTGTTGAGCGTGCCGAGGATGTGCTCGCCGGTCGGGTCGTCCGTGGTGCGCAGGTGCGCCGAACCGGCCACGGGACCGTCGACGGCGAACGAGGTGTCGGTGTGGATGCGCCGGTTGCGCTTGCCGCCCTGGACCCAGCGCCACGGCGAGTTCGCGTCGCGGCGGGCGACCTCGGTGATGGTGATGCCGTGCGCGGCCAGGACGATCGCGCAGCTGGTCGTCGGTGAGCTGGGCCGACGGTCGGAGCGCCACGGAACATGAGCTCGTCGTTGGTGTACTCGTTGTTGAAGGCGAGCAGCCCCTTGTGGGCGCCCTGGTTGCCCGGGCCACCGTGCATGAACTGCGTGTAGTCGTCGTTGTAGCCCGCCTGCTCGCGCTGGGCGGCCACGGTCTGGTTGTCGTAGTCGAACGCCGGCGTGTTCTTGAAGAGCGGGTCACCCCAGGAGATGATCGGCGCCCAGTCGAAGCCCTCGGGGACCTTGACGGCGTCGACGGTCGAGGGCGTCGGGGCGATCCCGGTGAAGCCGAGCGCGCTGCCCTTGGCGGGCTCGCGGCGCCTGCGGCGCCCGCAGCGGGAGCGGCGGCGACGGGCGAAGCGGCGGCGGACGGCATACTCCACGCCGTCAGGCCGACCACCGCGGCACCGGCACCACCGGCGCGCAAGGCGGCCCGGCGCGAGACGCCCGCGGCGACGATGTCGCCGAAGTACTCGTTGTCGGAGGTGTTGGGCACCGGCTGGTCGCAGGCGTCGCCACAGCGGTACTGGCAGGTCATGGAGCTGCGGCCGCCCTCGTGGGAGCGGGTGAGCAGGGGCAGCAGGCGTGCGGGAGTGGTCACGTCAGGTCCTTCGTCAGGGGGCAGATGGATCCATCGCCGACGCTAGGGAGCGCGCGGACCCAACGGCGGGCGCTGCGGTGAACACCGGGTGACGCCTTGTCGACGAGCCGACGGCGCGGTAGGCAAGGGGACATGTACCTCGAGAACATCGTCGTCGACGCCCACGACCCGCAGCGGCTCGGGCGCTTCTGGGAGGCACTCCTCGGGACCACGACCCTGACCGATGAGCCCGACAACTACGAGACGCGGCTGGTCGTGCCGGACGGGCCGACGCTCGACCTGTGCTTCGAGCTGGTGCCCGAGCCGCCGCAACCGAGCCCGCGACTGCACCTCGAGGTCTACGGCGGCGCGGCCGACGACCAGGCGCGCGTCGTCGAGCGGGCGCTCGCGCTCGGCGCTCGTCACCTCGACATCGGCCAGCGCGACGTCCCGTGGGTGGTCCTCGCCGATCCGGAGGGGAACCCGTTCTGTGTCATGGAGGACCGACCGGAGTATGCCGTGTCGGGACCCTTGTCCTCCCTGCCTCTCGACAGCGCCGACGTGGACCGCGATCTCACGTTCTGGTCCGAGCTGTCCGGTTGGGTGCCCACGGACAGCGCGATGCCGGGCGCGCTGCGGCACCCGAGTGGGCGCGGGCCGTTGCTCGAACTGTGCCCCGAACCCCGACCCAAGACCGGCCGACGCGAAGAACCGCGTCCACCTCGACCTGCGCCTCGAGGCCGGCGACGACGAGGACGAGGCCGTGGAGCGGATCCTCGACCTCGGCGGCTACGAGTACGACCCCGGCTGGGGCGACCTCCCGTGGCGGCTGTTCAAGGACCCGTCCGGCAACGAGGTCTGCCTGCTGCCTGCCCCGGCCACGCGTCCGCCCGTCAGGGAGTGACGCGCAGCAGGCCCGAGTTCGACGAGTTGCGTGATGCCGTCGTCGACTGCCCGGGCGGCGTCGGGGTGCGGACCCAGGTCGGCGACCACGGCGGCATACGCGTCGTCTCGTGAGACCGGCGCGGCGGCGATGCGCCACAGGACCTCGCCGACGGGGCCGAGCCGGACCGGTGTCTCGTCGACGAGGACGAGCGTCCCGCCCTCGCCGTGCACCGCGTCCCGCCACGGTGCTCGCACGATCGGCGCGTCTGGGCTCTTGGGGGGAATGGGTGAGGAAGGATTCGGAGGTCCAGGGGTGGCGCTGCGACCTTGGGGTCGGCGCCGAAGAGGGCGGCGAGGAGGTCGATGCAGTCGCCGATCTCGCTGTAGCGCAACAGATACGGGCCACCCGACCCGCTGGCGACCTCGGCCAGTCGGTGCAGGGGTCGGTCGAGCACGGGCAGCGACGACGACTGCGCGATGACGGCGAGCAGGGCGTCGATGAGCGGCAGCTCCACGAGTTCCGGCACCGTGCGCGCTGGGTCGCGTTCCAGGACGACAAGACCGGTCAGGTATGCCGGCTCGCTCGCCTTCCGCAGTCCCAGCTCGTCGGGGCTCCACTCACCCTTGTCCCAGGGCGCGGCGGGGTCGGTGATGATCGAGAGAGGCTTCGGGTAGGGCGCGACCCGACCGTCGGCCTCGATCGCCACGGTCTCGTCCGTCAGGTAGCCGAAGTGCTGACCCAGGACCCGCGAGGCCGTCGACTTGCCGGCACCGGACGGACCCACGAGGGCGATGGCTCGCTCACCCCGGCTCAGCCCGGCTGCGTGCAGCAGCACGGCCGAACCCCGCCGACGCTCAAGGGAGGCCAACGTGATCGCGCGCGACACGGCATACGGGTCGCTGTCGGTGACCACAAAGGGTTCGACGCCGACGTCGTCCGCCCCGGCTCCACGGACGCGACAGCGTTCCCAGAGGACGCGCAGGCGTTCGGCATCGACGGCCCGCAGTGCGTCGGTGTCGAAGGACCACCGGGCGCCGAACGCATCAACGACGCAGTCCTCACTCACGGCCCAAATCCTCGCA
Organism: uncultured Actinomycetota bacterium; assembly: GCA_963807825.1. Classification (GTDB taxonomy): domain Bacteria; phylum Actinomycetota; class Actinomycetes; order Actinomycetales; family Dermatophilaceae; genus Knoellia. Next base: position 55,700 of record CAWEDC010000003.1, read on the forward strand.
GGTTGGCGGGTCTCTTCAAGTGGTTGGCGCACGCCGCGGCCGGGGTGATACTGGGAAAGCACGCCAAGATCACAGGGAGAACGCATGACCGACATCGACACCGTGGTGGGCTCGCACCCGCACGAGGCCCTCCTCCAGGAAGTGGCGGGGGTGCTGACATCGGTCGATGAGATGCACGACTACCTCGTTCGGGTCGTGCACGCTGTCCGTCGCAATGTTGCGGGTTGCGACGAGGTCGGCATCACGCTGCTCGTTGACGGCCGCCCGAGCACGGTGGCCTACACGACCGTCGTGACCCTCGAGATCGATGCGGTGCAGTACCAGCTCGACGAGGGCCCCTGCCTCGAGGCTGCCCGCACGCGCACTGAGGTGCGGGCATCGCTCGGCCCCAACGGCAGCGCGCACGAGCGGTGGCCGCTCTTCGCCGAATCGGTGCGACGCGACGGGATGCAGTCGCTCCTCGCCCTGCCCCTCGTGAGTGGCGACGAGTGCCTCGGCGCCCTCAACCTCTATGGCCACGCGGCCCACGCCTTCGACACCTTCGAGGCCTCGCTCGCCCGGATCGCGGCCAGTCGCGCCGCCGACTCGATCCTCGCCGTCCTCCAGCTCGACGGCGCCCAGCGCCTCGCCGGACAGCTCGAGCAGGCGATGGCCAGCCGCGCGGTCATCGAGCAGGCCAAGGGTGCGCTCATGGCGATGCGCGGCGTCGACGAGCACGCGGCGTTCGAGTGGTTGCGCCAGACCTCGCAGGCGCGGAACGTCAAGGTCCGCACGCTCGCCGAGCAGGTGCTGACCGGCCTGTCCGCTGGCGGAGTCGCGGCCGACGAGGACACTGCCTGAGGGCTTCAGTGCTCGAGCGTGCGGCCCACTAGAGTCGGGCCATGGCCCGCCCGCACCTCGCCGCCCTCATGGAGGACGCGTGGAACCGTCGCAAGAGCGACACTCTGCGTGATCGCGGTTGGGGCACCAAGATCGTTCCGCACACGGGCTACGGCAGCGTCGCTTTCGTGCGCATCCTGGCCCGGGTCCTCATGTCGCGCGACCCGATGCGGGCCGCCTCCGGCGATGCCGCTGGCTCCGTCCAGTCGCTCAAGTCGGCCGAGGAGGAGATGCGCGGCTGGCGCGCCTTCGTCGCCTCACCCGCGATGGACGCGCCCGTCACGATCCGCATCGGGCGGCGCGAGATCGACGCGCGCACCGACCGGTCAGGCCTCGTCGACATCGTCGTCCACGGGCACGGCCTCGGCCCGGGCTGGCACCAGGTCGAGATCACGTCGCCGCACGCCCGACCCCGCACGGCGTCGGTCCTCATCATCGGGACGCGTCAGACGTTCGGCCTCGTCAGCGACATCGACGACACGGTGCTGTCGACGTCGCTGCCGCGCCCGGTCATCGCCGCCTGGAACACCTTCGTCAAGGCCGAGGGCACCCGCAGCCCGGTGCCGGGGATGGCGACGTTCTATCGCGAGCTGACCGACTCCCACCCGGGCATGCCGGTCATCTATCTGTCGACGGGCGCCTGGAACACCGCGCCCTCGCTGACCCGCTTCCTGCGCCGCAACGGCTACCCGCCCGGCCCGATGCTCCTCACCGACTGGGGTCCCACGCACACCGGCTGGTTCCGCTCCGGCCAGGACCACAAGCGCTCGGCCCTCGCCCGTCTCGCCCGAGAGCTGCCGCACGTGAAGTGGCTGCTCGTCGGGGACGACGGCCAGAACGATCCCAAGCTCTACACCGAGTTCGCCTCGCGGCGGCCGGACTCCGTGCGGGCCATCGCCATTCGCCAGCTGACTGTCGGCGAACAGGTTCTCTCGCACGGCATCCCGCTCGCCAACGACGACCTCGCACCCGCTCCGACGGAGGACATCGCCGCCCCCGTGGTCCGTGCCCCCGACGGCTATGGCCTGTCCCGCCTCGTCGCCCCGATCGTCGACGGCGACGTCATCGACCCCGAGGCTGGTGCGCGCGCACTCGAGGCCTCCGACATGTGGGGAGTGTGAAGCGATGCCCGAACTGCCCGAGGTCCAGGCGCTGGTCGACTTCCTCTCGACGCGCACGGCCGACCTGGCCGTGACGGGCGTCGAGCTCGGGTCGATCTCGGTGCTCAAGACGTTCAACCCGCCACCCGAAGCGCTCGTCGGTGCACCCATCGACTCGGTGTCGCGGCACGGCAAGTTCCTCGACCTCGACTGTGGCGGAACGCATCTCGTCTTCCACCTCGCCCGCGCCGGCTGGCTCCGCTGGTCCGATGCCCTGTCCTCCACGCGACTGCGCCCGGGCAAGTCACCGATCGCGCTGCGGGTGCGTCTGTCCGACGGATCCGGCTTCGATCTCACGGAAGCCGGGACGAAGAAGTCGCTCGCGGCATACATCGTGTCGTCCCCGGCCGACGTGCCAGGGATTGCGCGGCTGGGACCGGACCCACTCTCGGATGCCTTCTCGCTCAGCGCTTTTCGCGAGATTCTGGCCGGGCGCAACGCCCAGCTCAAGGGCGTGCTGCGCGACCAGTCGATCATCGCCGGGGTGGGCAACGCCTACTCCGACGAGATCCTCCACGTGGCCAAGCTGTCGCCGTTCGCGATGGCCGCCAAGCTCGACGACGAACAAACAGAGCGCCTGTATGCCGCGTTGCGCGGGACGCTGTCCGCTGCGGTGGGCGCCGCGACGGGCAAACCCGCGGCCGAGCTCAAGGACGCCAAGCGCCAGGGGATGCGGGTCCACGGGCGCACCGGCGAGACGTGTCCCGAGTGCGGGGACATCGTGCGCGAGGTGTCGTTCGCGGACTCGTCGCTGCAGTACTGCGCGACCTGCCAGACCGGCGGCAAACCCCTCGCAGACCGCCGCACGAGCAAGTTCCTCAAGTAGCAGAACCCTGTGCTCGTAGGGCCATTAGATAGGTTTATGCCTGTAACCTTTTCTTAGAGTTCACCGAGGAGAGGGGGAACGTCGTGTCCACGACGGCCGAGTTGGTGCTGCGCTGGGACGACATCCACTGGAGGTCAGACCCGCGCCAACGGCTTTCTCGGGCTCAACACGCAAAGGTCCAGAGCACCTACAAGGCCGCAGTCCCAGCAGACATCGCGTCTCTGCAGTTCACCATCGATGCACAGGTCGCAGCTGAGGCTGATGACGCCCGCGACGCGATTGCGCGATTCGATGCCGAGCTCTCGGTCATGCTTCCCGACGGGGAGTTCGCCCCCTTGTCGTCCGTGTTGCTACGCACCGAATCCGCTTCCTCGTCACAGATCGAGAACATCACCTCAGGAGCGCGCGCCCTTGCCCTGGCCGAGATTGGCTTCGCCAGGGGCGGGAGCAACGCCGAGCTCGTCGCCGCCAACGTTGACGCGATGAATCGGGCGGTGGACCTCGCGGACGCTGTCACGCCCGCCTCCATCCTGAGCATCCATGAAGCGCTCATGCGTGGGCAGGGACACGCGAGCCCCGGTGCATTCCGTCGCGAACAAGTGTGGATTGGCGCCTCGCCCACCCCTCACGACGCGATGTTCGTCCCGCCGCACCACGACCGCGTGAGAGCGAGCATCGATGACTTGTGCGCGTTCACTGCCCGGACTGACCTGCCCCTGCTGACCCAGGCGGCGATTGCGCATGCGCAGTTCGAGACCATCCACCCGTTCAACGACGGCAACGGCCGAACCGGTCGCGCACTCGTGCACGCCCTCCTCAAGGCCGGTGGGGCAACGACGCGCACCACGCTGCCCGTCTCGGCTGGGCTCTTGAACGACACCGATGGCTACTTCGACGCCCTGACCGCCTATCGGCAAGGGGATCCGAGCCCGATCGTCCAACGTTTTGCGCAGGCGTCCTTCGCCGCCGTGGGCAACGGTCGACTCCTGGCGGCTGCGCTGAACAACGCGTATCAGGGGTGGACGTCGCGCCTCGACGTGCGCCGGGACGCTGCTGTGTGGCGAGTTCTGCCGCTGCTCATCAGCCAACCGGCCATCACCTCTGCACTGGTGCAGGAACGGACGAAGGTGTCCCAGCCGGTCGCAGACAACGCCATCCGGCAGCTCCGGGACGCCGAGATCATCGAGAAGGTCAGCGGGGCCCAGCGCAATGTCGTGTACATCGCCAAGGACGTCATCGCTGCGCTCGACGCGTTCGCTGCTCGCGCCCGCAGACACTGAGTGCCAACCGTTTCCAACTCCGACTTCGCGCCCCGCACGGACAGCTTGAATCCACCCACCCTCGCTGCCCTCGCCCGTCCGTTCGGGGCACGAAGTCGAGGTGCCTTGCTGACACTTCATCCGATGTCTTTGTGGGATTCTCCCGGAGTTGCCGCACGTCCGTGAGGGTCGTGGACATGGAGACCACTCGTCGTACTGCCCTGCGTACCGGCCTCGCCGTCGGTTCCGCCGCCCTCATTCCCGGCGCCATCCTGCTCGACCAGCGGCCGAGCGCCGCCGCCGTCATCCCGCGCACGGACCCGTTCACCCTCGGCGTTGCGAGCGGTGACCCGGAGCCGGACGGCTTCGTCATCTGGACCCGCTTGGCTCTCGAACCGCTTGCAGCGGACGGACTCGGGGGTATGCCGTCCTCGACCTTCCACGTGAACTGGCAGGTCGCGACGGACGAGCGTTTCGAGAACGTCGTGAAGGCTGGTGCGACCGCGGCGACGCCGGCCTGGGCGCACTCGGTCCACGTCGAGGTCGCCGGGCTGCAGCCGGGGCGGGAGTACTGGTATCGCTTCCGCCTCGGGAAGCACGTCTCGCGCTCCGGTCGCGCCCTGACCACTCCGCCGCTCGCGAGCTCGCCCTCGTCGCTCGCCATGGCCTTCGTCTCGTGCTCGAACCTGCCTGCCGGCTACTTCACGGCCTACCGTCGCCTCGCGGAGGAGCGCCCCGACCTCGTGCTCCACCTCGGCGACTACCAGTACGAAGGCGGCGGCACGGGCATCGGCCGCCAGCACGCCGGCCCCGAGACCAAGACCCTCGCCGGCTACCGCCAGCGTCACGCGCAGTACAAGACCGACCTCGACCTGCAGGAGGCTCACGCCGTCGCGCCGTGGCTCGTCGTGTGGGACGACCACGAGGTCGACAACAACTACGCCGACGACCAGGCGGACCGGCCGGTCGAGCAGCCCGGCTTCCTCGACCGGCGCGCCGCGGCCTACCGGGCGTACTACGAGAACATGCCGCTCCGCCGTCGCTCCGTCCCGGCCGGCCCCGACCTCGACCTCTACCGCCGCAGCGGCTGGGGTGACCTCGCGACGTTCCACATGCTCGACACCCGCCAGTACCGCTCCAACCAGGCGTGCGGCGACGGCTACAAGAACTGCCCAGAGGCCGACGACCCGACGCGCTCGCTGCCCGGGTTCGAGCAGGAGCAGTGGCTGCTCGACGGCTTCCGCGACTCCCGAGCGAAGTGGGACATCCTCGGCCAGCAGGTCTTCTTCGGTCGCCGCGACAACAACCCGGACCCGGCGACCGCCACCCTGGGGATGGACGCGTGGGACGGCTACCGCGCCTCCCGCCAGCGCATCACCCAGGGCTGGGTCGACGCCGAGGTGCGCAACCCCGTCGTCCTCACCGGTGACGTCCACGCGCACTGGGCCAGCGACCTCTACCTCGACTACGACAACCCGACGACCCCGGTCGGTTCGGAGCTCATCACGTCCTCGATCACCTCGGGTGGCGACGGCTACGACGAGGCCGACGGCACGCACCCGTGGGCCGAGTGGAACCCCAACCTGCGCTTCTGGACGAACCTGCGCGGCTACGTCTCGACGACGATCACCAAGACCGAGATGACGGCACGGTTCCGCTGCGTGCCGCAGGTGACGGTGCCCGACGCCGAGGCGTTCACCCGCGCGACGTTCGTCATCGAGGACGGGGTCGCTGGTCTGCAGCAGGTGCAGGCGGCGCCGATGCCGCAGCTGCGCTCGAGCCGCACCGACGAGCAGAAGATCGCCGACACCATCGCCTCCGAGACCCACGCCAGCTGACGGCGCCAGCCTTTGTGCGCGGCTGGCGCCAGCCGCGCACACCCTGACCAGCCGCGCACCCATGGGAGCGCGGCTGGTCACGCTCTGCGCGGCTGGCACGAGGCGCGCAGATCGTGTTGGCGTAGCGTCGTGGGTATGAGCGACTTCTCCCAGATCCAGGTGGCCGACCTCGCCGACGACGCGGTCGTCCTCGACATCCGCGAGCAGGACGAGTGGGACCGAGGGCACGCGCCCGGCGCGCTGCACATCCCCATGAGCGAGCTCCCGGCCCGCGTCGACGAGCTCGCGCCCTTCCTCGAGCGTGAGGAGACGATCATCGTCACCTGCCGCAGCGGGGGTCGCGTCGAGCGCACCCTTCCGTGGTTGGAGCAGCAGGGCTACGACGTCGCGAACCTCGACGGTGGCATGCGCGCCTGGCACGCCGCGGGCAAGCCGATGGAGACCGCCGACGGCAGCGCGCCGCAGGTCCCCTGACGCTTTTCGGACACACCTTCGCGTATGCCGTGGGGCACCGTTCTCGTGAACGGTGCCCCACGGCATACGCATCTGTTGTGAAAGAAGTCAGGCGCGGAAGCGGGCGAAGACCTCGTACATGAAGTCGGTGCCCTTGGTCAGGGCCTCGACGAAGATGCGCTCGTCGTTGCCGTGCATGCCGATGAGCTGGTCGTTGTCGATGACGTAGGGGTAGACGCCGTAGCCCGGGATGCCCTTCTCGCGCCACGGACCCAGGCTCGTGCCGGCCTCGAAGAGCGCCGGAGTGAAGACGGCCCCCGGGTAGGTCTTGACCGACGCCTGCGAAATCCCTTGGAAGAGAGGGGTGTTCACGTCGGCGGGCGGTGTGGCCCAGCGCTTGTCGAGCGCCGCGAGGGTCTGCTCCTCGGTCTCGCCCGCAGCGCCGGCGAGGGTGACCTCGATGTCGCGCTCTCCATGAGCGAGCGGATCTTGGCGAGGAAGTCGCGCGGCTTCTGACCGCCCGGGATCCCGCGGCAGTTGACCCGCACGTGGGCCTCGGACGGGATCACGTTCTCCTTGTAGCCCGCATCCTCGATGACGAACGCCATCGTCGTGCGCAGCAGCGCGGAGTGCAGGTAGGGGTAGTCCGAGAGCTTCACGACGAGGGCCGCGGCGCGCTCGAGGGACGGCTGGCTGCGGGCCTTGAGCATGAGCCGCAATGCGCTCGCGAGCTTGCGGTCGTCGGTGGCGCGGGCGAGGGCCTCGAAGTAGGCGCGGGTCACCTCGGTGAGGTGCACGGGAGCCTTGACGTCACCGAGGTCGGCGACGGCGCGGGACAGGCCGACGATCGCGGAGTCCGGCATGGGCTTGCTCGAGTGGGTCGCGGTGCCTCGGGCCTTGAGGTCGAGGTTGAAGTAGACCTTGTCCTGGCGGGTCACCGTGATGAGCATCGGCGTGGTCCTGTCCGACTGCGCGAGGAACCAGCCGCCCTCGGTGAGGACCATCCCGCAGTCGAGCTTGTCCCAGTGGTTCTGGGCGAGCCAGCCGGAGCCGTAGCTGCCGGCCTCCTCGTCGCAGTCGGTGAGCACGATGATGTCGCGGTCGAACTCGGCCCCTTCGGAGAGGTGGCGGAGGAGTGCGGCGACCGAGGCGGCGTTCGCGCCCTTCATGTCGAGGGCGCCGCGACCATAGATCTCGCCGTCCTTGACGGTCCCCGCGAACGGGTCCTCGGTCCAGTTCTCCTTCTCGACCGGCACGACGTCGGAGTGGCCGAGGAGGAGCAGTGGCTTCTGTGTCGAGCCGGCCTTGCCGGGGATCCGGGCGATGAGGTGGACGTTGTCGGGCTGGGGTGTGTCGATGATCTCGGCGGGCACACCGGCTGCCTCCCACACCGTCTTGAGCCACTCGGAGTGGGGACGCGTCTTGCCACCCTGACCGAAGTTCTGGGTGTCGAAACTGATCATCTTCTTGAGCAGGGCGAGCGGGTCGAGGGGTGCCGCGACCGATGCTGCGGACTTCCCGGCGCCGGGTGCTGCGCCTGCTCGCAGTTTGGTTCCGGCCGTGGTGCCGAAGGCGGCGAGCGCCGCGACCCCTCCGACGCTGGCGACGAGGGTCCGGCGGTTGAGGTGCCCGCCGGGGCGTCCCTGCTGTGCTGAGTGGTCCTGGTGTTCCGGCTGCTGCTGGTCCATGCGTTGGGCTCCGATCACACGACGTTGTGCTGACCGGTTCGACGTTGCGGCGTTACGCGCAGGTAGTCACCCAAGGCCGGGTCAGGGTCGTCGAGCGGGCCGTCCCGGAGCGGCGACCGGTCGGTTCACTGCGGTGATCGGTCGGCGGCCCCATCAGGTGTCCGAGACGTGGTCACCAGCTGTTCGAGGGGCTCTTGTCAGTGGGGCCACTGCTGGATCGAGCTCGAGAAGTGGATCTGGTCCGGTGTCACCCAGGGGCGGACGATCTCGAGGATCCGGGCGCGTGTCGCCGCGTCGACCACCGTTGCCTCGACTTCGAGCTGGCCCTTGGAGCCGCCTGAGGACAGGAGCCCGACGTCCTTTCCCTGCTTGCCCAAGGCCTCCTGGGCGGCGTTGATGTCGGCCTCGGTCGGGACATCGCGTTGCTCGACGCAGAGCCCGCCCTTCCAGACTTTCCGGATCTCGCGGTGCGCGGCGGCGGCGTCCCCGGTCACGAGCACGTTGAAGAGGGAGACGCCGTCGGACACCCACGAGGCGGCATAGCCGTCGAGCGTGGGGAGCAGGGTCGTGAGCGGGTTGGTGTCTGCCTCCGGTCCGCCGGCGCTCTTGCTGCCGCCCCCGGCATACGGGTCCTTGCAGAGTTGCTGAAAGGCGTTCGCCGGGGAGCTGTGGAGAAGCTCGATCGGGGCAGTCTGCCGGATGGGCTGGGTGAGGGTGAAGGTGCCGGCCGGCCCTGCCTTGGGGTCGAAGCGGCCGATGGCCCACATCGAGTCGTTGGTCCAGGTGATGCCCTGGGAGCGCTCGGGCCTGAGGCCGTCCCAAGAGAATTCACCTGCGAGGGTGGGCCCGCCGCACTGGGGCGGATAGGAGTCGAGCACTCCGCCGATGCAGATCTCGACCGGCGCCGAGGGGCTGGCCTGCATGAGGATGCCGGTGGCGACGACCTCGCGACTCAGGTCCACGTCGGCGATCGCGATCGAGGCGGTCGAGCTGGGAGACGGTGCCGCAGCCGGTGGGGTGTTGCGCACCTCCGAACCGCACGCAGCGAGGGCAGCGGTGGTGGCCAAGGTCAACGCGAGGATCGTCGTGAACGTGCGCATGCGAGTTGGACGCAGAGTCGTCGGCCAAGGTTCCCCCGCTGGTAGCCCGTCTCAACGAGCGGGAATGGCCCCGGCAGACCAGACTCGTCTGCATGCGGGCCTCGGCGCGCGGGGAGGTGGGGCCTTCGCTCCGCCCTGGAGAAGGAGAGCATTGGTGAAGAAGAAGATCGCGTATGCCGGTCTCGCCGGAACGCTTCTCAGCGTCGCCGTCCTGACGGCGACCGCACCGAGTGCGCAGGCTGCCGCTCGTGACGGCGTCTGCAACGCGGGAGAGTTCTGTCTCTACTACAACAGTGGACAGCTCGGGTCGGTGTCGGACTTCACCACGTCGGTCGACGATTACGGTGCGACACAGCCGGATTGCTACGAGTTCAAGGGTGCGGGCGCCGGTCAGGGCCTGTGCGTGAAGAACGCGGCGGCGTCGGTGTGGAACCGCACGTCGGGCACGGTCACGGTCTTCTACAACAGTGGTTTCGGGGGCTCGAGCCAGGCAGTGGCGACCGGCGTCAAGGCCAACCTCAACGCCACGTTGAAGAACCAGAACGCCTCACACCAGATCGGCGGCTCGTCGGGCGGCACCTACGGGGCTCCGGGCACCAATCCCTACCCCTCTGCGGCCACCGTCGCCCCGGCCGCCACGCAAAGGACGCAGTTCGTCGACAACGAGATCGCCCGCCTCACGGGTGAGACGCAGTGCTACGTCGGCGCCTACCGCAGCTACCAGGCAGCGACGTCGAACCACAACACGGGCAACGCGCTCGACTGCACGATTTCCAACGCCATCGGCACCTACCCCACCGCGACCCAGAAGGCCCAGGGCTGGAAGCTCGCCGAGTGGCTCAAGCAGTACGCCGTCCGACTCCAGGTCCGCTACGTCATCTGGGACGGGAAGATCTGGAGCGTTGCTCGCTCCTCAGAGGGCTGGCGCACCTACACCGGTGGCTCTGGTGTGACCGATGGTCACTACGACCACGTGCACGTGTCGGTCCAGAACCCCTACGGCGACTGACCCGACCAGGACGACCACAACAACGACGGCGTATGCCGTGTGCCGGTCTTGGGCACACGGCATACGCCGTTCCTGGATCTTGCGACACGGCATACGCCGTTATTCGGATGTATGCCGTCCGCCCTAGACATGCGGATACGGTGCCATCGTGGACCCCATCCGGAACCCCTATGCCCCCGGCGCCGGCCAGCGCCCGCCCGAGCTCGCCGGTCGCGACGAGCAGCTCGATGCCTTCGAGGTCGTGCTCGAGCGGATCTCGCGCGGACGGCCGGAGCGCTCGATCGTGTTGACCGGCCTGCGGGGTGTCGGCAAGACGGTGCTCCTGAATGCGTTGCGGTCCGCGGCTGTTCGCGCCAAGTGGGGGACGGGCAAGCTCGAGGCGCGCCCCGACCAGTCGCTGCGGCGGCCGCTGTCGTCGGCGTTGCACCAGGCAGTTCGCGAGCTCGGCCACCCCAGCGACGACGAGGTGCAGCACGTCCTCGGCGTGATCAAGGCGTTCGCTCAGCGTGATGCCCCGGCCGGGACGAAGCTGCGCGAGAAGTGGAACCCGGGGATCGATGCACCGGCTGCCTCTGGTCGCGCGGACTCGGGCGACATCGAGATCGACCTCGTCGAACTGCTCACGGACGTGGGCGGGATGGCGGCGGACACGGGTCGCGGGATCGCGGTCTTCATCGACGAGATGCAGGACCTCGGGCCCGATGACGTGTCGGCGCTGTGCGCGGCGTGCCACGAGATCTCGCAGTCGGGGCTGCCGGTCATCGTCGTCGGTGCTGGGTTGCCGCACCTGCCGGCGGTGCTGTCGGCGTCAAAGTCATACTCCGAGAGGCTCTTTCGCTACTCGCGCATCGACCGCCTGCCGCGTGCGGCGGCCGACGCGGCACTGGTCGTACCCGCGGAAGAAGAGGGGGCGGCATACGAGCCGGAGGCCCTGGACGCGCTGTATGCCGCGACCGGCGGCTATCCCTACTTCATCCAGGCCTACGGCAAGGCGGCGTGGGATCGCGCGCCTCGCTCGCCCGTGACGGTGGACGACGTCCGGGTCGCGGCGCCGGAGGCCGAGTCGGAGCTGGCGGTCGGCTTCTTCGGGTCGCGGTTCGAGCGGGCGACGCCGGGGGAGCGCGAGTACCTGCGCGCCATGGCCGACGTTGCTGTCGCGATCAGCGGAGGGTGGGGTCGAGGAACTCGACGAGATCGAGTCCGTGCCGACCTCGGACGTGGCTCTGCATCTTGGCCGCAAGCCGCAGTCGTTGTCGCCTGCACGTGATGCGCTGCTCAAGAAGGGGCTCATCTACTCGGGGGAACGCGGGCGCATCGCCTTCACCGTGCCCCACTTCGGCCGCTACCTCCG
>CAWEDC010000004.1:0-320653 GCA_963807825.1 uncultured Actinomycetota bacterium
TCGGCGCGTCGCCACTCGCTCAGCTCTTCGAGGGTCGTGATCGACGCGGCGGCAAGCGCCCGCGATGCCGGATTGCTCGTGTGGGGGATCGCTGTGCCCATGGTTGCGAGGGTATCGGCGATGCGTTTGCGGTATGCCGCCTCCAGGGCTTCGAGGTCAGCGCGGTAGTCCGCGATCCGACAGCCCAAACCGTTGCGCTTGACGAGGATTCCCTCGTCCGCCCAGTGCGGGCGGGCCTGCGTGAGCAGCGGCGCTGGGAGGTCGCCCGCCGCATTGGTGATCCGCCACCACGTCAGCCCCTCACTGTGATGGCGCATGAACGAGCCCACCTGGCGCGGCCCGATCCCGACGATCTTCCCGAGGTCGCCGTAGCTGACGACCCGACCCCGGGGCACGAGCTCCACGAGGGTCAGCACCCGCTCGATGGTCAGTTCGCTCGCCACGACGCCCAGCCTAGGCTGGAGGTGTGACCCAGACTGCCGCGCCGACGCTGTGGAAGCACCCTGACTTCCTGCGCTTCTGGGCCTCGCGAGCAGTGACGATGATCGGGTCGTCGGTCACCGCGGTGGCCCTCCCCGTCCTCATCTACCAGCTCACCGGATCACCGGCGCTGACCTCGGCCCTCATGGCGACGAGCACGCTGTCGATGGCCTTCTTCGGGCTCGTCGGGGGAGTGCTCGGCGACCGCTTCGACCGGCGCCGCATCATGATCGGCGCCGATCTCATGAGCGCCTTCGCGATCGGTTCACTCGTCGTGGCCCACCTTGCCGGTGTCCTCACCCTTCCTCACGTGTATGCCGCCGCCTTCGCCTCTGCATCTGCGGCTGTCCTTTTCGACGGGTCCAGTGCCGGCGCCCTGCCGTCGCTCGTGGGTCGGGAGCGCCTGCCCGACGCCAACGCCCGGATCTGGGGCACACAAGGTGTCCTCGACGTCGCCACCCCGGCCGTGGTGGGTCTTGCGCTCGCGATCTGGTCACCCGCGACCTTGCTCGTCGTCGACGTCCTCTCCTTCCTGGGGAGCCTGCTGCTCGTCCGCGCGATCCGAACGGCAATGAATGGTCAGCGCGATCGCACGGCTCCCGTGACCGCGCACGTGTTGTGGGCCGATCTCGTGGAGGGCCTGTCCTTCCTGCGGCGCCACCCGACGCTGTGGCCGCTGGCGATGGTTGCCCTGTTCGGTGCGGGGTCTGCCGCCGCGCTCCTCGGACTCGTCGTGCCCTGGGCCGACCGCGTCCTGGGGGTCGGCACGAGCGGTTGGCGGTTCGGGCTGCTCTTCGGCAGCTGGGCCGCAGGGGCCTTCGTGGCCTCGTTCCTCATGCCTCGCCTCAGCCGCCGGTTCGGCGCGATCCGACTTGGTCAGGTTCTCTTCCCGACCATGACCGTGCTCCTGGTCGTCCTCAGTCGGATGGACCACTACGGCCTCGCGCTCGGCGTCTACCTCGTCTACGCGGTGCTGCACGTCCTCGTCATCTCGGCCACCGTGACCTACCGGATGCAGGTCATTCCGGAGCGCCTGCTGTCCCGAGTGAGCACGGCATCGCGCACGATCTCCTGGGGCGGGGGAGCCACCATTGGCGTCCTCGTGTCGGGCCAGGTGGCGTCGCACCTGGGAGTCCCTGACGCGCTCGTGGTCGTGGCGATCGCCAACGGATGCGCGGCCGCCCTCATGTGGGTTCCCGCCCTGCGCCGTGCGGCGCCCACGGCAAGGTTCGCCAGCTCGGACACCTGACCTCTCTCACGTGGCGAGACTGAGCGCCCAGGAGAGAAGGAGCATGAGAGCGGTGAGGGCGGGCAACACCAGGGCTGTGGAGGCGCGTCCGGCCCAGGACGGTGAGGGGGATTGGCCCGGGGCGACGATCTCGTCATCGTCTGCAGCCGTTTCACGCCAGCTCGTCACTGCGCTGACGAGGAGCGCGCTCGCCGCGAGTGCCGCCACGGGGGGCCACTGCACGTCGAGGACCGGTTGGGGGAACAGGACCAGGAGGGAGACGACGGTCGCGACAAGCACCAGGGGTGCCGCCACGGCCAGCCAGAGACGGTGCACCACGCTGCGCAGAATGGTGTCGAGGCGAGCCAGGAGCAGCCCCATGAGAATCAACAGGACACCCCAGCCCAAGAGGTCGCCAGTGGTGATCGCGATCGTTTCGGAGTTGAGCCACGCACTGAATGCCCGATTGCTGGCCAACATCCCGATGAGACCCAGGGACACCGACAGCACCGTCGCATGACCGACCTGCCAGCCGCCTTCGTGACCGTTGCTGGCAGCGATCTCGCGTGCATACGACGTGGGGTCCCCGAAGGCCACCTCAGCACCCTCCATGGAGTCGTGGACATGGCTCTCGGCGGTGACCAGTGCGTCGCCGATCTCGTCGCCGGGCACACCGAGCAGTCGCAACTCGACGATGAAGGCGTCTCGCCAGGTCTTGTCGAGGGAGGGGGCAATCCGTCCGGGGTCGGCGAAGATGCCGCCTCGGTCCGTGCGGGTGTTCGGTCTGGTGTCGTTCATCGGGCCCTCCCTGAGGCCAGCGCGCCGTCGGTCAACGCGCGGGTGGTCGTGGTGAAGGCGGCCCACTCGGCCGCCTGGTGTCGCGCGTGCTCGCGTCCGGTGCGAGTCAGGGCGAAGTACTTGCGTCCGGGACCGCCCTCGCCGGGCCGCCATTCGACCTCGAGATGTCCGGCCTGCTCCAGTCGGCTGAGGAGTGGGTAGAGCGTTCCACCCTTGACTTCGCCCAGGCTGGCCTCGGCCAGGCGTTGCGTGAGGGCGTAGCCGTAGCTCGGGCCCTCCAGCAGAATGCGCAGCACACACACCCCAAGCACGCCCCGGAGCCATTCACTTGGCCACTCGTCCGAATCCATGACTAGATCGTAACTTTGACTAGTCAGGCAAGTCAACTAGTTGGAACGCTGTGCAGTCCGGCGCACGCTCCAGCGAGGCCTGATCACCACCCAGATGGGCCAGCCCAACTGAGTGTTGTGGCCCTTGGGATGGCCGAGGACCGTGGACAGGAGGACGCGGAAGGAGGCTGGTCATGACCCTTGCCCAGATCGCCGCGGGGCAGGCCACCGTCTCGGTCCAGGACTTCGCTGGTCAGGCCGTCCTCGCCAAGGAGGCCCAGAACCGCCTCACAGCGCTCGGCTGCCTCGACCCGCCTGCCGACGGTTCGGTGGGTCCGGTCACGAGGCTCGTGCTCAGCACGTTCGCGAAGACCCTCAGCCTCCCGTTCCCCAACGCCATCACGCCAGCCATCGCGAAGGCCCTGCTCCAGCAGACGCCGCAGACCTTCCTGCCCTGGACGTTCGGCCCGGACCTTGGCAGCAAGCTGGTGAGGTTCATGCTCGCCAACGGCTTCTTCGTGGCGCGGCTCCCGGGCTTCCTCACCATCGTCTACATCGAGGGGGCGAACGAGGACGGACGCCCCAATCCCGACAAGCCCAATGAGTTCAACGATCGACGCATCGTCCTCAAGCGCGACGCTTCCGGGCGCCCCGTGGTCCTCCACAACGTCCTGGCCACCACGGAGCCGGGGACTCACTTCACGCTGCAACCGTTGAACGCCAACGGCGCTGCCCGAATCGCCTTCGGGCAGTACAAGGCGTGGCGGGTCGGCTTCCACCGGGCGAACCAGTCGCCGCCACGCAAGCACCTCGCCCTGGTCCAGGTCGGCAACGTCACGATCCACCGGGACAAGAACAAGGACGGCAAGCGCACGGGGGACAAGACCTTCACCGGTGACGGCTTCGGCATCAACCAGCACAACGCGCATGACGCGCCGGCGAACAACATCGGCACCCACGGTGCTGGCTGCCTGGTGGGCCGCACCACGGATGAGCACAAGGCCTTCATGGCACTCGTCAAGACCGATCCCCGTTTTGCGGCGACCAACGGCTACGTCTACCTGACGACGGTGCTCAACGGCGACCACTTCGGCGCCTTCGCCTGAGCCCTCGGGCGCGGTGGTGACGTTCCCGCGTAATGCGAGTGAACGGCATACCCAACCGTCGTTATCCTTGGCGAGTTCCCACCCACTGATTTCTGGAGACTCACTGTGGCCATGCGCATGTCGTCGCTGTTCCTGCGAACCCTGCGCGAGGACCCGGCCGACGCCGAGCTGCCGGGCCACCGCCTCCTCGTCCGCGCCGGCTATGTCCGTCGCGCCGCCCCCGGCATCTACACGTGGCTGCCGCTCGGGCTGCGGGTGCTGCGCAAGGTCGAGGCGATCGTGCGCGAGGAGATGGACGCCATCGGCGCGCAGGAGCTGACCTTCCCGGCGCTGCTGCCCCGCGAGCCCTACGAGGCGACGAACCGCTGGACCGAGTACGGCGACAACATCTTCCGGCTCCAGGACCGCAAGGGCGGCGACTACCTGCTCGGGCCGACGCACGAGGAGATGTTCACCCTCGCCGTCAAGGACATGTACAGCTCCTACAAGGACCTGCCGCTCAGCCTCTACCAGATCCAGAACAAGTACCGCGACGAGGCGCGTCCGCGTGCGGGGCTCCTGCGCGGGCGCGAGTTCGTCATGAAGGACTCCTACTCGTTCGACGTGAGCGACGAGGGGCTGGAGGCGTCCTACCAGGCGCACCGCGCGGCCTACATCCGGATCTTCGACCGGCTCGGGTTCGAGTACGTCATCGTCTCCGCGATGTCCGGTGCCATGGGTGGCTCGGCGAGCGAGGAGTTCCTCGCCGTGAGCGCGATCGGCGAGGACACGTTCGTGCGCAACGACGCCGGCACGTATGCCGCGAACGTCGAGGCCGTCGTCGTGCCGTCGGCCGCCGCGGTGGACGCCTCCGGTGTGCCGGCCGCGCACGTCGAGGACACCCCCGACACCCCGACGATCGAGACGCTCGTGGCGTCGCTCAACGCGAACCACGCGCGCTCGGACGGGCGGGAATGGACCGCCGCGGACACGCTCAAGAACGTCATCGTCATGCTCGCGCACCCCGACGGCACGCGTGAGCCGCTCGCCATCGGCGTGCCCGGCGACCGCGAGGTCGACGCCAAGCGGCTCGAGGCGCAGGTCTCGCCCGCCGAGGTGGAAGCCTTTGAGGAGAAGGACTTTGCGACCCACCCCGAGCTGGCCAAGGGCTACATCGGGCCGGGTGTGCTGGGTGAGGAGCGCGCGTCCAAGATCCGTTATGTCCTCGACCCGTCGATCGCCGAGGGTTCTGCCTGGGTGACCGGTGCGGACGAGCACGGCAAGCACGTCCTCGACCTCGTCCACGGCCGTGACTTCACCGCCGACGGCACGATCCAGGCCGCCGAGGTGCGCGAAGGCGACCCGAGCCCCGACGGCAACGGTGTCCTGCACACCGCCCGCGGCATCGAGATGGGCCACATCTTCCAGCTCGGCCGCAAGTTCGCCGAGGCGCTCGACCTCAAGGTCCTCGACGAGAACGGCAAGCTCGTCACCGTGACGATGGGGTCCTACGGCGTCGGCGTCTCGCGCGCCGTCGCTGCGATCGCCGAGGACAACCTCGACGACCTCGGCCTGTGCTGGCCGCGCGCCGTCACGCCCGCCGACGTCCATGTCGTCGCCACCGGCAAGAACCGTGACCGCGACGGTGACGTCTTCGCCAAGGCCGACGAGATCACGGCATCCCTTGAGGCACAGGGGCTTTCGGTGCTCTACGACGACCGCGAGAAGGTCAGCCCCGGAGTGAAGTTCAAGGACTCCGAGCTCATCGGCATCCCCACGATCGTCGTCGTCGGCAAGTCCCTCGAGAACGGCGTCATCGAGATCAAGGACCGCCGCTCCGGTGAGCGTCGCGAGGTCGCTGTCGACTCCGTCATCGACGAGGTGCTGGCCGAGGTGCGCGGGGCCCGGGCGTGAGCGACGCTCCGCCCCCTCGAGGCTGTCATCTTCGACTGGGGCGGCACGCTCACGCCCTGGCACACGGTCGACCTGCCGCAGCAGTGGCGCATCTATGCACGAGAGGTCCATGGCGTGCCGGTGGACGCCAGCGACATGCCCCCCGAGGACCTCGCGGAGGCCGACTCGCTCGCGATCCGCCTCCACGAGGCCGAGGCGCGGGCGTGGGCGCGGGGACGTACCGACCACAGCAGTGCGTCGCTCGAGGCCATCCTCAAGGGCGCGGGCATCGACCCGGCGCACGACCGGCACCACCTTGCGCTCGCGGCATACAGAGGGTTCTGGGAGCCGCACACCCACACTGACGAGCAGGTTCGCCCGCTGTGGCAGGGGTTGAAGGACAGGGGTCTTCGCGTCGGCGTGCTCTCCAACACGATCTGGTCGCGCGACTACCACCGTGAGGTCTTCGAGCGCGACGGCGTGCTCGACCTCATCGATGCCGACGTCTACTCCTCCGAGATCCACGTCGTCAAACCACACGCCGACGCCTTCCGCGCAGCGTGTGCGGCGGTAGGGGTCGAGCCCGAGTGCGCCGCCTATGTCGGTGACCGCCCGTTCGAGGACATCCACGGACCCGCAGCAGGTCGGCATGCGCGCGATCTGGGTGCCGCACTCCGACATCCCGGTCGACCAGCAGGTCGACGTCGACGTCACACCCGACGCCGTGGCCCACGAGCTCCTCGACATCCTCGACATCGTCGACGGCTGGCGCGGGTGAACGATCCGGAACTGACGACCCTGGCCCTCATGGGGCTCGCTGGGTTCGTCGCCGGATGGATTGATGCGGTCGTGGGTGGCGGCGGACTGGTCCAGCTGCCCGCCCTGCTGCTCGGCTTCCCCGGTGCGACGCCCGGCACAGCTCCTCGCGACCAACAAGTTCGGCTCGATCTGCGGGCACGGTCACGAGTGCGGCGACCTATTGGCGTCGCGTGAAGCCGGACCTGCGGACGGCTCTGCCCATGGCCGCCGTGGCCTACTTCGGCGCCATCGGGGGAGCGCTGCTCGGCCTGCACATCCCCAAGTCGGCGTTCAACCCGATCATCCTCGTCATGCTCGTCGCGCGTCGGCGCCTACACGCTCTTCAAGCCCGCGCTCGGCACCAAGACCGCGCTCCGCTGGGACGGCACGCGCCACACGGTCACGGCGATGCTCGTGGGGTTCGTCATCGGCATCTACGACGGGGCATTCGGGCCGGGGACAGGGTCGTTCATGGTCTTCGCGCTCGTCGGGCTCATGGGCTACGCGTTCCTCGAGGCGAGCGCCAAGGCCAAGATCGCGAACTTCGCCACGAACCTCGGGGCGCTGACGGTCTTCGCTCCCGGCGGCCACGTCATGTGGAAGGTCGGTGCGGTCATGGCCGTCGCCAACCTCCTCGGCGGCTACGTCGGGGCGCGCACGGCGGTCGCCCGCGGCAGCGGCTTCGTTCGTGTCATCTTTGTCATCGTGGTCGCCGCGTTCACGATCCGTATCGGAGGGCAGGTGCTCGGTGTCTGGTGAACAGCGTTCTGTCGAGGACCTCCTGGGCCGACTGGAGGACTTGGTCGCGCGGGTGGCACCCCGCCGCGCCGTCCTCGGCATCGCGGGACCTCCGGGATCCGGCAAGACGACTCTGGTGACGCGGTTGCTCACTGCCGTGGCGGCATACCCGGCGTCTGTCTGGTCGCGTCGCGCACGTGCCGATGGACGGTTTCCACCGCACGAACGCTGAGCTCGACGCCCTGGGGCGCCGGGATCGCAAGGGCGCGGCGGACACGTTCAATGCGATGGCGTATGCCGGTGTGCTGGCTTCCGTGCGCGCGTTGCCGCGCGCTGTCGTGATGGCACCGAGCTTCAACCACAATGTCGGGGAGCCGATGGCGGACTCCCTGGTCGTTCCCGTCGACGCGGATCTCGTTGTGACAGAGGGGAACTACCTGTTGCTCGGCGACGGCGACTGGGCGGGCGTGCCGGCGTTGCTCGACGAGGTGTGGTGGTGCGCGCTCGACGGTGACGTGCGGGTGGAGCGGCTCGTCACGCGCCACGTCGAGACCGGTCGGGAGGTGGCCGACGCGACTGAGTGGGTGCTGCGGTCGGACGAGGCCAACGCGCAGGCGGTCGACGGCGGAGCCGAGCGGGCGGACGTCGTGCTGCTCGATGGTGTGGTCGTGAGCGAGAGCGACCGATGACCCGAGTGCTCCTGCTCGGTGGGACGGCCGAGGCTCGGGCACTTGCTGCTGCGCTGGTTGATGCTGGGTTCGATGTGGTGTCGTCCTTGGCGGGGCGGGTGTCGAAGCCGCGGATGCCGGTGGGGGACGTGCGCGTCGGTGGGTTCGGTGGCGTGGACGGGCTGGCTGCCGCGTTGGTCGAGGGCGGGTTCACGCACTTGGTCGATGCGACGCACCCGTTTGCCGTGCGGATGACCGCGAATGCAGGTGCTGCCTCAACGGTGGCTGGTGTGCCGTGCCTGAGGTTGGCCCGGCCAGGGTGGAGCGGGCATCCGGACGCGCGGTCATGGCACTGGGTCGACGGCTATGACGAGGCGCGTCGTCGGGCGGAGGAGCTGGGAGCGGAGCGGCCGTTCATCACGACCGGTCGTCAGACGCTGGAGCACTACTCGTCCTGGACCGATCGGGACGTCGTCCTGCGCGTGGTCGAGCCGCTCGACGAGGAGGCGCCGGGGCGATGGACGGTCCTGTTGGACCGTGGCCCGTTCGGGGTGGAGGACGAACGGGCGCTGATGACGTCAGCACCAGGTCGATGCGCTGCTCACCAAGGATTCCGGTGGGGCGTACACCGCAGCCAAACTCACGGCCGCGGCCGAGCTGGGGGTGCCGGTCATCGTCGTTCGTCGACCGCAGGTGCCCGCCGGCGTCGCCGAGGTGGGCTCAGTCGAGGAAGTGCTCAGCTGGCTCGGCGGTGCCGCAGGATCACTCGCGCGCTGACCACGGCCACGAGTGCGGCGGTGGACAGGTTGCGCAGGTGTCGAGTGGCTCGCGGGATGTCGTCGACGGTGACGGGGGGTCCGTCGCCGAGGTGGCCGCGGTCCTCGTCGACGCCGTCGTAGTGGTTCGTCCCGCCGAGTCGCACTCCCAGAGCGGCCGCCCAGGACGCCTCGACCGGGCCGGCGTTGGGGCTGGGGTGGGCGGGTGCGTCTCGGCGCACGATCCGGATGACCTCTGCGGCTCCACGAGGGCCCACGAGTGCGGCGTTGATCGCGACGGTGGCGCGGGCGGGAAGCCAGTTGGCCACGTCATCGAGTCGCGCTGCGGCCCAACCGAATTCGCGGTAGCGCTCGTTGCGGTGGCCCCACATGGCGTCGAGCGTGTTGATCGCGCGATAGCCGACGAGGCCGGGCACTCCTGCGACCGCGCCCCAGAACAGCGGAGCGACGACGGCATCGGCGGAATTCTCGGCGATGCTCTCGACGCAGGCGCGAGCAATGCCGACACCGTCGAGGGTGCTTGGGTCGCGTCCCACGAGGTTGCGGATGCGGGTGCGGGCTCCGGCGAGATCGTCGGCGGCGAGGAGCGTGGTGATCGCCTCGCCCTCTCGCTCCAGCGACCGGCCACCGAGGACGGCCCACGTGGCCAGCGGAAACGACGACGACGCGGGCCAGCGATGGGAGCCGTCGCTCGATCAGCCCGATGCCGACCGTCGTCGCGACGAGAGCACCCACAGCCAAAGCGCCTCTCGACCGGCTCGGCCCGTGCACCTGTTCCTCAACGTGAGCCGCGACCTGACCGAAACCGGCCACCGGGTGGAACCGGCGCGGATCGCCGAGCGCACGATCGGCCAGAAATCCGAGGACCAGCCCAACGGTCACTGGATCCGGGTGTCGCCTCACGGCTTGCGCAGGGGGAGGAGGTGGCCAGCGGCAACGAGGAAGACCCGCTCACTGGCCCGGGCAATGTCCTGGTTGAGCCGGCCGAGTTCGTCGGCGAAGATCCGGCCGGACCGGTGCTCGGACACGACGCCCCAACCGACTTCGTTCGTCACAGCGACGACGTCATGCGGGCACCGTGACCACGCCTGGACGACGGCGGCGGTTCGCTCGTGGAGCGCGCCCTCCCACTCCTCGCGCGGTGCCTCCCAGACGTCGAGCTCGTCCAGGACAGCCGTGAGCCACGTGCCGAGGCAGTCGACAAGGGCGGGCCCCTCAAGGGCCTGGAGTGCGCCAGCGAGGTCCCGGGTCTCGACGGTGTGCCAGGAGTCCGGGCGGCGGCTGCGGTGGGCGGCGATGCGATCGGCCCAGTCGGCGTCGTCGGCGGAGGGCCCGGTGGCGACATACGTGACCGACAGACCGGGCGAGTGCAGGGCGGCAGCGTCGGCCACGAACTTCTCCGCGATGACGGACTTGCCGGAGCGCACACCACCTGTGACGAGGGTCCGCACCGTCACCACCTCCCAGAGCTGAGGACGACCAGAATCACGGCGAGAGCCACCTCGATGGCGGCGCCCATGACGTCCCCGGTCACTCCGCCGAACACGCGGCGACACGTCCGAAGCAGCAGTCCCACGGCAACGGCGGCCAGGACGACCGCGATGACCCCCGCCGCAGGGCTCAGGCCAGAGGCAGCTGCGGCCGCGGCCAACAGCCCCGCGACGACGAGACCGCCGAGACCTGCCACCCACGTCGGAACGGAACCCGCGACGACGGCACCGAGCCCGCTCGGGCGAGCGGACGGCATACCCACTCGGCAGGTGAGCAGGGTCGAGGCGCGCGAGGCGACCACGGCGACACCGGCGACCAGCCACCCCTGCGGGCGGTCGACGATGGCGGTGAGGGCGGCCACCTGCGCGAGGAGCACGAGCAGCGAGCGCAGCAACTCCCATGGGCCCGACGTCGCCGCTGCGCATCACCTCGAGAGCGCGCTCACGAGTCCAGCCGGCGCCGAGGCCGTCGACCGTGTCGGCCAGGCCGTCGAGGTGCATGGCCCGCGTCCCGGCCGCGATGACACCCACGGCAAGAGCGGCGGTGAGCAGTGCAGGGAGGGCAGCCCAGTGGCCGAGTGCGACCACCGCACCGACTGCGACGGCGACGGGCAACGCCGCCACGGGCGCCAGAACCATCGCCCAGCGTGCGTGCCCTCGAGTGGGGTCAGCGATCGTGCCGACGGGGACGACGGTGAGCGTCCCTACGGCGAGCCTGAGCCCAGCAGCGCTGTCGTGCAACGGAGTTCAGTTCTCGAGGGCGGTCACGACGCGCCCGATGACGGTGATCGCCGGGGGAGTGAGGTCTTCGGCGTCAGCGATGGAGGCGATGTCCTCGAGGGTGCCGCGCGCGGACCGCTGGCTCGGCATCGCGCCATCGGCGATGCAGGCCGCGGGGGTTGCCGGGTCCATGCCGTGCTCGATGAGGGTCTCGGAGATCTCGGCCAGCGCGGCGACGCCCATGAGGATCGACGATGGTGAGGCCGCACTGGGCGAGTGCGGCCCAGTCGGCTTCGTTGCGTTCGTCCTTGGGGCCGACGTGTCCGGAGACGACGACAAATCCCTGCGTCACGCCGCGGTGGGTGAGCGGGATGCCGGCGAGTGCCGGGACGGCGATGGCCGACGAGATACCCGGGACCACGTCGACGGGTATGCCGTTCGCGACGCAGGCGTTCCATTCCTCGCCTCCGCGCCCGAAGACATAGTTGTCGCCGCCCTTGAGCCGCACGACGTACTTGCCGGCGAGCGCGTGCTCGACGAGGAGGGCGTTGATCGACTCCTGCGGGGTGAAGGCGCCGCGCGGGATCTTGCCGACGTGGATGACCTCGACGTCGGAGCGCGCCTCCGAGAGAACGGACAGCGGGGCGAGGCGGTCGCAGACGAGGACGTCGGCCTCGCGGACCGCGCGCAGGCCGCCGACGGTGAGCAGGTCGACCGAACCCGGGCCGCCGCCGACGAGGGTGACTCGACCGCTGCCTGCGGTCCCGGGCGGCGTGAGCTCGGCTGGGTCCCGCGTGCCAGGGTCGCGCAGGACGAGGTCGAAGTCCTTCGGCGCGGCGAGCGCGTCGACGGTGACGAGGCGACGGCCGCTGAGGTCGTCGAGCGCTGCCCGCGTGGTGGGTTCGATGAGGTCGGTGACCGCCACGGTGACGACCGCGCCCTGGTCGGTGAGCGCGTGCACGGTCTCGGCCACGCGAGGTCCCGGCGTCGTGATGAGGACGGTCGGGGACGCGCTCGTCGAGATGGTGAGGTTCATGCGGTGCGCTCCTCGGCGGTCAGCACGGTGGCGAGCTCGCGGAGCATGCCGTCGATGGTCTGCGGGTCGCGCACGGCGATGCGCACCCACTGCGCGCCCAGACCGGGGAAGGTGTCGCCCCGGCGCAGGGCATAGCCGCGCCCTCGCATGACCTCACGGACGCCAGTGCCGACCTCGACGAGGACGAACGACGTCTGCGACTCGACGGGGCTCAGGCCGAGCGACCGGAGTCCGGCCAGCAGGTGCTCGCGCCAGCGCGTCGTGTCAGCCACGGCGGCTGCGGCCTCGGTGAGGGCTGGTGCCGTGGTGGTCGCCTCCATGACGGTCGCGGCCAGGGTGCTCACCGACCAGTGGGGCTGGTGGAGCGCCAGGTCGGCGATCACCGAAGGTGAGCCGACGGCATACCCGGCTCGCAGGCCCGCCAGGCCCCAGGTCTTGGTGAGCGACCGAAGGACAAGGACGCCCTCCATGTCGGACGAGATGAGTGAATCGGCCTCTCCCGCAATGGTGTCCATGAAGGCCTCGTCGATGACGAGCAGTCGCCCGGGCCGGCGCAAGGCCTCGAGCGTGCCTCGTGGGTGCAGGACCCCGGTGGGGTTGGTCGGGTTGCCGATGACGACGAGATCGGCGTCCTCGGGCACGAGTTCGGGCGTGAGGGTGAAGCCGTTGGCGGCGTCGAGAACGACCCGATCGGGGATGATCCCTGCACGTCGCAGTGCAGCCTCGGGCTCGGTGAACTGAGGGTGCACGATGACCGGTCGTGTGGCCCGCGTCATGTGCGCCAGGAGGACGAACGCCTCGGCTGCTCCGCTCGTCGGGAGAACCATGTCCTCGTCGACGCCGTGTCGGCGCGCGATCGCTCGGCGCGCATTGCGGACATCGGGGTATGCCGCCAGCTCGCCAACGCTGTCGCGGAGCCTCTGCGCCAGCCACGGGGGAGGGGTCGAGAGGCGGACGTTGACCGCGAGATCGACCAGGGCAGGGTCGGTCTCGGAGTCACCGTGGTGCTCGAGGGGGTCGACGACCTCGGGCTCGGCCTGTTGGGAGTGGATGGTCGCGATTTTGGGGAGGCCGGCGCGGGAGCGGGATTCGCTGCGGTGCACGGCGTCGGCGAAGCTCACCGCGAGTTCGGGGTGGCCAGCCCAGTGGGTGTGGAGGTAGGACGCGTGCACGGTCGGCGAACCCGTCCCGGCAGGGTCGAGCGACCACCCTTCGGGGGTGCCGTCGAGCAACCAGGCGGCGTTGTCGCCACGGCTCGGCGAGGTCTGGGTGCGGTGGAACTCGTGGCCGCGCACCCGGGTTCCGGCAGGACCGAGCAGCGTGTCCTCGGGCGCGATGGCAGTGACATAGCGGAGGGTGAGGCGCGGGTGCATCGCTGCGGTCGTCGGGACAGCGCCAACGAGACCGTGCCCGTCGACCGCCTGCGAGAGATAGAGCAGACCGGCGCACTCGGCCACGGTGGGGACTCCGGAGAGGACCGCGTCACGCACCTCGGCGAGAAGGCGCCGGTTGGTCGACAGGGCGGCGGCGTGCATCTCGGGGAAGCCACCACCGAGATAGATGCCGTCGGTGCCGGCTGGCAGTGCAGTGTCGAGCGCCGGGTCGAAGGTCACGGGCTCGCAGCCAAGGGCGCGCAGCTGTTCCTCGGTCTCGGCGTAGCGGAAGGTGAAGGCCCGGCCACCGGCAACGGCGACCCGTCGTGGCGCGGCCGTCGCGAGAGCCTGCGAGGTCACCGGCGACCACGTCGGAGTGTCGAGATCCGGTGCGGCAGAGGCGATCTCGACGAGGGCGTCGAGGTCGATGTATTCCGCAGTCTGCTCCGCCAAACGGTCCAGCGCCGCGGCGGCCTCGGGCCGCTCGGCAGCCGGGACCAGTCCGAGGTGCCGCGACGGCGCACTCACCCCGGCGTCGCGCGGCAGCACTCCCAACACGGGCGTCCCGAGCTGCTCGACGCTGCGCCGCACCTCGTCGGCGTGACGGGTCGAACCGGCCTTGTTGAGGATGACCCCGGCGACGTGGACGTGGGGATCGAAGCCCCGCAGGCCGTGGACAACGGCCGCGACCGTCCGGGCGGCCGACGAGATGTCGATGACGACGACCACCGGGCTGCTGGTCAGCGTCGCGAGGTGAGCAGTCGAGGCCCACCCGTCACTGCCGAGGCGTCCGTCGAACAGCCCCATGACGCCTTCGATGACGGTGAGGTCGGACGGAGCGGGGTTCTGGGCGCCGTGCACGAGCAGCGGCAGGATGCGGTCCTCGCCCTGCAACCACGGGTCGAGGTTGCGGCCGGGCCGTCCGGTCGCCAGCGCGTGATAGCCGGGGTCGATGAAGTCCGGGCCCACCTTGGCCCCGGCCACGACCCGCCCGGCGCGCGTGAGGGCGGCCATGACACCGACGGCGACCGTCGTCTTGCCCTGACCCGATGCAGCGGCCGCGATGACGAGCCGCGGGAGCTTCACCACTCGATGCCCTTCTGCCCCTTCTGGCCCTGCTCGAAGGGGTGCTTGATCTGGGTCATCTCGGTGACGACGTCGGCGATCTCGATGAGGCTCGGGTGCGGGTCGCGACCAGTGATGACGACGTGCTGGAACCCGGTCCGGGACGAGAGCACGGCCACGACTTCCTCGACGTCGACCCAGCCCCACTTGAGGACATAGGTGAACTCGTCGAGCACGTAGAGCCCGTGGGTCTCGGCCTCGATGCGCCGGCGGATCTCGGCCCAGCCCTCCTGCGCGGCGGCAGCGTGGTCGTCCTCGGACCCGGCCTTGCGCGACCAGGACCAGCCCGATCCCATCTTGTGCCACTCGATCGGGCCACCCTCGCCGGTCTCCTCGTGGATCCGGTTGAGCGCCTCGAGGGCGGTCTGTTCGCCGATGCGCCACTTCGCCGACTTCACGAACTGGAAGACGCCGATCGACCACCCCTGGGTCCACCCTCGCAGTGCCAGCCCGAACGCCGCCGTCGACTTGCCCTTGCCCTTGCCGCCGTGGATGAGCAGGAGCGGGCGATTGCGTCGCTGCCGCGTCGTGAGCCCGTCGGCCGCCACGACCGGAACCTGTCCCTGCACCATCAGGCAGCCCTCCCGCCGCGACCGGCACGCCACTCGTCCCGCGCGGACGTCACCGACTCGACGATCGCGCCAGCGGCGACCTCAGCGAGGGGGACGTGGGTCGCACCCATGCGGGCCGCGAGGTCAGCGGCCAGCCCGAGCCTGAATCGCCCTGTCTCGCAATCGATCACGACCGACTGATGCCCCGTGCGTCCCCAGGCGTCGGCGATGGTGCGGGAGCGTTCGAGCGCGTCGGGACCTGCCGTTGCGCGTCCGTCGGTGACGACGACGAGCAGCGGGCGTCGCTTGGGATCGCGCAGCTTCTCCCGGGCCAGCACCTTCGTGGCCATGAGGAGGCCTTCGGCGAGCGGCGTCCGCCCGCCGTGCGCGAGCGTCGTGAGCGAACGTGCGGCCGCGTCGACGGACGACGTCGGGTGCAGCGCCACCTCGGCGCCCGCTCCGCGGAACGTCACGAGTCCCACACGGTCGCGCCGCTGGTAGGCATCGAGCAGGAGCGACAGCACGGCCGTCTTGACCTCTTCCATGCGTCGGCGGGCACCCATCGAACCGGATGCATCGACCGCGAGGAGAACGAGATTCGACTCCTGGCCCTGGGTGACCGCCGTGCGGAGGTCTCCGGGCAGGAGGACAAGCCGTCCGTATGCCGTCCCGCGCGTTCCGCGGTGACGTGCGGCTTCGGTGATGGTCGCCGGAAGGTGCAGCCGGCCGCGGCCCGTCGTCGTCGACCCAATGGTGTGGCCGGTGGCGGTGAGGGCGCGGCTGCGGCGACCCGACTCGCCGGTGCCGACGCCGGTGAGGGTGAAGGCCCGAGCCCGGAACGGCGTCCCCGCCGCAGCGACACCGACCGGAACCACGGCCGGGGCATCGCTGTCGGTGGCGGGGTTCCCTGATTCGCCGTTGCTGGGCTCGGGTGTCTGTGGGGTGTCGTCGGCTGCCCGCGACGGCTCGGGCTCGCGGGAACCGCTGTCCTGCTGCTGGTCCTGCGTGCTTTGCGGGGGAGTTCCCGGGTTGTGCACGGGGTCGGAGTCAGATGCAGCGTCGGAGCCGCGCCGCCGGATCGGTGTCGTCCGCGTCGTCGGGTCGGCCGTCCGGGTGGTCGTCGGGGCCGGGGTCGTCGGGCTCGTCACCGAGCAGGCGGTCGAGGAGGTCCTCGTCGAGGCCGGGCGCATCGAACGGGTTGCGGCGGCGACGGTGCGGCAGGGCGAAGATCGCCGCCGCCCGGATGTCCTCGCGGGTCACCGCGAGGCGGCCGTGCCAGGCGGCGTGCGCCATCGCGGCGCGAGCGGTGACGATGTCGGCGCGCATCCCGTCGACCTCGAATCCGGCGCAGACGCGGGCGATGGTCGCCAGCGACCGGTCGCTCAGCTCGACCTTTTCGACAGCGATACGCGCGGCGGTGACGCGGTCCGCGAGGTCGCGCTGCGCGGCGGCATACCCGGCAGCGAACGCAACGGGATCGGCGTCGAAGGCGAGACGACGACGGACGACCTCGGCGCGCAGCAGCGGGTCCCGCGACGCCGCGACCTCGACCGTCAGGCCGAAGCGGTCGAGCAGCTGCGGGCGGAGTTCGCCCTCCTCGGGGTTCATCGTGCCGACGAGCACGAGCCGGGCCGCGTGGCTCACGGAGACGCCGTCGCGCTCGACCGTGTTGCGGCCCATGGCGGCGGCGTCGAGCAGGAGATCGACGAGGTGGTCGTGGAGGAGGTTGACCTCGTCGACGTAGAGGATCCCGCGGTGCGCATCGGCCAAGAGCCCCGGCTGGAAGGCCGCCTCACCGGAGCCGAGCGCCTTGCCGAGGTCGAGCGAACCGATGACGCGGTCCTCGGTCGCCCCGACGGGCAGCTCGACGAGGCGGGCGGGTCGAGAGATCGTCGCGGTGGCCACTGCGTGGGGCCCATCGGGGCAGGTGGGGTCGGGACGCACTGGGTCGCAGGCAAAGCGGCAGCCCTCGAGCACGTCGTGCGGGGGCAGCAGATCGACGAGTCCACGGACGATCGTCGACTTGGCGGTGCCCTTCTCGCCGCGCACGAGCACGCCGCCGATGGCGGGGGAGACCGTCGTGAGGATGAGGGCGAGGGAGAGATCGTCGGCCCCGACGACTGCGGTGAAGGGGTAGTGCGTCACGCGAGGAATCTCCTTGAGACGAGTGACCACGCTCGTCTGAGTGCCGGCACGCGTCGGGTGTCCGACACGAGAGTCCCCGGCGACGTCCTGGCTTTCCCGACGGGTCGGGATCACAGTGGCGGGACCGCTCCGGAGTTTCACCGGTATTCCTCGCGGGGGACCGGCGCCATCATGGCACGGCGGCGCGGGCGGGCGCCGGTGTGTCTACAGTGAGCGCCGTGATCGACGTCGTCGGGGTGCCTGCTGAGGGGTTCGAGGCCCTTCCCGCCGTGCAGCGTGAGCGGGTGGCCTCCGCTCGCACGCTCGTCGGCTCGCCGCGCCTGCTCGATCTGGCGCCGGTGGTGGAGGGTCAGATCCGCCGCTCGTGGCCGTCGCCGATGCTGCCTGCGATGGAGAGTTTCCTGGGAGAGATCGGGTCTGATGGGGTGGTCGTCCTGGCAACTGGCGACCCGCTCGTGTCGGGCGTGGGGTCGACGCTCATCCGCGTCCTGGGGGCTGATGCGGTGAGCGTCCACCCGGCGGTGTCGTCGGTCGCCCTGGCGCGTGCCCGCATGGGTTGGCCGAGCGAGTCCACTTCGGTTGTCTCCCTCGTTTCACGCAGTGTGTATGCCGTCCGCCGTCACCTTGCGCCGGGCGCTCGGGTCGTGGCTCTGTCGGCGAGTGGGGCGACTCCTGTCGGGCTGGCCCGGGCTCTCGTCGAGCTGGGCCTGGGGGAGACCTCGATGTCGGTGCTCGGCGATCTGGGCACGGTGCAGGAGAGCCGGTTCGACTGTGCTGCAGCGGAACTCGCGGACGGGAGCGCTCCGGGACCGGACGGCATACCTGCTCTCAACGTCGTGGCCTTCGAGGTACCCGCGACTGCAGTGCTGCTGGGGCTCGAGTCCGGGACTGCCCGAGGAGGCGTTCGCCCACGACGGACAGATCACCAAGCGCGAGGTTCGGGCCCTGGCCATTGCGGCCCTGCGGCCGATGGCCGGTCAGCGGCTGTGGGACCTCGGTGCGGGTTCGGGTTCCGTGTCGGTGGAGTGGTGCCTCGCAGCGCCGCGAACGACGGCCTGTGCCGTGGAACGCGATGCCGCCCGCGCCGTTCGGGTGGGGGAGAACGCTGAGTCCTTCGGTGTGCCCATCTCCGTGACCACCGGTGACTCGATGGATGCGGTCAGCGAACTGCCCTCTCCTGATGCGGTGTTCATCGGTGGAGGAGCGACGACTGACTTGATCGATGCTGCTTGGGAGGCGCTGCGCCCTGGTGGGCGACTCGTCGTCCACTGCGTCACGCTCGACACCGAAGCCCTGGTCGTCGCGGCCCAGTCCCGGCTCGGTGGGGACCTGCGCCGGGTCACCATCGAACGCGCCGAAGCCCTGGGTCGTCACCTCTCGTGGAAGCCAGCGCGCCCGATCGTCCAGTGGTCCGCCACCAAGCCGCATGACACTGAAGGACGCTCATGACCGTTCACTTCATCGGTGCTGGGCCCGGCGCTGCCGACCTGCTCACCCTGCGCGCGGTACGCCTGCTCAGCGAGGCGCCCGTGTGTCTCTATGCCGGGACCTACCTCGACGCGGAGGTGCTGTCGCACTGTCCCGAGGGTGCCGAGCTCATCGACACCCAGAACATCGACCTCGACACGATCACCGCACACCTGGTCGCCGCCCACGAAGCAGGCAAGGACGTCGCCCGGCTGTGCTCCGGCGACCCGTCGATCTATTCGGCGATTGCCGAGCAGACCCGCCGGCTCGACCACGCCGGGGTTCCGTGGGACGTGACTCCGGGCGTGCCTGCCTATGCCGCCACTGCCGCAGCCATCGGCCGCGAACTCACCGTCCCCGAGGTCGCGCAGACCGTCGTCCTCACCCGGGCGCAGCGTGACTCGACGTCACTGCCGCCGGGGGAGCAGCTCGCGACCTACGCCGCGACGAAGGCGACGTTGGTCCTGCACCTGGCCATCCGGCATACCCGTCGATTGGCAGCGGAACTGGCCGAGCACTACGGCGCGAACTGCCCTGTCGTCGTGGGCTCCCAGGTCACTCAGCCCGACGAACTCATCCTGCGCGGCACCCTCGCCGACATCGCCGACCAGGTGGAGGCGGCGGGGCTGCGGCAGGCCGCGGTGATCATCGTCGGGTGGGCGCTGGAGGCGGAGGACTTCGTCGAGAGCCACCTCTACGGCACCGCGGATCGAATCGACCCCGAGCGAGCGGGGTCAGTCGACCACGCGGGTCCACACCCGTCCGGTCGGAGTGACCTTGGTGCTCGAGGCGCCGATGACGACGAGGCAGCTCATGTCGACCGACTCGGGATCCAGTTCACCGAGGGTCGTGACCTGCGAGGTCCTCGCCGTCGCGACCGACGTTGCGGGCGACGACGACGACGCGCTCCGGCGGTGCTACCTGACGCACGGCGTCGAGGGCCTCACCGAGCTGGTGGGGGCGACTGCGGGAGCGCGGGTTGTAGAGCGCGACCGCGAGGTCCGAGCGCACGGCGGAGGTCAGCCGGTCGAGCAGGACGTCCCATGGCTTGAGCCGGTCCGAGAGCGAGATGAGCGCGTGGTCGGCGCCGAGGAGAGCGCCAGCCAGGGCACTCGCAGCGTGGGCGGCCGTGATGCCGGGTACGACGCGGATCGCGACTGACGCATAACGCTCGTCGTCAGCGACAGCGGCCTCAGCTGCCTCGAACACAGCGGCAGCCATGCCGAACACCCCGGCGTCACCACCCGAGACCACGGCGACGTCGTCGCCCTTGAGCGCGAGATCGAGGGCGTGGCGGGCGCGATCCACCTCGACGGTGTTGCCGGTCGCGTGCCGGGTGAGACCGGGACGCTGGGGCACGCGGGCGACGTAGGGCGCGTAGCCGATGACGTGCTGCACCCGCGCCGAGGACCTCGCTCGCCTCGGGGCTGAGCCACTTGTCCGGCCCGGGTCCGAGGCCCACGACGTGGACGGTGCCCACGTTGGGTTCCGCTGTGGCAGAGGCGTTTTCGGGTATGCCGTGTGCTGCGGCCCGTCCGGCCGCGTCGGCTCGCAGGTCCTCGCCGGGGACGATGACGATGGACATGTAGGGCACGGTCTGGGGGTCGACGTCGCGCACCGGGATGACCCGCTGACCCGAGCGGCTCGCGTGCTCGACATAGACGGCGCGATCGAGCAGACCCGCTTGGTGGAGGGCTTCGCGGACGCCTTCGAAGGTGCGGCCGAGCTTCATGATCACGGCGGCGTCGGTGTCGGCGAGGCGGCGGGCGAGCTCGGGGACGGGCAGGGTGCCGGGGAGGACGGTGACGGTGTCCTCGTGGCGGGAGAGGCCGGAGCCGACTGCTGCGGTGGCGGCCGCCATCGCCGTGATGCCTGGGACGACCTCGGTCGGGAACTCGTCACGGAGGAGGTCGTGCACATACATGAACGACCCGTAGAACAGCGGGTCGCCCTCGGCCAGGCAGACGATGCTGCGACCGGCTGCGAGGTGACGCGCGGAAGCGCTCGGCGCACTCGTCGTAGAAGTCGGCGAGGGCGCCGTAGTAGCCGCCCGGGTGATCGGTGGTGCCCGTGGTCACGGGATAGACGAGGGCTTCCTCGATGACGCCGTCGCGGAGGTGATCGGCGGCGATCGAGCGCGCGGTCGACTCACGGTGGGCGGCCCGGTGATAGGCGATGACGTCAGCCGAGGCAATGAGCGAGGCGGCACGCAGCGTGATGAGGCCCGGGTCGCCCGGACCGACACCGACGCCATAGAGGTGGCCCGGTTGTGCGGTGGCGTCGTGGGTGGTCATGCGAGTTCGTCCTCGGTGGCAAGGGCGTTGAGCGCGGCGGCGGCCATGGCCGAACCACCGCGGCGACCGTGCACGACGAGCCACGGGACCTGGGTGCCGTCCGCCAGCACGTGCTCGGCCAGCGCCACCTTGGACTCGGCCGAACCGACGAAGCCCACGGGCAGGCCGACGATGGCAGCCGGTCGTGGGCCGCCATCGAGGATGACCTCGAGAAGGTGGAACAGCGCGGTCGGCGCGTTGCCGATGGCCACGACGGCGCCTTCGAGCCGATCGCCCCAGAGGGAGACGGCGGCGGCGGCGCGGGTCGTGTCCCAGGCGGCAGCGAGGGCGGGCAC
The DNA here is from genome assembly GCA_963807825.1 of uncultured Actinomycetota bacterium. Taxonomy (GTDB): domain Bacteria; phylum Actinomycetota; class Actinomycetes; order Actinomycetales; family Dermatophilaceae; genus Knoellia. Next base: position 21,330 of record CAWEDC010000004.1, read on the forward strand.
GCGCTCGTCACGCAGGGTGCAGATGACCTCGTTGTCGGCAGGGAGTCGGCGACGGGTCACTCCGGAGGCGAGCATCTGGGAGTCGGTGATGATCGGCGCGCCACCCGCGAGGGCCGACCTTGCTGCGGTGACGATGTCGTCGTGGGCGGCGATCTGGCTGGTGATGTCGACATCGCCGGAGGCGTGGATGATGCGCGTCGCCACGGTGTGGAGGTCGCTCGGCAGGGAGGACAGGTCGCTCTCGGCGCGGATCATCGCGAACGACCGGCGATAGATCTCCTGACCGTCGGTGACGTAGTCGTAGCGACGGGTGGGCGCTGCGTGCTCGCTCACTGCTCTCCTCGAATGGCTGCGGGGGCTGGCGTGGTCAGAGCCGAGACCACGTCGTCGACGGTTGGCGGTGCAACGAGGACTCTGTCGGATGTCCCTGTGCCACACCGCCGTTCGCACCCGACGACGTGGACGTCCTGTGTGGCCGTCAGTCGTCGGGACGCCACCGTCTCGGCCGCGGATCGCGCGAGGTCGAGGGTGGGGACCGTCGTGCGTCGGCACGACGGGGCGCCGACACAGGCAGAGAGTCTGGCCCACGGTCCTTCGGGCTCGGTCACCAGCCCCGCAGAACGCAACGACTCGACGCGGGCGGCTCCGTCCCGGACCACGACCGAACGCCACGGCGTGATGACGACCTCGTCGGTCACCTCGGCCAGTGCGTTGACATGTTCGCGGGTGAGCATCCCCAGAGGCACCCCAGCCACCACGTCATCCCCAACAGCGCCAGGCATCAAGGGCGGCGCCACCACTGGCGCTCTCCGCTCGAGGCCGTCGAAGAGCGGGTGACTCGAGCGAGGCAGGTCGCGCACGTTCCAGGCGCCGTCCGGCGCCGTCTCGACGAAGCGCAGGGCGACGTCGATCATCGCTCGCACAGCGTCAACTGGAGCGACCGCGCGACCGAGCTGACCGGCATACAGGACTCCAGAAGTCGGCGATGTCCGCTGGTAGGCCACGTCCCAGCGTTCCGAGAGCACCGAACCCGACGCGTCCGAGAAGGCGAAGAGGAAACGCCCCGGCAGTGAGGCCAATCGCGGCTCGGCCACCAGGGCAGAGTCGAACGACGCCACGAGCGAGTCAAGATCATGCGCCAAGGGCGCCGCGAGGATGTTGCGCACCCGCTCGTGCGACGCCGACGGCAGCAGCCCCGTCGCCTCGACCGCCACGATCAAGGACTCGGGCAACGGATCGGGGAGGGCCCGCAGCTGGAGGTTGCCGCGCGAGGTCAGTTGGAGCACCGGAGCGCCGTATTCGGCAGCGATCGCCGCGACCTGCGCCAGCACGGACACCGCAACCCGGCCACCCGGCATACGCAATCTCACGAGCGCACCGTCGTCCGCGATGAAGGGGCGCAACAGTCCCGGGCAGCGGTCGAGGGGTGAGCGATCGGACACGGCGGTCAGAGTACGCGGCCAAACAGATACGCTGCCCCCGGCTGCGAATTGACGGAACCCGGTGCAAATCCGGGACGGTCCCGCCACTGTGAGCCCCGCCGCGAGGTGTGGGTGAGTCAGGAACGTCGTCGCAGCTGGCTCGACGGAACCGTCGGGTCCAGCCGTCACGGGGCGAGGAAACCCCGGAAGGAGCCTCACGGCCCATGCCCCGCATTGCTCTCCTGTCGACGTCCGACACCGACCTCCTCTGCGCCCGTGCGAGCGGAGCCGACTACGTCTGGGCCAACCCTTCGCGGCCCGGTCACACCGACATGGCCGGCCGCGATCGAGGGCGCCGACATCGTCGTGGCCCGCATCCTCGGCTCGCCGCAGGACCTCTGCTCGGGGTTCGCGCGCATCCGCGAGACGGGAGTTCCGCTCGTCGTCCTCGGCGGTGAGCAGGCTCCGAACGCCGCGCTCATGGCCGAGTCGACCGCGCCGTCGGGTGTCGTCCACGAGGCCCACCGCTACCTCGCGCAGGGTGGCGCCGACAACCTCCGCGAGCTCCACGCCTTCCTCTCGGACACGTTGCTGCTGAGTGGTGACCCGTTCGAGCCGCCGATCGAGCTGCCGCGCTGGGGCGCCCTCGAACGCCAGGGCGCGGCCGACGCCACCGATCGCCCGCGCGTCGCCGTGCTCTTCTACCGAGCCCAGCAGGCCGCCGGGAACACCGACTTCGCCCATGCCCTGGCCGACGCCATCGACAACGCCGGGGGAGTGGGCGTACCCGTCTACGCCACGTCCTTGCGCGATGCCCCCGAGGACCTGCTCGAGCACCTCGGCACCTACGACGCGATCGTCACGACGGTTCTCGCCGCGGGTGGCACGCGGCCCGCGACGGCGTCCGCCGGTGAGGACGACGACTCCTGGAACGTCGCCGCTCTCGCCGCCCTCGACGTCCCGATCCTGCAGGGGCTCTGCCTCACGTGGAGCCGTGAGGAGTGGGCGCAGTCCGACGAGGGCATGTCGCCGCTCGACGTCGCGACGCAGGTCGCCGTGCCCGAGTTCGACGGCCGCATCATCACGGTCGCGTTCTCGTTCAAGGAGACCGACTCCGACGGGCTGCCCCACTACGTCGCCGACCCCGAGCGTTGCGCCCGTGTCGCCGGCATCGCCGTCGGTCACGCCCGCCTGCGCCACACGCCCCCAGCCGAGCGCAAGATCGCGATCCTCCTGTCGGCCTATCCGACCAAGCACTCCCGCATCGGCAACGCCGTCGGCCTCGACACCCCCGTCTCCACGATCCGCCTGCTGCGCGCAATGCGCGAGGCGGGCTACGACCTCGGCGAGCGCGGCGGCATACCCGGTCTTGACGACGTGGAGCCGCGCGACGGCGAAGCCCTCGACACCACGGCCGGCAACGCCCTCGTCCACGCCCTCATCGCGGCCGGCGGCCAGGACCCCGAGTGGCTGACCGATGGTCAGCTCACCGAGCACCACGTGCGCATTCCAAGCAGCCGGTATGCCGGGTGGTTCGCTTCGCTTCCGGCTGACCTTCGCGAGGGGATCACCGAGGCGTGGGGCGAGGCACCGGGTGAGTTGTTCGTCGACTCCTCGGGTGTCAGCGAGGGTGGCGAGCCCGAAATCGTCTCTGCCGCAATGCAATCCGGCAACATCGTGCTGCTCGTGCAGCCGCCGCGCGGCTTCGGCGAGAACCCCATTGCGATCTATCACGACCCCGACCTCGCGCCGACTCACCACTACATCGCGACGTACCGGTGGATCGAGGAGGAGTTCGGTGCGCACGCGGTCGTGCACATGGGCAAGCACGGCAACCTCGAGTGGCTGCCGGGCAAGAACCTCGCGCTGTCCGCCGGGTGCGGCAGCGACGCGGCGCTGGGTTCGGTGCCGCTCATCTACCCGTTCCTCGTCAACGACCCGGGCGAGGGGACGCAGGCCAAGCGCCGCGCCCACGCCACGATCGTCGACCACCTCGTGCCGCCGATGGCGCGGGCCGAGTCCTATGGCGACATCGCCCGGCTCGAGCAGTTGCTCGACGAGTACGGCAACGTCGCGGCGATGGACCCGGCCAAGGCGCCGGCCCTGCAGGGTGAGATCTGGACACTGCTCCAGGCCGCCAAGCTCGACCAGGACCTCGGTCTGACCGAGCGGCCCGACGAGACCGGCTTCGACAAGCTCGTCGGCGAGATCGACTACTGGCTCTGTGCGGTCAAGGACGTCCAGATCCGTGACGGGCTCCACGTGTTGGGCGAGGCGCCCAGTGGTGAGGGGCTCGACAACCTCGTCCTCGCGATCCTGCGTGCCGGACAGGTCTTCGGTGGCCAGCAGGACGGCATACCCGGTCTGCGAACCGCGCTGGGTCTCAGCGCCGAAGGTGCGTCAACCAGCGAGACCGATGCCGCAGAGGAGACGGCCGGGCGACTCGTCAGGGCGCTCTCCCAACGGGATTGGGACGTTTCGGCTGTTCCCGAGATCGTCGTCGCCGAACTTGGCGCGGCACACCCCGGCGTCGAGGCGTCTCTGCGGTTCGCGTGCGAGGAGGTCGTGCCTCGCCTCGCCGGAACGACGGGCGAGATCCCGATGGTGCTCCACGCCCTGGACGGCGGCTACGTGCCGGCCGGGCCTTCGGGTTCGCCGCTGCGTGGACTCGTGAACGTGCTGCCGACCGGTCGCAACTTCTACTCGGTCGACCCCAAGGCGATCCCGTCGCGACTCGCCTACGACACGGGAGTGGCGATGGCGGACTCGTTGCTGGAGCGCTACCTCGAGGACGAGGGCGAGCTGCCCCGCTCCGTCGGTCTCTCGGCGTGGGGCACGTCGGCGATGCGCACTTCCGGTGACGACATCGGCGAGATCCTCGCGTTCCTCGGCGTGATCCCGGTGTGGGACGAGCAGTCCCGCCGGGTGATCGGGCTCGACGTGATCCCACTCGAGGAACTCGGCCGTCCACGCATCGATGTCACGGTGCGCATCTCGGGCTTCTTCCGCGACGCCTTCCCGCATGTCATCAACCTCATCGACGACGCGGTGGCGCTCGTCGTCGGGCTGGACGAGCCGCTCGACCAGAACTACCCCAAGGCGCACGCCGCAGCCGACGTCGAGTCACATGGTGACGAGCGCCGCTCTCGCACAAGGGTCTTCGGCTCGAAGCCCGGTTCCTACGGCGCCGGCATCCTCCAGGTCGTCGAGTCGGGCACCTGGCGTGACGACAAGGACCTCGCCGAGGTCTACACCGCCTGGGGCGGGTTCGCCTATGGCCGTGACCTCGATGGTGCACCAGCCCGTGACGACATGGAGCGCAACTACACGCGTATCCAGGTCGCGGCCAAGAACATCGACAACACCGAGTCCGACATCCTCGACTCGGACGACTACTTCCAGTACCACGGGGGCATGGTCGCCACCGTTCGTGCGCTGACGGGCACCGACCCCAAGGCCTACGTCGGCGACTCCACCACCCCGTCGAGCGTGCGCACGCGCACCCTCCAGGAGGAGACGAACCGCATCTTCCGGGCGCGGGTCGTCAACCCGCGCTGGATGGCGGCGATGCAGCGGCACGGCTACAAGGGAGCCTTCGAGCTCGCCGCGACCGTCGACTACCTCTTCGGGTTCGACGCGACGGCAGGTGTCGTCCCGGACTGGATGTACGACCGGATCGCGCACGACTACGTCCTCGACAAGACCAACCAGGACTTCATGCGCCACGCCAACCCGTGGGCCCTGCGCGGCATCGTCGAGAAGCTGTCCGAGGCGGCCGACCGCGGCCTGTGGGAGGAGCCGGACCCCGAGGTCATGGACCAGATGCGTCAGGTCTACCTCGACGTCGAGGGCGACCTCGAGGAGTGAGCGCCCACAGCAGTTGGCCGCGCCCGACGCCCCTTGTCGGTGACGCGTCGAGCGCCCGGGAGCGCAGCGCCGACCCATCGGGATGGGCCTTCGGGCCCGAGGTCATCGCGAACCTCGACGAGGTCATCGCGGGCCGGCGGGACATCCGCCGGTTCCGCCCCGACGCCGTCCCGCAGGCGCTTCTCACCGAGGTTCTCACCGCTGGTCACCAGGCGCCGTCGGTCGGCCACTCCCAGCCGTGGCGGTTCATCGTCGTGAGCGATCCCGCGATCCGTGATCGCGCCGCCCACCTCGCCGACCGGGCACGTCTCGACCAGGCCGCGCTCCTCACGAATGACCGCGCCGCCCGGATGCTCGACCTCAAGCTCGAGGGCCTGCGCGAGGCACCCGTCGGTGTCGTCGTGGTCTGTGACCGACGAACTCCCGCCAGCGGAGTCCTCGGACGAGCGACCTTCCCCGACGCCGACCTCTGGTCGTGTGCCTGCGCCATCGAGAACATGTGGCTGGCCTCCCGGGCTCGAGGCCTCGGCATGGGCTGGGTGACGCTCTTCGACCCCGCCGAACTGGCTGCGTTGCTCGAACTTCCCCAGGACGTCGTCCCCATGGGCTGGATGTGTCTCGGCTGGCCCGACGAACGCCCGCCCTCACCCGGCCTGGAGCGCGCGGCCTGGTCGAAGCGGATGCCGCTCGACGACGTCGTCATGCACGATCGCTGGACCAATGAGGATGCCGATGCGCCGGTCTCGCACCTCGACCGCCTGCCCCAGCAGTCGCTTGTCTCGGCCACCGACGACGCCGATGGACTCCTCGCACCTCCGGAGTCCCTGGGCGTGCTCGACCGTGTCGTGAGTCGCGTTGAAGCACTGGGACGAGGGCGTATGCCGCTCGGCGGCACCTTGGTCCTCGCTGGCGCCAGCCACCCCGTGGTGGCCCACCGAGTGAGCGCCTATCCCGCAACGGTCACCCGCGACGTCCTCGAAGCCGCAGTCTCCGGCGTGGCCGCGGGTGCTGTCAGTGCCCGATCAGCGGGCCTCGCCCTCGTCGTCGTCGACGCCGGCGCCACTGCGGGCACTCCTGTCGCGGGCGCCATCGACACACACCCGCTCGATCCTGTGGGTGACCTCGTCAACGCCGATGCGCTGTCTCGCACGGACGTCGACCGTCTCGTCCTCTTCGGCGTGGAGATCGGCGAACGCGCCGCAGCGACAGGGCTCGTCGCCCTCGGCGAGGTCGGCATCGGCAACACGACCGTTGCCGCAGCACTGGCGTGTGTCGTGACCGGGCTGGCGCCCCGCGACGCAGTCGGTGTCGGTGCAGGGGCCGACACCGACATCGTCGAGCGCAAGCGTGACGCCGTGGAGCAGGCCCTCGTGAGGGTCGGTTCCCGAGCGGACGACTGGCGCAAGGACCCCGCGGATCTGCTCGCTGCTCTGGGCGGCGCGGAGATCGCGGTCCTCACCGGCGTGGTGCTCGGTGCCGCGGGCGCCGGTGCCCCGGTGGTCCTCGACGGCCTCGCCGGTTCGTTGCCAGGAGTGCTCGCTGTGGCGTTCGACCCGGGCGTGCAGGCGCACCTCATCGCCGGGCAGCAGAGTCGCGAACGCGCCCACGGCGAGGTCCTCAGGCTCCTCGGCCTCGAGCCCCTCCTCTCGCTTCGCTTGCGATCAGGCGAGGGCGTCGGCGCGACCTTGGCGGCCTCCCTCATCCTCCAAGGACTGCGCATCCGCCGCGAGGTCGCCCGCACCAGCCCCTGACCAGCCTGCGACTTCGTGCGGGGCACGAAGTCGGTCGTGGAGGCTGATTCATCGCTAGGGTCCTGAACATGGACATGCTCAGGGGCGAGCAGATCGCCGAGGCCAAACTGACCGACTGGCGCAAGCTGGCACAGGGACTGCACGCACGCTTCCTCATCGATGACTTCGGTGTCGGCGCTCGATTCGTCGCCGCCGTGGGTGAGGCCGGCGCCACTCTCGGACACCACCCGCGCGTCTCGATGGGCAAGGACTACGTCGATCTCAAGCTGAGCACCGACGACGCCATCTACCGGGACGACGACGGCACGGAGTACGTCGTCGAATGGCCGACCCAGCAGGATGTCGACCTTGCCCGAATGATCACGGAAATCGCCGCCGAGCACACTCTCAAGGCCGACCCGGCTTCGGTGAGCGTCGTCGAACTCGGCCTCGACACAGCGGAATCCGGGAGCATCGCGCCCGTGTGGGCCGCCCTCATGACTGGCGACGCCGAGTCTCAGGGCCGCGGGACGCCCGGCGACGAGATCCGGGACGCCACGGGACGCACGCCGAACCTGTGGTTCGGCGATCCCGCGGAGGGCGATGCCCCGCCCCAGCAGTTTCACATCGAGGTCTACGTGGCGGCCGAGGTGGCCGAGCAACGCATCGCTGCCGCCGTCGCCGCGGGTGGGACCGTCGTCGACGACAGCAACTCACCGTCCCTCACCGTCATCGCCGACCAGGACGGCAACAGGGGAGTTCTATGCGTCGCCGGCTGACGGGGCAGTGAGCGCGTAGGTGTCCATCACCCAGCCGTGCTCCTCCCGCAACTGAGCGCGCGTCTCAATGAGCTCGTCGATGACGTCGGCCAGCCGTCCGGCACGCAGAACCTGTTGCGGCAGACCGAGATACGCACCCCAGTGAATCGTCAGATCCGGTGCGAGCTCCACCAACTCGCGGCACCGCAGCGCCCCATCGAGCATCACGACGACGGTCCCCAGGTCGGGTGACCACTCGTCGAGCAGCCTCCGACCGGTCGTGATGTGCACCGGCTGGCCGATGCCGTTGAGAACGATGCCGTGCTCGGCCGCGAGCACCTGGATGGCGGACAGTCCGGCGATGACCTGGGTCCGCAGCGGCAGCCGCCGAGCCACTGCGTCGACGATGCGAATGGTGCTGTCGTAGAACGCCGGATCGCCCCACACGAGGAAACCCACGGTCTCGCCCGCCGGCAGACTTTCAATGATCTCGGCGTAGCGGTCCGCGCGCGCTGCGTGCCACGCATCCACACCCGTCCGGTATGCCGCCTTGTCCCGTTCCGCGTCCGGCCCACGTTCCGGGTCGGTCACCGTGACGATGCGATAGGTCCCCTCGTCGAGGAACTCCTCGCAGATGAGGCGACGGACCGCGACGAGCTCGTCCTTGGCCTCGCCCTTGTCGGCCACGAGGAAGACGTCGCACTCGCGCAATGCCGCGATGGCCTGCCCGGTGACGTGGGCGGGAGATCCCGTGCCGATGCCGATGACACGCACTTCACGAGGGGTGGTCATCGGGTGAGCTCCAGAAGCAGTTGGTGGTCGAGGTGTTCGTCGACGGCGTCGGCCAGGGCATCGATCATGCCTTCGCGTCGTTCTGCGAAACCGAGGGCGTTCGCGTCCGGTCGCCAGGTCGAATCGGCCGCCGCCGCAACCTCGCTGAGCCACGCGCGACGGAAGTCGTCGCACTCAAGAGTGCCGTGCCAGATCGTGCCCCACACCGTGCCAGCAGCGGTCCCACCGGGAAAGGCACGGTCGTCGGACACGACCCCGTGGTGGATCTCGTAGCCCTCGACGGCGTGGCCGCGCCACTCGCCGGTCGGGCGGGCCAGTACCTTCTCGGGCAGGAACGTCACCGTCGTCGGCAGCAGGTCCAGCCCGGCGACGCGCCCTCCGTGCTCACTCTCCACCGGGTCGTCGATCCATTCCGCCAACATCTCGTAGCCGCCACAGATCCCGAGGACCGGTCGCCCTCGCGACGCGCGCCACGCCACGACGTCGGCCAAACCGCTCGACCGCAGCCACTCGAGGTCGCTCACGGTCGCGCGGGAGCCCGGCAGGACGAGAAGGTCAGCTTCACGGCATACATCGGGGTCTGTCGTCACCCGCACATCCACGCCCGGCTCGGCGGCCAGGGCGTCCACATCGGTGGCATTGGAGGTCCGCGGGAAGCGCACGACGGCCACCGACAACCGGTCGCCCGACGTGTCCACTGAGGGCCGCCAGCGGCCGATCGACAGGGCGTCCTCCGAGTCGAGCCACACGTTCTCGAGCCACGGGAGAACGCCGGCACACGGCATACCCGTCCGCGCGGTGACCACGTCGAGACCGGGAGTCAGGACGGACTCGTCACCGCGGAACTTGTTGATGACGTAGGCCCGCAGCAGCGCCCGATCGGAGTCGTCCACCAACCCCCACGTGCCGAACAGCGAAGCCAGGGCGCCACCGCGGTCGATGTCGGCCACGATCAGAGCAGGCAACGAAAAGCGCTGTGCCAGACCAAGATTCACATAGTCGCCAGACCGCAGGTTGACCTCGGCCGGGGACCCAGCCCCCTCGGCCACCACGAGGTCGACCAAGCCCGACAGTTCCTCAAAAGCCTCAAACGCCGCCTCGGCCAGGTGTCGTCGACCGGTCGCATACTCACCCGCCACGAGCTGTCCCGCAGGCTTCCCCCGCACCACGACAAAGGCCCGACGATCACTCCCGGGTTTGAGCAGCACGGGGTTGTGGACTGACGTCGGTTCGACCCGGGCAGCCTGGGCCTGGAGGTACTGCGCCCGCCCGATCTCGGACCCGTCGCGGCAGACCATCGAGTTGTTCGACATGTTCTGGGCCTTGAACGGCGCGACCCGGATGCCCTGACGGGACCACAGGCGGCACAAGGCCGTGACGACGAGCGACTTCCCCGCATCCGAACTCGTCCCCGTCACCAAGAGTCCCGACACGTCGGGCAGTCTATGCACCCCTAGAGTTGCCCGGTGCGCCCGTTCCAGCTCCACCTCGTCCGCCACGGCCAGTCCGTCTGGAACGTCGAGGGTCGTCTCCAGGGCCAGACCGCCCACCCGGAACTCACGGACCTCGGCCGCACTCAGGCCCAGTCCGCAGCGGACCTGCTGGCCGAGCGCATCACCGGCACCGTTGCCGTCGTGTCGAGTGACCTCGTGCGGGCCCGGCAGACGGCCGACGTCATTGCGAGAACCCTCGGTGTCGAGGTTCTGGACGACCCCGACCTGCGCGAGCAGTCGGTCGGCGAGCTCGAGGGCGTGCTCACGACCGCCCTGGACGCGACGCCGACCGCCGAAGGGGACGCCCACATCAGCGAGGTGAGATGGGGCGGCGGCGAGAGCCTCGAGGACGTCCACCGACGCCTGGCCGCCCCGATCACCCGCGCCCTCGCCGCATCGCACGACCACGTCGTCTGGGTCACCCACGGCATCACCACCTGTGTGGCCATGGCCCGGCTCGCCGGCCGATCGCACCGCGAGGTCGAGTGGGACCCGATCGCCAACGGTGCCGTCGTCTCCACGACCCTGACCCGTTCCTGATCCGTTCCTGAAGCGTCACCCACGCACTCACCGGCTCCTCAGGACCCCTCCACAGCAAGCACACAGGATCGCGCCCGACAGTCATCACATGACGATGACCGCACCGCGCGTCCTCCACGCCGCGCAGAACGACCGGCCCCGGCGCCCCGCCGGATCCCCGCTCCCGTGCCCCGCTGGTGGCGCGACGCGTCGGGCGTCGCCCTGTGGGCCCTGCTCGTCGCCGTGACCGCCCTCTGGGTCGCCCACGGCGGCATCCAGGACCTCGGTTCGCTCGGCGACGGACTCACCTCGCTCGGCCGCCTCACCGGCCTCATCGCCTCGGCGCTGCTCCTCGTCCAGGTGCTGCTCATGGCGCGCATCCCGTGGTTCGAACAGGCCTGGGGCCAGGACGAACTCGCGCGCACCCACCGCCTCGTCGGCTTCACGTCGTTCAACCTCATGCTCGGGCACATCGTCCTCGTCGTGCTCGGCTACGCGGCATCGTCGACCCTCGGCCTGTGGGGCACGATCTGGGACCTCGTCGTCAACTACCCGGGGATGCTCCTCTCCGTGGCCGGCACCGCCGCCCTCGTCATGGTCGTCGTCACGTCGATCAAGAAGGCCCGCGCCCGCCTGCGCTACGAGTCCTGGCACCTCATCCACCTCTACGGCTACCTCGGGGCCGGCCTCGCCCTGCCGCACCAGCTCTGGACGGGTCGCGACTTCACGGCGTCCACGGTCGCGACGTGGTTCTGGTGGACCCTGTATGCCGTTGCCGCAGTTTCCGTTCTCGTCTTCCGGTTCGGCGTTCCCCTCGTGCGTTCGTGGCGAGCACCGTTGCGCGTCACCGAAGTTCGTCACGACGCTGCCGACATCACGACGGTGACGGTCGCTGGCCCGGGAGCAGCGCGCCTCGCCGCCCACGGTGGACAGTTCTTCCAGTGGCGCTTCCTCGACGGGCCCGGATGGACCCGCGCCCACCCCTACTCGCTGTCGGCGGCACCCGACGGGACGACGCTGCGCTTCACCGCCGCCCACGTGGGCGACGGCACAAATCGCCTGGCCACCTTGCGACCCGGGACACGCGTCCTCGTCGAGGGCCCCTACGGCCGACTGCACCAAGGCGTGAGGACCCGCCGCAAGGTCCTGCTCATGGCCTCCGGGATCGGCATCACCCCGATGCGGGCGCTGCTCGAGGACCTGCAGCAGGCGCCCGGCGACGTCACCGTCCTGCACCGCGTCCACGACGTCGACTCGGCCGTGCTCTCGGGCGAGCTGGCGGGCCTCGCCACCGCCAGGGGAGCGCGCTACCTCGTCATCGACGGTCCACGGATCCCCGGACGGGACACCTGGCTTCCGGTGTCGGCGGCCCACCTCTCCGACGCCGACGCGTTGCGGCACCTCGTGCCGGACGTGCACGAACACGACGTCTACGTCTGCGGCGGACCCGGCTGGATGGACGCAGCCCACGGCGCGCTCACCACCGCCGGAGTCCCCGCCGAGAACATCCACCTCGAACGCTTCACGTACTGAGACCTGAAAGGACCCCTCATGCGCCGCATCACCCTCTGGCTCGCGAGCACGGCGACGATGCTCGTCCTGCTCTTCAGCTATCACACGTCGACCTCCTCGGGCGCGACGACGAGCATCAGCTCACCCGCGAACGGCAGCGTCGCGGCCGCAGGGTCGAGCTCGAACGGCTCGTCCAGCTCGAGCGGCTCCACCTCCTCGGGCTCTTCCGGCTCGAGCGGCTCCACGTCGTCGAGCTCGAAGACCTACACCGGCGACGCCGCGTCCACCCGCTTCGGAGACGTGCAGGTGCAGATCACGGTGGCCAACGGCAAGGTCACGGCATCGACGGTCACCCAGGTCCCGTGGAACGACCACAAGGACCAGGAGATCAACTCCTACGCCGTCCCGATCCTCAACGAGGAGGCCGTGTCGGCCCAGAGCTCCAACATCGACATGGTGTCCGGCGCGACGTACACGTCGCAGGGCTACGCCGAGTCGCTCCAGTCGGCGCTCGACCAGGCGGGGTTGTGAACACGTCCGAGATGCCCGTGCAGGCTCCCAGCGCGCGCCGCGTCTTCGTGCGCCAGATCATGGGTATGCCGGTGAGCATCCACGTGCGTGCCCTCGACCCGGGCCGTCCCGAGATCGAGCTGGCGGCCCAGCGCGTCTTCGCCCACCTCGAGCGCGTCGACCGGGTGCTCAGCACCTGGCGGGCGGACAGCGACCTGCTCCGGCTCCAGCACGGTGAGCTCGATGTCGACGCCGCGCACCCGTGGCTGGCCGAGACGGCCGAGCTGTGCCTCGAGGCCGAGGAGCGCACCGACGGCCTCTTCCGCGCGTGGCGTGCGCGTGACGGCGGTCGTCCCACGTTCGACCCCACGGGTCTGGTCAAGGGTTGGGCGGTCGGCACGTCGGCGGCCCACCTCGAGACCGTCGACCAGCATCGCCTTCAGCATCGGCGCCGGTGGCGACATCGTCGTCGGGACCGGACGCGGCATGCTCGGCGCGGAGCCGGTGTGGCGCATCGGCATCGAGAACCCGCAGGACCGCAGCGAGGTGGCCGAGGTCGTGACCCTCACCCGGGGAGCCATCGCCACCTCGGGCACGGCGGCCAGGGGAGCGCACATCGTCGATCCACGCACGGGACAGGGCATTTCACGACCCGGCTCGGCCACGGTCACTGGCCCCGAACTCCTGTGGGCCGACGTCTGGGCCACTGCTGCCTTTGTCGACCCGACGAAGACGGAACGTCTGCTGGAAGCCCGCGACCCGGCATACCGGCTCCTGGTTCTCTGAAAGGTCGTGTGCTGGGATGGGCGCATGCTGCCCTTCCGCCAGGTCGATGTCTTCAGCTCCGAGCCGTGGCTCGGCAACCCACTCGCGGTGGTGCACGACGCCGACGGCCTGAGCGATGCGCAGATGGCGGACTTCGCGCGGTGGACGAACCTCTCCGAGACGACGTTCCTCAGCGCGCCGACGGACCCGGGCGCCGACTACAGGGTGCGCATCTGGACCATCGGCGGTGAGCTGCCCTTCGCGGGCCACCCCACGATCGGCAGCGCCCACGCCTGGCTCGAGGCCGGGGGAGTGCCGCGCGGCGAGGCCGTCATCCAGGAATGCGGCGCAGGGCTCGTCACCGTCCGCCGCTCACCGCGACTCGGTTTCGCGGCACCGCCGATGACCCGCTCGGGCGAGGTCGACGCGGAACTGAGGGCCCGCATCGTTCGCGCGCTGGCGATCGACGAGTCCGCCGTCGTCGACATGGCCTGGGCCGACAACGGACCCGGTTGGGTCGGGCGTGGACCTCGGCTCGGCGCAGGCCGTCCTCGACGTGGTCCCCGACATCGCCGCCTTCGCCGACCTCAAGGTGACCGTCATCGGCCGGCATGACGACGCCCGCGCGAAGCGAGCTCGGCGCCGACGTCGAGGTGCGCGCCTTCTATGCCGACGGCCGCGACTTCGGCGAGGACCCCGTCACCGGCAGCGCGAATGCCGCTCTCGCACAGTGGCTCATCGGCACCGGCGCCCTGCCCGACAGCTACGTCGCGCGCCAGGGTTCGGTCATCGGCCGCGACGGGCGCGTCCACATCGAGGCCGCCGATGGTGAGGTCTGGGTCTCCGGCGACGCCGTGACCCGCATCGAGGGATCCGTCGACCTCTAGGTGCGCGCCAGCGCGTCGGCGAGGCCGTCGACGTCCGTCACCGGTGCGTCACAGACAAAACCACGGCACACGTATGCCGCAGGCTCACCTCCCACGAGCGGGCGCGCCTCGAGCAGTGGCTGGCCGGGAGAGTCCGGGGCGCCGCGGGCGATGACGAGGCCGGGGGAGGTGCTGGCCCGGGCTGTCGCGAGCAGCTTCTCGGCAGTGGCACCGTCGCCGACGATGGCGACCTGGAGTGGGCCGGCCGCGGCCGCCTCGGCCACGGCGAGGGCCCAGCCGGCGAAGCGCGGATCGCGAGCGGCCAGGGCACCGACGCTCGACAACGCCGCGTCGGCTGCCTCGCGGTGACGGGTGGATCCGGTGAGGGCGGCATACGTCAGCCAGGCACCGGCGAGGGACGAGACACCGGAAGGTTCGGCGTTGTCGGCCTGGCTGCGGGGCCGCGTGAAGAGCTGCTCGGCGTCGTCGGCGGTGTCGTGGACGACCCCGTCGGCGTCACGGAAGTGGGTCGAGGGCGACGTCGAGGATCTCGCCGGCCTGCGCCAGCCAACGTGCGTCGCCCGTGGCCTGGTGCAGGGCGAGCAGACCCTCGGCGAGGTTGCCGTGGTCGTCAGCGACACCCGCTGCCGTGCCGACGACGCCAGTCGCGTGACGCCCGGCGCAGGCGCCCATCGACGACGTGCTTGGCGACGACGAACTCCGCACACCGCACGGCGGCTGTCGACGAAGTCGGGTCGCTCGAGGAGGACGCCGGCATCCGCGAGCCCGGCGATGGCCAGGCCGTTCCAAGAGGTGACGACCTTGTCGTCACGGGCGGGTTGGGAGCGGAGGCGACGGGCATCGAGCAAACGGGTCCGGACACCGGACCACCAGAGCGCGTCCTCCGGGTCGGCGCGTAGCTGGAGCGTCGAGGCGCCGTGCTCGAAGGTGCCCTCGGCGGTCACGGACAGGAGCTCGGCTGCCCGTGCTCCGTCCTCTGGCCCAAGAACCTCGACGAGCTGTGCGGGCGTCCAGGCATAGGTCGCGCCCTCGATGCTTGCACCGTCGATCACTGTGTCCGCATCAAGGGCCGAGGCGAACCCGCCTTCGGACGTGCCGAGGTCGCGGATGATGAACTCCGCTGTCTCACAGGCGATCCGATGCGACAGGGGATCGCCGGTTGTGCGCCACAGGTGGGTGTAGACGCGCAGGAGCTGGGTGTTGTCGTAGAGCATCTTCTCGAAGTGCGGGACCACCCAGTCCGCATCCACGGCATACCGGGCGAACCCGCCGGCGAGCTGGTCGTAGATGCCACCACGAGCCATCGCGTCGCAGGTGCGTTGCGCCATCGCCAAGGCGTCGGCGTCGCCCGTGCGGGCGTGGTGACGGATCAGGAACTCGAGCACCATCGACGGCGGGAACTTCGGTGCTCCGCCGAAACCGCCCCGGGCCAGGTCATACGTCTGCCGGAGGTTCGTCACCGCGCCAGCAAGGGTCTCGGGGGTGATCGACGAGGACGACGCGGGTGCCGTCATCTCGCGCAGCTGCCCCGCGATGTGGGCACCCGAGGCCAACACGTCGGCGCGCTGCTCGGTCCACACCTTCGTCACGTTGGCGAGCAGGGCGAGGAACTGCTGGCGAGGGAAGTACGTCCCGGCGAAGAACGGGTCGCCATCAGGCGTGAGGACGCACGTCATCGGCCAGCCGCCGTGTCCGGTCAAGCGCGGTGGTCGCGTTCATGTAGACCGCGTCGACGTCGGGGCGTTCCTCGCGATCCACCTTCACCGCAACGAAATTCGCGTTGATCGCGTCAGCGACCCCCACGTCCTCGAACGACTCGTGAGCCATGACGTGGCACCAGTGACACGCGGCATACCCGACGGACAACAGGACGGGCACGTCCCGGCGACGGGCCTCCGCGAAGGCGTCAGGACCCCACTCCTGCCAGTCAACCGGGTTGTCGGCGTGCTGCAGCAGGTAGGGCGAGGTGGACTGGGCGAGCCGATTGGCCATGCGTTCACACTAGGCGGGGCGCTGAGGTCCCTCGCGCACGAGGGCGCGCACGGCGTCCAGCCGCAGCGTTGCCGGGTCCAGATCGGTGAGGATCCACGTGGCACCGGCGGCCAACCACGGCGCGGGGTCGACGCCCGGGGCAAGGTCGATGGCGACCTCGAACGGACGCGTCGGGTCCTCACGCAGCCCCTGCACCCGGTCCACAGCCTCGGCCAGCTGGTCCGACGACGTGAGGTTCACCGGGAAGAAGCCGTCGAAACGTGCCGCCCGACGCAGCGGACGCAGGTTCCCCGGGAAAGCCGCGACCCAGATCGGGATCGTGCCGTGCACCGGCCTCGGCTCGAACGTCAGGTCGTCGACGAGGTGGTGCGTGCCGTGGTGGTGGACGGGCTCTCCGGTCCACGCGGCCCGCAGGATCTCGAGCGACTCGTCGAGCCGCTCGGCGCGAGTCCGGTCCTCGACCGGTTCTCCGGTGCGCGAGTACTCCTGAGCAAACCGATCGCTGCCCAGCCCGACACCGAGGACGAGGCGCCCGTTGCTGAGCCGATCGAGCGACACGGTCTCTCGCGCGACCTTGGTGGGGCGACGACGAGCCAGCGGACTGACCATCGGACCGAGGGAGATCCGGGAGGTGACCGTGGCCGCCGCTGCGAGGCTGACCCACGGGTCCGCGACCGCCGAAACCGGTGCACGCCAAGCGATTTGGTCCCAGACGAACAGGCCATCCCACCCGGCGGCTTCGGCCTCGACCGCCAGGTCGGCGATCACCCGCGGCTCGGCCAGCTCGTCGAACAGCGGCAACCAGACGCCGGCCTTCATCGCGCGCTCCGAGCCGTGTGGGAGACCAGTGCATCGACGAACTCGTCCCACCGTTCCGACGGCAACTCGTGCCCGGTCTGTTCGAGGACGAGGAGGTCGGCCGACGGGAGCGCGTCGCGCAGCGCCAACGCGTGGGGGAGCGGGAACACGGGATCGATGTCGCCGTGCACGACCAGTGCAGGTGCCACGACATCGGCGTACCCACCGCCGCGCGGCCCGGGCGTCTCGATGGCGAAGTGGTTGTTCGTGCTGGCCAGGTCGCGGGTGCGGGTCGCATCGAGGGTGGCGAGAGCGCGCACCTGCTTCTCGTCGAAGAACGGAGAGTCACCCCAGAAGGTCCGAATCACCCGGACCGTGTAGTCGATCCAGGCAGCGCGGTCGGCCGAATCCGGCGCCTCCTCATCGAACGCCGCCATGAACTCGGGCGTGGGTGGCGGCAGGTCAGGTTCGCCGGGCGTCGTCGCCATGAAGGTCACCGTCTCGACGCGGTCGGGGTGGTCCACCGCCAGGATGAGTGCCGTCCCACCGGACATCGAGCGCCCCAAGACGTGTGCCTTCTTGACGTCGAGTGCGTCGAGGATGCCGATCGCGTCTTCCGCCAGGTCCGTCATGTCGTATGCCGGGTGGCCGGCGGGGTCGTTGCTCGACCGTCCCGTGTCGCGCTGGTCGTAGCGGATGACGAACCTTTCGCGGTCGGCCAGACGGGCGCAGAGCTCGTCCTCCCACCAGATCATCGAGGCGGCGGCGCCGTGGATGAGGAGGATCGCGGGGTCCTGGCTGTCGCCGAAGGTCTGGACGCAGAGCTCGACGTCGCCGACGGGAATCATCAGTTCGGGGCTCATGGTGCGGCTGGTTCATGAGGTCGACGTTAGGGCGATCCCAGAGCCAAGAAAAGCGATGGTTCTTGATGATCGTGATCGGTTGAGGCGATACTGGCTCCATGTTGGATCTTCGACTCCTGGCGGCTCTGGACGCCGTCGCCCGCACGGGAACCTTCGGCCGCGCCGCTGCAGAACTCGGCTACACCCAGTCGTCCCTGAGTCAGCAGATCGCCACCCTCGAGCGTCGGGTCGGCGGCGCTGTCTTCGACCGACCCGGCGGAGCCCGTCGACCACTCATCACCCCGCTCGGGAGGTTGGTGCTGGCCCAGGGGCAGCCCCTTCTCGCGGGGGAGCGGGAGGCGCGCGACGTCATCGACCGCTTCCATGCCGGCGGCGGACGAGTCGATGTCGGGACGTTCCAGACGGTCACCAACGTGCTCCTGCCCGACGTCGTGGAGCGCCTGCGGACAGAGCACCCCGATGCCGACATCCGCCTGTTCGAGGACGAGACCGAGGAGCCGCCGCTCGATGCCCTCGACCTCGTCTTCCTCGACAGTGCCGGGCCGGATGACGCGGATCGCGTGGAAGTCTTCCGCGACGAACACGTCGTGCTGGCGCCCCGAGACGTCTTCGCCGCCGGACCCGTCAAGCTTGCCGATCTCGATGGTCGTGCGATGGTCGCGCTGCCCTCGATCTGCGACCAGGCCGTGGTCGAAGGCGCCTTCGCCGCAGCCGGTGTCGTCCCCGACATCGTCTTCCGCACGGCCGACAACCAGGGCATCACCTCGATGGTGCGAGCCGGCCTCGGGGTGGCTGTGATGCCGGTCCTCGCGGTGTGGGGTCAGCGCGACGACCCGGCCCTGACCTTCCATCGTGTGGACCCTGCAGTCCCGGACCGGGTCGTGAACCTGCTCTCGCGCGGCACGCTGTCGCCGCTTGCGCTCCGTCTGCGCGAATTGGCGGTCGAGGTGGGGGCGCAGCTCGTTGCCGAACTCACCCTCTCCCGGAGCGCTTCTCGGCCTCGGCCTTGAGGACGGAGAGCTGGTCGTCCCACGAGTCCGCGCGCAACGCCAACCACGATGCCGTATGCCGCAATGGCTCGGGTCGCACTCGAAAGCGCACCTCTCGCCCGGTGCGGGAAGAGTCCACGAGTCCTGCGTCCGCCAGCACCGTGAGGTGTTTGAGAACGGCTTGCCGCGAGATCGTGAGCCCCTCCGCCACAGCCGTCGCCGTGGCGAACCCACGCCCGGACACCGCCTCGAGGACGGTGCGCCGGGTCGGATCGGCGAGGGCCGTGAAGACTCGAGTCGCGGTGTCTTCGAGCGCAGGAGTTTGGCTCATCGGGCCCCGAGGTGCGTCCTGAGAGCGGCCAGCTCGGTCTCCCAGCCGGACGCGTTCTCGCGGTAGTTCTCGGCGACCTTCTCGGTGGCGAGGTCGATGGAGGAGAAGCCGCTCTCGACGACGCGCACCGTGACCGGTCCGTCGTCGCTTCCCTCGAGGAAGAACTCGACGAGCGTGTTGCCCGTGTCGACCGTCCGCTCATCCCACGGTGCCCAGCGGAAGGCGATGTAGTCGGGCTCGCGCGAGCTGTCGACGAGGAGGGGGAAAGTGCCATGGGTGCTGTTGGTGACGTGCCAGACGCCGTCCTTCTCCACGACCGTGTTGTCGGTGATCGTTCCGTCGTTGATCCACCAGCCGGGCCGTGAGACGAGCTCCCACACGACGGCCAGCGGCGCGTCGATGTCGATCTCGCGGGTGATGGTGTCCTGGATCTGGTCGGTGCTCATGGTGTCCTCCGGTCGCTGACTGATGTGCAACATCAGAGTTGCACAAAGGCCATCGAGACGCAACCCCACGGTTGCACGAGGGTGTGACCGAACCGTCCTCGGGATGCTGACCCGACCAAAGCGGCCTAGGGTTACCGACAGGCTAGTTGTCCGTTCTACGACTTCCAGCCACCTTTGCGGCAACGAGGCCGCGGGTCATTCGTCAGGAGCCGTTCATGGCCGATCACCTCGATCCCATCGAGATCCTTGAGCCCCAAGCAAGCGTCCACAACGCTGCAAGCACTGCCCCAACGAAGAACACCGACTCCCCGAGACGTGGGTTGAGTCGCCGTCACTTCGGCTACGTCGTCGCCGGATCCACCCTCATGGTCGCCGTCGAACTGTCCCGCGCAGAGACGAGCGAGGCCGCCGTTCCGTCGCCGCCCCAGATCGCCTCGCTGTTCGACCTCCTCGACGCGCAGAACCTCGCGGCCGCGCCGACAGCTGGCCTCATCGCCATCGTCGTGAATGAGGACGGCACCGCGACCTTCGCCATCCCGCGCACCGAGGTCGGACAGGGCATCACGACCTCGACGGCGATGATCATCGCCGAGGAACTGGATCTCCCGGTCGAACGGGTCAACGTCACCCTGGCGCCGGCTCGCCAGGAGCTGGTCTTCAACCAGCTCACCGGTGGCTCGAGCACGACCTTCACGACCTACACCCCGATCCGCGTCGCAGCAGCCACGGCCCGCACCCGGCTCGTCAACACTGCCGCGGCGCAATGGGGCGTCAGCCCGTCGACGTTGACGACCAAGGCCGGGGTCATCACTGCGGCAGACGGCCGCACCGTGACCTATGGCGCGATCGCCAAGGCCGCCGCCAGCGCTGTCACCATCACGATCCCGGTGACCCTCAAGGCACGCAGTTCCTTCGGAGTCATCGGCAAGGGCCGAGGTCGCACCGACGCACGTGACATCGTCACCGGCGCCAAGGACTTCGCCCTCGACCTCAGCGTCCCGGATGCCCTGCCGACGATGGTCGCGAGGCCGCCGACCCACAAGGGCGTGCCGATCTCGGTCGCCAACCTGGCCGCCCTGCGAGCCATGCCCGGGGTGACCGACGTCGTCATGGTCGCCTCCGGCGTCGCGATCCGGGCCAAGACCTTCGGTCAGTGCATCGACGCCGTTCGCGCGGTGGACGCGCAGTGGTCGGGAGGGGCAGTCGCGGGAGCCAGCGACGCAACGGTGCTGGCCGGCATACGCAAGGCCGAGATTCCCATGGTCGTGCCCAAGGTGCCGATCCTCACCAAGACGGTCGACGCCAACTTCACTTTCATGTTCCGCAGCAGCGCCGCCCTCGAACCCAACGCCGCGATCGCCGACGTGCGGGCCACGTCCGCCACGGTCTGGGCGGGCGTCAAGGCGCCGCTCGTGGCTCAGGCTGAGATCGCGCAAGCCGTGGGGCTCCCGATCTCAGCGGTCAAGGTCAACGTGATCACCGGTGGAGGCTCGTTCGGCCACAAGCTCTTCGCCGACGCCGCCGTCGAGTCCGCCCGGATCTCCAAGGCCATGGGCAAGCCGGTCAAGCTGCTCTGGCACCGTGCCGACGAGCCGCGCCAGGG
Source organism: uncultured Actinomycetota bacterium (assembly GCA_963807825.1). GTDB lineage: Bacteria > Actinomycetota > Actinomycetes > Actinomycetales > Dermatophilaceae > Knoellia. The sequence continues at coordinate 42,606 of CAWEDC010000004.1, forward strand.
ACGTCTTCACCCCATGTGCACCTCGCGGGTGCGGGCCACGGTCCTTGCGGGACAGGTCTTGTCCATGGAGCAACGCCACACGAGCGTCAAGACCGACTTCGGCCACGGCTTCGGTGACCTCTTCTCGTCCATCGCGGCCAAGCTGCCCACCGGCCTGGGCAACCTCTCGGTGGCCGAGACCGTCTTCCAGCTGACCCAGGAGATTCCCTACAACTTCGGTGTCGTCACCCAGTTGCTCAACGAGAGTGACCAGCGGTTCTCGACGGGGGCGATGCGCAACATCTACTCACCCGACGTGCGCACCGCCACCGAGTTGGTCATCGACAAACTGGCCGCGCTGTCCGGTCAGGATCCCCTCGCGTTCCGCCTCGCCCACCTCAAGGATGAGGAGGTCAAGGCAGTGCTGCGCAAGGTCGCCGCCGAGGGCCAGTGGGGTCGCGCGATGCCAGCAGGAATGGCGCAGGGCATCGCCATCCACAAGGAATACAAGGGCGCCACAGCGGTGCTCGTCGAGATCGACTGCCGACCGGAGACGGTGAACCGTCGCATCCGCGATGGTGTCGGTGGACCGCGGGTCACCAAGGCCGTCGTCGGCATCGACGCAGGTCTGGTCGTCAACCCGACTGGTGTCGAGGCCCAGATGATCGGCGGGTTCAACGACGGTCTCGCCATGGCGCTGACGGCCAGTTGCCACCTCAAGGACGGTCACTTCCTCGAGGCGAGTTGGGACAACTACTTCTACACCCGCCAGTGGAACGTCCCGCAGGACCTCCGGGTCGTCATCATGCCGTCGACCTCGGACACCCCCGGTGGGGTCGGAGAGGCCGGTGTCGCAGCGTCGTTCGCGGCCGTCGCGTGTGCCTACGCGCGAGCGACGGGCTCGATGCCCACGACCTTCCCGATCAACCACGCCGACCCGATCGCCTTCGAGATCAAGACCTTCATCCCCTCCGTCCCCGAGTCGCCGACCGACGGCCTCTCCTACACCTACTGAGGATCGACCATGCCTGAGCAGACCTTCCTCCTCAACGGAGAACGCGTCACCGTCGACATCGAGGACGACGTCCGACTTCTCTGGGTCCTGCGTGACGTCCTCGGCGTCACCGGTCCCAAATACGGCTGTGGCATCAACGTGTGCAAGGCCTGCACCAGCCACATCAACGGCAAGGCCTTCAACCCGTGCTCGGTCAAGGTGTCCGACATCAAGGACACCGACGAGGTGACCACGATCGAGGGCCTCGCCGACACGGTCCCCGGTGACGACCTGCACCCGATGCAGGAGGCGTGGCTGGACCGTGACGTCGCGCAGTGCGGCTACTGCCAGCCAGGCCAGATCATGGCTGCCGTCGCGCTCGTGAAAAAGGTTGCGGCAGAGGGTCGTTCGATCAACGACAACGACCTTGACGCGATCCGCAACGTCTGCCGCTGCGGCACCTACTCGCGCATCCGCGAGGCCATCAAGGACGGCGCCTCACGCATGTAGCCAACCCCAGGCAGACAGCGAACTGCCCGCCGTTGCGTCCCGAGGGACGCAGCGGCGGGCAGTCGTCTGTTCAGCTGACCCACGGTCACTGACTCACGCTCAGTGACCGACGGTCTGCGAATCCGGGTCGCCGACGAGGTCTTGTTCTTCGTGGTCGTCGACCATCGTGGCCTCGTCGAACGGATCCTGTCCGGACAGCACCCGGTCGAGCTGGGGTCGGTCGAGCTCGCCGACCCAGTGGCCGATGAGGACGGTGGCAATCGAGTTCCCGGCGAAGTTCGTCAGGGCCCGCGCCTCGCTCATCATCCGGTCGATGCCGACGATGAATCCCACACCGTCGACGAGGTCCGGGCGGTGCGACTGCAGCCCGCCGGCGAGGGTCGCCAGCCCGGCGCCAGTCACGCCTGCGGCGCCCTTGGACGCGATGATCATGAAGACGAGCAGGGAGATCTGCTCACCCAGGCCGAACGGCTTGTCGAGCGCCTCGGCGATGAACAGCGAGGCCATCGTGAGGTAGATCGCCGTGCCGTCGAGGTTGAACGAATAGCCCGTCGGGACAGTGATGCCCACGACCGGACGGGAAACACCGAGGTGCTCCATCTTGGCGATGAGGCGGGGGAGTGCCGACTCGGACGAGGACGTCGAGAGGATCAGGAGGAACTCGCGCGACAGGTAGCGCAGCAGCGAGAACACGTTGACGCCGGTGACGACCTTGAGGAGCGTGCCGAGGATGAAGAAGACGAAGATCGCGCAGGTGATGTAGAAGGCGATCATGATGAGCGCCAGCGACTTCAGCGCTTCCCAACCGGTGGCTCCCACGACGGCAGCCATGGCTCCGAACGCACCGATGGGGGCGGCATACATGATCATCGCCATGAGGCGGAAGACGAGCCGCTCCATGTGCTTGACGCCCCTGAGGATTGGCTCACCGGCGCGCCCCATCTTCTGCAGCGCGAAGCCGGCCAGCAGGGCCACGAGCAGCGCCTGGAGCACGGACCCGGAGGTCAGCGCCGAGACGAGGGTGTCGGGGATGAGGCCGAGGATGAAGTCGACGGTGGACGTGTGCTCCTCGCCGACGGCCTTCTGGCCGCTCGACGCGAGCTCGTCGGTGAGGTTCAGGCCGGCACCGGGCTTGACGATGTTGCCGACCACGAGGCCGATCGCGAGCGCGACGGTCGACATGGTGAGGAAGTAGCCGAGGGCGAGGCCACCGACCTTGCCGACCTGGGCGGCCTTTCGCACCGAGCCGATGCCCAGAACGATGGTGCAGAAGATGATCGGGCTGATCATCATCTTGATGAGGTTGACGAAGGCCGTCCCCATCCACTTGAGCTTGACCCCGAATTCGGGGGCGATGATCCCGACGGCGATGCCGGCGACCATGGCGATGATGACGGCGATGTAGAGCCAATGGGTGCGGTCCCGCCTTGCGGGTCGATCGACGACGTTGTCGGTCATGGCTGTCTCCTGGGTCGCGACCCGCTGGTTCGGGTCTGGTGAGCGACCCTGAGTCTGGTGCCATGAGTGACTAGGGTCACGGTTGTGTTCATTGAGTGCCGGGATTCCCTCACGCGGGTGCCCCGTCGACCGATTTCCCGGGTATGCCGGTGAGCGCGCGTCGCGCTGGCACGTCACCTTCGCGGTGGAGCGTGGCCACGCAGACGTTCGTGCTGCAGGTGGGTGTGGCGCTGCTCGTGGTCGCCGTCGGGTTGGTCGCGGCCTACGTGCAGGCGCGTCGGGCCCAGACGCAGGAGGCGACGTCGCGCGCGATGTCCGTGGCGCGCACGGTCGCGTCGACCCCAGAGGTGGTCGAGGCGTTGACGGCCGCGCCCCCTGTCGCCCCGTCTCCGACCTCATCGGTGCAGGCCTTCGCCGAAGAGGTTCGTGAGGCGACGCAGACCGACTTCGTCGTCGTCATGACGCCGAGTGCTGTGCGCCTCTCCCACCCCGATCCGCGACAGGTGGGCCAACGCTTCCTCGGTCACATCGACGACGCCCTGCAGGGCGGCGAAGTCGTCGAGGACTACACCGGAACCCTCGGCCCGTCCCGCCGCGTCGTCGTCCCGGTGCACTCCGACGCCGGGCCGGTCGTCGGCCTCGTCTCCGTCGGCATCAGACGCACCGAACTGTCCAAGGCGGTCCAGGCACAGCTCCCGGCCCTGCTCGTCGCCGGGGCCGCGGCGGCGCTGCTCTCCGGGATCGGCACCGGACTCGTCTCCCGGCGCACCCGCCGCCAGACGCTCGGGTTGGGCGAGGCGCAGCTGCGCGAGATGTACGAGTACTACGACGCCGTCCTCCACGCCGTCACCGAGGGCCTGCTCCTCGTCGACGACAAGGGTCGCCTCCAGCTCGCCAACGACGAAGCGGTCCGGCTGCTCGGCCTCCCGGACGGCGCGACCGGTCGTCCGCTGGCCGAGCTCGGGCTCGCTCCCGCACTCACGGCGGCCCTCTCCGACGGGGAGCGCCGCGAGGACGAGCTCCACGTCACCGAGGCCCGGGTCCTCGTCCTGGGCACGGCGCCCGCGATGTGGGAGGGCCGGCGCCTCGGAACCGTGGCGACCCTGCGCGACCGCACCGACCTCGAGCACCTCACCGGTGAACTCGACTCGGCCCGAGGCATCACGGAGGCGCTCCGGTCCCAGGCCCACGAGTCGGCCAACCGGATCCACACGATCGTCTCGCTCATCGAGCTCGGGCACACCGACCGCGCCCTCGAGTTCGCGACCGACGAGCTCGCGGTCACCCAGCAGCTCGCCGACGACGTCGTCGGCGCCGTCACCGAGCCCGCGCTCGCGGCACTGCTCGTCGGCAAGAGCGCGCAGGCGAGCGAGCGCGGCATCGACCTGCGCATCGCGCCGGGAGCTGAGTGGCCTTCCGGTGCCGTGCCTGTCCGGGACGTCGTCACCATCGTCGGCAACCTCATCGACAACGCCTTCGACGCGGTGACCACGGGCAAACCCGGGACCGAGCGACGGGTGGACGTCGACGCCCGGGTCGAGCGGAGTGCCGACCGCGATGCACCTGCCGACGGCTGGACCGACGCCCTCATCCTCGAGGTCGCCGACTCGGGTCCGGGTCTGCCTGCGGACACCGTTGAGCTGGTCTTCCGTCGCGGCTTCAGCACCAAGGGCGAGGGCAGCGCGGGTCGCCGGGGGATCGGGCTCGCACTCGTCGCCCAGACCATCGAGCGATTGGGTGGCTCCCTCGAGGTGACGGGACCTCCCGGTGCACGCTTCGCCGTCCGCCTCCCGCTCGCGCCTGCTGCTCGCCCGGAGTCCGGGAGCCCCGATGCCTGAACTCCTGCGCGTCCTCGTGGTGGAGGACGAACCCGTGGCCGCCGAAGCCCACGCGACCTGCGTCGCGCGGGTGCCCGGCTTCGTCGTGGTGGCCATCGCCGCCACCGGTCAGGAAGCGCTGAGAGCGCTGCAGGAGAACGCGATCGACGTCGTCCTCCTCGACATGAACCTGCCCGACCGCCACGGTCTCGAGATCGTTCGGGCCATGCGGGCCGCGGGCCACAAGGCCGACGTCATCGCCGTGAGCTCGGCGCGCGACCTCGACATCATGCGCTCGGCCGTCTCGCTCGGGGTGGTCCAGTACGTCCTCAAACCCTTTGCCTTCGCCACCCTGCGCGATCGGCTGCAGGCCTACCTCGACTACCGGGCGACCCACGTGGCGAACTCCGAGGTCGGCAGCCAGGCCGAGGTCGACGAAGTCTTTGCTGCGGTGCGCCCAGCCCGAGCTGCGACCCTGCCCAAGGGCATGTCCGAGGAGCTGCTCGGCCGGGTCGTGTCTGCCCTGCGCGACTCGACCGACCCGCTGTCGGCCAGTGAACTCGCGGCCACTCTGGGGGTGAGCCGGGTGACGGCTCGCCGCTACCTCGAGCACCTTCACGACACCGGGGTCGCCACTCGCCGCTCCCGCTACGCCGGCGCCGGTCGCCCCGAGGTCGAGTACGCCTGGCGGACCTGACCCACCCAGCCCCGTCAGTCGTCGAGTGCCTTGAGCAGGGTGAGGTTCTTGGAGAGTTCGGCCTCGTCGCCGTCGACCGCTGCCCAGAGGACCTCGACGCCACAGCGCACGATGCACCACAGGCGCCCGACCTCCTCGTCGAGACCCGCGGCGTCACACGTCACCTCGAGTCGATGACGCACCGACCAGCGCATCGCTGCCCCGGTGCCGAGTTCGTCAAACCTGTTGCGCAACAACGGATGCAGCTCATAGCCCGCCGCCCCCGCCAAAGGCTTGGGGTCGATGGCCAGCCACGGCGCACGATCGGCGGCGAGCACGTTCTGGAAGTGCAGGTCGGTGTGCAGCAGCACCCTTGGCCCCGGTTCCGCGAGCAGTTCCCGGGCCAGTCCGGTCACTCGACTGACCACCCGTCGGGGAAGGTCCGTGCGCTGGCGCAGCCGGGTGAGATAGGGATCGAGGTAGGCCGCGAGCGTGCGGATCGTCGGCGGTGCCGGCACGTGGAACTCGCGATACAGACCGCCGATGGCCGCGCACGCCTCGTCGATGTCCACGGTCTCGAGGTCCCGCGTCGAGTCGAGCCGTTCCAGCAGCAGCGCCCCACGGGCGGGGTCGGCAGCGACAAGCCGCACGGCCCCGCGTCCGTCCCACGCCCGCAGCGCAAGGTGCTCCTGCGCCGACTCCACGTGCGGCCAGCCGACCTTGAGGACGAGCTGCTCGCCGTCCGGGTGGTCACGACGAACGACGGGATGCACGACAGCGGTCCATCCGGTCATCGGCTCGCCCGCGAGCGAGAGATCCCACGCTTCCAGGCACTCGCGAGTGAGGCGATCGACGTCACGGATCCAGTCCGCGCCCGTCGGCCCGCCCTCCGAAGGCAGGCGGCTCATCCAGGTGAGCCACTCCGACGGGGCGTGGGGGCCGGACCGGCGACCTTCGCTCACGCGAGTCCGGGAAAGGCAGAGAGGGGTATGCCGTGTCGCTGGGCCAGCGCTGCCACGGTGCCGAGCCATTCGGGAACCTTCGCAAACACGGTGCCGGCATCTGCGTCCGAGGCGCTGAGCGTCGGGAGCTCGTCGCCGAACGCGCCGAGCAACGTCGTCATCGCCTCGGTGGCGAGGGCCGCTGCCTGGGCGGGCGTCGTCACCGGGTGGGGGAGTGGCAGACCGAGTTGTGGCTCAGGTGCAGCGTCACCTGCCGCCTCGACCAGTTCGGCGGTGAGGGAGTGGAGTTCGGCCAGGTGCGCGACCCAGACCTTGCGGGTGTCGAGGTCCGAGCGGGCGGCCGCGACCTCGAGGAAGTAGCTCGCCGTGCGCACCGCCGTGATGAGGGGCGCGAGAACGGAGGGGGTCGACCACCCCGGAGCGGCGGAGGGTGAAGCGGCGGGTGAAGCAGAGGGAGTCGGTGTGGCCTGGGCGGCCGGCGGGTGCGGCGAGGTCGAGCGCGGCGTGGGCCTGGGCCAGGACGGCGAGGAGGGTCGGGCGCAGCTCGGCTTCGGCCGCTTGGCAACCCTGGCCCGCCATGAGGATCGCGCCCTCGACCGTGGACAGCGTTGCAGGCGCAACCGTGGCGGAGGGTGAGGCCGAAGGTGTTGCCGACGGTGCAACGGACGCGGAGGTCGACCCGCTCGGTGTGGAGTTCGGTGTCGGGGTCGCTGCGGGCAGTTCGTCCTCCGGGACGCCCCTCTGGCGCAAGGCGTCGTGCAGGACGGTCGCCTGCCGCTGGTGCAGCGGTGCGAGCTTGGCCGAGATCGCCACCTTGGGGTCCACCGGCGCCAGGGCGGCCGACTGCAGTGCGGCAAGGAGGCGGAGGAGTGCGTCCTCACCGTCGATCGGCGACCGGGTGGGCACGAGGGGCACGCGCGGAGCATCGTCCTCGAGCCGGATGCCGCACCCCGAGAGGACAGCAACGACTGCTCCGAGGGCCCCCGCCGTCACGAGGCGCCGGGACGGGGTCGGGCCCGTCGAGGTGACGTCACGCATGGCGGCATCCTCGCACGCGTGGAAGCGCACGGCCGTGCCCGGCTAGAGTGGGCGTCGCTGCAGCGGCCACGACAACGGCCACCGCGGCTCGAGAACTACAGAGAGGGAGACCGATGACCCGGGACACCGGAGTGCAAGAACTGATCGACGGTGCACTGCACGGTTCGGGAGTCGTCCTCGAAGAGGTCGTCGTGACTCCCGCCGGACGCCGCCGCGTCGTCAGGGTCGTCGTGGACCGGGCCCTCGAGGTCACGGGCGACGTCACCGAGACCCTCCCTTCTCTCTCGCTCGACGAGATCGCCAGTGCCACGCGCACCGTGAGCGACGCCCTCGACGAGTCCGACGTGCTCGGCGAGCAGCCCTACACGCTCGAGGTCACCTCACCCGGTGTCTCGCGCCCGCTGACCGCTGCCTCGCACTTCCGTCGCAACGTCGGCCGCCTCGTCGTGCTGACCCCGGCCGACGGCGAGCCCGTGACGGGTCGCATCGTGCGCGCCGGCGACAACGACCTCACCCTGGTGATCCCGTCCGTCAAGAAGACGCCCGAACGTGACGAGATCTTCGCGTATGCCGCGATCGACCGTGCCGATGTGCAGGTCGAGTTCTCGCGCAAGGAAGACACAGACACCACCGCACCCGAGGATGACGTGAACGCGTCGTCCGACAAGGAGAACTGACCATGGACATCGATCTCGCCGTCCTCCGGGGAGTCGAGCGCGAGCGCGACATCTCGCTCGACGTGCTCATCCCCGCGATCGAGCAGGCCCTCCTCCTCGCCTACCAGCGCACCGACGGTGCCTCGCGCAACTCGCGCGCCGAGCTCGACCGCAAGACGGGTCACGTGACGATCTGGGCCCGCGAGGAGTTCGAGGTTCCCGTCGAGGAGGAGCCCGAAGCCCCCGCCGAGCCCACCGCTGACGCAGCGTCTGCGGATGTGGCGGCTCTAGCGACCGAATCCGCAGACGCAACGGAAGCCGAGGGCGACGACGACGACGCCGAGGCTCCCGTCGTGGAGGCTCCCGTCGAGCGTCCGGCACCGCGCATGCGCCGCGAGTACGGCCCCGAGTTCGACGACACCCCGACCGACTTCGGTCGCGTCGCAGCCGCGACCGCCCGCCAGGTCATCGTCCAGCGCCTGCGCGACATCGAGGACGACGCGATCATGGGCGACTTCAAGGGTCGCGAGGGCGACATCGTCGCCGGCGTCATCCAGCAGAGCCCGGACCCGCGCCACGTCACGGTCGACTTCGGCACGGTCGAGGGCATCCTGCCGCTCGCCGAGCAGGTCCCCGGCGAGAAGTACGTCCACGGCCAGCGCCTGCGCGTCTACGTCGTGAGCGTCAAGCGTGGCCTGCGCGGACCCCAGATCGGTCTGTCGCGCACCCACCCCAACCTCGTGCGCAAGCTCTTCGCCCTCGAGGTCCCCGAGATCGCCGACGGCAGCGTCGAGATCGCCGCCCTGGCCCGTGAGTCCGGGCACCGCACCAAGATCGCGGTGCACACCAAGGTCGCGGGCCTCAACGCCAAGGGCGCCTGCATCGGCCCGATGGGCGCTCGCGTGCGCGCCGTCATGGCCGAGCTGCACGGCGAGAAGATCGACATCGTCGACTTCAGCGAGGACCCGGCGTCCTTCATCGCCTCCGCGCTCAGCCCGTCACGGGTGCAGTCGGTCGAGATCGTCGACTGGCAGCTGCGTGCGGCCCGGGTCATCGTCCCCGACTACCAGCTCTCCCTCGCGATCGGTCGCGAGGGGCAGAACGCCCGCCTCGCCGCCAAGCTCACCGGCTGGCGCATCGACATCCGCTCCGACAACCCCGCCGCAGCGGCCGGTCAGGGTGGCCCCGAGGGTGCCACCGAGGCGTCCGGTGACGCGCCGGACGCTCGCTAGGCGCTAGAGTGGACGGGACCGACCGGACTGGACCCCGAGCTCGGGCGTCGCACGCTGAGGCGAGCACACGGCATACATCGTCAAAGATGGAGCCCGTGCGCACCTGCGTGGGATGTCGAGTCTCGGATAGCCGGTCGGCACTCCTGCGAGTGGTCGTCGGAGGTCCAGGGGCTCTCGTTCCTGATCTTCGACGGTGTCTTCCGGGGCGCGGCGCATGGCTGCATCCCACCGGAGACTGTTTCGACCTCGCCGTCCGACGACGGGCGTTCGGGCGTGCGCTGCGAGTCAGCGCGCCTCTGGACACCTCAGCCGTGGCGGAGTGGATCGCCGCCCACGAGCACACAACCAACCAACCATCCCCAGGGAACCGACCGTAACTCTGAACAAGAGAGTGGTTTGACGCTGATGAGCATTCGATGAGAACTCAGTAATGAGCTCCCCCCCAAGTTAGCGGTCCGCGATTTCTGCTTCGTCAGGTCGCATGGACCAGAAGAAGGAGAAACGTGGCAAAGGTTCGAGTCAGTGCACTCGCCAAAGAAGCAGGAGTGACCAGCAAGGTCCTCCTCGAACGCCTCAATGAGATGGGTGAGTACGTCAAGTCGGCGTCCTCGACCGTCGAGGCACCCGTCGTGCGTCGCTACACGGAGAAGTTCCCGTATGCCGCGCCCGCAGCAGCCCCCGAGGCGGCCAAGCCGGCCGCGACGAAGGCACCCGCCCCGGCCGCTCCGGCCCCGGCAGCGCCCGCGCAGGCTGCAGCCCCCGAGTCCGGCTCCGCGCCGGCCTCCCCGGGCCCGAAGGCTCCGTCGGCGGCTCCCGCCCCGGCAGCCAGCCGGCCCGCCCCCGGTCCGGCGGCACCCGCCCCGGCCGCCCCCGCTCCCGCTGCTGCGGCGACCCCGGCTCCGGCCGCGCCCGCCCCGGCAGCACCTGCGCCTGCAGCACCTGCCCCGGCAGCGCCTGCTCCCGCAGCACCCGCCCCCTCGGCTCCGGCCGCGAGGGCAACCCCCGAGTCCGGCGCACGCCCGGCTCCTCGCCCCGGTGCGGGTTCCCCGCGCCCCGGCAACAACCCGTTCGCGCCCAGCCAGGGCATGCGTCAGGGCCGCGATGGCGGTCGTGACGCCGGCCGCGAGGCTCCCCGTGAGGGCGCCCGCGAGGGTGGTCGTGACGGTGGCCGCGAAGGCGGTCGCGAAGGCGGCGGCTCCGCCCGTCCCGGCAACAACCCGTTCGCACCGAGCCAGGGCATGCCGCGTCCGCGCAGCGCTCCCCGTCCCGGTGGCGCCGCAGGTGCAGGAGCCGGCGCAGCCGGCCCGCGCCCCGGTGGTGCACGTCCCAGCCCCGGCATGATGCCCTCCTCCAGTGCGGTTGCCCGTCCGGGCGAGCGTCCCGGTGGCGCTGCTCGCGGTGGCCGACCCGGAGCCGGTGGCGCTGGTCGTCCCGGCGGCGGTGGCCCCGGTGCAGGTGGCGGCGGCTTCGCCGGTCGTCCCGGTGGCGGTGGCTTCCGTGGTGGAGCCGGTCGCGGCTCGACTGCTGGTGCCTTCGGTCGTGGAGGTGGCCGTCCCGGTCGCGCCCGCAAGTCCAAGCGTGCGAAGCGCGCTGAGTTCGAGGAGATGCAGGGTCCGTCGATCGGTGGCGTGAGCGTGCCCCGTGGTGATGGCAAGACCATCATCCAGGTGCGCCAGGGTGCATCCCTCACGGACTTCGCCGACCGCATCAACGCCAGCCCGGGCTCGCTCGTCACGGTCATGTTCCACCTCGGTGAGATGGCGACCGCGACCCAGAGCCTCGACGAGGACACGTTCCGTCTGCTCGGTGCCGAGCTCGGCTACGACATCCGCATGGTCTCCCCGGAGGAGGAGGAGAAGGAGTTGTTCGACTCCTTCGACATCAACCTCGAGATCGGTGTCGACTCCGAGGACGAGGACGACCTCGCGGCCCGCCCGCCGGTCGTGACCGTCATGGGTCACGTCGACCACGGAAAGACGCGCCTTCTCGACGCGATCCGCAACGAGAACGTCGCGGGTGGCGAGTCCGGTGGCATCACCCAGCACATCGGTGCCTACCAGATCCACAAGGAGCACGAGGGCGTCGACCGTCCGATCACCTTCATCGACACCCCGGGTCACGAGGCGTTCACCGCCATGCGTGCTCGTGGTGCGAAGGTCACGGACATCGCGATCCTCGTCGTCGCTGCCGATGACGGCGTCATGCCGCAGACCATTGAGGCGCTCAACCACGCCCAGGCTGCGGATGTCCCGATCGTCGTCGCGGTCAACAAGATCGACGTCGAGGGCGCCAACCCGTCCAAGATCCGTCAGCAGCTCACCGAGTACAACCTCGTTGCCGAGGAGTACGGCGGCGAGACCATGTTCGTCGACGTCTCGGCCAAGCAGGGCGAGAACATCGACGCACTGCTCGAGGCTGTCCTGCTCACCGCGGACGCCGCTCTCGACCTGCGGGCCAACCCCGAGCGTGACGCCCGTGGTGTCGCGATCGAGGCCAACCTCGACAAGGGTCGCGGTGCGACGGCAACGGTCCTCATCCAGTCCGGAACGCTCCACGTCGGTGACGCCATCGTCACGGGCAGTTCCTACGGCCGCGTTCGCGCCATGCTCGACGAGCACGGCAACAACCTCACCGAGGCGGGCCCGTCCCGTCCGGTCCAGGTCCTCGGTCTGTCCTCGGTCCCGCGTGCAGGCGACACCTTCGTCGTCGCGCCCGATGACCGCACCGCACGCCAGATCGCGGAGCGTCGCGAGTCGGCCGACCGTCAGGCCAGCCTGGCCAAGGCCCGCAAGCGCATCTCGCTCGAGGACCTCAACGAGGCGATCGCGCAGGGCAAGGTCGACACCCTCAACCTCATCCTCAAGGGTGACGTGTCGGGTTCTGTCGAAGCCCTCGAGGACGCGCTCCTCCAGATCGATGTGGGTGAGGACGTCGACCTGCGGATCATCGACCGCGGCGTCGGTGCCATCACGATGAACAACATCAACCTGGCCGTGGCCTCCAACGCCATCATCATCGGCTTCAACGTTCGGGCCGAGGGCCTGAACGCTGACTACGCCGACCGTGAGGGCGTCGAGATCCGCTACTACTCGGTGATCTACCAGGCCATCGAGGAGATCGAGCAGTCCCTCAAGGGCATGCTCAAGCCCGAGTACGAAGAGGTCGAGCTCGGCACCGCCGAGATCCGCGAGATCTTCCGCTCGAGCAAGTTCGGCAACATCGCCGGATCGATCGTCCGCAGCGGCGAGATCAAGCGCGGCACCAGGTCACGCATCACGCGTGCGGGTGTCGTCGTGTCCGAGAACGTCGAGATCGCCGGCCTGCGCCGGTTCAAGGATGACGTCACCGAGGTCCGCGACGGCTTCGAGTGCGGTATCAACCTGGGGTCCTACAACGACCTCCAGATCGGCGACCTCATCGCCACGTACGAAATGCGCGAAAAGCCCCGGGCCTGATCGCCTGAGGCTCCACGCCTGACGTGAGCGGCCGGCATACCGAATCTTCGGTATGCCGGCCGCTCGCCTTTTCTGGGCCGTCTCACCGTGCGCTGTCGGCCGGTCGATCTACAGTGATCGCGCGCTGCTCGTCGCGGCGCAGGCCGAGCAACGAGGGGGAGCGATGACTGACGGTGGGACTGCGGAGTGGATGGGTCCGCTGCCGGCCGCTGACGGCTGCGACTGCCAGATGTGTCGTCCGGGGCCGAGTCGTACGACGAGGATGACCGCCGGACCATCGACACGGTCCTGCGGCACGGCTGGCAGGTGAGTCTGGTCTCGGACGAGGTCCGCTGCGAGCACGCCGATCACGACCACGCGGCTCACGGGGACGAGGGGCACGACGCCGATGGCTCGCCCGCCTTTGCCTACACCGTCGGTCTCGGGCATCGGTGGGGACACCCCGAGCTCCTCATGTCCGGGCTGGACCCGCAGGTGATGCATCGTGCTCTCAATGACCTGACCCGCCGGGTGATGCAGGGCCGACGACTGGCGCCAGGAGACGTCCTCGAAGACGTGCTGGCAGGAGTTCCCGTCGTCGTCGAACAGGTGAGCGACGATGCGCTGCGAGAGACCGTGACGTGGTCGGGATGGTTCCACCGGCGCAAGCCCGAAGCCCTGGCCATCGTGTGGCCCAGCACTGCTGGCCTCTTCGCCTGGCAGCCGGGTGCGCCAGAGGTACTCAACGAACGCCAACCGCCTGAGTGGCGGGTTCCTGCGAGCCGCAGCGCCGGAGTGGACGTCGATCCATCCTGGGACTTCCCGGTGCCACCGGATCGCACGGCGTTCTCCTGCGTGCACGTGGTGGAGGACGGTGGAGCCATCCTGTGGGTGGCGCGCGAGGTCGATGAGTCGCGCGGTGAGGACTGGAGCATCCACTGCGGCGCCGAGGGCCACGAGACCTCGGAGATGCGCCTGGTGCACCTCGCGCACCTGGTCCGCTCGGCGCCAAGCCTGCGGGCGATCAGCGGTCTGGGGCTCGACGAAGAGGCATTTCGCAGCTCGACCGACACCGAGTGGACGATCGTGCCGCTGGCCTGACCGGAGCCATGCGGCTGACACCCCATCGGGCGCATAGTGTGTGCGGGCACCACCAAACATCTAGAAGGAGTTGTCGTGGCTGACGCCGCTCGCGCCCGCAAGGTCGCCGACCGCATCAAGACCCTCATCGCCGCAGGACTGGGCTCGATCATCAAGGACCCCGACCTCGGGTTCGTGACGATCACCGATGTCCGCGTGACCAACGACCTCCAGCACGCGTCGGTCTTCTACACCGTCTTCGGGGACGACGCCCAGCGCGCCAAGACCACGTACCTCCTCGAGGAGAACCGCGGCAAGCTCCGCAGCCACGTCGGCAAGAACCTCGGCATCCGTCTCACGCCGTCGCTCGAGTTCATCGCCGACGCGATCCCCGAGACCGCGGCCCACCTCGAGGACCTCCTGCGCGAGGCGCGTGAGCGCGACGCCGCCGTGGCGGCTGCTGCAGCTGGAGCCACGCACGCCGGCGACGCAGACCCCTACCGTCACGACGACGAGCCAGCGGACGACGATGACGAGGACGACGACGCCGCCCCCGTGAGCGCCAAGTGATGCCGACGCCGACGCCGAGACCAGCGGCACCGACCGCGCGTGAGCGAGACCGTCGACGGGCTCCTCGTCGTCGACAAGCCGAGCGAGTGGACGAGTCATGACGTCGTCGCGCGCGCCCGGCGGTTGTGCAACACCCGCAAGGTGGGGCACGCCGGCACGCTCGACCCCATGGCGACGGGCGTGCTCGTCCTCGGTGTCGGTCGAGCCACCAAGTTGCTGACGTTCCTCGTCGGCGTCGACAAGGACTACACCGCGACGATCCGTCTCGGGCAGGCCACGCTCACCGATGACGCCGAGGGTGAGGTGACCAGCGCCCCCGGTGCTGCCGACGTGACCGACGAGGCCCTGGCGGCTGCAGTCGCCACGCTCACCGGTGCCATCGAGCAGGTCCCGAGCTCGGTGAGCGCGATCAAGGTCAAGGGGCAGCGGTCCTACCACCGGGCCCGGGCGGGGGAGTCCGTCGACCTGCCCGCGCGGCCAGTGACGGTGTCCCGCTTCGAGATCGGTGAGACTCGACGGTCCACTGTGGTCGGCGAGGACGGAAACGACCTCGCGATCGTCGACGTGGACGTCGAGGTCACCGTGTCCTCCGGAACCTACGTCCGAGCCCTCGCCCGCGACCTCGGGACAGCCCTCGGCTCGGCCGGCCACCTCACCGCCCTGAGACGGACGAGAGTCGGAGGATTCGGTCTCGACACGGCATACCCACTGTCTGATCTGGAGGCACGTCAGGGCGAGCCGATGCCGGTCATCCCGCTCGCCGACGCCGCGCGGGCCGGGTTCGCGGCACGCGAACTCAGCGACGACGAGGCCCGCACCATCGGCTACGGACAGAAGCTCCCCTCCGCCGAGCCCGGGCGTCTCGAGGTCGTGGCCGCCTTCGCTCCCGACGGCTCCCTCGTCGCCATGCTCGACGAGTCGAAGGCCACAGCGCGGAGCCACGTCGTCTTCGCTCCGGCGAGTTCGTAGAGTGTCCACCGTGCACCGCTTCACCGATCCCGCCGAGACGCCCGACGAGCTGGCGCCGTGTGTCGTCACGCTCGGCAACTTCGACGGCGTCCACCACGGCCACAAGGCGGTGCTGTCGCGCCTCGTCGAGATCGGTCGCGAGCGCGGGCTGCCCGCTGTGGCCGTGACGTTCGACCCGCACCCGCTCGCCGTGCTGCACCCCGACCGCGCCCCCGAGATCATCACGCCGAGTTCGGTGCGTGACGACCTGCTCGAGGCGACGGGCCTCGACGGTCTGCTCGTCCTGGAGTTCACCAAGGAGTTCGCCCAGCAGTCGCCGGAGGAGTTCGTCAAGGGCACCTTCGTCGACGGGCTCCAGGCCAAGGTCGTCGTCGTGGGCGTCGACACCCGCTTCGGCTACAAGAACTCCGGTGACGTCGCGACGCTGCGTGAGCTCGGTGAGACCTACGGTTTCGAGGTCATCGCCCTCGAGGATGTCGGCGACGGCGAGCGCTGGTCCTCGACGTCCGTGCGCACGGCCTTGGCCGACGGCGACGTCGCTGCCGCAGCCCGTGTGCTCGGTCGACCCCACCGCGTCGTCGGCACTGTCGTTCACGGCCACCACCGTGGCCGCGAACTCGGCTTCCCCACGGCCAACCTCTCGCCCGACTCAGCGGGCCTCGTCCCGGCCGAGGGTGTGTATGCCGGTTGGCTGACCCGCCTCGAGCTCGCCGCCGGTGAGCCCGACCGCACCATGCCGGCCGCGATCTCCATCGGGACCAACCCGACCTTCGACACCAAGGACCGTCGCACCGTCGAGGCCTATGTCCTCGACCGCGACGACCTCGACCTCTATGACGAGCGCGTCGTCGTGGAGTTCGTCGAGCACATCCGCCCGACCCTGCGTTTCGACAGCATCGACGACCTCCTCGTCGCCATGGCCAAGGACGTCGAGCAGTGCCGCGCGGTGCTCACCCAGATCGTCCATCTGAGCCTTCGGGGCCGTTGGCTCCGGCAGGACCTCGGCCTCCTCGTCGGGGCCGCCGGCACATCGCGTCGTCGGCGCCCTGCTCGTGTGGTCCGCCACCCACGAAACTGCCGGCACGGCATACCTGTTTCGTCATCTGCTCAACACCGTCATCGGCATCGGGCTCGCCGTCGGCGTGACCCGACTCGGGCACCAGGGGCTGCGGCTCGTCGCGCCGTGGCTCTACGGCCTCTCGCTCCTGGGACTCATCGCGGTCCTCACGCCGCTCGGGGTGACGATCAACGGGTCGCGCTCCTGGATCCCGGTCGTCGCCGGGTTCACGGTCCAACCGTCCGAGTTCGCCAAGGTCGGGTTGGCGCTCGTGCTCGCGTTCGTCTTCGCCGACCGGTGGGAGCGGCGGGTCGCGCCGAGCAACCGTGACGTCGCGCTCGGCTGGGTGCTCGCTGCGGTGCCGGTCGCGCTCATCATGCTGCAGCCCGACCTCGGCTCGGCCATCGTCCTCGGGGCGCTGGCCTTCGTCGTCATCGCGATCGCGGGTGCGCCACGTCGTTGGATCGTCGGGGTGGGGTTGGCGGCCGTGGGCCTCGTCGTGGCGGCCCTGACGACGCCCCTGCTGAGCGACTACCAGCGCGATCGGTTGCTGTCCTTCGCCAACCCGAGTGCCGACCCGCAGGGCATCGGCTACCAGACCCGTCAGGTGCGGCTCGCGATCGGCTCCGGCGGTTGGAACGGTCAGGGCTTCCTGGAGGGCCGTCAGACCCAGGGCGGCTTCATCCCCTACCAGCTCAACGACTTCATCTTCTCGGTCGCGGGGGAGGAGCTCGGCTTCATCGGGGCCGCCGGGCTGCTCATCCTGCTGTCCTTCATCGTCATCCGGGTCTTCGTCGTCGCCGGGCGCTCGGGCGACGCGTTCGGGCGCTTCGTCGGCGTGGGGGTGGGCACGTGGCTCGCCTTCCAGGTCTTCCAGAACGTCGGGATGAACCTCGGAGTCATGCCCGTGACCGGACTGCCGTTGCCGTTCGTGTCCTACGGAGGGTCGTCGATGTTCGCGTCCTGGCTCGCCATCGGTGTCGTCAATGCGGCGTATGCCGCGGGGCACCGCGACCGCGTCTAACTGGCTTCTCGCTGTCGTGGGCCAGGAGGGCGTCCACCACGGCGAGGAACGGGGCCGTCGCGTGGCGCATTACTCACGGGTCACATTTGTGCTGAGTGAGCGCGGGCAATGGGGGATTTGTGGGAGTATCCGGCCACGACTTCCCCAATGACGAGGATGCCCGCGATGCCCAGTGCCACCCCCCAGATCCACACGGCCGCCGACGAGGCGATCGATGAGCACATCTTCAATGACCGCTCGCCGAGCGTTGCGCACCTGTTCCGTGAACGTGTCGCCCTCACCCCCGACAAGGCCGCCTTCATGTACGCGAAGGTCGGTGCGGGAGCCGGCGGTGCGGACGAGTGGGTCAACGTCGCCTGGACCGAGCTGCAGACCAGGGTCAACGCCATCGGCGCCGGACTTGTCGCCCTCGGCGTCGGACCCGAGGAGCGCGTCGGGATCGCGTCCGGCACCTGCTACGAGTGGGCCGTCGCCGACCTCGGCATCATGGTGTGCGGTGGCGTCACGACGACGATCTACCCCACGACCATCGACGATGACGTCGCCTTCATCATCAGCGACTCCCTGAGCAAGGTCGTCTTCGCCGAGAACGCCGAGCAGGTCGCCAAGTTGCGCCGCATCCAGAGTCAGATCCCCGGGGTGAGCAAGGTCGTGACCTTCGACCCCGAGGCCGCCACCGGCGAGGACGACTGGGTCATCTCCCTCGACGGTCTCGAGGCCCTGGGGCGCTCCGGCCTCAAGCGCGACCCCGGCCTCATCGACGCGCGCATCGACGCGATCACCCCCGACCGTCTCGCCACGATCATCTACACCTCGGGCACGACCGGTCGACCCAAGGGCGTCCGGCTCAAGCACAAGAGCTTCGTCTACGAGGCGGCTGCCATGCACGCGGCCGGCCTGCTGCGCGAGGACGACCTCCAGTACCTCTGGCTGCCCCTGGCCCACATCTTCGGCAAGGTTCTGCTCACCGTTCCCCTCCAGACGGGTCTGACGACGGCCATCGACGGCCGGATCGACAAGATCGTGGACAACCTGGCTGTGGTCCACCCGACCCTCATGGGTGCCGCTCCGCGCATCTTCGAGAAGGCGTACGGCCGGATCAGCCTGATGATGGAGCAGGAGGGTGGCGCCAAGCTCAAGCTCTTCAAGTGGGCAGGTGGCGTCGGCCGCGAGGTCAGCGAGCTGCGCGAGCAGGGCAAGGAGCCGAGTGGCCTGCTCGCCGTCAAGCACGGTCTCGCCGACAAGATCATCATGAGCAAGATCCGGGAGCGCTTCGGCGGCAAGATCCGCTACTTCATCTCCGGATCGGCCGCGCTGAACCAGGACATCGCTCGCTGGTTCGACTCCATGGGCCTGCCGATCCTCGAGGGCTACGGCCTCACGGAGTCGACCGCTGGCGCCTTCATCGTCCGCCCGGGTGCCCTGAAGTACGGCTCGGTCGGCTGGCCCTTCCCGGGGTCGGAGGCCAAGATCGCCGCTGACGGCGAGGTGCTGCTCAAGGGCGACCACATCATGGACGGCTATCACAACAACCCCGAGGCCACGGCCGAGGTCCTCACGGCCGAGGGCTGGTTCCACACGGGCGACATCGGTGAGATCGACGACCGCGGCTTCCTCAAGATCACCGACCGCAAGAAGGACCTCTTCAAGACCTCCGGTGGCAAGTACGTCGCGCCGTCGGTCATCGAGTCGACCTTCAAGGGGCTGTGCCCCTACGTGAGCCAGTTCCTCGTCTATGGCGCGGACCGCAACTTCGTCTCCGCGCTCGTCACCCTCGACCCGGACGCCATCCAGGGCTGGGCGGCGGCCAACGAGCTGGGCGACAAGACCTATGCCGAGATCGTGACGTCCGACAAGGCGCACGAGATGGTCCAGGGCTACGTCGACGAGCTCAACGCGGGGCTGAACCGCTGGGAGACGATCAAGAAGTTCTCGATCCTCGACTCCGACCTCACCGTCGACAGCGGCGAGCTCACCCCGAGCCTCAAGCTCAAGCGCAAGGTCGTCACCGAGCGCTACCAGGACACGCTCGACGCCCACTACGCCGGCAGCTGACCGACAGCCGCCGCCTCTCTTCGTCCCCCTCGTCGCTACTCGATGAGGGGGACGAAGCGGTAGGCGCCGTGAATCTCCACGCGAGCGTCATCCAGCCGACCTGCCGGGTATGCCGCCCGCTCAACTTCGCTGCCCAGGTCCGGGTCGCGCGTCACCCGATGCATCCATCCGAGCACCGGGATCACCATGACGCCACCGGGCACGAGCTGGTCGACGAGGCTCCGGGGGAGCGTTCGCGCCTCCGCCGACACGAGGATCCGGTCGAAGGGGCCGTCGCCGGGTGACCCCAGGACTCCGGGAGTCGCGAGCGTGAGGTGAGCCCACGGCATACCCGATCGGTCGAGGTTGGCGGCGCCGACCTTGCGGAGTTCGGGGACCCGCTCGACGCCGATCACCGAACCCGTCGGGCCGGTCAGGTGGGCGAGCAACGCCGTCGTCCAACCGGAACCTGCGCCGACGTCGAGGACGCGATCGCCGGGTCGGACGCCGAGGAGCTCGAGCATGGCGGCAACCGTCCGCGGCTGGGAGTTCGTCTGGCCGTGCCCGATCGGCAACGGCCCGTCGCGGCCCGCGTGCCGGCGTTCGCGCAGGGGCAGGAAGTCCCGACGCGGCCTCGCGGCCATCGCCTGCGCCACCTGCTCCTGGGTCCTCATCACCCCAGTGTGCCCGCGACTTTGGGCCGCACCGCGCGCGACCGTACCCTTGACCCCATGCGCACCCGTACTGCTGGCGACTCCCTGTTCCCCGCGCTCGAGCCCCTGCTCGAGCAGGTGAGCAAGCCGATCCAGTACGTCGGTGGCGAGCTCAACTCGACCGTCAAGGACTGGGACTGCGGCGGGGACAACACCGTGCGCTGGGCGCTCATGTACCCCGACGCCTACGAGGTCGGTGTCCCCAACCAGGGCTCGATGATCCTCTACGAAGTCCTCAACGAGCGCGACGGCGTCCTCTGCGAGCGCACGTATGCCGTGTGGCCCGACATGGAGGCCCTCATGCGTGCCGAGGGGGTCCCGCAGTTCACCGTCGACGCCCACCGCGCGATCGGTGACTTCGACGTGCTCGGTGTGTCGTTCTCGACCGAGCTCGGCTACACCAATCTCCTCACCGCGCTCGACCTCGGCGGCATCCCGATGCACGCGCGCGATCGCGTCGACGGCGACCCGATCGTCATCGCCGGCGGGCACGCGGCCTTCAACCCCGAGACGCTCGCCGACTTCATCGACGCCGCCATCATCGGCGACGGCGAGGAAGCCGTCCTCATGGTCACCGGCCTCATCAATGCGTGGAAACGCGAGGGTATGCCGGGTGGTCGCCGTGAGCTGCTCCTGCGCCTTGCGAAGACGGGCGGGGTCTATGTGCCCGGGTTCTATGACGTGACCTACCTGGCGGACGGGCGGATCCAGCGCATCGCACCGACCGAGCCGGGCGTGCCGTGGCGCGTCTCGAAGCACACCGTCATGGACCTCGACGCGTGGCCGTACCCGAAGCAGCCGCTCGTGCCGCTCGCCGAGTCGGTGCACGAGCGCATGTCGGTCGAGATCTTCCGTGGCTGCACCCGTGGCTGCCGCTTCTGCCAGGCCGGCATGATCACCCGCCCGGTGCGTGAGCGCTCCATCACGGGCATCGGCGAGATGGTCGAAAAGGGCCTTGCCGCAACGGGATTCGAAGAGGTGGGACTGCTCTCGCTGTCGAGCGCCGACCACTCCGAGATCGCCGAGCTGACCAAGGGCCTGGCCGACCGCTACGAAGGCACCCAGACCGGGTTGTCGCTGCCGTCAACCCGCGTCGACGCCTTCAACATCGACCTCGCCAACGAGCTCACCCGCAACGGGCGCCGCTCCGGTCTGACGTTCGCGCCCGAGGGTGGCAGCGAGCGGATCCGCAAGGTCATCAACAAGATGGTCACCGAAGAGGACCTCATCAAGACGGTCTCGGCGGCCTATGGCGCGGGCTGGCGCAACGTCAAGCTCTACTTCATGTGCGGCCTCCCGACCGAGACCGACGAGGACGTCCTCCAGATCGCCGAGCTGGCCAAGAAGGTCATCGAGACCGGTCGCCAGGTCAGCGGTCGCAAGGACATCCGCTGCACCGTGTCCATCGGTGGGTTCGTCCCCAAGCCGCACACCCCGTTCCAGTGGGTCGGGCAGCTCTCGGCCGACGAGACCGACGCCCGCCTGACGAAGTTGCGCGATGCCATCCGCGCCGACAAGCGTTTCGGCTCATCCATCGGTTTCCGCTACCACGACGGCAAGCCCGGCATCGTCGAAGGACTCCTCTCCCGCGGTGACCGTCGCGTCGGTGCCGTCATCGAGCAGGTGTGGCGCGACGGCGGCCGCTTCGACGGCTGGAGCGAGCACTTCTCCTACGAGAAGTGGATGACCGCCGCCGACAAGGCCTTCGCCGCGAGCGAGTGGCCGATCGACGTCGACTGGTACACGACGCGCGAGCGCGAGGAGTCCGAGGTCCTGCCCTGGGACGTCGTCGACTCCGGCCTCGACAAGGAATGGCTCTGGCAGGACTGGCTCGACTCGCTCGACGAGACCGAGGTCGACGACTGCCGCTGGACGCCGTGCTTCGACTGTGGCGTCTGCCCGCAGATGGGCACCGAGATCGAGATCGGCCCGACCGGCAAGGTGCTCCTGCCCCTCACGATCCTCGGTGCAGGCAAGGCCGGCATGGCCGAGCACACCCACGCCTGACCGAGCATGACGCGGAAATCGAGGATCGTCCCGGTTGCAACCAGGACGATCCACGATGTCCGCGTCAGCACCGTCGAAGACCGTGCCGACCTCGACGACCTCATCGCGCTGCGGCTCGCGTGGAAACCCCCGGCCGACGAGACCGAGGCTGACGAGTCTCGCCGACCAGTTGCGTTCCTGGTGGGAACGCAACGGCGCTGGAAGGCGAGCGTGGATCGCGAGGGGAGCGAACGGCATACCCGTCGGCATGGCCAACGCGGCCATCTTCGAACGCATGCCTGTCCCGGGAACGGGATCGGCGCGCTGGATCTATGTCGCCAACGTGTTCGTGCTGCCGGACCACCGTCGGCAGGGCATCGCGGCGGACCTCATGAGTGCGATCGTCGACTGGGCCCGCGCCGAGGGGATGGTGCGGATCGTGCTGGCGCCGAGCGAGATGTCGATCCCGTTCTACGCCTCCCTCGGCTTCCGCGCCGCCGACGACCTCATGCGCCTGGACCTGTGACGCGCCCCTGTCGGTGCGCCGTGCCACGCTGAATCCATGAGCCGCACGATCCAGGTCACGTTCGATGCCCACGACCCAGCCGCCCTGTCGCGGTTCTGGGCCGAAGCCCTCGGTTACGTCATCCCCGGCCCGCCCGGTGTGGAGCTGCCCGAGGGCGCGGACCCGTTCGAGGCGTGGGGAGGGTTCCTCACGAAGCTCGGCGTGCCCGAGTCCCAGCACAACTCCCGCTCCGCCATCGAGGACCCCGACGGTGACGGGCCACGCGTCTTCTTCCAGCAGGTGCCGGAGGACAAGGCGGCCAAGAACCGGGTGCACCTCGACGTCCGGGCCGCGCCCGGTCTCGACGGAGACGCACGCATGGCGGCGCTCGAGGCCGAGTGCGAGCGCCTCGTCGCCCTGGGCGCCCAGCGGATCCGCCGGATCGAGCCGCAGCCGCCGATGGAGGCGGGCTTCATCGTCATGCAGGACCCCGAGGGCAACGAGTTCTGTCTCGACTGACCCTGAACCGAGGGGCTGGTCAGGGACCACTCGGGGTTGGTCCCGATTCCCGTGACGAGCGCCAGTCGCAAGGCTGGCTCCATGACCTGGTTCGCCGCCCTCACGCTCGTGTGGCTCGTCGTCGCCGTGCTCGCCCTGCAGGCGCGACAGCGGGGGAGTGCCCGGGTCGCGCGGCGGTGGACGACCCGCCTGTATGCCGTGACCCTCGTTCCGCTCACGGCTCTCGTCGTCGGGGCAGCGCTGGTCGGCGTGCAGCTCACCTTCGCTCAGGCAGGGACGGGCGAGGCCATCACCGCGGCTACTCCCTACGCGCAGTGGCTCGCCATCGCCATCAACCTCGTGATCGTCGACATGGTTGTTCGACGGTTCGAGACGCCGAAGCGAAGCCGCCCGCAAATATCGGTATTGACCAGCCGGTGAACCGTGATGGGAGGACCATGTCCACATGAGCCTGCCGAGACCGATGGCGCGCGTAGTGGTGTCGATGAGCGCCCTGGTGGGCATCGCGCTTCTGAGCGGCTGCCCCATCGGAGGAGGCGCCAAAGCGACGGCCGCGGTCGATGACCTGGCTCATCTCGTGGGCACGTCCGCCAATGACCTGGAGCCCTACCTGGCAGCGGAGGCAAAACGACTCGGAACCAGTCAGGACGACGTGGCGAAGGGCGTCCTCAACAAACTCAAGGTCAAACCACAGAGGCTCCCGGCGTCTATCGGGCAGGCGGACCGAATCAAGGCCTGCAACGTCGTCACCAAAACGGTCAAGGCAGCCTTCAACATGAGTGCGACTGATCCGACCGACTACTTCTCGGCAGCTCAATTGGCAACTTTGCCCGGGGACACGGGACAGATGTGGGAAGAGGTGGCACAGGCGATCCAGGAGTACGACACCAGCGGGAGCGTCAAGGAAGCGTTCGGCCTGATGCCGAAGTTGTGCGACCTGGCATAGGGAGTCGATGCGCGGACAGGTTCACGAGTCATTCACTTTCGGATCGGCATCCAGCCCCCGTCCGTGACTAGGTTGAGGGAACCCTGGATCCCTGACGAAGGAACACCCATGCACTTCGCTCGAGCCGTCATCATCGGCGCCGCGGCCCTGCTCACCATGGCTCCGCTGGCCGCCGCCACCTCTGCGTCCGGCGCTCCCGCGCTGCCCACCCAGGCCGGCAACGGTCAGGACCTGCGTGTCGCGACCTACAACCTCTCGCTCAACCGCAACACCGCCGGGCAGCTCGTGACCGACCTGTCGACGCCCGACAACGCCCAGGCCAAGGCCGTCGCCGAAGTCATCCAGCGGGCCAACCCTGACGTCGTCCTCCTCAACGAGTTCGACTACGTCGAGGGCGGCACCGCAGTCGACCTCTTCCGCGACAACTACCTCGGCGTCGCGCACAACGGCGCGGCTGCGGTCGACTACCCCTACGCCTACACGGCCCCGGTCAACACCGGTGTCCCGAGCGGGTTCGACCTCAACAACGACGGCACGATCGGCGGGGGTGACGACGCCTACGGCTTCGGGCTCTTCCCGGGTCAGTACGGCATGGTCGTCCTGTCCAAGTACCCGATCCAGACCGACGGCATCCGCACGTTCCAGCACTTCCTCTGGAAGGACATGCCGGGCAATGTCCTTCCCACGGACTGGTATTCGCCGCAGGAGCAGGACATCTTCCGCCTCTCGAGCAAGTCGCACTGGGACATCCCGGTCACCGTCGGCAAGCGCACTGTCCACGTCCTCGCCGCGCACCCGACACCGCCGAGCTTCGATGGACCAGAGGACCGCAACGGTCGTCGCAACCACGACGAGATCCGCTTCTGGGCCGACTACATCACGCCCGGCAAGGGTGGCTACATCTACGACGACCAGGGCGCTCGCGGCGGCCTCAACCCGAGCTCGAGCTTCGTCATCCTCGGTGACTACAACGCCGACCCGCTCGACGGTGACTCCTACGACAGCGCGATCAACCAGCTCCTGACGAGCAAGCGGATCACCGACCCGCAGGCCACGTCCGCGGGAGCCGTCGAGGCGTCGCTGCTCCAGGGGGCGTGAACCTCACCCACAAGGGCGACCCCAAGTACGACACGGCCGACTTCGCCGATGGGGCGCCGGGCAACCTGCGTGTCGACTACACCCTCCTGTCCAAGAGCTTCTCGGTGAACGACGCCGGGGTGTTCTGGCCGGTCCAGGCCGACCCGCTCTTCCGTCTCACGGGTGTCTTCCCGTTCCCGACGAGCGATCACCGTCTCGTGTGGGCGGACGTCACCCTGCGCTGATCGCCCCGGACGACAAGCGTGAGGTATGCCGTGGCACCCGTCGGGTGCCACGGCATACCTGCGTCTGTGGCAGTGGAAACGGGGGAGTGCTCCCCATGGTGTGGGACCACGAGGTCACTTAGTCTCGGCGAAACACCAACGGCGGGGGTCGCCGATGTCGGGGAGAGAGGACGCGTTGTCATGGGAGATGTGAAGTTCCACGTGGTTCCTGATCACATGGACGCCGATGCGGGCCTGTGGTCGGGGGCGTCGGACTCGCTCGGGAAGGCCGTGGCGGCGGTCCCGGCTCTGAGCATCAACTTCGGCCGTTTTCAGGCGTCGGTGGGCGAGAACTACTCGATCGCCGACAAGGCGGTTCGGACGTCCATCGTCACCGGTGAGAAGCGGCTCGGAGCGATGGCGGCCAACGTCAACGCCAACAACACGCGCACCAAGGGGAACGACGGGGACGCGGGCAAGAGCGTGACCAGCGCCGGGCGGGGGACTTCGGGAGGCACCGGCTCCGACCCTGACTCAGGCGGGAAGGGCAAGGACCACTACGCCGAACTCATGAGTCAGCAGCCGATGCCCACCGACCCCAAGGACCCGGAGATCACCTTCGACCGTCACGTCGACCCGCAGACGGGTGACGTGACCTGGACGCCGCGTGAGATGAAGCCCGGTGAGGCAACGAGCGTGGACGGCCGGGACGTCGAGCGGATCCCGCAACGGGCCGACCGCATCGTCGTGACGATGGTGAACGGCGAACCCCAGATCACCTACGTCGACAAGGACGCGGATGCAGGGCCGACGGGCAAGGGGAGCAGCTGGCAGAGCGAGCTCACGACCGCGCCCGATGCTCGGGTCGCTGCCGGGAGCGGTGCCCACGAACCCCTACCGCAGATCCCGCAGACCGAATGGAGCCGCCCCCTCCCGGAGGGTGCCGACTATGCGGTCGTCGAGATGCGCAATGGCGAGCCCCACCTGGTCTTCCTCGACGTCGAGGGCGGCGAGGTGTCGCAGTTGCGTGACGTGACCCTGGATGACGGGGTGCCCGATCGTCCGAATCCGACGCCCGCGGCAGAACACGTGCCCGAAGCCCAGCCCGTCCAGACGGAGGCACTCCCGTGACCCAGCCCTTGGCGACATCCGTGGCGCAGCTCAAGCAGCACCGCACGACCTTGACCACCTACGTGGACCACATCCAGGGCGAGTACCTCGCCTACGTGAACGGGCACCCGACGTGCATGGGTGATCAGTACGTCGACGGGCAGGACGGAGGCCGGTCCTGGCACGAGTACGCCGACTACGTCGGGGTGGTCAAGGGCTACATCGACGAGTACATCGACGACACCGAGTGGATCGGCCAGTTGCGCACCCGTTCGAGCCAGTGGAAGACCGCGACGGGGCATGCCCTGGACGCGTCCCTGGACACGGATGTGGGCAAGTTCCCTGCGGTCTCATCCTGGGAAGGGCCGGCGGGCGAGGCCTACCGCAAGGTCGTGCCCGGGATGTGCTCCGCCGCCGACTATGCCGTCACCGGCTGCAGCACGATGCACGGAGCAGCCCATGCCGTTGCCGAGGCCGGCCAGAAGTTCTTCGCCGATCTCGAGGCCGCCATGGGGACGCTCGCCAGCAGCCTCACCCACTACAAGGCACCACCGCTCAAGCTCAACTCGGGTGGCTACTCGCTTTCGCCCCAGGGCGCCTACCCCTGTGGGCAGCTGACCCACGTTCACACGGCCGGAGAACACCCGTGGACCGCCTACGACTCCTACGTGGATGCCAAGGATGCACTCCGACTGGCAGTGAGCCAGGCCGTTCGAGTGACGAACGCCGGCGGTCCTGCCAACGGCTTCACCGACGTCGACGAGTTCCTCAAGCCCTGGCCCGCCGCGCCGGTGGGTGGCTGACCGACGGGACCACACGGCATACACGGTTGGTGGTCTGTGATCTGTGGTCGGAGGTCCCGCCCAGCCTGAAATAGGCTGGGCGGACCATGGCACGTCGCATCCCTGAAGGCCCTCCGCCGCCGCTCGCGGTCCAGAAGCTCCGTATCCGCTACGCCAAGCGCGGTCGGCTGCGCTTTTCCTCGACGCGTGACTTCGCGCGGGCCCTCGAGCGGGCGTTGCGCCGCTCGGGCGTGCCGATGGCGTTCTCGGCCGGCTTCCACCCGCACCCCAAGATCAGCTACGCCAACGCGGCGCCGACGGGCACGGCGAGCGAGGCCGAGTACTTCGAGATCTCCGTGACCGAGCGCGTCGATCCCGAAGCCGTGCGCCTCGCACTCGACACGGCCCTGCCGCCCGATCTCGACATCATCGAGGTCGTCGAAGCCGGCCCCGGCGGCCTCGCCGAACGCCTCGAGGCGAGCGTCTGGCGTCTCGAGATGCGTGGGGTCACCCACGAGACCCTGGCGTATGCCGTGCAGCAGTTTCTCGCTGTCGAGGTCGCCGAGGTGACCCGCATGTTCAAGACCGGCGCCAAGACCTTCGACGTCCGCTCGGCCGTCGTGTCCATGGTCGCCACCGAGAGCGATGACGCCTCGTGTGCGATACTGCAGATGGTCGTTCGGCACACCACACCGTCCGTTCGCCCCGATGACATTCTGACCGCACTGCGCGCAGTGACTGAGCTCAGGCCACCGGTCCCACCTCTGGTGACTCGACTGGCCCAGGGCCCACTGCTCACCGCATCTGCCGGGGTGGCTGATCCACTGGCCGCCGACAAGGACGCCGTCGGTTCCTGAACGGTTGCCGCAGCGGAGATCCAGCCGCGCGAAACCCTTGGGAACAGCACACGACTTCCGTTTCGGGAAATTTCACCCGGCACGATCGCGACACGAGCCCCACGGGGTCGGCAGGTCCGGGTTCTCGCCCAGACGGTGTGGCTGACGGCCAAGTGGCGCCGAGAGGGTCACAGCCCATGGCTACCCAGGACGAACCCACCACCCAGAACGAATCCGGCACCAGCGACGCCAGCACGACCGACGCTGCAGAGTCGGCGCCCGCCAAGGCGCCCCGTCGCCGCCGCGCGACCAAGAAGGCTGCGGCTCCGGTGACCACCGAGACCGCGACTGACACCGAGGCTGCGGCCGACGCCGCCGTTGCCGTCGAGCCGGCAGCAGAGCCCGCGACGGACGAGGCCCCTGAGGTCGCACCGAAGAAGCGTGCGGCCAAGAAGACGGTCAAGAAGGCTGCGAAGAAGGCGCCCCGCGCCAAGAAGGCCGTCGCCGCCGAGCCCGAGGCACTGTTCGAGGACGTCGCTGCCGTGGTCGACGAGGACGAGGCCCTCATCGAGGAGCCCGTCGTCGAGCCCGAGCCCGAGACGGTCGCGGCACCCCAGACTGTTCCGTCGTTCGGCCTGCTCTTCCAGGCCCCGGACGTCACCGCCGCGCCGCGTCGCCGTCGAGCGACCTCCCCCGCGCAGGCACCCAGCGAGGGCACCATCGACCCCGCTCCCGAGACCGAAGCACCCGCCCCGGCGCAGGACAAGCCCGCCAAGGCCAAGGCCGAGGTCGACACGACGGCCGACAAGCCCGTGAGGTCACGTCGTGGTGGCCGAGCCGCCAAGACCGTCGAGGTCGCTGAGCCGACCGAGGACGACCAGACGAGCGACGACCAGTCCGCTGAGGACGACAGCCGCGAGGACTCCGGAGACGAGCCCCAGGAGGGTGCCCGTCGCCGCCGTCGCGGTGGCCGAGGCCGTCGTGGCCGCGGTGGCAACGACCGCTCCGACGACAACGGCTCCGACGACGCCGGGTCCGCCGACGGCTCTCGCGCCGCTGACCGTGACGACTCCTCGGACGACTCCGACGAGTCGGACGACCAGGACGACACCCGCGCCGAGGACAGCGCCGACAGCGAGAACGGTGAGGGCGGCACGAACCGTCGTCGCCGTCGTCGTCGCCGCTCCGGTTCCTCCGCCGAGGGCGATGACCCGCCCGGCACCGTCACCAAGGTCCGCGAGCCCCGCAAGGCGCGCGAAGTGAGCGACGAGCCGACCGCAGTCAAGGGGTCGACGCGTCTCGAGGCCAAGAAGCAGCGCCGCCGCGAGGGCCGCGAGGCCGGTCGTCGCCGCACGATCATCACCGAGGCCGAGTTCCTGGCCCGCCGCGAGTCGGTCGAGCGCGTCATGACCGTGCGCGGCAAGGGTGACAAGACCCAGATCGCGGTCCTCGAGGACGGTGTCCTCGTCGAGCACTACGTCTCACGCGAGACCAACGCCTCGATGGCCGGCAACGTCTACCTCGGCCGCGTCCAGAACGTCCTGCCCTCCATGGAGGCCGCGTTCGTCGACATCGGCAAGGGTCGCAACGCCGTCCTCTACGCCGGTGAGGTCAACTGGGACGCCGCCGGTCTCGAGCAGAACCGCGCCAAGCGCATCGAGAACGCCATGGGCTCCGGTGACACGGTCCTCGTCCAGGTGACGAAGGACCCGATCGGCCACAAGGGTGCGCGCCTCACGAGCCAGATCTCGCTCCCGGGCCGCTACCTCGTCTACGTCCCCGAAGGGTCGATGACGGGCATCTCCCGCAAGCTTCCCGACACCGAGCGCGCCCGCCTCAAGGCCATCCTCAAGGAGGTCGTTCCGGAGCACGCCGGCGTCATCGTCCGCACGGCCGCCGAGGGTGCCTCCGAGGAGGAGCTGCGCGCCGACGTCGAGCGCCTCACCAAGGCCTGGGAGAAGATCCAGCAGAAGGTCGCCTCTGCCTCGTCCAAGAAGGCCGGCAGCGGCGGCGCCCCGGTGCTGCTCCACGGTGAGGCCGACCTCACGGTCCGCGTCATCCGCGACGTCTTCACCGAGGACTTCAGCGAGCTCATCGTCTCGGGCGACCAGGCGTGGTCCGAGGTCAGCGGCTACGTCGAGGACGTCGCTCCCGACCTGGCCAAGCGCCTCACCCACTGGACCTCGGACCAGGACCTGTTCACCGCCCACCGCGTGGACGAGCAGATCTCCAAGGCGATGGACCGCAAGGTCTGGCTGCCCTCGGGTGGCTCCCTGGTCATCGACCGCACCGAGGCCATGACGGTCGTCGACGTCAACACCGGCAAGTTCGTCGGCTCGGGTGGCAACCTCGAGGAGACGGTCACCAAGAACAACATCGAGGCCGCCGAGGAGATCGTCCGTCAGCTCCGGCTGCGCGACATCGGCGGCATCATCGTCATCGACTTCATCGACATGGTCCTCGAGTCCAACCGCGACCTCGTGGTCCGGCGCCTGCTCGAGTGCCTCGGGCGCGACCGCACGAAGCACCAGGTCGCCGAGGTCACCTCGCTCGGCCTCGTGCAGATGACGCGCAAGCGGGTCGGCTCGGGCCTCATCGAGGTCTTCTCCGAGCAGTGCCAGCACTGCGACGGACGCGGGATCATCGTCCAGAGCGAGCCGGTGGACCGCACCGGCACCCAGAACGAGCACGGACACTCCAACGGCGCTGTCGGTGGATCCGGTGGCCAGGGCAACGACAAGAGCGGTGGCGCCTCCGGTCGCGGCCGTGGCCGTCGCGGCAAGGGCAGCGACTCCGGTCAGGCGTCCGCACCCAAGGACGCTCCTGTCGAAGAGGCTCCTGTGGTGCGCAGCGGACCCACTGCAGCCCAGATCGCGGCAGCGGCCCACGCCGCAGCAATCAAGTCGGTCTCGGGTGAGCACGCCGACGACGACGTCGCCGAACTCGCTGACCCCGCGACTGATGAGACGACCACCACGCCCGAGGTGACCTCGACGACCGAGTCCACGGATTCCACGGAGTCCTCGGATTCGACGGAGTCGGCTCAGTCGAATGAGCCGGTGTTCGAGGTCGAGCCGGCCGCGACGATCCAGGCTGCGAAGGTCTCCGAGCACGGTCAGGGCGCCCCCGCGACCGTCATCGCCGAGGTCGGTCGTCCGGACTCCGCGGACGACACCGAACCGGCTCGCCCGCTCGTGGCCGAACCCGCCCCGATCGACGAGCCCGTCGTCCGTCCGCGCCGCAAGCGTGGTCGGGTCGTCGCCCCAGCAGGTCCGCCGAAGGCCGCGGATTTGGATCAGGGCGAGAACGACCGCTAATCTTGTCCGTCGGTGCGCCCACCGAGCCGATGTCCTGCGTCATGAGTGTTTTCACGAACACTCACCGTCACGGGGTAGCTATCAGCCGGTCATCCAGAGCGAGTGCATCCTGATTCGAAAGTGAGCTCCACTGTGTACGCGATTGTTCGCGCAGGTGGTCGGCAGGAAAAGGTCTCCGTCGGAGACGTCCTGCTGATCGACAAGGTCGGCCGTGCCGGCGACAGCATCGACTTGACCCCGCTTCTCGTCGTGGACGGTTCGACCGTCACGTCCGACGCCGCGAAGCTGGCCAAGGTTTCCGTGAAGGCCGAGGTCGTCAAGGCGGCCAAGGGTCCCAAGATCGTGATCATGAAGTACAAGAACAAGACCGGCTACCGCAAGCGTCAGGGTCACCGTCAGCACCTGACCCAGATCAAGATCACCTCGATCGACGCCTGAGCGTCCGTCCACAGACTCACGAAGGTAGAGACACATGGCACACAAGAAGGGTGCAGCCTCGACCCGTAACGGTCGCGACTCCAACTCCCAGCGACTCGGCGTCAAGCGCTTCGGCGGCCAGCTCGTCAACGCGGGCGAGATCATCGTCCGCCAGCGCGGCACGCACTTCCACCCCGGTGAAGGCGTTGGCCGTGGCGGCGACGACACGCTGTTCGCGCTCGTCGCGGGCAACGTGGAGTTCGGCACGAAGCGTCGTCGCAAGGTCATCAACATCGTTCCCACCCCGGAGAAGGTCGCCGCAGAGTGACCCTCCCGGTGAGAGTCGGTATGCCGTGAGCTGAGCTCGGGCGCACCATCTCACCACCGCGAAAGGCGGGCTGGATTCCGATCCGGCCCGCCTTCTCGTTTCCCCCGGCACCCATGCGTCCGCACGGACGGTCGCGTCCCCAGCCATCGCTGCGGACGTCCTGGGTATGCCGCCCGCACCTCCCGCTTGCGTCTGCGCATGTGGTTGCTGGAGCAGCCGAATCCGCAGACGCAAGAGAGCACGTGGGCGCGCCCGTAGACTGGGCCCCCAGACCAGCACCACCAGAACACGCATCTCGCACCCCCTTTGGAAGCAGGAATCATTCATGGCCGTCAACTTCGTGGACCGCGTCGTCCTGAACGTCGCGGCCGGTGACGGCGGGCACGGCGTGGCCTCGGTCAAGAAGGAGAAGTTCAAGCCCCTCGGTGGACCCGACGGTGGCAACGGTGGTCGGGGTGGCTCGGTCATCCTCGCGGTCGACCCGCAGTCGACGACCCTTCTCGACTACCACCACACCCCGCACCGCCGCGCGATGAACGGCAAGCCCGGAGGCGGCGACGAGCGCAACGGTGGCGACGGCGCCGACCTCGTCCTGCCCGTGCCCGAGGGCACGGTCGTCAAGAACGCTGACGGCGACATCCTCGCTGACCTCGTCGGCCACGACGCCACCTTTGTCGTGGCCCAGGGTGGACGCGGCGGACTCGGCAACAAGTCGCTCGCGTCCGCGCGGCGTGTGGCCCCGGGCTTCGCCCTCCTCGGAGAGCCCGGCGGCTCCCTCGAGATCGTGCTCGAGCTCAAGTCGCTCGCCGACGTCGCCCTCATCGGCTTCCCGAGTGCGGGCAAGTCCTCGCTCGTGTCGGTCGTGAGCGCGGCCAAGCCCAAGATCGCCGACTACCCCTTCACGACGCTCATCCCCAATCTCGGTGTGGTGACTGCGGGCAGCATGCGCTACACGATCGCCGACGTCCCCGGACTCATCCCGGGCGCCAGTGAGGGCAAGGGCCTCGGCCTTGAGTTCCTCCGCCACGTCGAGCGCTGCTCCGTCCTCGTGCACGTCGTCGACTGCGCGACCCTGGAGTCCAACCGCGACCCGATGAGCGACCTCGACGTCATCGAGGCCGAGCTCGCTGCCTACGTGCCCGACGACAGCCTCGGCGGTCGCCCACTGTCCGAGCGCACCCGCATCGTCGTTCTCAACAAGGCCGACGTCCCCGACGCCCTCGACCTCGCCGAGATGGTCAAGCCCGACCTCGAGGCCCGTGGGCTCGAGGTCCACATCGTCAGCGCCGTCGCCCACACCGGGCTCAAGGAACTGACCTTCGCGCTCGCCAAGCACGTCGGCGCTGCCCGCGCCGAGATGGAGGCCCTGATCGTCGAGCGTCCGCGCGCCATCGTCCGGCCCAAGGCCGTCGACGACACCGGCTTCACGGTGCGCAAGGAGAACACGCCCGATGGTGAGGTCTTCCGGGTCCAGGGCGATCGCCCGACCCGCTGGATCCACCAGACCGACTTCTCCAACGACGAGGCCGTCGGCTACCTCGCCGACCGGCTCAGCCGACTCGGTGTCGAGGAGCAGCTCTACAAGGCCGGGGCCGTGGCCGGCTCGACCGTCGTCATCGGGCCCGAGGACAACTCGGTCGTCTTCGACTGGGAGCCCACGATGGCTGCCGGTGCCGAGTTGCTCACCGGCCCCCGTGGCACCGACCTTCGTCTCGGCGAGAACGACCGCAAGAGCCGCGGCGAGAAGCGCCAGGAGTTCCACGGTCGCAAGGACGCGCAGACGGCGGCCCGCGAGACGCTCGCCGCCGAGCGCAAGGCCGGTCACTGGGCCACCGCGCGCGACGACGACGACGAGTGAGCGCAGGTCGTGGGCACTGAGGCGGTCCTGCGCGCCGCCATCGGCAACGCGCACCGCGTCGTCGTCAAGGTCGGCTCGTCCTCGCTCACGGGTCCCGGCGGGGGTGCCATCGATGAGGCGCGCCTCGTTGCCCTCGTCGCTCACCTCGCGGCAGTGCGTGAGCGCGGGGGAGAGGTCGTCCTCGTCTCGTCCGGTGCCATCGCGGCCGGGCTCGGCCCTCTCGGGCTGACCTCACGCCCGCGCGACCTCGCGACGCAGCAGGCGGCAGCCAGCGTGGGGCAGGGAGCCCTCGTCGCGGCATACGCCCGAGCCTTTGCCCACCACCACCTCACCGTCGGCCAGGTGCTGCTCACCGCCGACGACGTCACGCGACGCACGCACTACACGAACGCCCGGCGCACCCTGACCCGCCTGCTCGACCTCGGCATCGTCCCGATCGTCAACGAGAACGACACCGTCGCCACCCACGAGATCCGCTTCGGTGACAACGACCGGCTCGCGGCCCTCGTCTCCCACCTCGTCGGCGCCGACGCCCTCGTCCTGCTCACGGATGTCGACGCGCTCTACGACGGCCCGCCCTCACGGGCCGGCTCCCAGCGAATCTCGGCGGTCCTGTCCGGCGAGGACCTCGCCGGCGTGGAGATCGGTGGCACGGGGAGTTCGGTCGGCAGTGGCGGCATGGCCACCAAGGTGGAGTCGGCCGGCATCGCTGGTGCGGCCGGCATACCCACCGTCCTGTCGCGTCTCGCGGATGCGGGACATGCGCTGGCAGGTGACGACGTCGGAACCGTCTTTGCGCCGCAGGCGCGCTCACGAGCCTCGCGACAGCTCTGGATCGCCCACGCGACGACGCCCCGCGGGCGCCTCATCGTCGACGAGGGCGCGGTCACCGCGCTGACCAAGCGGCGCACGTCGCTCCTGCCCGCCGGCATCGTCGAGGTGCAGGGCACGTTCAGCGGGGGAGACCCGGTCGACGTCTGCGCGCCCGACGGCCGGGCCATCGCGCGCGGACTCGTGAACTACTCCTCGGGCGAGCTTCCGCACATGCTCGGGCGCAGCACGCACGACCTGGCGCGTGACCTCGGCGCGGCCTACGAACGCGAGGTCATCCACCGCGACGACCTCGTCATGCTCTGAGCTGCGTTCTCCCACACAGGTTCTCGCAGAGCCCGACACGCACTGAGACACGGTCGACGCCGGCCACGACCCTTGTGGCAGGATGCCAATGCCGCAGTGCACGGGAAGTCGGTGTGATTCCGACGTGGTCCTCGCCACTGTGACCAGGGAGTGGCTCTTCGTCGTTCGCCACTGACAGCCGCAGGTTCACGCCGGGCTGTTGGGAAGGCCGAGGAGTCGTGGTGATCTGGAAGCCAGGAGACCGGCTGCGGCACAGATCAGTCCACGAGGCATGTGACGAAAGGGTCCACCATGGCCAACTCCTCTGTTTTTGCTGTCCCCGCACGCTCCGCATCACTCGCGAGCATCCGCGTCCCCGTGTGGGCGTGGGCGCTGCTCGCCTTCGCGGTGTTCGCGCTCTACTTCGTCTCGCAGGAGAACGGCGCGCTGCTCAGTGCGTCCAATGCGCAGATGCTGCACGAGCTCACCCACGACGCGCGCCACGCCCTCGGCGTGCCGTGCCACTGATCCACCACTGATCACCCAAGAGAACTTCACATGATCAGTTTTGGATCCGTGCTGCGCAAAGGCGTGGCAGCGGGTGCTGCTGCCGGTCTGGCCGCCGCACTCGTCATCTGGCTCTTTGTCGAGCCCGTCATCCGCAAGGCCCTCGTCATCGAGGACCAACGCGGTGCATCCGGTGGGTCCGGTGGACACGCCGGCCACTCGGCCATGTTCACCATCCCGTCCTTCCTGCCTGCCCACGGCGACGAGCTCGTCTCCCGGGCCCAGCAGGTCGTGGGTGGTGCGGTCACGTCGCTCCTCGTCGGGATCGCCTTCGGCGTGATCTTCGCGGTCGTCTACGCCAAGGCTCGTCACCACCTCGCCGGGAGCAGTGACTTCTGGCGTTCGATCGGTCTCGCGGCCATCGGCTTCGGAGCGATCACGCTCCTGCCGGCGATCGTGATCCCGGCCAACCCGCCGGCCGTCGGCGATCCGGCGACGGTCACCCAGCGCACCTGGCTCTACGTGCTGTCGCTGCTCCTCGGGGTCGCGATCGCCCTGGCCGTGCCCTTCCTCGACCGGGCACTGGCCCGGCGTGGGCTCTCGGACTCCACCCGTTGGTCGCTCGACGTGCTCGCCACGGTCGTGGCTGTGGTCGCCGTCGTCGCACTGTTGCCGGGTACTCCCGACGCGGTGCCCGATGACGTCCCGGCCGCACTCCTGTGGGAGTTCCGGGTCGCGTCACTCGCGCAGCTTGCTGCCATGTGGCTGACCCTCGGGACGGTCTTCGGTCTGCTCATGGAGCGGGCGACGGTCGCTGAGCGTGAGGCAGGCCCAGCGGGCGAGCGTGAACTCGCCGCTGCCGGTTCCTCGCCCGCGGACGCGTGAGTCGGCGCAACGACACCACCTGCACGATCCGCGTCTGCCGCGACTGCTGTTGCGGCACGGAGCGCAAGCATCCGGGCGTCGACCACGACGGGCTTCTGGCCCGCCTCGAGGACGGCGCCCCGGGTGCTGCGCAGGTGTCGGTGAGCAACTGCCTGTTGGCGTGCGACCAGTCCAACGTGGTGGTCGTGGTGCCGTCCCCGTCGGGCCGTCGTGCTGGTGGTCGGCCGGTGTGGGTTCGTGGTGTGCTCGACGACGCGACGGTGGATGCCGTCGTCACGTGGGTGCGCGAGGGTGGGCCCGGCTGGACCGACCCACCGGAACTCGTGGCTCGCCTGGCCTTCCCGCCGAGCGGTCTCTCGACGACCTACGTCAACGTCTGAGCCAGCTGGCGCCTGGGCCTCATCGCGCGGACCACGGACGCGACCAGGGTTGTAGCGCAGGCCATGCCGATGAAGACGAGGATCGCTCCGACTCCGAACAGCCCGGTCTCGTCGGCGCCCGCAGCAGTGACCGTCCAGGCGATGGTGAAGCTCAGCGTCATCGTCGCGACGACGGCGATGAGCGGAAGCCGCAGGGCGGCAACGACAGCGAGCACGAGCAGGCACAGCACGCAGCCGATGACCTGCCACGCCTCGTAGGGGCCGGACGCGTATCCGGTCGACGGGTCGATCTGGTACTCGTCATCCCAGGCCAGCCAACCCCACCAGCACGCGGCGGTCAGGACAGCCAGCAGGACGACACCCGCACCGGTCCTCAGGTTCTTGTTCATCCTTCGACGGTCCTCCCCAACAGCCCGAGGGCCCATGAGTCCGCGAACTCAGGTTGAGTCGCGGGGGTCAGCGGAGTTGCTGGACCTCGAACTGCATCCGCGGGTTCGCGATCGTCTCCTGCGCCTGCACCAGCTGGAGTTCGCGCTGGCCCGAGTCGAGGGTGAGCTGCAGCAGGTCGAAGACGCTCGACACGGTGCGACCCAGGGCCACTCCGGCGTCCCCGGTCTCGAGCAGGTGCGCGGTGAAGAGGGCGGCCGTGACATCGCCCGACCCGTTGGCCTTCATCGGCAGCTGCGGCGTCTGGACGATCCACGCGTGCTCGCCATCGACGGCGAGCATCTCGATCGTGCCCTCGGGACGATCCGGGCGCAGCACCGACGTCACCAAGACCGTCGACGGGCCCATCTCGCGTGCCTTCTCGACAGAAGCGAACGTGTCCTCGAGCGACTCGGGCTCGGTCTCGGTGAGGTAGCCGAGCTCGAACTGGTTGGGCGTGATGAGGTCGGCCTGGGGCACGACGCGCTCGCGCAACAGCACCGGGATCGCCGGGTGCACGAAGCAGCCCGACTTGGCGTTGCCCATGACCGGGTCGCACGCATAGATGGCCTTGGGGTTGGCCTTCTTCACCCGGGCCACGGCGTCGAGGATGACGTCCCCGATCTCCTCGCCACCCTGGTAGCCCGACAGCACCGCATCGATCGCCGGCATGGCCTCGCGCTCCTCGATGCCGGTGATGACCTCGCGCACGTCGTCGGCCGCGAGCAACGGGCCGCGCCATGCGCCATAGCCGGTGTGGTTGCTGAAGTGCACCGTGTTGACCGGCCACACCTCGACACCGAGACGCTGCAGCGGGAAGACGGCGGCGCTGTTGCCGACATGGCCATAGGCGACCGAGGACTGGATGGAAAGGATCGTCGTCACATCGCCATCCTTCCACCTCGCCGTTCACGTCCCTGAGATGCGTGTATGCCGCCCGCTGCCGCGATTTACGCTGTGGGGTATGGGTGCACCCTCTGTCTCTGAGCTCGACCCGGCCGACATCGCCCGGGTCGCCGACCTCGCCGAGCAAGGCCCGCGAGGCGTCCCGACGGCTCGCCCTGCTCAGCCGCGCCGACAAGGACGAGGCCCTGCGAGCCCTCGCCGACGCGCTCGACGGTGCCACCGAGCAGATCGTCGCGGCCAACGCCGAGGACGTCGCGCGTGGTCGTGCCGGGGGAATGGCCGACGGGCTCATCGACCGGCTGACGCTCACCCCCGAGCGGGTCGCCGCCGTCGCTGACGCCGTGCGTGACATCGCCGCACTGCCCGACCCGGTCGGTGAGATCGTGCGCGGCTCGACCCTGGCCAACGGCCTCCAGATCCGCCAGGTCCGTGTGCCCATGGGTGTCATCGGCATGATCTACGAAGCCCGCCCCAACGTCACCGTCGACGCCGCCGCACTCGGCCTCAAGTCCGGCAACGCGGTCATCCTGCGCGGCGGGTCGGCGGCGGAGTCGACCAACAAGGCCCTGGTCGCGGTGATGCGCGATGCGCTCGAGTCGCAGGACCTGCCGGCCGACGCGATCGGCCTCCTCGACGGAGGTCGTGATGCTGTCCGAGCGCTCCTCACGGCCCGCGGCCAGGTCGACCTCATCATTCCGCGTGGGGGAGCGGGGCTCATCCAGACCGTCGTCACCGAGTCGACCGTGCCCGTCATCGAGACCGGCGTCGGCAACTGCCACGTCTACGTCGACGCGGCCGCTGACCTCGACAAGGCGCTCGCGATCACGATCAACGCCAAGACCCACCGCCCGAGCGTCTGCAACTCCGCAGAGAAGCTTCTGGTCCATGCGTCGCTGGTCGAGGAGTTCCTGCCCAAGGTCCTCGCCGAACTGTCGGGGGCGGGAGTCGTGCTCCACACGGATCCGGCGGCCGGAAGCGCAGCGGAAGCGGCCGGCATACCCCACGTTCCGGCGACGGACGAGGACTGGGACACCGAGTACCTCGCCCTCGAGATGGGCGTCGCGGTCGTCGCCGACCTCGACGCGGCGCTCGCGCACATTCGCGCGCACTCGAGCGGGCACACCGAGGCGATCGTCACCGAGGACCGGGCGGCGGCACGGCGATTCACCACGGAGATCGACGCGGCCGCGGTCATGGTCAACGCGTCGACGCGGTTCACCGACGGTGGCGAGTTCGGGTTCGGCGCCGAGATCGGCATCTCGACCCAGAAGCTCCACGCCCGCGGCCCGATGGCGCTGCCCGAGCTGACGACGACCAAGTGGATCGTCGAGGGCGACGGCCAGATCCGCTGAGCCACGTCCCGGGATGCGACGCCCCTTCCAGTTGACAACTGTCAATTAACCCAAGAAGGTAGGCGCACTGGGCGCGGTCAACGGCGACTGCACCCCTTCACCGGAGGTCACCCTCGATGACGTTCTCCCGCGGTCGTGCGCTGACGACCCTCCTCACTGCCCTCTTCGCCCTGGTCGTGATGGTCCTGGCAGGACCCGCAACGGCCGGGTCGGCCGCCATCCTCACCAGCCCTGCGGACTACACGTTGCCCACGGCGGGGACCGACATCCCGACCAAGCTGGCGACCCCGGCGGACAACGGTCCGCACCCCGGGAGCCAGACCGAGTGGTGGTACGTCCACGTGACCAACCCCGCGACGGGCGAGGTCTTCATCGCGCAGCTCTTCTCGGCGCCCCTGCCCCTGGTCAACACCTTCTGGTACGACAAGAACGGCAACAAGTCGCACCTCACGACGGCGACGACCCCGCCCGTGACGACGAACCAGCCCTCGGTCTGCGCTCTGGCCGGCTGCCTCAAGTACGACGCGACGAAGAAGGCCTACAACCTCAAGTGGTCGGCCAACGGCGTCACCGCGGACCTCTGGCTCAACAACCTCAAGCCCGGCGTGACGTGGGGCCCGGCGACCTACGACAACCAGTCGCTCTACTGGACCGTCCCCGCTGCGACGTCCAACGTCACCGGCTGGATCTGGCCGGTCGGCTCCCTCAAGCCCATCAGCGTCGACGGCTGGCGCGGCTACCACGACCACAACTGGGGCAACTTCAACCTCAGTGACCAGGCGTATGCCGGGTGGGAGTGGGCGGTCTCGCACGAGGCCGACGGTTCGGCCGAGCTCCTCGGTGGCGTCATCGACAGCAAGGGTGACTACCGCTCGGTGCTCGCCGACATCGCGCCCGACGGCACGATGACCGCCTGCCCGGGCACCGTCACGCACCTGTCCAACTTCACCAAGGCCGGTCTGTTCGACTATCCACGCACTGTCGACACGAAGTGCGCCACCCCGACGCCTGGCGTCGATCCGGTGCGGTTCGGCGTGACCAGCCCCTACCAGGTGACGACGCCGACGTTCCTGTTCACGGAGTCGGTCGGCACGACCGAGCCGGGCTCACTCGCCCTGATCGAGCACTTCCGCACCCTGCTCCACCTCGGCAGCTAGATCCAACTTCTCTGCTGACACCGTCGGCCTCGTCCTCATCGAGGGCGGGGCCGACAACGTGTTCAGACAGTGAAGGCGGGACGCCGCCGATGACTCATTGGCCCCCGCGCAGCAGCAGGACCAGGCCGGCGAGACTGGCGCCGACCATCGCGAGCAGTGCGATGACTGCTGTGATCACCACGGTCCGTTTTGACATGCCCGCAGTGTCGCAGTGCCCGTTCCCGCTTGTCTGCGGAACCCGGTTGCGCCCGGGTCACGACTTCAGGAGTGGGGCTGGTCGGCTTCTTCACGCGAAGGCGAATCGACCGAGCCACCCGCCGACTCCAACGAGTCGTGGGCGATGAAATAGGTCGGTCGAGCCTGCATCGCCGCATACATCCGCCCGACGTACTCGCCGAGGATGCCCAGGGCCAGCAGCTGCACGGCACCGACCGCGGCCACGATGACCACGGTCGAGGTCCAGCCGGGGAGGGCGTGGTTGAGAACGCGCGCGAGCACGGCATACACAAGAACGCCGAAGGCGGCGAGGCCGCCGAGCAGTCCGAGCCAGGTCGCAAACCGCAGCGGCGCCAGCGAGAACCCGGTCACGGAGTCGACCGACAAGCGGATCATCTTGGCGAGGGGGTACTTCGAGGTTCCGGCCGCGCGCACCTCACGCGCGTAGCCCACGGCCGCGGACGGGAAACCCAGGGCAGGCACGACGAAACGCAGGACGCGGTTGTGCTCGGGCAGCGAGTTCACGGCATCGACGGTCGCGCGCGACATGAGGCGGTAGTCGCCGGCGTCCACCGGTGCATCGATGTTGGCGAGCCGGCGGATGGTCTTGTAGAACAGCCGCGCCGAGCCGCGCTTGAAGGCCGTGTCAGTCGACCGGTCCTCGCGCACGCCGTAGACGACGTCGACGTGATCCTCCTGAGCCTTCCGCAGCATCTCCGGGATGACCTCGGGCGGGTCCTGCAGGTCGGCGTCGAGGGTGACGACGTAGTCGCCCCGGGCGCGCTGCAACCCCGCCGAGATCGCGGCCTGGTGGCCGGAGTTGGCGCGCAGCCGGACGATCCGCAACTGCGGCCACTCACGGCGCAGGCGCTCGAGGAGAACCGGGGTGGCGTCACTGCTTCCGTCGTCGACGGCCACCACTTCGTATGCCGTGCCCATCTCGTCCGCGAGCGGGCGGAGTCGGTCGACGAGCAGGGGGAGGACGGCCTCCTCGTTGAACATCGGGATGACGATGCTCAGGGTGATGGCTGGAGCAGGCGCGGGCATGGGGTTCAGCGTAAGGGGCTGGTGCTTCCGCCACGTCTCGACCGCCACCAAGAGGCCGCCAACAGGCCCCCGAGACGCACCGAAGGCCCCCGATGTATGAGATCGGGGGCCTTCAGCGCCGGGGCTAGCCCTATTCATGTGAGTCGGTCGTTCCCGACGGGCGGACCCGCCGAGGGGGCCACACGACAGTGGCGTCGTCCCGGCTGGACCGGGGCGAACTTCGACTCTGGCCGTCGGCCGCGGTGTGCCCCGCGATGTCGCTCGCGGTGTGGGTCACCCCCCACCCAGTCCCGGTTTCACCCAGGTCCGGTGGCACAGCCGTTCTCCTTCGACCCGACTTCCACCCGTGCCCGAGGGCCAGGGCGGTTGTTCGTGGGTCCTTGTTTATCGCTGAAACCCCTTGTGGCGCAAGCGGATCAGCGAGTTTCTCGCCCAGCGGCGTCGCCCGCGCGTGTCGTCCACAGGCTGAGGGCCTTCGCCACGCTCCCATGCACAGCCCTGTGGACGACGCCGGTGGACAACGAGGACGGTAGGCTGCGCCCATGACATCGCACGCTGCCCGCGTCCTCGCCGAGGAAGCCGCCCACCACGCCCTTCCTGCACCCGCGTGGGCCTTCGCGGTCACCGCACTGGCGGCCTTTGCGCTGCTGCTCGCCCTGACGTGGGCCTTCCGTGGCAACGCGCAGAAGCACACGCCCGACAGCGAGCGCAACGATCACCACTCGACCGACCTGGCGCACGCGCACGGCGGGACGATGCACGACGAGGGTCACCACTGAGCGCACCCCGTCGCCGCTTGGGCGTGATGGGTGGGACCTTTGATCCCATCCACCACGGCCACCTCGTCGCTGCCTCGGAGGTGCAGTCCCACTTCGGCCTCGACGAGGTCATCTTCGTCCCGACGGGTCAGCCGTGGCAGAAGGCCGAGCGAGTGGTCAGCGAGCCGGAGCACCGCTACCTCATGACCGTCATCGCGACCGCGTCGAACCCGCGCTTCCAGGTGAGTCGCGTCGACGTCGACCGTGAGGGCCTCACCTACACGATCGACACGCTGCGGGACCTGCGCGCCCAGCACCCCGACGACGAGCTGTTCTTCATCACCGGCGCCGACGCGCTCGCCCAGATCCTGTCGTGGAAGGACATCGACGAGCTCTGGGATCTGGCGCACTTCATCGGGGTCACGCGCCCCGGCTACGAGTTGTCCGAGTCGGGACTTCCCGAAGACCGTGTCACCCTTCAAGAGGTGCCGGCCATGGCCATCAGCTCCACCGACTGCCGGGAGCGGGTCGCCGATGGCGAGCCGGTCTGGTACCTCGTGCCGGACGGCGTCGTCCAGTACATCAACAAACACCATCTGTATGCCGCGGCGCAGGTTGCGTCGACCGACGCACCGTCCGCAGCACCCAAGGAGTCTCGTGCCCGCCACTGACCGTTCCCTCGAGCTTGCTCGCGCCGCCGCCCACGCGGCGTCGGAGAAGCTCGCCACCACCATCGTCGGCATCGACGTGAGCGAGCAGCTCGCGATCACCGACATCTTCGTCATCGCCTCGGCCGAGTCCGAGCGCCAGGTCGGCGCCATCGTCGACGAGGTCGAGGACTCCCTGCGCGCCATGGGTTCCAAGCCCGTGCGCCGCGAGGGCCAGCGCGACGGCCGGTGGGTGCTCATCGACTTCGGCGACATCGTCGTCCACGTCCAGCACGATGACGAGCGCGAGTTCTATGAGCTCGAGCGTCTCTGGAAGGACTGCCCCGAGGTCGACCTCGGCGCGGTGGGCACGGAGCAGCAGGCCTGACGGTGGCTGGCGCCAACACCAGCCTGATGAACGTCGGCACCCCCCGGCGTCTCATCGTGCTCCGGCACGGCGAAACCAGTCACAACGCTGCCGGCGTCTGGCAGGGGCAGCTCGACTCGCCCCTGTCCGAACGCGGGCTGGCCCAGGCCGCAGCGGCGGCCGAGGCGCTCGTGGCCTTCAAGCCCGTGCGCGTCGTCGCCTCCGACCTGTCCCGAGCGGCAGTGACGGGCGAGACGGTCGCTCGAGTGGACGGCATACCCTTCTCGACCGACGAACGCTTCCGGGAGATCCACGCGGGAGCATGGCAGGGGCTCACGGGCGACGAGGTCCGCGAGGGCTACCCCGAGGACATGGACAGGCTCCTGCGCGGCGAGGACTTCAAGCGCGGCGGCCACGGAGAGTCGGTCGCCGACGTCGCCGTGCGGTGCCGTGCCGGTGTGGACGCGCTGCTCGACGAGCTCGAGTCGGGGGAGTGCGCCGTCATCGCCACCCACGGTGTCGCGGGTCGCGCACTCGCGGCCGATCTCGTGGGCATCGACCAGCGCACGTCGTGGATCGCCCTCGGCGGCC
Organism: uncultured Actinomycetota bacterium; assembly: GCA_963807825.1. GTDB lineage: Bacteria > Actinomycetota > Actinomycetes > Actinomycetales > Dermatophilaceae > Knoellia. The sequence continues at coordinate 87,069 of CAWEDC010000004.1, forward strand.
TCGGCAACTGCCACTGGGTCGAGCTCCTCGAAGGTCGCGCGGGGTGGCGGATCCAGACGTGGAACCAGTCGGCAGCAACGGCCCCGGCCCGTGATTCCGGGGTTGCCTGACCCCGATTTGGTTGCACGGCAAGGCCCGTCGTAGACTTCCGCAGTCCCCGCAAGGGGGCGTCCCACCGGGGCAACTCGGGGCATTGGCGCAGTTGGTAGCGCGCTTCCATGGCATGGAAGAGGTCAGGAGTTCGAATCTCCTATGCTCCACCGAAGAGAAGGGCCGGACACATCGTGTCCGGCCCTTCTTCTGTCTTTCACGGGTATGCCGGCGTGCGCGGGAGGACACTCGGGTCATGGGTGCAGACGACCCGGTGACCGCCGGGGAGGCGAGCCCGAGCCCACCGCCTCGGCCGGAGTTGGCGACGATGCTCGCCACCGAACACTGGAGCCTGCTCGGGACCCGCTCGATGACGTGGAGCGAGATCATGAGCCGGATCTCGATCCTGCTCACCGTGATGTCGGCCTTCCTCGTCGTGCTCGCCCTCGTGGCCCAAGGTGTCGGCTTCGACCGATCTCTCCTGGGCCTGGGGATCGGCTTTGCCGCGGCCTCGCTCGTCGTGGGCAGCCTCACCGCTCTCCGGGTGGGGCTCGCCAGCCAGGAGGATGCCCAGCTCATCCGGGGCATGAACCGACTGAGGGCGGCCTATGTCGAACTTGCTCCGGAGATCGAGCCCTATCTGACGGCGTCGACCAAGGACGACCAGGCGGGGCTCATGGCGACCTACACCCTCGGCAACCGGCGCCCGATGCTCGTGCACATCGTCGGCAGCACCACGTTCTTCGTCATCGTCATCAACACCCTCGTGGCGGGGACGCTCGGCGCCCTCGTCGGTGCCGCGGCTCAGGAGGCCACCTGGGTCACGGTGGCGTGCGGAGTCGGTGCAGCGCTGGCCTGGTTCGCGCTGCAGCTCGAGGTGACACGCCGCATGTTCGGCGTGCCCTTCGAGGACGTGCGCTTCCCCTCGGAGGACTGACCACCGACCGGGCACCTTGGGCACGGGTCGGGGGTTGTGTGACGGGTCGGGGGTCACGCAGGTGGCGACTGGTCACACAACCCCCGACTCGTGGGGTCAGGGCTTGTCGGCGGGAACGCCCTTCGCCAGGAACTTCCGCTGCGCCTTGCGTCCCTGCTCGAAGACCTGCGGGGCCAGCTTGAGCGCCACCCGCGGGAAGGTGTCGCCGAAGCGCACGAGACCCCCACGCCACTTGGGCAGCGTCGTCACCGGCTTCGGGTGGTCGAGGACGTGGGCCACGGCGGCGATGACCTCCGACGTCTGGAGCAGCTTGCCCGAGAACGACAGCGCCGACTGCGGGTCCTCCAGCTTGTCGTGGAGCATCGGCGTCCAGATGCCGTCGGGGCAGACGCAGGAGATGTCGATGCCGTCGATCCCGGCCAGGCGCAGGTCGGTGAGCGTGCTGAGACTGAAGCCGATCGCGGCATGCTTCGACGCGGCATACACCGCTTCTCCCGGAACGGCCGTGAGGCCGGCGAGCGAGACGATGTTGACGACGTGACCCACGCCCTCGCCGGAGTCGCGCATCGCGGCGATGGCGGCCAGGGTGCCGTTCATCATGCCGATGGCGTTGACCTCGATCATCAGCCGCCGCTGCTCCTCCGACTGCTCCCACGCGGGACCAGTGATGAGCACGCCGGCGTTGTTGACCCACACGTCGATGCGACCAGCGCGGGCGAGGGCGGCGTCGCGGGCCGCGAGGACCTGCTTCTCGTCGCGCACGTCGACGACCCGCCAGCCAGCCGCGCCGATCTCGTCGGCGCTCGCCTTGGCGGCCGCCTCGTCGAGGTCGGTGACGAGCACGTCGTAGCCGCGGGTGACGAGCAGCCGGGCGATCTCCTTGCCGAGCCCTCGCCCCGAGCCGGTGACGACCGCGCCGCGGCGCGCACCGGTGCTCATCGACGACCTGCCGTGATCGTGCCGTACGAGATTCCGCCGTGGACGTGGGTCGGCAGGACCGGCCAGAACCGCTTCCACGGCGCGAGCTCGGTCGAGGGGAGGATCTGCAGCCAGCGAGGGTCCTTCTTGCTCGAGTCCGCCATGATCTTCTCCTTGATCATGGAGTCGTACTGGTCGAGCGAGTCCTCGAGCGTGTTGGAGTTCGGGCAGATCTCGCGGCCGTAGATCTCGTGGTACTTGCGCACGCCGGGGATCTTCGAGAGCTCGGGCTGCCAGTTGTCGAGCGAGATGCCGTTCTCGGACGAGACCCACACGCCGTCGGGGGTGTTGATGCACAGGGAGTGGTTGCCGTCGGTGTGGCCGGGGGTCCACAGCAGGGTCAGCCCGGGACCGAGCTCGATGTCGCCGGTGAAGGTCGCGAACTTCGCCGGGTCGACACCCTTGAGGCCGTCCTCGACGTACCAGGCCCACTGCATCGGGTGGAGCGACTGGAGGGTGGCGAGCTCGCGCTCGTGGACGAGCATGCGCGCCTGCCCGAAGATCGGCTCGCGCGCCCCGGACTCACCCGGGATGACGTCGGTCGAGCCGAGGATCATCCGCGGGTCCTGGACGTGGAGGTGGTCGAAAGTGCAGAAGTCGATGTCGTCGGCGGTGAGGCCGAGCTTGTCGAGGACGTCCTTGGGCTCGTTGTAGTACTTGAGCATCACGGCCTCGAGCACCTTGTTGGCGCCGGGAATGCCATCGGCCAGGGCCTGGAGGTTGGCATAGAACGGCGCCTCGGCCGAGCCCGCCGGCACCGTCGGCTCGAACACGAGGGTGCGGGCGCTGCCGTCCCAGTCGTCGTACTGGACGACGATCATCCGGTTGATCATCGAGATGAGTGGCAGGTGTGGCACGGTCACGGCGCCGTTGAACGCGAACGACACCGGATAGGGCGCCGCGGCGATGTCGACCGACTTCACCGCGTGCACCTGGCCCTGCGAGGCAAAACGCTTCTTGTATGCCGTGGCAGCGTCGCGGACCGCCTGCAGCCGAGCGCCGCGGGGCCAGACGTCGTGCACCCCCTCGAACTCGGGGATGCTGCGAGCGCCGATGCTGGCGAGATCGGTCGTGCTCGAGGCGGTCGTGTCCAGCTCAGTCATCGTTGACTCCATTGCTCATACGTCGTGCGGCGTGCAGAAGGGCTTCTCGGTGCTGCCGAGGACCTCCACAGTGCTCCGCCGATGAGTGAAGAACTTGACTCAGGACGACAACCCGGCCGATTGCCGGAGTTCGCGCGGGCTCTGGCCCTCCCACCGCCGAACTGCGCGGCTGAGGGTCGACTGCTCGGCAAATCCGACGAGCGCGGCGATCTGGCTCATGGGCAGGGCCGTCATCGTGAGGTAGCGCCGGGCGGCCTCACGACGCACCTGGTCGAGCACCAGCTCGAAGGTGGTGTTCTCCAGCGCGAGGTGGCGCTGCAGCGTCCGGGGCTGGACCTGCAGGAGGCGAGCGGCCGTGTCGAGCGAGGGGTCGCTGTTGCCGAGCACCTCGGCCAGGGCCAGCTGCACGCGAGCTGCCACGGTGCGGGTGGGGTTCTCGTGGCTGCGCAGGTGTTCGAGGGCCATCGCATGGATCGTCGCATTGGCGCTCGCGAACGTGGCGTCCATCGTCGACCGGTGGACTCGCAGCGCAGGGGTCTCGCCGCCGAACTTCACCTCGGCCCCGAACGCCTCGACATAACGGCTCACGGGGGAGAGGGGTGCGTGCGGGATCTCGACGGAGCGGAGGCCATAGCGCTCTCCGATGAGGAAGGCGGCGACCTGGTGGAAGAGCGCCAACCCGAGCTCGATGCCCTGGGGCGAGTAGGGCGACTGGCGCGGATCCTTGCGATAGGTCAGGGCCACGACGCCGCGCACGCCGCGAGGATCAGGTTCCACGCCGATGCTGAGGGCAGGGGAGTGGACGAAGATGAAGCTCGACGCGCAGTCCACGGCCTCGGCCACGGTGGACGAGGCCTCGATCGCCACTGCCATGGGCCCGAGGATGGTGATGTCCTGCGAGGTGGCGAGCCGCAGCCCGAGGTCGGGGCACTGGAGTTCGCGTGCCGTGACGTCGAGCATCCGGTCGTGGTCCGTGATCGACACGAGGGCGTCATCGTGGACCAGCGACGCGGCATCGATGCCGAACCGCGCGTAGAGCGCGTCCGGGTCGCCGCCGAGCTCGCGCACCAACGGCGCGAACCCGCGCAGACTGGCGGCACGAATCATCGGACCCATGCACAGCAGGCTAGGCCGAATCTGCCGCTGGCCTGCCCGATCGGTGACTCAGGCTGGCCAGACGCCCGACGTGCCGCGGCGGTGCGATGCGAGCAGGTGCGTGTCGACGATGCCGAGCGCCTCCATGAGCGCATACATCGTCGTCGGCCCGACGAACGCAAAACCCTTGCGCTTCAGGCCCTTCGACAGGGCGAGCGACTCGGGCGAGGTGGTCGGCACGTCGGCGTAGGTCTTCGGCCGCGGTGTGTCCGTCGGCTGGAAGGACCACACGTATGCCGCGAGGTCACCTTCGGGGTCGTCGCGCAGTCCCAGCGTGGCCCGGGCGTTCTGGATCGTCGCGAGGACCTTGGCCCGGTTGCGGACGATGCCGGCGTCGGCCATGAGACGTTCGATGTCGTCGTCCCCGAACTCGGCCACGGCTTCGGGGGAGAAGTCCGCGAACGCCTCGCGGAAGTTCGGGCGCTTGCGCAGGATCGTCGCCCAGGACAGCCCCGACTGGAACGCCTCGAGCGAGAGACGCTCGAAGACACCGCGTTCGTCTCGCACCGGCATACCCCACTCGGTGTCGTAGTAGTCCCGCAACATCGGGTCCACGGACGCCCACACGGGCCGGGACAGACCGTCGTCACCGACGACGATCTCGCTCACGCGATGTCCTGCCGAGCGGCCACGACGGCCTCGACGAACTCGTGCGCGTCGTCGACCGAGACCCCGAGGCGACCGCGGCGGTGCACGACCGTCGCCATGGGTCCGCCGACGCGATAGGCCCACTTGCCGCGACCCTCCCAGCGCACGCCCCAGCCGTAGCCGAAGCCGTTGACGTGGTCTCCGGCGCCCACGTCGGTGATGTCCGACATGGAGATCCTGCGTGAGAGGACGGGATAGGCCGACCGTGACGGCCCGATCGGTGACGGTCACCGTGACCGGACCCTTGGCGATGAGCCAGCCGAGGCCGACGAGGGCGAGGATGAGGACGAGGCCGAGGGCGATGGCCCATCCGCCCATGGCGGCGACGAGGAGTCCGACGAGGACACCGACGGCGGCAACGATCGCGCCGGCGACGACCAGTGGCTTGGCGGGATGGGCGACGGACCGGTACCTGGGTGCTCCCAGTGCGGTCGGGTCGGACATGTCAGGCCTTCCTCAGGGTGATGAGCGGGATCTCGGGCGCTGCGGCGACGCGCACGGGCGGTCCCCACGTGCCGGCACCGCGGCTCGTGATGACGGGGACGCCATCGATCACGGCGAACCCCTCCACCATGGGCTGTTGGAGCGGGACGAACAACTCGAAGGGCCAGACCTGACCGCCGTGGGTGTGTCCGGACAGCTGCAGGTCGACGCCGAGGTTCTGTGAGTCCTGGGCCAGTCGCGGTTGGTGTGCCACATAGAGCGTGAACGCGTCAGCCGTGCCCGCAAGTGCCCGCTGCGGGTCTGGAGCGAACTCGCCGGTGCCTTCGTAGTCGTGCACGCCGGCGATCGTGATCGTCTCGCCGTCACGGGTGATGACCTCGGAGGTGTTGGTGAGCACGGTGATGCCGAGGCGCTTCCACTCGGCCACCCACTCCGCGGTCGACCCCGTGTAGATCTCGTGGTTGCCGGTCACGGCGAAGACACCGAGCGGGGCGTCGAGGTCGGCCAGCGGCGCGATCTCGGTGCGGTGCCGGTCGTAGGGCGCATCCACGACGTCACCACTGAGGACGACGATGTCGGGTTTGGCCGCGTTGACGTCGTCCACCACCTTCTGGGTGAAGTCGGCGCCGCGGACGACACCGACGTGGAGGTCGGTGACGAGGGCGACGCTCGTGCCGTCGAAGGCCTGCGGGAGGGTCGCCGACGAGTGCGTCGTCCTGGTGATCGTTGGGGTCGGCTGCCGCCACGACGCCGTATGCCGCCGTGCCCAGTGCCGCTGTCGTGACCAGTAGCGCTGTGGCCCGGTTGAACCGCCGGAGCACCGTGCCGCGCTGCTCGCGAGCCGTGACGAGCCACGTGATGAGCGCGACCAGCTGTGCCGCGGCCAGGCCGAGGACGAGGTAGAGCGCAACGACGAGCCACGTCAGTCCGAGCCAGGCCACAGGCCGCGTGTCATCGGCCGTGCCCCAGCGCAGTCCGCCCGCGATGGCGACCACAGCGAGGGCCGTCAGGGCGACGAGAACTGCTGTCACGGCATACCTCCACGGCGTCTGCCAACCCGGCGCGACGACAAGGCGACGGTGCAACCAGAAGGTCAGCAGACCGACGAAAGTCACGGCGACGAGGGCAAAGAGGGCCACGCAGAAGTCCTGGTGATTGGCGGGGTCGTGATGGAGGCCTCATGCTGCCACGGTGCGAGGACAGCCTCATCCGTGGTCTCATGGTGGCTCCGTTTCGCTGCCCACACGGGAGTTCCCTCGATGAAGAGCCTCCATGTCGACGTCCTCATCGTCGGCGCTGGTCTCTCCGGCGTGGGCGCAGCCTGCCGACTCACGCAGCTCAACCCGGACCGATCGTTCGCGGTGCTGGAGTCGCGGGAGGCGAGCGGCGGCACGTGGGACCTGTTCCGCTATCCCGGGATTCGCTCCGACTCGGACGTCTACACGTTCACCTATCCGTTCCGCCCGTGGACCGGCTCGGACGTCCTCGCGTCGGGGGAGTCGATCCGGGACTACATCCGCGACACCGCCCGTGAGTTCGGCGTCGAGGAGCGGATCCACTACGGGCAGCGGGTCATCGCGGCGGGATGGTCCTCGGGAAGCGGACGGTGGACGGTCAAGGCCGAGACCGTCGACGGGCTCGTCGAGCACACGGCGTCGTTCCTCTACATCTGCACCGGCTACTTCTCCTACGACACCGGCCACGTCGTCGACTTCCCGGGGCGCGCGACGTTCGACGGGCCGATCATCCACCCGCAGTTCTGGCCCGAGAAGTTCGAGCCGCGGGGCAAGCGCATCGTCGTCATCGGGTCCGGTGCCACGGCCGTGACGCTCGTGCCGGCGCTCGCGAAGGAGGGTGCGGCCCACGTGACGATGCTCCAGCGCAGCCCCACCTACGTGCTGCCCCTGCCGGGCAAGGACTCGGTCGGCAACGGGTTGCGTCGGGTGCTGCCCGCGCGTGCGGCTCACCGCGCCATCCGCGCCAAGAACGTCGTGCAGAACGTCGGCCTCTATGAGGCCAGCCAGCGGTTCCCCGGGGCAGTCCGCAAGGGCATCGCCCGGCTCAACGCGAAGTTTGTCGGGTCGGAGGCGGTGCGTGAGCACTTCACGCCCAGCTATGGGCCGTGGGACCAGCGGATGTGTGTCGTCCCCGACGGTGACTTCTTCGCCGCCATTCGTCGAGGGTCCGCCTCTGTCGTGACGGACACGGTGGAGGAGTTCACCGCCACCGGCATCCGGCTCACGAGCGGCGAGGAGCTCGAGGCCGACGCGATCATCACGGCGACCGGGCTGCGGATCGAGGTGGCCGGCGGCATCACCTTCACCATGGACGGCGCGACGTTCGCGCCGAACGAGCGCTACTTCTACAAGGGCGCGATGTTCGGGGGAGTGCCCAACCTCGCGGTCTGCCTGGGCTACACCAACAACTCGTGGACGTTGCGCGCCGACCTCACGTCGCGCTTCGTGAGCGCGGTGCTCAAGCGCATGGCGCAGACGGGCGCCGCCACGGCGACACCGCGTCTCGATGAGGGGATCGAGGACGGCGAGCCGCCGTTCGAGCTGGCGTCGGGCTACGTCGAGCGCTCGCGGCACCTCCTGCCCAAGCAGGGGACGACGAAGCCGTGGACCGTGAAGCAGAACTACTTCCACGACCTGCGGCTGATGTCGCCGCGTCGCATCGACGACGGCACGCTCGAGTTCGCGCCGCTCATGGTGCGCCCCAAGGTGCACGTCGGCACCTGAGGGGCAGACGGCTGTCACGGGTCGTTCCTAGACTGGTGGCATGAGCCTCACCATCGGTGCCCACGTCGACCAGACCGACCCCCTCGCCGAAGCCGCCGCGCGCGGCACGACGCTGGTCCAGTTCTTCCTCGGTGACCCTCAGGGATACAAAGGACCAGAGATTCGGTATGCCGGGGGAGCAGCCGGTCTGCGCGCGGACGCCGAGGCCGCTGGGGTCGCGTTGTACGTCCACGCGCCCTACATCATCAACGTCGCGACGACGAACAACCGGATCCGCATCCCGTCCCGCAAGCTCCTCCAGCAGCACGTCGACGCTGCCGCCGAGATCGGCGCCAAGGGACTGATCGTCCACGGCGGCCACGTCGGCAAGACCGACGACCCCGAGGTGGGATTCGACAACTGGCGCAAGGCGATCGAGGCCACCGACCTCAAGCTGCCGCTGTTGTTGGAGAACACCGCGGGTGGCGACAACGCCATGGCCCGCTACCTCGAGCGCATCGCCAAGGTGTGGGACGCCATCGGCTCCGCCTCGCAGGCCGACCAGGTCGGCTTCTGCCTCGACACGTGTCACGCCCACGCCGGCGGCAACAAGCTCGAGACCGTCGTCGACGACATCCTCGCGATCACCGGCCGCATCGACCTCGTGCACTGCAATGACAGCCGTGACTCGTTCGACTCGGGTGCTGACCGGCACGCCAACTTCGGCGCGGGTCAGATCGACGCCGACCTGCTGGCGGGCGTCGTCCGGTCGGCCGGAGCGCCGGTCGTGTGCGAGACGCCCGGTGGTGCCGAGGAGCACCAGGCCGACTTCGCCTGGCTGCGCGAGCGCCTCTGAGGGTGGTGCTCGGCGCACGGCGCCTCGCGGGCACACGGCGTCACAGCCAGCGGCGCACGCGCTGGGCGTAGTCGTCGTACTCGCTGCCGAACTCCCGCGACAGGAACTTCTCCTCCGGGAGGATGGCGCCCCAGAGGACGAGTCCGGCCGCGACTGGGGTCGCCAGGAGCGCCCACGCTGACGGGATGAGGAGTGCCAGCCCGACGTACAGCGCGAGCATGCCGACGTAGAGCGGGTTGCGGGACACGGCGAACGGGCCGGAGCTCATGATCGTTCGGGTCGCCTGGCCCGGCAGGAGACCGGTGCGGTGACGCTGGAACAGCACGAGCGCCCAGCCGTTCCACAGGACGAAGAGCACGACGAGCCCCCAGCCGAGCGGAACCCGCCAGCCGCCCAGCTCGAACGGGTCGCCCGCCAGCCACGTGACCAGCGCACCCAGCAGCAGCGGGATGCCCATGGCGACCGGGGGCCACAGGCGAAAGGGGACGACTCCGCCTGCGCCGGGACTGGCTTCGCCCGGGTCCGTCGACATGAATCGAGCGTAGGGCGGCGGGGATACTCGACCAGACCCTTCAGGAGGAGACCCGGTGACACCGAGTGGCGCAACCGTCCGCCCGACAGCCCCGACATCGCGACGCCCGTTCGGGAGCTGACGCGTCCTCCGCGACTCGTGGCCGGTGACCGCGTCGTCGTCGTCTCGCCGAGTGGCCCGTCGCCCAGGGACCGGATCGCGACAGGTGTCGCGATGCTTCGGGACTGGGGCCTCGAGGTGGAGGTCGCGCCGAGCGCGGGGGAGCGCTCTGACCGGTTCTCCTACTTGGCCGGTGACGACGAGGCGCGGGCACGCGACCTGCAGGAGGCCTGGTGCGACCCGTCCGTGGCCGCAGTGCTGTGCGCCCGTGGTGGCTACGGCGTACAGCGCATGTTGGAGCACCTCGACTGGGACGAGATGCGCGCCGCCGGGCCCAAGGTTCTGGCCGGCTACAGCGACATCACCGCCCTGCACTCCGCGATCGCGACCAAGCTCGGCCTCGTCAGCCTGCACGCTCCGATGGTCGCGACCGAGGTGTTCGTCAACGACGAGCGCAGCGCCGAACACCTGCGCCTCACGCTCTTCGAGCCCGAGGAGACGCAGACGCCTGACGTCCGAGGCTGCCCGTGCGCTCGTCCCCGGTCAAGCGCGGGGCGTGACGGTCGGCGGCTGCCTCAGCCTGCTGGCGTCCGACATCGGGACACCCACGGGTCACCCCTCGGCAGCCGGCGCGATCCTGCTGCTCGAGGACGTCGACGAGAAGGCGTACCGGATCGACGGCTACCTGACCCACCTGCTGCGCTCTGGGTGGCTCGACGGAGTCGCTGGGGTGGCGGTCGGTTCCTGGCAGGGCTGCGAACCCGTCGAGGAGCTGGTGCGCGACCGCCTCGGCGGGCTCGGCGTGCCGATCCTCTGGGACCTGGGCTTCGGGCACTGCCCGAGCACCCTCACCGTGCCCCTCGGCGTCACGGTCACGCTCGACGCCGACGCGGGCACGCTAGTGCTGGACGACCCCGCCCTCGCCTGACCGCACGTCGGACTCTTGCTCTCGTCGCTGCAGGGCGACGTGGCAGGCGACTTGCGAGCCGGTCCCGCCAGCCAGCACGTCGACGTCCTGCGTGCGGCACTGCGTGGACAGGCCCAAAGCCTCGGCCTCGCCCGAGGCGAGCACCTGGCAGCGGACGTGGAACCGGCAGCCGCCGGGGATGCGCGTCGGGTCCGGGGGCTCGCCGGTGAGGACGACCGGGGCCCCGCCCTCGGGGAGCACCGACAGCAGCGCCTGCGTGTAGGGGTGCTCCGGCGCGGTGAGGATCTTCTCGACCGGGCCGGTCTCGACGATGCGGCCGAGATACATGACGGCGACCCGGTCGGCGATGTTCCAGGCGAGGCCCAGGTCGTGCGTCACCACGAGCGCAGCCAGCCCCAGGTCGTCGCGCAGTCCGAGAAGCAGGGAGAGGATCTCGCCGCGCACCGACGCGTCGAGCGAGGCCACCGGCTCGTCGGCGATGATCACCGCGGGATCGAGCACCAGGGCACCCGCGATGACGACGCGCTGCCGCTGGCCACCCGACAGCTCGTGCGGGTAGCGCAGGAAGAAGCGCTCCGGCGGCCGCAGCCCGGCGCGCGAGAGCGCATCGGCCACCCGCTCGGGTTCGTTGACCGCCTCGCCGTGGATCCGCAGGCCCTCGGCGACGGCTTCATAGACGGTGTGGCGCGGGTTGAGCGAGCCGCTCGGGTCCTGCAGCACGAGCTGCGCCTCGCGCCGGTAGGCCTTGAGCGCCTTGCCCGAATAGTTCAGGGGCGTGCCGCGATAGGCCACCTCGCCAGACGTGGGTCGCTGAAGCCCGAGGAGCGTGCGGGCCAGCGTGGTCTTGCCGCACCCGGACTCGCCGACGAGGGCGACGATCTCGCCCGCGTGGACGTCGAGGTTCACGCCGTCGACGGCGCGAGCGGGTCGCCCGCCCCGACGCCCGGGGAACTCCACACCGAGATCTCGAGCCGACAGCAGCGGTTCGCGTTCGCTGGTCATCGCGCCACCTTGTCTTCCTTCTGTATGCCGTGTTGCTCGCCCTTGGCGAGCGACGCACCTTCGTCCGGGAGGACGAGAACGCAGGCCGCGTCGTGGGCCGCGTCGCCCTCACCGGCAGGCCACAGCTGCGGGTCGACGACGTCGCACGCGTCACGACGCACTGCACAGCGTGGATGGAAGGAGCACCCCGTGGGGAGCGACTCCGGGTCGGGCGGGTCGCCGGCGAGTCCGCGGGGCCGCAGCCGCGAGGCCGGGTCGCCGACCGTCGGGAACGCTGCCGCCAGCGCCGCGCTGTAGGGGTGCTTGGCACGTTTGTGCACCTCGTCCGCCGGGCCCACTTCGACGACCCGACCGGCATACATGATGGCCAGCCGGTCGCAGACGTCGGCGAGCACCGACAGGTCGTGGCTGATCATCAGCAGGCTGATGCCCGACCGGGCCACGAGGTCGTCGATCAGCCCGAGGATCTGGGCCTGGATCATCACGTCGAGAGCCGTCGTCGGCTCGTCGGCGATGATCAGCTCGGGGCGACAGGCGAGCGCCATGGCGATCATCACGCGCTGGCGTTGCCCACCCGAGAGCTCGTGCGGATAGGCACGTGCGCGAGCGGGCGGCATACCCACTTCGTCGAGAAGCTGCGCGACGCGACGGGTGGCCTCGGCCTCGCCGACCTTCTCGTGGAGCAGGATCGGCTCGGCGATCTGGTCACCGATCGTGTGCACCGGGTTGAGGGAGTGCATCGCGCCCTGGAAGACGATCGAGGCACCGGCCCAGCGCACGGCGCGCAGCCGTCCCCAGTTCATGCCGAGGAGGTCCTCACCGTCGAGGAGGACGCGCCCGGTGACGGTGGCCGTGGGTGGCAGGAGGCGTAGCAGCGCGAGGGCGAGCGTGGACTTGCCCGATCCGGACTCGCCGGCGACGCCCAGCTTTTCGCCGCGCGCCAGCTCGAGGTCGACGCCGCGCACGGCCGGCACCTCACCGCCTTGGGTGCGGTAGGTGACGCTCAGGCCCTCGAGGGAGAGCAGGGGTTGACTCATTTGCCAGTCCTCAGTCGGGGGTTGAGCACGCCTTCGATCGCGCGCCCGCACAGGGTGAAGGCCAGCGCCACCAGGGCGATCGCGATGCCGGGCGGGAGGATGTACCACCACATTCCGGAGCTCACGGCGCCGACGTCGCGGGCCGCCTGGATGGTGCTGCCCCATGACGGGATCGTCGGGTCGCCGAGGCCGAGGAAGGCCACCGTCGACTCGGTGAGGATCGCGCCGGCGACCATGAGCGTGGTCTGCGCCAGGACGATCGGCATGACGTTGGGGAGCACGTGTCGTGACATGACGTGCCAGTGGCCGCCGCCCAGAGCACGTGCTCGCTCGATGTAGGGACGCGCCTCGACCGCGAGGGTCTGTGCCCGGACCAGCCGCGCCGTCGTCGGCCACGAGGTGACGCCGATGGCGATGATGATCGTCGACATGCTGCGCCCCAGGACGGCGGCCAGAGCAACCGCCAGCACGAGGGTGGGCATGACGAGGAACCAGTCGGTGATCCGCAGCAGCACCGCCGACGGCCAGCCGTGGAAGTGGCCGGCGAGGATGCCGATGAGACCGCCCAGGGCGATGGAGATGAACGTCGCGGCGAAGCCCACGGTCAACGAGACCCGCGACCCCCACAGCACGAGGTCCAGCACCGAGCGACCGGACCGGTCCGTGCCGAGGAGGAACTCACCGCTCGGCGGCTGGAGCGGTTCGCCCGGGGGACGGGTGACGCTCAGCGCGTCCTCGCCCACCAGCAAGGGCACCAGCAGGGCGGACAGGACGAAGAGCGCCAGCACCGCCAGCCCGAAGAGCCCGGCGCGGTTGCGGCGGTACTCCTTCCAGAACGAGGCCACCGCCCGGCGCCGGCGCGCCCAGGCGAGCTGGCGCGGGCTGGCCGTTGCGGCCCCCGAACTCACGCCCGCACTCACGGTCGCACCCGCGGGTCGATGACGGGATAGAGCAGGTCGGAGATGAGGTTCATGAGGATCACCGTCGCGGAGAAGATGACGAACAGGCCCTGCACCAGAGGGAGGTCCGGCACGCTGAGCCCTTCGTAGAACAGCTTGCCCAGCCCGGGCCACGAGAAGACCGTCTCGACGAGCACGGCCCCGAAGAGCACGAAGCCGACATTGATGAACACGAGCGTCATGGTCGGCAGCAACGCGTTCGGGACGGCATGGCGGCGCTTGACCTCGCTGTCGCGCAGGCCCTTCGCCCGTGCGGTCACGAGGTAGTCGGAGCCCATCTCGTCGAGCAGCGAGGACCGCATGACCATGAGGTACTGCGCATAGACCACGGCGACGAGCGTCACGAGGGGGAGCACCATGTGGTGCGCGACGTCCAGGACGGCCGCAAACCCCTCCACCCCGGGAGTCTTCATCCCCGCCGTCGGGAACCACCCGAGCCCGGAGCCGAAGACCACGATGAGGATGAGGCCGAGCCAGAAGCTCGGCACCGACCACAGGGTCAGCGCGACCCCGGTGTTGACCCGGTCGGCCGTGCTGCCGTGCTTCCACGCACCCTGCACGCCCAGCCAGAAGCCGAGCAGCGTGGACACGAGCAGGCTGGCGCCGACGAGCAGCACGGTCGGCCCGAGGCGCTCGCCGACCATGCTCAGCACCGGCCGGTTGTACTGGAACGACTCGCCGAAGTCGAAGCGCAGCACCCCGAGCAGGTAGCTCCCGAACTGCTCGAGCAGCGGCTTGTCGAGCCCGAACTCGCGCGCGAGCGCCACCTTCTGCTCGATGGTCACGGGCCGCCCGTGGGTCATGACGCGCACCGGGTCACCGGGCACGATCCGGAAGAGGAAGAAGCTGGTGAAGATCACCGCGAGCAGCGAGACTGCCGCTCCGAGGAGCCTTTCTCCGATGTATGCCGCGGTGCGGCGTATGCCGTCCCGGTCGCGTTTGTCGGGGTCACCGGGCACAGCGGCGGGCTGGTCCCGCACCTCATCCTCGAGGTGCGGGACCAGAGCGCCTGGGACGATCTCCGCCATACGGGGCTATTCCCGCTCGTCCGCAGCGGCGCCACCGCGGCGTCGGACGAGGACGAAGGCTCCGGCGAGGGCCACGAGCACACCCGCGCCGATCCCGATGGCGAGACCGTTGCCGCCACCGCTCGAGTCGTCAGTCGACGTGGCACCAGCGGGGAGCGCCGACCACCAGCTCCAGTAGCCGTCCTGGCTGTCGTAGTTGCCACCCGGGTCCGGTTGCGGCGTCATCTTCTCGATGACGTCGCTGCGGAAGGCCTCGAGCTGGTCGGCGTAGCCCCAGACCACGAAGACGTTGTCCTTGTAGAGGACCTGCTGCATCTGCTTGACGATCGCGGCCCGCTTGCCGGTGTCGAGCTCGGCGAGCTGCTGGTCATAGAGCTTGTCGTACTCGGGGTTGCAGTAGTAGGCGTCCGAGAGGTACGGCCCGCCCATCTTGGCCGGGAGTCCAGAGCACTTGTTGATGCCGAGGATGTAGTCGGGGTCGGGGTTGACGCTCCAACCGGTGGTGAGGATGTCGTAGGTCCCGGCATCGAGCAGGGCACCGACCTCGGAGACGGGCTCGACCTTGAGCTCCATGCCCGCTTCCTTGGCCCACTCGCGCATCATCTCGGCGGCCTGGACGTACTGGGGCGTGTCGTTGTGCACGTTGAAGCGGAAGGACAGCTTCTGCCCGCCCTTGGCGCGTATGCCGTCCGATCCCTTCGCGTATCCGGCACCGTCGAGCAGCTGGTTGGCCTTGGCGATGTCGAAGCCGATGGCCTCGGCGGCGGTGGGCTCCCAGTGGTAGTCCTTGTAGCGGGACGGGATCTCGCCGCCATTGGCCTCACCAAAGCCGCCGTAAGCGGTCTTGTAGATGGCCTCGCGGTCGATGGTGCGCACCAGGGCCTCGCGGACGACCGGGTCCTTGAGCGCCTTGTTGCCGTCGCCGAACTCGGTGCCGTCCTGGAGCTTGGCTCCCGGGTTGATCGTGATGGCCTGGAAGCGCTTGCCCTTGGCCTTGTTGACGGTGATGTTGTCGACGGACTCCAGGGAGGTGGCCTGAGCAGCTGTCAGAGCCGAGACGAAGGAGACCTCGCCGGCCTTGAGGGCCTCGACCTGCGCGTCGGGGTCGTCGATGTGGCGGAAGACGAGCTTGTCGAATTTGGGAGCGCCACGCCAGAACTTCTTGTTCGGGACGAGGGTGATCGCGTTGTTGGCCTCGTACTTGCTGAGGATCCAAGGTCCGTCCCCGACGATGGGGAACTTCTTGTCGTTGTTGAACTTGGAGAAGTCGCCGGCGTTCTCCCACTCGTGCTTGGGGAGGATCGGCACGTCGAGCGCGAGCATCGTCGCCTGCGGTGACTTGAGCTTGATGACGAGGGTCCGCGCGTCGGGAGCAGCGACGCTCTCGAAGTTCTCGACGAAGTTCCCGTTCGCCGTCGCGGCGGCCTCGTCCTTCATCATCGTGTCGAAGGTCCAGCGCGCATCCTCGGCAGTGACGGGCTTGCCGTCGGTCCAGTTGGTCTCACGGATCTTGTAGGTCCACGTGAGTCCGTCGGTGGACGTGTCCCACGACTCGGCGAGGCCCGGGACGGTCTTGCCCGTCTTGGGGTCGTAGTTGGTGAGGAAGTCATACATGAGCCGGCCCAGGGCAGTCGTGATGCGACGCACGGCCAGGAACGGGCTCAGTGAGTCAACTTCCTGGGAGACGGCCACGGTCAGGGTCGTCTCCTTGTCCGGTGTGTCCGCCTGAGCTGCGGTACCTCCGAAGAAGAGGGCAGCGAGCAACCCGAGGGTGCCCAGAACGCCGACCACGGCTCGGTGCCTGTGGCGCCTGCCTCGCGGGTCCGGCCTCGTGCCCACCTGACTGTGCCTCGATGTCTCCATCGCTGTTCCCTCATTCTTTTGGACGACGCTGTCTCTGGCGATAGCCGGGCTACCCCCTGGGGGCCACGCTAAGGCAATAAGTTGCTGACAGCGCGGTACAACCGTGACTTTTCTCCCGAGTCGGCACGGAATATACCCCCACGGGGTATCGTTCGACCGGTCATGACAGACCACGGCGACCACACCGCACACCTGAGCCAGGCCCCTGGCGGCCCCGGCCTCTGGTCCCAGGCGATCAGCGCGACCCTGCACTGCCTCACGGGCTGCGCCATCGGGGAGGTCCTGGGGCTCGCGATCGGGACAGCCCTCGGACTGTCGAATCTCGCGACCATCGTCCTGGCCGTCGTGCTGGCCTTCGTCTTCGGCTACGCCCTGACGATCACACCGGTCCTGCGCGCAGGCCTGCCTCTGGGGGCAGCTCTGGGAGTGGCCTTCGCAGCCGACACCGTCTCGATCTCCGTCATGGAGATCATCGACAACGCAATCGTGCTCGTGGTGCCCGGAGCCATGGACGCCGGTCTGGCCTCCTGGCTCTTCTGGGGGTCCCTGGCCTTCGCACTCGCCGTGGCCTTCGTCGTCACCGTGCCCGTGAACCGGTGGCTCATCGCGCGAGGCAAGGGCCACGCGGTCGTCCACCAGTTCCATCACTGAGCGAGAACGCCTCTCCTGCAACGTGTTTCGCAGCAGAACAGGTCGGGAAACGCCGAACAGGGGACGCGATTTGGCGTTGGGCAGAACGTCATCTAATGTTCTCGATGTCAGCCCGACAGGGAGGAACGGACACCACGGTGTGAGGCCTTGTGCCAAGCACGACGTAGGCCGGTCCCGGGGCAGACCCCAACAGCTCGAAGCGATGGAAACGTCGTGAGCAGTGCGACGCCCTCGGGGGTCGTGGTTGGGAAGCTTCATCCAGTCCAGGTCGCCGGAAACGGCGGGTTTGGGAAGCGGCCGAGAGGCTGCTAGGGTGAACACCCCGCGAAGATCCAAGCGTGATCAGGTCCGGACCGTTCGATGAACGGCTTGCCGGATTTGACTCCCAAGTGTGGCCGCGGGTAAGTTTGGAGAGTTGCCCTGGAGTCTGGCCCTGAGGGGTTGGGTGATGGTGTGCGTGCGATCCTTGAGAACTCAACAGCGTGTCAAAAATCGATGCCAATTAACCTCGTCGTGGGGTGACTGTGGCGGCCTTTCTGGGTCGTTGTGGTTGTTCTGCTTCGATTATCCTTTGGTTGACAATGATCAAACAGCTTAATTGCTGGTTGTTCAGACTCAGCCGGGTAGACAACCCTTTATTGGGTTCAGTTTTATCCGGCGCCTTTCGGGGGTCCGGGTTTGTGAACATCAACGGAGAGTTTGATCCTGGCTCAGGACGAACGCTGGCGGCGTGCTTAACACATGCAAGTCGAACGGTGATCTTGGAGCTTGCTTCAAGTGAGCAGTGGCGAACGGGTGAGTAACACGTGAGTAACCTGCCCCTGACTCTGGAATAAGCGCTGGAAACGGCGTCTAATACCGGATATGACACTAAACCGCATGGTTATGGTGTGGAAAGTTTTTCGGTCTGGGATGGACTCGCGGCCTATCAGCTTGTTGGTGAGGTAATGGCTCACCAAGGCGATGACGGGTAGCCGGCCTGAGAGGGCGATCGGCCACACTGGGACTGAGACACGGCCCAGACTCCTACGGGAGGCAGCAGTGGGGAATATTGCACAATGGGCGAAAGCCTGATGCAGCGACGCCGCGTGAGGGATGACGGCCTTCGGGTTGTAAACCTCTTTCAGCAGGGAAGAAGCGAAAGTGACGGTACCTGCAGAAGAAGCACCGGCTAACTACGTGCCAGCAGCCGCGGTAATACGTAGGGTGCGAGCGTTGTCCGGAATTATTGGGCGTAAAGAGCTTGTAGGCGGTTTGTCGCGTCTGCCGTGAAAATCCGGGGCTCAACCCCGGACTTGCGGTGGGTACGGGCAGACTAGAGTGTGGTAGGGGAGACTGGAATTCCTGGTGTAGCGGTGAAATGCGCAGATATCAGGAGGAACACCGATGGCGAAGGCAGGTCTCTGGGCCACTACTGACGCTGAGAAGCGAAAGCATGGGGAGCGAACAGGATTAGATACCCTGGTAGTCCATGCCGTAAACGTTGGGAACTAGGTGTGGGTCTCATTCCACGAGATCCGTGCCGCAGCTAACGCATTAAGTTCCCCGCCTGGGGAGTACGGCCGCAAGGCTAAAACTCAAAGGAATTGACGGGGGCCCGCACAAGCGGCGGAGCATGTGGATTAATTCGATGCAACGCGAAGAACCTTACCAAGGCTTGACATATACCGGAAACATTCAGAGATGGGTGCCCCGCAAGGTCGGTATACAGGTGGTGCATGGTTGTCGTCAGCTCGTGTCGTGAGATGTTGGGTTAAGTCCCGCAACGAGCGCAACCCTCGTTCTATGTTGCCAGCACGTAATGGTGGGGACTCATAGGAGACTGCCGGGGTCAACTCGGAGGAAGGTGGGGATGAGGTCAAATCATCATGCCCCTTATGTCTTGGGCTTCACACATGCTACAATGGCCGGTACAAAGGGCTGCGATACCGCGAGGTGGAGCGAATCCCAAAAAACCGGTCTCAGTTCGGATTGGGGTCTGCAACTCGACCCCATGAAGTTGGAGTCGCTAGTAATCGCAGATCAGCAACGCTGCGGTGAATACGTTCCCGGGCCTTGTACACACCGCCCGTCAAGTCACGAAAGTCGGTAACACCCGAAGCCGGTGGCCCAACCCTTGTGGAGGGAGCCGTCGAAGGTGGGACTGGCGATTGGGACTAAGTCGTAACAAGGTAGCCGTACCGGAAGGTGCGGCTGGATCACCTCCTTTCTAAGGAGCACTGGCCCGCAAGGGTCCAGAGCCTGGTCTGTCCCCGTACGTGGGGCAGCAGGTGCTCAAGGGTGGAACATCGATTATTTGACGCCGCTACTTGGCACACACAAGTACACCTGGTCTCTTCGGAGGCTGGGACGGAAAGTGTGTGAGTGGGGACACGGCGTTTGACACGTTGTTGGGTCCTGAGGGCTCGAGCGCATGCTCGTTCCTGAAGGCCGGTATCCGGTCAGGACCCCCGCCATGGTGAACCACCTGGTCTTCCCGTAAGGGTTGAGCTGGTAGGCGCCAAGTCTGGTGTGGGGGCCGCCCGTATGTTGAGAACTACACAGTGGACGCGAGCATCTTTGTGGCTCAAGTTTTTAAGGGCGCACGGTGGATGCCTTGGCACCAGGAACCGAAGAAGGACGTAGGAATCTGCGATAAGCCACGGGGAGTCGATAACCAGACTGTGATCCGTGGATTTCCGAATGGGGAAACCCGGCTGGAGGCAAGTCCAGTCACTCCTGCCTGAATATATAGGGCAGGTAGAGGGAACGTGGGGAAGTGAAACATCTCAGTACCCACAGGAAGAGAAAGCAACCGCGATTCCGTGAGTATTGGCGAGAGAAAGCGGATGAGGCTAAACCGTATCTGTGTGATAGCTGTCAGGCGTTGCAGGTACGGGGTCGTGGGACCTCTCAGTTGGGACTGACATCCTGGCATGGAGTCAAAAATTCGCGTTATAGTCGAAGGGCATTGAAAGGCCCGGCGTAGAGGGTGCGACCCCCGTAGACGAAATGACGTGAACTTCAGAGAGTTATCCCAAGTAATACGGGGCCCGAGAAATCCCGTATGAATCTGGCGGGACCACCCGCTAAGCCTAAATATTCCCTGGTGACCGATAGCGGACAAGTACCGTGAGGGAAAGGTGAAAAGTACCCCGGGAGGGGAGTGAAATAGATCCTGAAACCGTGTGCCTACAATCCGTTGGAGCCCTCTTATGGGGTGACAGCGTGCCTTTTGAAGAATGAGCCTGCGAGTTAGTGCTCAGTGGCGAGGTTAACCCGTGTGGGGAAGCCGTAGCGAAAGCGAGTCCGAATAGGGCGTATGAGTCGCTGGGTCTAGACCCGAAGCGGAGTGATCTACCCATGGCCAGGTTGAAGCGACGGTAAGACGTCGTGGAGGACCGAACCCACTTAGGTTGAAAACTGAGGGGATGAGCTGTGGGTAGGGGTGAAAGGCCAATCAAACTCCGTGATAGCTGGTTCTCCCCGAAATGCATTTAGGTGCAGCGTCACGTGTTTCTTACCGGAGGTAGAGCTACTGGATAGCCGATGGGCCTCAACAGGTTACTGACGTTAGCCAAACTCCGAATGCCGGTAAGTGAGAGCGTGGCAGTGAGACTGCGGGGGATAAGCTCCGTAGTCGAGAGGGAAACAGCCCAGACCACCAGCTAAGGTCCCAAAGCGTGTGCTAAGTGGAAAAGGATGTGGAGTTGCAGTGACAACCAGGAGGTTGGCTTAGAAGCAGCCACCCTTTAAAGAGTGCGTAATAGCTCACTGGTCAAGTGATTCCGCGCCGACAATGTAGCGGGGCTCAAGCACACCACCGAAGCTGTGGCATTGACATATTGCCCGGCCACCACACCTGCGGGTTGGTGGTCCAAGCGTGTTGATGGGTAGGGGAGCGTCGTGTGGCCAGGGAAGCGGCGGTGTGAACCAGCCGTGGAGGCCACACGAGTGAGAATGCAGGCATGAGTAGCGAATGACGGGCGAGAAACCCGTCCGCCGAATAACCAAGGGTTCCAGGGTCAAGCTAATCTGCCCTGGGTAAGTCGGGACCTAAGGCGAGGCCGACAGGCGTAGTCGATGGACATCCGGTTGATATTCCGGAACCGGCGAAGAACCGCCCATGATGAACCTTTTGATGCTAAACGCCTGAAACTCTTTAGTGAAGCCTTCGGGTGGATCATTTGAGCGGAGCGCGTGACCCGATTTGGTAGTAGTCAAGCGATGGAGAGACGCAGGAAGGTAGCCTCCGCGTGGCGATGGTAGTCCACGTCCAAGGGTGTAGGGAGTGAGATAGGCAAATCCGTCTCACACATATCCTGAGACCTGATAGTGACCGCGAATGCGGGAAGCAGGGTGATCCTATGCTGCCAAGAAAATCTTCTAGCGAGGTTCGAGCCGCCCGTACCCCAAACCGACTCAGGTGGTTAGGTAGAGAATACCAAGGCGATCGAGTGAATCATGGTTAAGGAACTCGGCAAAATACCCCCGTAACTTCGGGAGAAGGGGGGCCCGGATCCTGAAGACATTTACTGTCTAGGGAGAACGGCCGCAGAGACCAGGGAGAAGCGACTGTTTACTAAAAACACAGGTCCGTGCTAAGTCGCAAGACGATGTATACGGACTGACGCCTGCCCGGTGCTGGAAGGTTAAGAGGACCGGTTAGATCTTCGGATCGAAGCTGAGAATTTAAGCCCCAGTAAACGGCGGTGGTAACTATAACCATCCTAAGGTAGCGAAATTCCTTGTCGGGTAAGTTCCGACCTGCACGAATGGCGTAACGACTTCTCCACTGTCTCAACCATGAACTCGGCGAAATTGCACTACGAGTAAAGATGCTCGTTACGCGCAGCAGGACGGAAAGACCCCGGGACCTTTACTATAGCTTGGTATTGGTGTTCGGTACGGCTTGTGTAGGATAGGTGGGAGACTGTGAAGCGGGCACGCCAGTGTTCGTGGAGTCAACGTTGAAATACCACTCTGGTCGTTCTGGATATCTAACCTAGGTCCGTGATCCGGATCAGGGACATTGCCTGGTGGGTAGTTTAACTGGGGCGGTTGCCTCCTAAAAGGTAACGGAGGCGCTCAAAGGTTCCCTCAGCCTGGTTGGTAATCAGGTTTCGAGTGTAAGTGCACAAGGGAGCTTGACTGCGAGACCGGCAGGTCGAGCAGGGACGAAAGTCGGAACTAGTGACCCGGCGCTGGCTTGTGGAAGCGGCGTCGCTCAACGGATAAAAGGTACCCCGGGGATAACAGGCTGATCTTGCCCAAGAGTCCATATCGACGGCATGGTTTGGCACCTCGATGTCGGCTCGTCGCATCCTGGGGGTGGAGTCTCTCCCAAGGGTTGGGCTGTTCGCCCATTAAAGCGGTACGCGAGCTGGGTTTAGAACGTCGTGAGACAGTTCGGTCCCTATCCGCTGTGCGCGTAGGAAATTTGAGAAGGGCTGTCCCTAGTACGAGAGGACCGGGATGGACGAACCTCTGGTGTGTCAGTTGTTCTGCCAAGAGCACCGCTGATTAGCTACGTTCGGAAGTGATAACCGCTGAAAGCATCTAAGCGGGAAGCACGCTTCAAGATGAGATTTCCATGGACTTCAATGTCCGAGAGGCTCCCAGCTAGACTACTGGGTTGATAGGCCAGACGTGGAAGTGCAGTAATGCATGTAGCTGACTGGTACTAATAAGCCGATAACTTGATACACACTAAAAAGTTGCGTTCGCGTCCACTGTGCAGTTCCCGAGATACGGTCGGGAAACCCCCGCACACACCACCACACCCCACAAAGGGTGAACACCAGGTGTGATGCAAGGGGAAGTACAACCACATCTCCATAGAGTTTCGGCTGTCATAGCGAAGGGGAAACGCCCAGCTCCATTCCGAACCTGGAAGCTAAGCCCTTCAGCGCCGATGGTACTGCACTGGTGACGGTGTGGGAGAGTAGGACGCAGCCGGACAATCATTCAGAAATGGCCCTCACTAACGTGGGGGCCATTTCGCATTTGGGGCCATCTGGACCGCTGCGATACTCTGTGCTCATGGCCAGGCTGCAGCAGCTTCTTCCGCAGCCGCGCTGACGCTCCACCCGGACGTCACCGCGGCGAACCCCTCCTGTGTGAGGGGCTTTTTTGTGGGCAGCCACCCGAGCAGGCAGGAATGACATGAGCGAGACGGCGCACCGCTACACGGCCGAACTGGCCGACCAGATCGAGTTGGCCTGGCAGGACCGCTGGGAGGCCAGCGGCACCTTCAACGCGCCCAACCCGGACGGTCCCTTCGCCGACCCTGCAGAGGTCGCGAAGCGTGAAGGCGGACACCTGCTCGTCCTCGACATGTTCCCGTACCCCAGTGGGGCCGGCCTGCACGTCGGTCACCCCCTGGGTTACATCGCGACGGATGTCTTCTCGCGCTATCACCGGATGCTCGGCAAGAACGTCCTGCACTGCCTGGGTTATGACGCCTTCGGGCTCCCCGCGGAGCAGTACGCCGTGCAGACCGGTCAGCACCCACGCGTTACTACTGAGGCCAACATCGTCATCATGGCGCGCCAGCTGCGCCGGCTCGGACTCGGGCTGGACCAGCGCCGCTCGATCCAGACGATGGACCCGGACTACTACCGGTGGACCCAGTGGATCTTCCTGCAGATCTTCAACTCCTGGTACGACCGCGATGCGGAGCGCCCCGACGGCAGCCTCGGTCGCGCGCGTCCCATCGCCGAGCTCGTCGCCGAGTTCGAGGCCGGCACCCGTGAGCTGCCCGACGGTCAGGTGTGGGCTGACCTCGAGCCGGCCGAGCGTGAGGCCGTCCTCAGTGAACACCGCCTGGCCTACGCCTCCGAGGCTCCCGTCAACTGGTGCCCGGGCCTGGGCACGGTGCTCTCCAACGAGGAGGTCACCAACGACGGCCGCTCCGAGCGTGGCAACTTCCCCGTCTTCAAGCGCAGCCTGCGCCAGTGGATGATGCGCATCACCGACTACTCCGACCGCCTGGCCGATGACCTCGACCGCGTGCAGTGGCCCGACAAGGTCAAGGCCATGCAGCGCAACTGGATCGGCCGCAGCCACGGCGCGCGCGTCGCGTTCCCCGTCGTGGGCGCCCCCGAGGGCAGCGAGCCGATCGAGGTCTTCACGACTCGACCCGACACCCTGTTCGGCGCGACCTTCATGGTCCTGGCCCCCGAGCACCCCCTCGTCGACACCCTTGTCCCGCAGGGGGAGTGGGCAGCGGGAACGAACCCGACCTGGACGGGCGGTGAGGCGACTCCGGAAGGTGCGGTCACGGCATACCGGCGTGCGGCTTCTCGCAAGAGCGATGTCGAGCGTCAGATCGAAGGCAAGGACAAGACCGGTGTCTTCACCGGTGCCTATGCCGTCAACCCGGCGACCGGCGCCGAGCTGCCGATCTTCATCGCCGACTACGTCCTCATGGGTTATGGCACGGGCGCGATCATGGCCGTGCCCGGTCAGGACGAGCGTGACTGGCACTTCGCCGACGTCTTCGACCTGCCCAAGATCCGCACGGTGCAGCCGACCGAGGGCCACCCCGAGGACGAGGCGTTCACCGGTGAGGGTCCGGCGATCAACTCGGCCAACGACACGATCGACCTCAACGGCAAGCCGATCGCCCAGGCCAAGGCCGCGATGATCGACTGGCTGGTTGAGCAGGGTCACGGCGAGACGACGGTCAGCTACAAGTTGCGCGACTGGCTCTTCAGCCGTCAGCGCTACTGGGGCGAGCCGTTCCCCATCGTTTTTGACGCCGACGGCACCGCTCATGGCGTGCCCGAGTCGATGCTGCCCATCGAACTGCCGGAGGTGCCCGACTACAGCCCGCGGACCTTCGACCCCGAGGATGCGCAGAGCTCCCCGGAGCCGCCGCTGGGCCGGGTCGAGGAATGGGTCAACGTCGAGCTGGACCTCGGTGACGGCCGTGGCGTGCAGCCCTATCGCCGCGAGACCAACACCATGCCCAACTGGGCGGGATCGTGCTGGTACTACCTGCGCTACCTCGACCCCGAGAACCGCGAGGAGCTCGTCTCCGCCGAGACCGAGGAGTACTGGATCGGCCCGCGCGACACCGCCGTTGACGGTGCGCCGGCTGGCACCCGCGACCCCGGTGGCGTCGACCTCTACATCGGTGGGGTCGAGCACGCCGTCCTGCACCTGCTCTATGCGCGCTTCTGGCACAAGGTGCTCTTCGACCTCGGGCACGTGTCGAGCGAGGAGCCGTTCCGGACCTACTTCGCGCAGGGCTACATCCAGGCTGCCGCCTTCCGCGACGACCGCGGCCAGCCGGTCGAGGCCACCGAGGTCGAGGAGACCATCGGCGACGACGGCCACTCGGTCTTCACGTGGCAGGGCCAGCCGGTGACGCGCGAGTTCGGCAAGATCGGCAAGTCGCTCAAGAACATGGTGTCCCCGGACGACATGTATGCCGCGTATGGCGCCGACACGCTGCGGCTCTACGAGATGGGTCTCGGCCCGCTCGACCAGAGCAAGCCGTGGGACACGCGCGCCATCGTCGGATCGCAGCGATTCCTGCAGCGTCTCTGGCGCAACGTCGTCGACGAGGAGACCGGTGAGGTGCGGGTCAGTGACGCGCCGATGGACGACGCGACGGCTCGGGTGCTGCACCGGACGATCGACGCGGTGAAGCGCGACTACGACGAGCTCGGCTTCAACACGGCGATCGCCCGCCTCATCGAGCTCAACAATGCGCTGACCAAGCTCGACGCCGTTCCCCGTGAGGCCGCGGACCAGATCGTGCTCATGGTGGCGCCACTCGCCCCGCACATTGCGGAGGAGCTGTGGTCGCGCCTGGGTCACGCGGAGTCGCTGACGCACGAGGACTTCCCCGTCGCGGACCCGGCGCTGCTCGTCGAGGACTCGGTCACCTGCGTCATCCAGATCAAGGGCAAGGTGCGCGACCGCATCGAGGTCGCGTCCGACATCAGTGAGGACGAGCTGCGCGAGTTGGCGCTCGCCCTGCCGAAGGTCCTCGAGGCGACGGCCGGGGGAGTGCGCACCGTCATCGTGCGAGCCCCCAAGCTCGTCAACGTCGTCCCCCTCTGACCGAACCTTCTTGCCGACTTATTGCGCAATCCGTCGGTACCGACAGAGTGCGCAATAAGTCGGAAGATCCGACGGATTGCGCAATAAGTCGGGGTCTTGGGTAGTTGTGAGGTCTCGACCAACGGTGCGGACGCAGGGCATCGTTGGGGGCATGAGTCCTCAGGTGTGGATCCTCGCGGCGACGGCGCTGGCCGCAGCGGTGTTCGGCGGAGCGATGTTCGCGTTCTCGTCCTTCGTGATGCCCGCCCTGCGCGAGCTCGCGCCACGCGACGGCATCATCGCGATGCAGTCGATCAACCGGTGGGCTCCCAAGAGTCTGCTCCTGCTCCCGATGGGTGTCCTTGCTGTCGGCGGCGTCGCGGTGATCGCCATGGCGCTGCTCGGGGACGGCGACGATCGAGCCCTGAAGATCGTGGGCGCGCTCCTCGGGCTGGCGTCGCTCGTCATCACGGGAGCGGCCAACATCCCGATCAACAACAAGGTCGACGCGCTCACCGCAGGGCCGGAAGCGGAAGGCGAGTGGGCGGCATACGCCGCGGTGTGGTGCCGTTGGAATCACGTCCGCACCCTGACCAGCCTCGCGGGAGCCGTCCTGCTCGCCCTCGCCGCCGCGCGTCTCTGACCCGCTCGGCCTAGGCTCCTCGCACGGGAGTCACCGAGGGGGAGTGGAACGTGCGAGCAATCGTTGGAGTTGCGGTGGTGCTGTTGGCCCTGTCGGGTTGCAGCGAACCGGAGAACCAGGAACGACTCACCGTCGACGTCATGTCGGACGTCTGCGTTGCCGGGGAATGCCACGGGATTCCGGTCAGTGGCGTCGAGCTGTCGCTCACGCTTGCCGGCAAGACGGTGGGTTCGTCCGTGACCGATGACGCGGGGAAGGCCAGTTTCGTGTTGCCGCAGGGGAGCGGTCAGGGGGAGGTTCGGGTCGCCCGGACACCGTGGCCCGGCTACCCGGCGGAGACCATCCATGCGCCGGTCACGTACTCCGACGGCGGGTACCTGAGCATCTCGCTGCGGTTGCCGATGCTGAAGGCCACCCCAGCCGGCTGAGTCAGGCCCGCAGGTCTCGGGTCTCACTCACTGGACGGGGGGTCCCGAGGGGTGGCGCGCTCACGCTAGTGTGCTGATCCAAGGTCACGAGTACCAGTGTTCAGCCCCGGCTTGCTGGTCGGCAACCCTCCTCCGCGGTGGGGTGCTCCGGGTGACGACCTGGTCGGCTGCAGCAACGCAGTCGGCAAGCGCGGACTCCCGAGCACCTTCGAGGGTCCATCGACTCTCCAGGGAGCACCGGATGTCCATCGCCAGCTCGATTCCCCACACCTTCACCCGTGAACGCCGCCAGCCGTGGCTGCGCTCCGTCCCCGCGCCGAGTGCGCCCACCGAGACGCCAGCCCAGTCGCCCACCGCGACGCCGGACGTTCGGGTTCCGGCCGTCGTCGCCGCGCCCAAGGTCCCGACCTGTCACGGCACGTTCGTCGAGTACGCCAACCTCGACCACGGCGCCTCCACCCCGGCACTGGCCAGCGTGG
The DNA here is from genome assembly GCA_963807825.1 of uncultured Actinomycetota bacterium. Taxonomy (GTDB): domain Bacteria; phylum Actinomycetota; class Actinomycetes; order Actinomycetales; family Dermatophilaceae; genus Knoellia. The sequence continues at coordinate 114,682 of CAWEDC010000004.1, forward strand.
TCGCGGCCGTCGACAAGGCGACCCAGACCTACTCCAGCGTCCACCGCGGCCAGGGGTGGACGAGCCAGGTGTCGAGCCACTACTACGAGGCCGCGCGCGACGAGGTCGCCCGCTTCGTCGGGGCGCGTGAGGGCGACGAGGTCGTCTTCACCCGCAACACGACGGACTCGTTCAACCTCCTCGCCAAGTCGCTGCCGCGTCGCACCCAGGTCATCGTCTTCGCGACCGAGCACCACGCGACGCTCCTGCCGTGGGAGGCCCGCAAGACGACCCGCCTCCCCGTGCCGCTGACGCACAAGGACGCCGAGGCCCTGCTCACCGACGCCCTCAAGCGCGCCACCTCATCCAGCATCCTCGTCGTCCTCAGCGGCGCCTCGAACGTCACCGGGGAGTACTGGCCGATCGAGCGTCTCGCCGCCATCGCCCGCAAGCGCGGAGCCCGCGTCGCCCTCGATGCCGCCCAGCTCGCCGGCCACCGTCGGATCGACCTCGAGACGCTCGGCGTCGACTACGTCGCGTTCAGCGGCCACAAGATCTACGCGCCCTACGGCGCCGGCGTGCTCGTCGGTCGCTCCGACTGGCTCGACGCGGCCCCGCCCTACCTCGCCGGTGGCGGCGCCACCGCCGTCGTCGGCCCGCTCAGCACGACCTGGCAGACCGGTCCGGCGCGCCACGAGGGTGGCAGCCCCAACGTCCTCGGCGCCGTCGCCGTCGCCGCGGCCTGTGCCGCCATCCGCGAGAACCGTGGCGCCGTCGAGGCCCACGAGGCGCGTCTGGTCACCCGCCTCGTCGACGGACTGCGCGCCATCGACGGTGTCGAGACCTTCAGCATCTTCGGCGACGACGCAGACCGTGCACCGGTCGTGGCGTTCACCGTCGAGGACGTCGAGTCCTCGCTCGTCTCGGCCGCCCTTTCGGCTGAGTACGGCATCGGCGTGCGCGACGGCAAGTTCTGCGCGCACCTCCTCGTCGACGCCCTGCTCGCCGACGAGGACGCCGACGTCACCACCGCGGTGCGCGTGAGCGCCGGGTTGGCCACGACCACCGAGCACATCGACCGGCTCCTCGCCGCGGTGGCATCGCTCGCCTCGCAGGGGCCCGGGCGTCGAGTACCACCAGGTCGAGGGCCGCGGCTGGGTCCCCGTCGACGACCAGCGCGAAACGCTCGTCGACCTGCCCTGGTGACCACGCGGCATACCCGCGCATCGTCAGGAGCGTTCGGGACCAGTGCGCGAGTGCTGACCACAGCGACACCGTCTGAGCACTAGCCTCAGACCGTGGTCACCGCTCTCGTCACCGACTCGACGGCATACCTGTCTGCTGACCTCATTGAGGCGCACGGCATCGGTGTCGTTCCCCTCCACGTCGTCGTCGGCGGGCAGGAGCGCCGTGAAGGCGTCGATGTCGCGGCCGGTGAGGTGGCTGACGCGCTGCGCAACTTCCGGCCCGTGTCGACCTCGCGCCCGTCGCCGCAGGCCTTCCTCGACGTCTATCGCGAGCTCGCCGAAAAGGGCGCCGACTCGATCGTCTCGGTCCACATCTCCGCCGACCTGTCGAGCACCCTCGGCTCGGCGCAACTCGCAGCGCTGCAGTCGCCCGTGCCCGTGACCGTGATCGACAGCCGCTCGATGGGCATGGCGATGGGGTATGCCGTCCTCGCCGGTGCCGCTCTCGCCGCGCGTGGTGTGACCGCCGAGGAAGTCGCGGACGTCGTGCGTGCTCGCTGCAGCAACGCGACCGTCGTGTTCTATGTCGACACCCTTGAGCACCTGCGGCGCGGCGGCCGGATCGGCAAGGCGAACGCCCTCGTGGGTTCGGCGCTGGCGATCAAGCCGATCCTCGGGCTGCAGGACGGTGCGATCGTGCCGCTCGAACGGGTGCGCACGTCCTCGCGCGCCATCGCCCGTCTCGAGGAGCTCGCGGTCGAGGCAGCCGGATCGCAGCGCGTCGACGTCGCCGTCCACCACCTCGACTCGGCCGAGCGCGCCGAGAAGCTCGCCGAGCGACTGCAGTCCCGCATCGAGGGGATCGAGGACTTCCAGCTCCTCGAACTCGGCGCCGTCGTGGGTGCGCACGTGGGGCCGGGCACCCTGGCCATCGCGATCAGTCCGCGGATCTGACCCAGGTCTCCTCGTGAACTTCTCGACCACCGGCACGGTTCTCGTGGCGCTGGTCGTCGCCACGGTTTGCTACGCCATCGGTGGGATCAACCCGGCCACGATCATCGGTCGCGCCCGCGGGGTCGACGTGTCGCAGGTCGGCTCCGGCAACCCCGGCGCGACGAACATCGGTCGGGCCGTCGGCAAGAAGTGGGGGATCGTCGTCGGGCTCCTCGACGTGCTCAAGGGGTTCGTGCCGACGTTCGTCGTGCTGCGGACGATGGGCACGTGGGTGGCGCTCGCCGCGGGGGTGGCGTGCGTGCTCGGCCACATCTACAGCCCCTACCTCGGCGGGCGTGGCGGCAAGGGAGTGGCGACGTCGCTCGGTGCGATGCTGGCGCTGGTGCCGTGGGTGGCGCTTGCTGCTCTGGTCGTGTTCGCGGTGTGCCTGCCGTTCGTGAAGCGGCTCGGCAACGCGTCGGTGCTCGCGTGCACGTTCTTGTTGGGGGCGGGTGTGTGGCTCGTGGTGCGTGCCGACAGCACCGTGGATCGCGGCGTGGGGATCTGGCTCGTGGTCGTCTCGCTCATCGTGCTCGCCCGGCACCACCGCAACATCGCGACCTGGATGGGGCGCCTGAGCGGCTGAGGTTTGTCCACAGGGTGTCGTGGGTCGTCTGGTCGTCCACAGATGGGCGTTCTGGGGTTGGGTGTCGCGTCCGTCGTTCCTAACGTCGGCGTATGCCGTTCCGCCGCGAACCCGACACCGTGTCACCTCGCGCCCTGGCCAGGGTGCGAGAGGGCGGTGGTCCGGGTGATCGGAGCGGTCGTGCCGATCCGGTCGATCGTGGGGACGCCGAGGATCGTGGGCGACACCGACCCCTTGAGGTGCCACGCGGTCCGGTCTTCGAGCTGCCGCTGAGTCTGCGCGGGGCGCGGTGGCTGCCGAGTCGGTCGGCCGTGGTCGCAGTGCTGGCGGTGGTTGCCGTGGTGGCCGTCGTGTTCGGGGTGCGCATCTGGCTCGCGGGACGCGGGGAGGGTGCTGCGCTCGGACCGCGAGCGGCTGCGGGCGCCGAACCGAGCGGGGTGAGCCGGGGGACGTCCACTCTGTCTCGGGCGTCCCCCAGTGGGTCATCGGGATCGACGAAACCGGCTGCGGGCCAGGTGCCCGGGGTGGCGGCGGCCGGTCCCGTCGTCGTGCACGTCGTCGGTCAGGTCGCGAAGCCCGGCGTCTATCGGATGGCCGCCGGCGCACGGGTCGGCGACGCGGTGACCGCAGCGGGTGGAGCGACGCGCTCGGCTGACCTTGCGGCAGTCAACCTCGCCCGGGTCCTCGTCGACGGCGAGCAGATCATCGTCCCCAAACCGGGTGAGGTCGTGGCGGCTCCCGGTTCGGCAGGGTCGGGCAGCGGTGCGGGGTCAGGCGTGGGGAGCGGGGGTGCCGGCGCAGGTTCGGGGACGGGTTCGGCCGGTGGCACTGTCTCGCTGAACTCGGCCGACCTGTCCGCCCTCGACACCTTGCCCGGTGTGGGACCCGTTCTCGCACAACGGATTCTCGACTGGCGCACCGAGCACGGACGCTTCACGAACGTCGAGGAACTCGGTGAGGTGAGCGGCATCGGCGAGAAGCTCCTCGCCCAGTTGACGCCCAAGGTCACGCTGTGACCGTTGCTGAGCCGGCGGACCTGCGCGCGCGCCGGGATGAGTGGACCCGTGAGGTCGTGCGCTTCAGCGACATCCGGCTGCTCGTGCCGGCGCTCGCGGCGTGGGCCCTGCTCGCGACCACCCTGACCTGGTCGGCGGGGCCGCGGTGGATCGTCACGGGCGTGCTGGTCACGGTGCTCGTGGGGCTGCACGTCCTGCGACGGCGCGGCCGCCGACTCATGCTCGTCGTCGGTGTGTGCCTGCTCGTGCAGGTCGCCGGCAATGGGCAGCACGCCCTGCGTGGCATCGGGGACCTCGACGACCTCACCGACTGCCCGGGCCGTCGTCACGCTCGAGGCGACCGTGACCTCGGATCCCGTGCAACTCGCGGCGCGGGGGAGCGGGGAGCCGGTCGTCATGGCCAAGGCCACAGCGCACCGGGTCGATGGGCGCGGACGGAACACGCCGGCATACGCGCCGATTTCGTTGCGGGGAGACGAGTCTCTGCTGAAGGTGAAGTGGCACGACGAGGTGCGGCTGCGCGGGCGGCTGGCACCACCGCTGCCGGGCTATCCGGAGCTGGCCGTGCTCCGGGTCTCGAGCCATGAGGTCACCGAGCCAGCGGGTGCCATCGCGCAGGTCGCCGAGCACCTGCGGTCCGGGCTTCGCAGGGCAGTGGACCCCACGCCGGCCGATGCGCGGGGGCTCCTGCCCGGACTCGTCATCGGTGACACGAGTCGGACTCCGCCGGACCTCACGGAGGCCATGCAGGCGACGGGAATGACCCACCTGACTGCTGTGTCGGGCTCCAACATCGCCGTCGTGGGTGGCATGGTGCTCGGGCTCTGCATCCTCGTCGGGGTGCCTCGGCGCTGGCGACCGTACGTCGTCGCGCTCGCGATCCTCGGGTTCGTCGTGTTGGCGCGTCCGGAGCCGAGCGTGGTGCGGGCGGCCGCCATGGGTCTGATCGGCCTCATCGGGATGAGTCGCTCGCGCCGAGCTGCGGGACTGCCGGTCCTCTCCGGCGCGATCGTCGTCGTGCTCGTCGTCGACCCGTGGATGTCGCGATCCTTCGGTTTCGCGCTGTCGGCACTGGCCACCCTCGGCCTGCTGCTCTTCACCCGGCCGTGGGGTGATGCGATCGCGCAGCGCCTGCCACCGAGGTTGGCGTTCATGGGGCCCGCGATCGCGATTCCCGTTGCGGCACAGGCGATGTGCGCTCCGCTGATCGTCGTGCTCCAGGGTTCCGTGAGCATCGTTGGTGTTGTCGCCAACCTCGTCGCGGCTCCGCTGGTGGCGCCGGCCACGATCGCCGGAGTCGTGGCCGCGCTCGTGTCGGTCGTGGCGGATGGCCCGGCGCAGCTCGTCGGGTGGCTCGGCGCCCTGCCCACGTTGGGCATCGCGCGCACGGCCCGCGTCATGGCCGATGTCCCGGGCGGGACGCTGCCGTGGCCTGATGGTGCCCCGGGTGCGCTGCTGCTCGCGGGCCTCACCGTCGCTGCTGTTGCTCATGGGGCGATGGCTCGGGCGGTGGGCGGTGGTCAAGCCGCTGGTCGCGCTGCTCATCGTGGCCGTGACGGCGGCCATGACGATCCCGACGCGGGTCGTGACCTGGCCACCCGACGGCTGGCGCATCGCCTTCTGCGACGTGGGCCAGGGTGACGCGGCGGTCGTGCGCACCGGACCCGGTCGGGCGCTCGTCGTCGATGCCGGGCCCGAGCCAGCGGCGGTGGACGGGTGTCTCGACTCGCTCGGTGTCTCGGTCGTCGACGCGGTGGTGCTGACGCACTTCCACGCCGACCATGTCGAGGGCCTGCCCGGTGTCATCGGCGGACGTGAGGTCGGTCAGGTGCTCGTGTCACCGATTGCGGAGCCGGGCTACCAGGTCGGTGAGGTGACCCGATGGACGGGAGCACGCGGCATACCCGTCTCTGCGGTGGCGGCGGGCGACCGGCTCGCGTTCGGTGACGTGACGGCGGAGGTGTGGGCGCCGGTGCGGCGCATCGCGGCTGGGTCCGTGCCCAACAACGCGAGCATCGTGCTGGCCGTCCACGTGGGCGAGGTGGATGCGTTGCTTCTGGGCGACGTCGAGCGGGAGGCCGCACACGATCTCGTGCTGAGACTGCGACGGGATCCCCAGATGGCCTCTGCCGCAACGGAATTCGATGTGGTCAAGACGCCGCACCATGGCAGCGCGAACCTCGACCCGGCTCTGATGGCCGCGGTGCGAGCACCCGTCGCGGTGATCAGCGTGGGCAAGGACAACGACTACGGGCACCCGACGGCCGCGCACCTGGCGATGCTGCGGAGCAACGGGTATGCCGCCTATCGCACCGACCAGCGTGGGCACATCGCCGTCGTCGAGCGTGACGGCCGACTCGAGGTGGTCACGGCGAAGTGACTCCCCATGGGTCGGTCAGTGAGCCAGGGCCTTCTTGCGGGTCTTGGCGTTCGACGCCTTGGCGCTCTCGACGAGGGCGTCGAGGGTGGCCTTGACCGCCGGGACGCGCTGGAGGTCGGGCGTGGTCACGGCGACGATGTGGCGGCGCGATGCCGGGGTCATCGGGAGCGCGGCGACGTCCTCGTGGTGGACCGTCTTGAGGATGAGGTCGGGGATGACCGCGACACCGAGGCCTTCGGCGATGAGGCCCATGACCGCGACGTAGTCCTCGGTCTCGTAGGCGATGTTGGGGACGTAGCCGGCGGTGCTCGCGAGCTGGAGGAGGTGGCCGCGACAGCGCGGACAGCCGGCGATCCAGGTCTCGTCCTTGAGGGCGGCCATGTCGACGTTCTTGGCCTTCGCGAGCTCATGGGTGCGGGGCACGGCGAGGAGGACCTCGTCATCGAGGAGGGGGGTGGTGACGAACGCCTCGAGGTCTTCCTCTCCGCGACCGAGGTCGGTGCCTTCGTAGACGAAGGCCACCGCGAGGTCGCACTCACCGGCTCGCAGGGCAGCGAGCGACTCGCGCGGCTCGCCCTCGCTGAAGGTGATCGTGACGCCGGGGTGGTCGGCCTTGACCTTGGCCAGGGCCTTGGGGACGAGGGTCGCCGAGGCGCTGGGGAAGGCCATGAGGCGGACGCGGCCGGAGCGCAGACCGGCGATGGCGGCGACCTCTTCCTCGGCGGCGTCGAGTGCTGAGAGCACCGGGCCAGCGTGGCGGGCGAGCACGGCGCCGGCCTCGGTGAGGCGCACGCTGCGGCCGATGCGCTCGACGAGCGTGGTGCCCGTGCGCGTCTCGAGGCGGCGCACCATCTGCGAGATGGCGGGCTGGGAGTAGCCGAGTGAGAGCGCCGCCGCGGTGAAGCTGCCTTCATCGGCGATGGCGCGCATGACCCGGAGGCCGGCTGCATCAATCATGGATGCATTCTATAACGCTCAGTTATCAAAGTTCCAGTCCTTCGCACAGGGCGTGATGCAGCGTCCCGTGGTGGCTGCGGTGCGTAGAGGTGCGGTGTATCTGCGGAGAGGACGCCGCCTCCTTCCGTACATGAAGACCACATTCCGCCGGCGGACAGCCCGCCGCAGCCACCACCCGGACGTCAGCTGTGACGCCCTCGGGCGCTGGCACTGGAAATGCCAGTGCGGCGCCGGAGCCCACGCGGGTGGGTCGGCCACGGACTGGCGCTGGATGGTCACGGGGGCCCTGGTCCACCAGAACGCCTGCCCCGGCGAGTGACCGCCCTGCCTTCGTTCATCTCTGGCGTCTGCGTGATGAACTGGGCGCATGACTGCGCCCGATGACCTGCCTGCCGCCGAAGACCAGACTGCTTCCGATGACTCGCTCACTGCTCGTCGCTTCATCCCCGCGACGCCCGCCGAGATCTTCGCCGTCCTGGCCGATCCGCTCGGCCACGTCGACATCGATGCGAGCGGGATGCTGCAGGACGCCGAGGGTGACACCGGTGACGAGCGTGGGGGACCGGTTCGTCGTGCACATGGATCGCGAGGCGCTGGGTGACGTCCCCATGGGGCACTACGACGTCACCGTGGTCATCGACCGTTTCGAGGCGGATCGCGAGATCGCGTGGTGGATCGATGGAACCATTCAGCCGCCGATCGGGCACCGCTACGGATATGCCTTGGAGGCCGCCGAGGTCGACGGGGTTCAGGGAACGTGGGTGACCTCGAGCTACGACTGGTCGCAGGTGTCCGACAAGTGGCGCAGGATCTTCCCGGTCCTGACGCAGGCCAACCTGCGCGCGACCCTCGGCATCCTCGAGCGCGTCACTCGGCGTCGCGCCGCCTGACGCCTCGGTGACGGTGTCGTGCCGACCTACGATGGTGGGGTGAGTTCCGCGGTCAGGTCCAACGTCAGCACCAACGTCAGCGTCGCCGACGTCGCTGCCCTGTTGCGCGAACGGCGGCCCGGCGCTCGTCCTCACCGGTGCCGGGATCTCCACGGAGAGTGGGATCCCCGACTACCGCGGACCGGACGGCAATCGTCGGGTCACGCCGATGTCGCACCAGGAGTTCGTTGCGACGAGCGCTGCACGACAGCGCTATTGGGCTCGCAGCTTCATCGGCTGGCAGCGATTCAGCGCAGCCGAACCCAACGCCGGACACCGTGCCGTCACCGGGCTCCAGCGCGCCGGGGCATTCGGCACGGTCATCACCCAGAACGTCGACGGCCTCCACCAGGACGCCGGCACCCGCGACGTCATCGAGCTGCACGGGAGCCTCGCCGAGGTCGAGTGCCTCACCTGTGGGGAACGCGTCGACCGCGACCTCGTGCAGGCGTTCATGGACGACGCCAACCCCGGATTCGCCTCTCTCGCAATGGGACTCGTCGGCGACGGATCACAGGTGAGCAGCCAGATCAGGCCCGACGGCGACATCGTCCTGGCCGACGCTGCGGTGCAGACCTTCATCGCTCCGCGCTGTCTCGTATGCCGCGCCGACACCGTCAAGCCCGACGTCGTGTTCTTCGGTGGTTCCGTTCCCAAGCAGCGGGTCGAGCAGTGCTTCGCCCTCACCGAGGCGGCGCCCGCCCTCGTGGTGCTCGGGTCGTCGCTCAAGGTGATGAGCGGCTACCGGTTCGTGCGACGGGCGGCCGCACACGGCATACCCGTCGTCGTCGTCACGAAAGGCCCCACACGCGGAGACGCCGAGACAACGCATCGGATCGATGCGCCGCTCGGCGTCACGTTGTCCGCGTTGGCGGACGAATTCGCGGTGCGGGTGAGCTAGATCCGGCGGAGGACCGCGGTGACCTTGCCCAGGATGGTGGCGTGGTCGCCGTCGATCGGGTCGAAGGCGGGGTTGTGCGGCATGAGCCAGACCTTGCCGTCCTTGCGCTTGAACGTCTTGACCGTCGCCTCGTTGTCGAGCATCGCGGCCACGATGTCGCCGTTGTCGGCAGTGGGCTGCTGGCGCACGACGACCCAGTCACCGTCACAGATGGCGGCGTCGATCATCGAGTCACCGACGACCTTGAGCAGGAAGAGCGTGCCCTCGCCGACGATCTGCTTGGGCAGGGGGAAGACCTCGTCGATGGCCTCCTCGGCCATGATCGGCACACCGGCGGCGATCCGACCCAGGACGGGCACGTAGGTCGCCTCGGGACGCGCGTCGCCCGAACCGGTCGGGTCCATCTCGGCGTCGATGTCGTCGGGCGTGGCGCCACCGCGATATCCGCGGATGTCGCTCGGCGTGTCGGGGGAGATGACCTCGAGGGCGCGGGGGCGGTTGGGGTCGCGCCGCAGGTAGCCCTTCTTCTCCAGGGCGTGCAACTGGTGGGACACGGAGCTGGGGGAGGTGAGGCCGACGGCCTGGCCGATCTCACGCATGCTCGGCGGGTAGCCGCGCCGGTCCACGGAGTTGCGGATGACGTCGAGGACCTTGCGCTGACGCACCGTGAGCGTGCCGTCGCCGGGGTCGCGGTCGGGCAGCTGGTGGACGTCGGCGTCGTCGTCCTTGGCGCGCTTGTCGCTCATGGTTCGTCTCCTCGGAGGGCGTTGTCAGTGGTGCCTGATTGGCTTCCTGACATGAGCACAGACTACGGAGTTCGAGCACATGTTTCAAACATCTGTTCGACGCGTGTCTTGAAGTCCTCGAACATCCGTGCTAGAAATCGTACAAGCGTTCGTTCGAACACCGTTTCGATCGTGACATCGACCCAGGAGGACACCATGAGTGCAGTTGCTGTTCTGGACGGCACCACCAATGGGTATGCCGTACCCCTTCCCGTTCCGCGTCGCTCGCCGCAGCCGCGGCTCGTGTCCGTTCCCACGGGCGAGTCGGTGCGCGAGGTCGCGCAGCCCGCGCTGCGGCTGACCCGGGCCGGTCGTCTCGTTCTCACGAGCGCCGTCGTGCTCGTCGCCCTGCTCGTGGCGTTCGTCGCCCTCACCGGTGGGGCTGCCGCGTCGGCGCCCGCCGAGACGGTGACCGTCCAGCAGGGGCAGACGCTCTCCGAGATCGCCGCCGAGCACCTGACCGGTGTCTCCATCGCCACCGGTGTCTCGATGCTCGCGGACGCCAACGACCTTGCCAGCGCGCAGGTCCAGGCCGGCCAGACGCTCGTCATCCCGAAGGGCTGAAATGGGTCGCTGACCCCACACACTCCGAGCCGCTTCGACCCCGGTTCGGTCCTGAGTCCTTGGATGAGCTTCGACCCCTCTCCGACTCAGCACGGAGGGCGCCCCGCCACTATTGGTGCGGGGCGCTCTTTGCTGTGTCCACACTGTCTCCGCCTGAGCCCGTCTCATTGCGCACGAGCGACAGTTCGGGGCTCGAAACGGGGCGTCACGTGTCGCTGATGCGCAATAAGACGAGGCCGATGGGGCTTGGACTTGTCATGGCGAACGAGAAGATTCAGAAGGTCAAGCAGCTGCGCGTCGTTGTCGAGGCGGAGGACTACGACGAGGCGGTCCGGTTCTATCGCGACGTGTTGGGCATGGACGAGATCGCGGCGTTCTCCGAGGGTGGCGACGACCGCGTGGCGATCCTCGAGGCCGGGCGGGCAACGTTCGAGATTGCGAGCCCGGCCCACAAGGTCGCGATCGACGCGGTCGAGGCTGGTGGAACCCCCAGCCCGAAGATCCGGATCGCGTTCGAGGTCGATGACGCGGAGTCGGCGACCCGTGAGGCGGAGGACGTCGGTGCGACCGTCGTCGCGGAGCCGGTCCTCACGCCGTGGATGTCCCTCAACTCGCGGCTCGAGGCACCAGCCGGTCTGACGATCACGTTCTTCCAGGAGACCGAGGACTCCCACGAGCGGGCCGAGCGTGAAGGGTTCGGCACCAACGAGGTCTGACTCGTCAGCGGATCCAGACGGTGAGCGGGCCGATGGTGTCGAAGCCGGCAGCTCGCGCCGCCGCGACACCGTCGCCCGACTCCCACCCGACGAGGTGACGACCCGGCGCCACGAGCTGCGGCCGCAGCGGCCGCGCCAGCCAGGCCCGTGCATCGTCACCGTTGGTGTCGAAGACATTGCTGATGCCCGCGACCTGCCCCGTCACGTTGACGACGCATCCAGCGGTCACGTGCTCGCCGTCTGTTGCGGCCAGGACCTTCACTCCTTCTTCCTCGAGCAGGGAGGGGCCGAGGATGACCGCGTCCTCCGGGTCCGAGGCCCAGGCCCGACTCCACCGCTCCATCTCGGCTGACGATCGAACTTCGCGCCATGTCCGACCGTCGCCTTCCAGGTCTGAGGCCGCATCGTTGGCGTCGAGCCACAGCCACTCACCGGCGATGAGCGGTGCGAAGCCGGCCGCGGTCAGGTCCAGGCTGGCCCAGCTGTCCTTGACCGAGGCTCCACTCGAGGCGTCGATGCGTTGGAGGAGATCGAGTGCCTGCGCGGACTCCGAGAGCGTGACGGCGTCCGGGTAGAGCGGGGGAGTGCGAACCGAACTCGACCACGCTGCAGAGTCGAACGTTCCCGAGATCCCGTGCGAGCGGCATACGACGTCGCACCAGAGCGCGTTGTTGCGGGCGGCGAGTTCGATGCGGTCGGTCACCAAGCGATCATGGCCGTGGGACGACGGCGTGTCGCGTGACTTTCGGGGGATTGGTGGGAAAGGCACGGGTGGGGTGACGCGAAAAGCGCTGGTGGAGAGGGCTTCTCGCCTGTTAGGCATGACCAATGACTTCTCCCGCGATCTCCTGGCCGCGCACGACTGAGCGCCTGACTCTGCGGCCGGTGACCGAGGGCGACGTCGACCAGATGCTGACCTACCGCAATGACCCTGAGGTCAGGCGTTGGCTGATTCGGGCCACGGTCGATCCCGCGACCTTCAGGCAGAAGTGGCTCGCGTCGGTGGAGGATCCCGACGACCACTCGTGCGTCGCCCTCGTGGGGGATCAGCACGTGGGCAGCGGAATGTTGGAAGTCCTCGACGGCATGGGGCAGGACGACGCCCCGGAGTCCCTCAAGGTCGAGGGGATGCTCGGCTACATCCTCGACCCGGCGCACGCAGGTCACGGCTATGCCACTGAGTTGGCGCGCAACCTTCTGTCCCTCGCGTTCGACGACCTGGGGCTGCGACGGGTGACGGCTGGTTGCTACGCCGACAACATCGCGTCGCGGCGGGTTCTCGAGAAGGTCGGGATGCGGCTGGAGCAGTACGGCGTGCAGGACTCGTGGCAGGCCGAACTCGGCTGGATCGACGGCTGCACCTACGCGCTCCTCAAGGAGGAGTGGGACGCCGCAGCCTCAGGCGAAGACGAGGTTCAGCGGTAGCTCGTGGAAGGCCGCGAGGAACTCAGCCGCCTCGGCGATCCCGTCGCGTTCGGCTGGAGTCAGGTCGACCTCGGGTCGGATGGTGACGGTCGCCTGCTTGGCCTCCGCCTTGCGCTTGAACGTGCCGATGTCATGTCCGTCCACGACGACGATCCCACCGCCAGCCTCGGAGACGAGGCGGGTCCGATCCGCACCGTCACTGCGTCGGGCGAACCCGGTGCTCGGATAGGTCAGGGCCGCCTCGTCGAACGTCGACAGCAGGTATGCCGTGTGCTCCCGTGACGTGCGTGCCGTCACCGTCGGATCGAACCAGAGCGTCTCGCCCTGGCACTCGACGGACTCGAGTGGGTGGGTGGACGGCAGCGACGCCGACGTCGTGAGTTGGGCTGTGGCAGAGCGGATCTCGGTGAGGGTGAGTCCGCTCCATCGCTGGAGATCGCGTTCGGATGCTGGGCCGTGTCCGGCATAGAAGCGATGGGTGAGTTCGACCGCCGACCGCTCGCGTGACCACGAGTCCGACTCTGCAGCCGGGATCACCTCGTCGACCAGGACGTAGGTGTGTTCGGTTCCGCGGGGTGGGCCGGAGCAGATCACCGACCGCACCTCACCGACGATGAGCTGGTGCGCCATGGGCTCGCCCGGCCCGGGGAGGCCAGCCTCGGCGAACGCGGGTCCAATCTCCTTGCGCGTCATGGCCTTGCCGCCTGCCAACAGCTCACGCAGCAGCTCCGGTCCGCGTTCCTTCATCTCGGGGGTGATGCCGAGCATCCGGTGTCGCGCTGGCATGGAGCCTTCGACCTTGGGACCCGTGAGCGCCTGGATCCAGCGAAGGTCCTCGGGCGCGACGTGGTGCCACGTGGGTCGCAGGATGTGGGTGCGCACCCAACCGCCGGCCGACTGCTCGGCCAGCACACCGGCATACGCCGTGGTGCGTGAGCGCATCGCCAGCGAGTGGGCCGCGAGGGGTGCGTCCTGGGATTGGACGCAGGTGAGCAGGCGCACCGCGTCGGCGGCGTGGGGGAGTGCCGCCGAGGACAGGCGTTGCGTGGCGAGGCGTCGCCGGATGACCCACTCGCGGGTGACGATTCGCGTCATGGGGACATCCTGCCGCGAGAGGATGGCCTCATGGAGCAGAGCATCGAGGTCGACATCCAGGCATCGCCCGAGCGGGTCTGGGAGGTCATGACCGACGTGGAGCGATGGTCGGAGTGGACCGACACGGTGACGTCGGCGACACGCCTCGACGAGGGGCCGCTCGCGGTCGGATCGAGGGCGCGGATCGAGCAACCGAAGCTGCCGCCGACGGAATACGTCGTGACGGAGCTTGAGCTGGGCCGCTCATTCACCTGGATGGCGAAGGGTCCGGGAGTGCGCACGACCGCGCGGCACAGCGTCGAGGCCCAGTCAGGCGGTCTGACCCGGGCGCGGCTGTCCGTCGAGCAGGCCGGTCCCCTCGGCCAAGTGATGGGGCGGCTGTTCTTCAAGGGCCTCACCGACAGGTACCTCGCCACCGAGGCCGCTGGCCTGAAGGCCCGGAGCGAGGGTTCCCGCTAGGGCAAGCTCGCGCGCCCGAGCGCGACTGCGGCTCCGACGCCGAGTCAGCGCACGCAGCCCGAAGAAGAGGCCAGACAGCAGGGCGGGGATGCCGACGAGGAGGCCGCCACCCGCGAGCGTCGAGTTGCCGGCCGCGGTCTCGGCTCCCTCGAGCGCCTTGCCCGCCGCCTTCGTGTCGCCCTTGGCGAGTGCCGCCTGCGCGCGATCGAGGTTGGCGGACGGGCGGAGCACCAATCCACCGAGCGAGGCCAACGGGTTGGCGTCCTCCACATCGGTGCGCAGGTTCCCATAGGTCTTGGCCTGGGAGTTGAAGGCGCGCAGCTGCGCAGCCACCGTGTCGTAATCCGCTGTGTCACTTGCCTTTTCGTATGCCGTGCGCACGGCCTTGGTGTCCAGGCCCACCTTCGCCGCGGCAGCCTGAGCGGTGGCCGCCTGGGTGGACAGGGCCTGCGTCTGGGTCAGGCCGGCTCTCGCGACCGGGAAGTTCCATCTGGCCATCGCCTGGCGCACTCCGCGCGGGAGGGCCCAATCGCCGTCCACCTTGTCGTTCGCGGCATACGCGTTGCGGGCGGCATCGCGCGCGGTGAACTGCGTCGCACCCTTCGCGCCGGTGACCCCAGCCGTCATGATCGAACGCGCCTTGGTGTTTCCCCCGGTCACCTCGAAAAGGTCGTCTGGCCGTACTGCAACCGCTTGGCGAAGGTGACGTCGGCGTACTTCTGACCCGCCTCGGTCGTCACCTTGACCGAGATGGGCGACCCGTTGGACGTCGCCTTGACCTGGGTGCCGCCATTGGGCAGCCACAGGGGGTAGCCCGTCCAGAAGAAGTACTTCCTGGCCGTCGACGGGCTCTGATTGGTGACCGTCATGGTCTGGGTGACGGTGATCGGCTTGCCATCGGACGGCACGACAAAGGTCGCCTTGCCCTTCTCGGCGAGCCCGCCCTCGGCGTTCGCGACCGCCGCTGTGGCCACCAGCCCGACGGCGGCGGCAACGGTGCTGAGTGCGGTCGCGGCCGCACGAATCGATACCCCCCAGGTCATGCAGAAAGTATGACTTCTCAGGCAGACAGCGTCCGGCGCATCGTCAATCGCGGCAACTGGCTCGCCGTCGCCGAGGTGGTGCCGACAACCTCGAAGCCGGACCGCTCGAACATCGCCTTGGTCCCGACGAACGCCATCGTGAGATCCATGCGGCCCGGTGGGTCGACGGGGTGCGCCTCGACCGCCGGCGCGCCGTTCGCTGCCGCGTAGTCCACTGCTCCGTCGATCAGGTGCTGGGTCACGCCGCGTTTGCGGAAGCCGCTGCGCACGACGACGCACACGATGCTCCACACCGGCTGGTCGTCGGTCGGAAGCATGAGCTTGGACCGGTTGAGGCGAGTGATCTCGGAGCGGGGACCGACGTTGCACCAGCCGACTGGCTCGCCGTCGAGATAGGTGACGACACCGGGCGGGTGTTCGCGCTCGCACAAAGAGCGCATCGCGCGCTCGCGCTGCGACGCCCCGTCACCCCCGAGGTCGGCGATCTCCGCGGCCGTGAGCCGGTGGGACACGCACCAGCAATGGGTCTGCCGCCGGTTCTTGTTGATGACGTCCGCGAAGTCCTCGAACCGGTCAGGCGTGACCGGGTGCGTCTCCCAGGTGGGCTCGCTGGTGGTGGCGCTCATGACCTAATCGTGCCGCCCGCCGCCGACACCGTCTTCGTTCCTCACGAGGGGAGGCACTGGCATTTCTCCAAATTGGACCGGGCAGGATGGTGCCTGCCTCCTCGATGAGGGGGCCCGTCCGTGTCACGGGCGGCTGACCCTCACAACGGAGTGAGAATGACTCGTTTTAGTCAGCGTCGGCGGATGACCTTCGCCGTCGCAGCGACGGCGGCAGCTGCCGTCGCCCTACTCGGCGGCGTCCCCACCGTGGCGTCCGCTTCCATCACCGAAACCTCGACCCCCGTGCCGATTGCCGCGCCGGACGGTACGACGATGAGCTACATCCTCAACGCGAAGGTCGCGAACCCGGGCCAGACCCGCCTCGTCGAGAACGCCGTGGCCAAGGCTGGCGGCGTCGTCGTCCAGAGCTGGCCCCAGATCGGCGTGGTCGTGGCCCACTCGCAGAAGTCGGCCTTCCGGGCTGACGTCCGCGCAGCCGGCGGCAACGCACTCGACTCTGTTGGCGCGAGCCGCACCGCCGAGGTCCTCGAGGGCACCCCTGCGGAGGCGCAGGCGCCGTGGGGCCCCGGTGCCAGCGGCTACAAGCAGGGTGCCAAGAAGTCCACGAACGGCGACGTCGAGGCTCCCACCACTCCGGCCGAGACCACCGACGCCCGTGAGGGCGAGCAGTGGGACATGCAGATGATCAAGGCCGACAAGGCCCACGAGATCACCGACGGTTCCCGCAACGTGCTCGTCGGTGTCCTCGACAGCGGGATCGACCCCGACCACCCGGACCTCCAGGCCAACATCGACGTGGCCGACTCGGTGAACTGCACCGACGCCGGGCGTCCGGACACCTCCGCCACGGGTTGGTACCCCACCACGAGTGACCACGGCACCCACGTCGCAGGCACCATCGCCGCTGCTCGCAACGGAGTTGGCATCGTCGGAGTGGCGCCGAACGTGCGGATGGCCGCAGTCAAGGTCGTCAGCGACGAGGGCTTCATCTACCCGGAGTACGCCGTGTGTGGCTTCATCTGGGCCGGTGAGAAGCACATGGACGTCACCAACAACAGCTACTACATCGACCCGTTCGAGTTCTGGTGCAGCGACCAGCCCGACCAGGCCGCAGCCAAGGAGGCCGTGAGCCGCGCCGTTGCATGGTCGACCAAGCAGGGTGTCGTGCACGCAGCGGCCGCCGGCAACTCGGCATACGACCTGTCCGACAAGTCGAAGTTCAAGGACCCGACCAGCCCGAACGACACCACGCCGGTCCTGCGCACCATCAACAACGAGTGCCAGGACATCCCGGCCGAGCTGCCCGGTGTCGCCACCGTGTCGTCGGCCACCCGCACGGGTGGGTTGTCGTCGTTCTCGAACCGCGGTCTGGGCGTCATTGACGTCTCCGCCCCGGGAAGCTCGATCCTGTCGACCATCGTGCGCAACAACGGCTACGGCACGAAGAGCGGCACGTCGATGGCGTCACCGCACGTCGCGGGTGTCCTCGCCCTCATGAAGTCCGCTCACCCGGAGCTCACGCCGGCGCAGATGGTGGCCAAGCTCCGTGCGGATGCCACCGACACCGCGTGCACGACCACGACTGGTGCAGCGTGTGTGGGTACGCCCATGGACAACAGCTACTACGGCGAGGGCATCGTTGACGCCCTCAAGGCTGTCAGCTGACGCACCAGCTCGTCGAGAAGTACTGAGGTATCCCTGACTGCCGGGGGTGAGCACACCGCTCACCCCCGGCAGTCGTGCGTGGTGGTGCCGTCTCGCACGTCCCGCCGGTCGGCCTCAGCTCTCGGGAGACGGCGGCAGCAGCTGTCCCGGGTCGACGAGGAACGCGCGGGGAGTGCGCGACCCGGAGTCTTCACGCAGCCGTGGGGAGCGCGGCTCGGTCTGGTGCTCGTCATTGCGTTCCAAGTCGGGTTGACGTTCGTCGCGGCGCGTGCAGCGACCCCTCCACGGCCGAGTCCGGAATGGCTCGCGAGCCGGGTGGGCGTTCGCGAGCCTGACTGATGCGGCTCGGGAGGACGAAGGCGGCTCGCGAGCCGTTGGTCGGCCCTGTGGGAACAATTGTCTTACGTCTGCAGTTGTGTAATCATGTAAGCACTGCAAAAGATGCAGGTCACCACAGGAAGGGAGACCCCCATGAGGTCCCACCACACACACTTCAGTCCCGAAGATTCCGAGCCCACTCCCCGCGGCGAACGCGGCGCGCGTGGAGGCGGCGAGCGACGCGGACCCCGAGGCGGCGGTCGCGGTCCCGGCGGTCGCGGCGGACGCGGTCCCGGCATGGGCCGCCCCGGCGGCTGGCAGCAGGCCGACGTCCCCAGCGCCGACGACGCGCAGGACTGGTTCAACGGGCGCCTGCCCGACGAGTGGTTCACCGCTGTCGACGTCAACGTCGACCGTGACGAGATCACCGTCATCGGCACCCTCGCCGAAGGTGGCGACAAGCTCGAAGGTGCAGAAGCCGAGGGTCGCGTGAGCCGTTGGCGCTCCGACACCAAGGAGCAACGCATCGAGATCGCCCGCGAGGCCGAGTCCCGCTACCAGCGCAAGGTGTCCTGGGGAGTGCGCCTCGGAGACGGGACGGCGCTCTTCACCCACCTCGCAGCGCCGGTCATGACGCGCCTGCGTCAGCCCGAGCGCCAGGTCCTCGACACCCTCGTCGACGCCGGCGTCGCCCGCTCCCGCAGCGACGCCCTCGCGTGGTCGGTCCGCCTCGTCGGACAGCACGCGGACGAGTGGCTCGGCCAGCTCCGCGAAGCCATGAGTGAGGTCGACAAGCTCCGCTCCCAAGGGCCCACGATCTGACCCGGCAACAACCCTCCCTCATGCCGTCCGCTCGTCTCGAGAGGGCGGCATACGCCGGTCTTCGGGGTGTTACCAAGCACTCTCGCCGAAGACGACGAAGCCCGCCCAGTCGCGGATCTCGGCTCCGGCCCTCAGGCGTTGGACGGCTGCGTCCTGCAGGGCCAGGGCCGGGCCGTGACTCAGCAGGGTGCCGTAGAACGCGGTGACGAGGAGCCGAGCCTCGGTATCGTCGATCGCCCACAGCGGACCGAGGACCGTGCTGGCACCGGCCGCGAGCAGGGCCGAGAGCAGGCCATAGGGCTCATCGCCCGGCCCGAAGCGGTACACGCCACCGTCGCAGATGCTGAGCACGACCAGCTGTGCCGCACTCAGGTCCATGGCCCGCAGCTCCTCGGCGTTCACATGGCCGTCGTGGTCACTGGTCGGGGTCAGCAGGATCCGATGCATGTTGACGACGTCTTCCTCAGGGAACTCCCCGTGCGTCGCGAAGTGGACGATGTTGGTACCGGCGACGTCCCGACGCAGTGCTGACTCAGTGGCGTCCTTCCCGACGAGCACCAACGTGTCCATCCCGGGCAATGTCGCCCTGACGTCTTCGAGCTCCAGCTCCGTGTCCGGCAAGGGCTCGAAATCTGCCAGCACCGGGTTGGCATATCCCCGAAAGCTCGAGGGCCTGCTGCGGGGTTGGCGGCGCAGCTCCTCCCAGACCGACACGCTGGGGACGACGACGGTCGCGACCTCCTCGGCCAAGAACCT
This sequence comes from uncultured Actinomycetota bacterium, assembly GCA_963807825.1. GTDB lineage: Bacteria > Actinomycetota > Actinomycetes > Actinomycetales > Dermatophilaceae > Knoellia. The sequence continues at coordinate 133,884 of CAWEDC010000004.1, forward strand.
CCCGTCAGGGGTCCGCAGTGCAGCGAACGGCACCCCGTGCAGGATCCCGTGGGGGACGACGTAGAGCGTCCTGTAGTTCCTGACTGGGACCCCGCGGTCCTCGAGGGGGGCCAGCAGGATCCGGTAGAGCTCTGCCAGCCGGGCCTTGGCGTCGTCCTCCTCCGCATTGAGGATCGACAGGCGCGTGTTGACGATGAGCTCACCGAGCGGACTGGCGTCGACGGGCTGCCTTCCGTCGGCCTGGATGCGCATCGTGAGACTGCTGGCACCTTCGGCCTGGAGCAGGGGCAGGTGGATGGGCACGGCTCCCTCCGCAGTGATGGCAAGGATGAGGAGCTCGCCGGCTGGGTTGAGCGGGTCGTAGGGGAGGTAGTAGCTCACGATGGCTTCGTCCGGGCCCAAGGCCTCGATGACGGTGTCGATCGTGCCGAGCGGGGTCGTCCCGACGAAGCCTGCGTCGTGTGCGGCATACAGCTCCTCGAGCTCGCCCAAGGACCGCAGAAGGTCCGGCGACGTCGACAGCCCGCCGATCGGCAGGCGGCTGGCAAGTCTGATCTGGTCGCCCACCAGGTCGCTCAGAGTGGGTTGTGACTCCAGATGCATGACCTTGGCTTCGAGCGCCGCAGCCTGGGCCAGCTGCGGTTCCACGAGGTGCCGGGTGCGGCCGTTCATCTCGTCCAGCAGGGTGCGGGCACGGCACCGCTCGACCGCCCGGTACGCCCGGGCGACATCACAACCGTTCAGCCGTGAGAACTCATCGGACACCGTCGCGCCGATCATCTCGTCAAGCCGCTGGGCCCTCCACAGCCGCCCCGCACGGGACCGGGCACGGGCCCGGAAGGAGTCGACGGCGCCCGCGAATCGATCCTGAACCGCTGTGAGCTCGTCAGGTGTCCGGTAAGACGTGCGTTCACCGGCATACAGCGTGGCCGCTGCGGTCATGAAGGTGTCGAGGTCGCCCAGCTCCTGCGTCAGCTCAAGGACGCGTAGCAGCCTTTCGCGTGCGGAGTTGGGGCTGCCCGAGTGGTAGGAGAGGCTGGCCAACTCCATCTCGAGCCCGATCAGATCAGTATCTTCTCCGGTGAGGCTCCGTGCCCCTGGCGCGACCAACGACTCCGTCGCGAGGGCGATGATCCTCAACAACCGGTCCACCTCGGAACCCTGCTCGTTGAACCAGTGTTGCCGTCGCACTTCGTGGACCGTCGTGCCCACGAGCGAAGCCAAGGTCCGGACACAGTTGCTGCCAGGGTTTGCCTCGACCAGGGTGAGTGACTCGACGCAGTCGGTGAGCGCCACGAGCAACCACCCGCGGTGGCCGTCCTGGTCGCGCAGCCCTCGGCAGGCGAGGCCCGCGCGATAGGCGCTGGCGACCGCGACAACACTGGCCTCGAGCATCATGGCTGGCAGTCCCACAAGTCTGGCCAGGCCCACCATTCCCCGTGCGCGCTCGCGGGCGAGCTCGTGGTCCTCCTCCGTCACCGCGAGGGCCTTGGACAGGTCCGCGTGGAGGATTCCGCAGTCCACGGCACGCGGCCAGTCCTCGAGCCGGCTGAACATCACCATGGCCGCGCCGAAGGCTGCCTTGGCGCGGGGCAGGTCCTGCGAGTCGAGCGCCGCGAACCCCGACCGGGCAAGTTCGAGACCGAGTTCGAGACCGAGTTCGGGAGCGAGTGGCTCCAGCGCTCCAAGCCGGTCAGGGATGGTTTCGGGTGCGCTCATGGCGACCTCCAGCAGCTCGTGCGCGAGGTTCGTCGTGGCTTCGGCAGCTTTGTCCGCCATGCGCGCAACCTATCGATCTGGATGTGCCCTGCCGATAGCCCAGACGAACCCCCGGACACGCGGGATGGATCTGAGTAGCGTGCGATGGGTGAAGCGCGCCTACGTGCTTGTCGGAGTGAGCCGCACCGGTCGACTGCGGCCGCTTCCGGCGGTCACGGGGGGCTTGAGCGCGATGCGCGGCTGGATCCGTGCCCAGGGTGTGCCCGACGAGCTCATCACCTGTCTCGACGACTCCGACGGCGGGATCGTCGACGCCGCCAGTGTCTTCGGGGCCGTCAGGGCGTTTGCGGACAGCCGAACCGTCGAGCAGCTCACCGTCTATTTCTGTGGGCACGGTGTGGTCAACGACGGCAGTGAGTTGTGGTTGCTCTCGGGCGCGCCTGACGATCCGAGCGAGGCCGTCAATGTGGCCAAGTCGGTGCGTCTGGCGGAGCGCGGAGTCATTCCCCACGTCGTGTTGCTCTCCGATGCGTGCCGCAGCCCCGCTGCCTCGCTGCAGTTCGGCGAGGTGACTGGATCCTCCGTCTTCCCCAACCCGGTCACGGCTGGTTCGCGCAAAGTGGATGTGTTCTATGCGACGCGAGTGGGTGAGAACGCGCATCAGGTGAGTGAGAAGGAAGCCACCGCCGCGGTGGGGCAGGCCGCCAGGACGTTCCGCGCGGTGTGGTCCGAAGTCGTTGCCGAGGCACTCAGCGGCGCTCACCCCGAGCTGCTCGAACCACTGAGTGCCAGCGGGAGCGAGATCGACGTCGTGCGGCCCTGGGCGCTGCATCGTGCGCTGCCAGACCTCCTCTCACTCAGACTCAGGGAGCTGGGGGCCGCCGGTCAAGTGACGCAGTCGCCCGAGAGTCGCATCACGTCGGACCCCCAGGGCGTCTGGTTGTCACAGGTGCCGCACGCTCGCGCTGGGCAGCCCCCGTGGCGTGGCGAAGGCCCCTCTGGCGGGGACGACCTCGGGCCAGGTGGAGGTGGGCAGCCAGCGGGCGACGGAGACATCACGCCCACGCGACCACGACGCAATCGCGGACGCAATCGCAGATGGCGACCCGGACAGAAGGGCGAGCTCGACGGACTGGCCACGTCGGATCCCGCCGAGGGCCTCGCCCGGAGTGCCGCGGCTCAGTTGGTGACGGCGGCGGCCCACGGCGGCGATGCGGACGTCACGTGCGTGCGATTGCGGGAGGACACCGAACCGGAGCTGGTCCCACTGACAGTGGTTCTGCGCACCGAGAGCGCGATGGTCGTGACGACGGGTGGGCTCTCCCTGCTCCTGCCGATGACGAGCGACCATCGCTGCACCGTGACCATGGACGGTGACGCGGTGGTCGACGTCCGGTGGCACTCACCGCGGCCGTCGGGCCCGGCGACGAGACAGGACGACCTCAGGTGGCGATCCATGGTCGCGAGCCGCACTCGGTTCGGCCTGCACTGGCTGACCGACCCCGAGGACGCGATAGCTGCGGCGGTGTCGTGCTGGGACGGCGACCTGTCCATCCCGATCTACGTCGCCTACGGACTGGTCCAGGAGGGCCACCGGTCGTGGGTTCCCACCCTGCTCGAGAGGTTGCGGGAGCAGGGCTTGCCCGTTCCCTACGACGTGGCGCTGCTCGCCGAAGACTTCTCACACCACGACGGCCCAGCGGTTCCTGCGCTCGCCCAAGGGTGGTCGCTCCTGGGCGCTGACGGCATCGCGCCGGCGCCCGCACTCCCGAGTCGACGCCCGTCGCTCTGGACGGCTTTCCGCACCCCTTCGGGCGATCCACTCGGGCAGCTGCTCGCCCACCTGAAACCCGATCCACAGGAGAAGGCCATGCGCACGCTAGTCCTCATCCACGGTCGTTCACAGCAGGGCAAGGACAGCAAGGCACTGAAGGGGGAGTGGCTCGATGCCCTGCACGAGGGTCTGCGCGCTGCCGGCTCGGACGCCACTGTGCCGGCCGACAAGGTGCGCTTCCCCTACTACGGCGACACCCTGGATGACCTGGTCAGGGGCGGGGGTGACGAGGCCGCAGAGGTGATCATCCAGTCGGCGGGAGAACCGAACGCTGTGGAGCAGGAGTTCATCGCGGCCGTCATCAGTGAGGTCGTCGAAACGATCGGGCTGGGCGAGGACGACATTCGCGCTCACGCCGTTCACGGTGATGTCGTCGAGCAGGGCGTGCAGAACTGGCCCTGGGTGCTGGCCGCGTTGAGGGCACTGGAGAGCGTGCCCGGGCTGGGCGGCGCGAGCCTCGCGCTGGCCACGCGTGACGTCTACGCCTACCTGCGCAATCCGGGAATCCAGACCGTGATCGAGAGCGGCGTGCGGCAGGCCTTCGACCAGGAGACGGAGTGTGTCGTCGTCGGGCACTCGCTCGGTTCGGTCGTGGCCTATGACGTGCTCAAGCGGCGGGCCCAGTCGGAGGGGTGGATCGTCCCCACGTTCATCACCCTGGGAAGCCCGCTGGCGGTGCGAACCATCGTCGATGCACTGGCGCCGATATCAACGCCGCCGGGTGTCAAGCAGTGGTTCAACGTCCATGACTCACGAGATGTGGTGGCCCTTCATCCCCTGGACGCCCGACACTTCCCGGTGACTCCGGACATCGAGAACCTCGAGGTCACCAACCCCACCCCGAACCGCCACGGAATCTCGGGCTACCTGAGCGACCCGACGGTAGCGCTCCGGATCCTTCGAGCGCTGACCGAGCCCACGACCTGAGCTGTTCAAGGCCATCCGGTATGCCGTTCGCTCACCGTGCGCGGGCGGGTACACGCGCGTTGTGGGCCTGAAACAGGGGCGACACGCCGGTGCCACGCACGGACACGCGGAAGTTGCGGGATGGGCTTGCGGCTTGGGTCACACCGGCGCATACTTGCCACTACATCTAGTGGTTACACCGATGTAGTTCATCCACATGTGGTTCACAGGGGCGGGGCAGTTCTCCACACGTTGTCCCCAGTTCGTCCCCAGAGTTGTCCCCATTCACGGCCCATTTCACGCGTAGAGGAGTCGGTTTCATGCACTGCCCGTTCTGCCGCCACACCGACTCCCGCGTCATGGACTCGCGCGCCACCGACGACGGCTCCAGCATTCGCCGCCGCCGCCAGTGCCCCGAGTGCGGCAAGCGCTTCACGACCGTCGAGACCGCGGCACTGTCCGTCGTCAAGCGCTCCGGAGCGGCCGAGCCGTTCAGCCGCGCCAAGGTCCTCGTCGGCGTCCGCAAGGCCTGTCAGGGCCGCCCGGTCACCGAGGACCAGCTCGCCCTCCTCGCCCACCAGGTCGAGGACAGCATCCGCGGCGCCGGCCAGGCCGAGATCGACGCCCACGAGGTCGGCCTCGCCGTCCTCGAACCGCTGCGTTGCCTCGACGAGGTCGCCTACCTGCGGTTCGCCAGCGTCTACCAGGCGTTCGACAACCTCGAGGACTTCGAGCAGGCGATCACCCTGCTGCGGGTCGAGCGCGATGCGCTGGGACACGAACCTGAACGTATGCCGGCCCGCGGGCCAGGGTGCCTCGGTCGCCCCGCCGGGCTGACCAGCACTCACAGCGGCACCGCAGCACACGGCATACCCGAAAAACACCGCACTTCTGTCGCCCAGGGCGACCACCCCGCACGACCGACCACTGTCAGTGGTCACCGCAAGAATTGATGCAGTTCATACGAACGCCCGGGTTGAGCCGGGCAGAAGAGGGAGTCAGGCAATGACGGAGACCGCCGGCACGCACAGGGGCACGCAAGGCCACCAAGGGCAAGGGTGTGCTCGTCGAGCGCATCTTCACCACGCCCGGTGTGCACCCCTATGACGCGGTGAACTGGGAGAAGCGCGACGTCGTCCAGCAGAACTGGAAGACCGGCGAGACGATCTTCGAGCAGCGCGGGGTCGAGTTCCCCGACTTCTGGAGTGTCAACGCCTCCACGATCGTCACGACGAAGTACTTCCGCGGCGCCGTCGGCACCGAGGCACGCGAGACCGGGCTCAAGCAGCTCATCGACCGCGTCGTCCTCACCTACGTCAAGGCGGGCAAGGAGCACGACTACTTCTCCTCCGACGAGGACGCCGAGCTGTTCGAGCACGAGCTGACCTACGCCCTGCTCCACCAGGTCTTCAGCTTCAACTCCCCGGTCTGGTTCAACGTCGGCACGGCCTCGCCGCAGCAGGTCTCGGCCTGCTTCATCCTCGCCGTCGACGACTCGATGGACTCCATCCTCAACTGGTACAAGGAGGAGGGCTTCATCTTCAAGGGCGGCTCGGGCGCAGGTCTCAACCTGTCGCGCATCCGCTCCTCCAAGGAGCTGCTGTCCTCCGGTGGCACGGCCTCGGGCCCGGTGTCGTTCATGCGTGGCGCCGACGCGTCCGCGGGAACGATCAAGTCCGGTGGCGCGACCCGTCGTGCGGCCAAGATGGTCGTCCTCGACGTGGACCACCCCGACATCGTCGAGTTCGTCGAGACCAAGGCGCGCGAGGAGGACAAGATCCGCGCGCTGCGTGACGCCGGCTTCGACATGGACCTGGGCGGCAAGGACATCGTGTCCGTGCAGTACCAGAACGCCAACAACTCGGTGCGCGTCAACGACGAGTTCATGCGCGCCGTCGAGGAGGGCACCGAGTTCGGTCTGAAGTCGCGTGGCGACGGTTCGGTCATCGAGACCATCGACGCCCGCGAGCTCATGGGCAAGATCGCCAAGGCCGCGTGGGAGTGCGCCGACCCGGGCATCCAGTACGACGACACGATCAACGACTGGCACACCAACCCGGAGACCGGCCGCATCACCGCGTCCAACCCCTGCTCCGAGTACATGTCGCTCGACAACTCCTCGTGCAACCTGGCCTCGCTCAACCTGCTCAAGTTCCTCAAGGACGACGACACGTTCGACGTCGTGAAGTTCCAGCAGGTCGCCGAGCTCGTCATCACGGCGATGGACATCTCGATCTGCTTCGCGGACTTCCCGACCGAGCCGATCGCCAAGACGACCCGCGACTACCGCCAGCTCGGCATCGGCTACGCCAACCTCGGCGCGCTGCTCATGGCGACCGGTCACGGCTACGACTCCGACGGTGGCCGCGCGCTCGCCGCGTCGATCACCTCGCTGCTCACCGGTGCTGCCTACAAGCGTTCCGCCGAGATCGCCGGTGTCGTCGGTCCGTATGCCGGGTACGCCCGCAACGCGGACGCCCACAAGCGGGTCATGCGCAAGCACGCCTCGGCCAACGACTCGATCCGCACCATGCAGACGATGGACAAGGACATCCACCGCGCTGCGACGAAGGCGTGGGACGCCGTCGTCAAGGTGGGGGAGAAGAACGGCTACCGCAACGCCCAGGCGTCGGTGCTCGCGCCGACCGGGACCATCGGCTTCATGATGGACTGCGACACGACCGGCATCGAGCCGGACTTCTCGCTCGTCAAGTTCAAGAAGCTCGTCGGTGGCGGCTCGATGCAGATCGTCAACCTCACCATCCCGCGTGCCCTGCGCAAGCTCGGCTACACGGAGGAGACGGTCGAGGCGATCGTCGAGTTCATCGCCGACAAGGGTCACGTCATCGACGCGCCCGGCCTCAAGACCGAGCACTACGAGATCTTCGACACCGCCATGGGTGCGCGTTCCATCTCGGCCATGGGTCACGTGCGGATGATGGCGGCCACGCAGCCGTTCCTCTCCGGCGCCATCTCCAAGACGGTCAACCTGCCCGAGGACGCCTCGGTCGAGGAGATCCAGGACGTCTACATGCAGGGCTGGAAGATGGGCCTCAAGGCGCTCGCGGTCTACCGCGACTCCTGCAAGGTCGGTCAGCCGCTCTCCGATGGTGGCTCCACCGCGACCGACGCTGCAGCTGACAAGGCTGCCGGTGTCGCCGCTGCGGCTGCCGGTCCGGCGCAGGTCGTCGAGAAGGTCGTCTACCGCCCGACGCGTGAGCGTCTGCCGAAGCGTCGCTCCTCGCAGACGACGTCGTTCGCCATCGGTGGCGCCGAGGGTTACCTCACGGCCGGCACCTACGAGGACGGTCGCCTCGGCGAGGTCTTCCTCAAGTTCGGCAAGCAGGGCTCCACGCTCGCCGGTGTCATGGACGCGTTCTCCATCGCGGTCTCGGTTGGCCTGCAGTACGGCGTGCCGCTCGAGACGTTCGTCGAGAAGTACTCGAACATGCGCTTCGAGCCGGCCGGCATGACCGACGACCAGGACATCCGGATGGGTCAGTCGCTCGTCGACTACGTCTTCCGTCGCCTGGCGCTGGACCACCTCGACTTCGAGACCCGGTCGTTCATGGGCATCCACACCGCCGAAGAGCGTCAGCGTCAGCTGGAGACGGGCTCCTACGCCCCGTCGACGGTTGAGGGTGACGACACCGAGGCGCTCGAGGACGAGATCGAGTCGTACTCGCAGGGTGTCGGTGCGTCCTCGCCGAAGAAGACGGCAGAGGTGGCACCCAAGGGTGACTCGCCGGCCGTTGACGACGTGGAGCACGCCAGCGAGGTCAAGTCCGGCGCAGGCGCGGCCTCGGCCCGCAAGGTCTCGGACGACGTCCACTCCTCGGCTGAGCTCATGGAGAAGTTCCAGGGCGTCTCCGCGGACGCGCCGATGTGCATGACCTGCGGCACGAAGATGCGCCCGGCTGGGTCCTGCTACGTCTGCGAAGGCTGCGGAAGCACCAGCGGCTGCAGCTGATCTGAGCAGTAGCTAGACGAACGGCCCCGAGGATTTCCTCGGGGCCGTTATTCGTGCGTTGACTGACAGCCCTCTCTCCGGAGCGGTCGTACGTGGTGGCAGCCGGTGGTCTCCGGAGGTCGATGGATGCCTAGGGCCAGCGATGCCAGCGCACTGGCCCGGCCTGAATTGGCGACTGGTGGGAATCGGCGCCGGGCGTGCGGAGCGGGCGCCGAGCCGGGTCGGGTGCGGTTGTGCGTCGCGGTTCGAGGGTTTGGTCGTAGGCGGCCCGCCGGTCTGGGTCGCCGAGGACCGCGTAGGCGGCGATGACGTGCTGGAGGGCGGCGTCCGCATTCGTGGCTTGCACGGGGTCGCCAAGGTCGCGGGTGTCGGGGTGGTGCTTGCGCAGGAGAGCCCGGTAGGCGTGTCTGACCTGCTCCTGGGTGGCGTGAGAGGTGAGGCCCAGGACGGCGTAGAGGTTGGTTCGGTCAATGGTCATGGTCACGAAGGCTTGCGGAGTCGGGGAGGCCCCGACCCGCCGTGCGGCGGGCCGGGGCCATGGAATCTGTTGACGGATGACTGACTACTGGCGATCACCTGCCTTTTCCGTTTCGTACTGGGAAGCCTTGCCGGCGGTTGGGTGCGGTGTGTTGCTGCGGGGGTGAGCGTTGTCGGCCCCACCCGTCGGTGCCGGGGCGTTGTGACCGCCGCGGTGGCGGCGCTGGTCCGGCGGGCGGTTTGGTATGCGCCGGGAGGGGGCCGGGTGTTGAAGCCGCCTGCGAAGGTTCAGTAGGGGGCGGACCGACCCACTCGGCGGCGACGATGGCGTCGAACTCGTCACGCACCCAGTCTTCGTCGGAGCAGACCAGGTCGATGAACTCCTCCTGGCCGGTGAGCGAGGCGCCTGGGGCCGTCGACTTGCTGAGCATGACTTCCCCTGCGGCTCACGAGCTGATGGCGTGCCGGTCTTCGCCGCTACTGGCGATAGAGATCTTGCGCGGCTTGGCCTGCTCGGCGACTGGGATAGTGAGGGTGAGCACGCCGGTGTCGTAGCTGGCCTCGATCCGGTCGGTGTCCAGGTTGTCGCCCAGGATGAGCTGGCGGCTGAACACGCCGCGGGGGCGTTCGGCGGCGATCAGCTCTGCATCGCTGGCGCGGGGCGGTCGTTCGGCCTTCACGGTGACCACATTGCGTTCCACGTCCAGGTCAATCGAGTCTGGACTGACCCCCGGGAGGTCAAACTCCACGTGGAACGTGTCTCCGTCGCGCCAGGCGTCCATCGGCATCACCGAGGGTCGGGCGCGTGTGCCGTCGTTGCCAAAGACCTGTTGGGTGAGTCGGTCCAGTTCACGGAAAGGGTCGGTGCGCATCAGCATCGTCTTCACCTCCATCGTGTCTCGTGATGCTCCTTGATGGCCACAGGCCGCGGGACTGCGATCTGTGGCATGCGCTGTAGATTTTTTGTACCACTGGTGTCATGCTGACGCAACACAGAAATTCAAGAAATCTCGGAAGGAGAGGGCACGTCGTGAAGAGCCCCCGTCCGGATGGTGAGCGAGGCGTGTACGGCATCTCCGTTGCCGCGGAGCTGGTCGGTATGGGAGCGCAGAACCTGCGCCTATATGAGGCTCGGGGACTGCTTGAGCCAGCCCGCACCGAGGGCGGGACACGTCGTTACAGCGCCAACGACCTGGAACGTTTGCGTCGCATTGGTGACCTTCTGGACGCCGGGTTGAACCTGGTGGGTATCGGCATGCTGATGGACTTGCAGGACGAGAATGCCCGGCTGCGTGCCGAGAAGGAAGGCGACTGAGCACCAAGGAGGCGCGTCGGGGGCGATGGCATCTGTGGCCAGACAAGGGGAGATCTAAGGTGAAGGGGTGCACCCATCAGCTGAACGTGCGTTAGACCTCATCTCCACCCCGCAATCCCCGGCCAAGTTGCTCGAAGCCAGTCGAGAGGCGTGGGACGAGCACGGCTACCCGCTGACGTACGCGTGCTTCATGGCGCTCGTGGCGTTCGGCGACAACTTCGGCGACCAGGGGAGCGATGGCGAGGCCGGGCAGGTCGTGATCCCGCGCCCGCCGTCCGAGGTCATCATCTTGGCCGGGAGACGCCGCGGTGAGGAGGCGCTCGACATGCTCAACAGCCTGTTCACGCGCGTCCGCGAGGCCGACCGCGCGCAGACCCAGGAACTGGCTCCGGGCCCGTCGTTGGCGGACCTGGACAAGAACTACAAGGGGAACGCTGCCTACTTGATGGCGTACATCGTGGGATCGGGAGTGGAGACCCTGGTGGAGGAAGGCCAGGACGCCGAGCGAGTCCTCGAGTCAGTAGGCCAGTTCCTCGAGGAGCTTTCGGGCTAGAGGGACTGCCGGCTGGGCGCGGCCAGACAATTGGACAAGCGCTCGCCTATGACGGGTTGCCCCTGGGGATGCGTACGCACAGCCGGGACAGTGGCCTGTTATGCGACGACGCTGGCGGCAGAGAAGTCGGCGGCGGGCATGGGGATTCGTAGGCGCCAGGTGATGGCGATGGGGCGCTCTCCGCGATGTTCGACGTAGTCAGCCTCGCCTAGGAAGAGGTACGGAGCGCCGGTGCCGAACTCGGTGACCTTCTGTTGCCGAGCGAAAAGGAGAACGTGGCTTCCTCGCGCGCGGTGGTTGAGATATCGCTGTCCCGTCGGTGAAGCGGCGGCCGTGACTGACTGCGACTCCCAGTGGAAGAGATCCTGGCTGATCGCGTAGTCCTGATACATCGTGGTCGGTGAGTACTCGGCTTCGGACTTGTTCAGCGTCACCAGGAAGGCGTCTGCGTTTGCCGCCGGAGAGAACAGCACACCCTCGCGGAAGCTGTTGGCCTTGCGGCCTTCGACAGAGACGTAGTCCAGGGCGGCGACGATCTCTTCGCGTGTGTAGCGCGCATGGACACGAAGGGGGCGCAGTCCCAAATCGCCGCTGAGAGAAGTGCTTACGCGCTCGGCCCCGTCGAGGCCCAGTTCGATGACCCCTCGCAGGTCTTCACGTGCGGCAGGTTCCTTGCGAAGCGAAGCCAGCGCGGCGGCATACGAGTCGAATCCGCCACCGTCAGGCCACAACGAGAAGAACAGCATCCGTCCGAAGGCTTGCAGGACCGAGTCGGCTGATTCGTACGAAGTGGCGTCGTCGCTCAACCATTGCAGGTAGGCCGCGGCACGATCGGGATCATCGACGTGGGCCAGAGCCCGCACCCGCTTAATGATTGCCTCCTCGCGGACGCCGGGGTCCGCTACGTCCAGACCCGCCTCCCGACGGAGCCGTGACCAGGAGCGGTCGCCGCGGACGATGTCGGATAGTTCGACCCCGGAGTCGTTGAGGAATTGCCCCAGGCTCTCCGTCGGATGGGCGCGCAACTCCCGCGTGATATTCGTCCAACGCTTGATGACCTGCGCTCGAACGTTCGCAAGAACGAGTTCCTGGCTCTGCCGATCGAGCACGATCTGTGTGCCCGCCGGGAGGAAGGGAAAGCCCCGTTCAATGTCGCGTTCAAGCTGAGAGCGGCTGCTACCCGTCATCGCACGGAACCGTTGGTCGAAGCGGAACTCCGTGCGGTGGTGACCCACGAAGTCCAGGGCCGTGAGGACTGCCTTGTCCTGTGCTCGACGCAGGCCCCGACCGAGCTGCTGCAGGAAGACCGTCGCGCTTTCCGTCGGGCGAAGGAACAGCACCGTGTTGATGGCAGGGACATCCACACCTTCATTGAAGACATCGACCGTGAAGAGCGCCTGAACCGCGCCACTTCGCAAATTGGCGATTGCGGCATCGCGGTCGTCGGCTCGCGTGTCACCGAGCACTGTCGCAGCGCTGATGCCCGCTTCGTTAAAGACCTGCGCCATGTATCGGGCGTGATCTTGAGAAACGCAAAAGGCGACGGCCTTCATGGTGCTCAAGTCAGCAACCTTGTCCCGCAGTGCTTTGAGAACGATCCGAGCTCGAGTGTCGTTGCCGGTGACGAGCCCTGAGAGCGCGGTTGGGTCGTATGACCCGAGCTTCCAATCGATCCCCCTCATGTCCAGTCCATCCGCGATTGCGAAGTAGTGGAAGGGAGTCAAGAGGTCGGCCTTGAGGGCGTCCCACAACCTGAGCTCGGCTGCGGTTCGGCCGTCGAAGAACTGTCGTACGTCGACACCGTCGCCTCGTTCCGGGGTCGCCGTGAGGCCCAAGAGTTCGCGAGGATTCAGGCGCTCGAGGATCCGTCGATACGTCTTCGCCTCCGCGTGGTGGAACTCGTCGATCACGACGATGCGGAACGCACCAGGCGGGATGTTGTCGATGCCGTATGCCGTCAGCGACTGCACGGAGGCGAAGACTTGCTCCCATCGCTCCGGTCGTGCACCTCCGACATACAGCTCACCGAAGTTGGGGTCGGCGAGCACTTCGCGATATGTCCGTAGTGACTGCTCGAGGATCTCTCGTCGATGGGCGACGAACAGCAATGTCGGGAGAACCGGAGCAGCGGCGGCCAGACGTCGGTAGTCGAGTGCCGCGATAACGGTCTTTCCCGTCCCGGTTGCCGCGACGACGAGGTTGCGGTGGCGGCCGTGCACCACCCGTTCGACCTCGAGTTGGTCAAGCATTTCCTGCTGGTAGGCATAGGGCCGAACTTCCAGACCCGGAGAGGGTGAGCGTGACTCGATCATGGGTTTTGCTTCCGCCCGCCTCGGCCAGCGCGTCGTCGAGGCGATCCCGGTCAGTGTCGGGGTCGTAGCTCTCGAACGTGGGGTCGTTCCAATAGCTGTCGAAGGTCGCGCTGAACTTCTGGATGAGCGTTGGAGTTGCGATTGAAGACAGGCGGACGTTCCACTCGACCCCGTCGAGCATCGCCGCACGAGACAGGTTGCTTGAGCCCACATACGCCGTGTCGAAGCCGGTGTTGCGGCGAAAGAGCCAGGCCTTGGCATGCAGACGGGTGCGCTGCGAGTCGTACTGGACCTTGACCTCGGCACCAAAGTCCCGGACGAGGCGGTCCAGGGCAGCGCGTTCAGTCGCGCCCATGTACGTGGTGGTGATCAGCCTCAGGGGGATACCACGACTCTTGATCTCACGAAGACGGTCCTCGAGGAGACGCAGGCCGTACCACTTGACGAAAGCCATGATCACGTCGACGCGATCGGCGCTCGCCAACTCGGCGATGATCTCGTGGCCGACAGAAGGCTCGCCTTGGGCGTTGGTTAGCAGGGCCGCGTCCGAAAGGGGAGTGGCGGGACGATCGCGGAAACCGCGTGAGTCCCTGCCAGGAGCGGTGGGCAAACCAACTGAGAGGAGTTGGCTCGACGACGTGCCAAGAGTCAGGTCAGGCGCGCCGAGATGATCGACAAGGCGGTTGACTAGGGCGAGGCGGGCGTCTCGGTTGCGCTCCCCTCGGAGAGCGCGCAGAGCTGCGTCCCGAATATGACGGGCAAAGATCTCGGGTTCGTCGCCCTCATCGACCGCACCCCGTCCCACAAGGTGGCGACCGTCCGCCGCGAGCCGAGCTTCGAGCTCTGCAGTTATCAGACTCTCGTAGAGCCCTTCCAGCAGGCTGTCATTCGGATCCCCGGTCACGGGTTGCAGCTTGCCAGGACTCGTTGTTCGAGATCGGCTTATTGGAGGTATCTGCGCGCCAAAGGTCAGAGCCAGTTCAAACTGGCCAGCTTCAGGGAGCCGCAATAGGGAAATGCCATTCAGAGGTCGGTCGAATCGCTTGGCCCTCCATTGCCATATTCGTCATTCCTACCTCGAACGATGCGCGCAGTCCTTACGCTCTGGCCGTGGTCAATCTCCTCACTCTTGCGTCACCGGTGCCCTGATGGCCGTCGGTGGAGGCAGTGCGGATCGCAAAGCTGATGACCTCGCCAAGACCGGAGACCCGTCTGCTGGAGCTTGGGCAGCTGGTGCTTCAGGGGAACGGCGTGTCGCGAGCGAATTGGCCGACCTCTCGGAGGCTTGGACCGTGATGCACGACCGACTCCTTTCGCCGGGTCTGTCGGCGGTCAATCTCGACCACGTTGTCGTCGGCCCGGGCGGTGCCTATCTCATCGACGCCAAGAACTGGCGTGGGGCCGTCACCGCTTGGGAAGGCGGACTGTTCCAGCACACGGGCAGCCCTGACAGTCGACAGAGCGTGAGCAAGCACCAGGAGGTTGCGAAAGTCCACGGGATGGCTGCCTACATGGCAGCAGAGTCAGGGATGCCCATAACCCCGGTGATCGCTCTCGCGGGCCTGCATGAGGCTGAGTTCGGCGTGCCGCAACCGATCCGGGGTGTATGGGTGCTCGCGGCGTCCGACCTTGCCCAATGGCTCAGGACTCGGCCGGTCGTCCTCCAGCGTGAGGCAGTTGAGCGGGCATCTGTCACGCTGATGACGAGCTTCCCGTCCACGACGACCGACCCACAACTGCTTAGCGCCATGGGCGCCGACACGGCAGCGAAGAAGTCTCAGCACAAAGGCCGACGCCCTCGCGGTGTAAAGCCGGTCCCAACTCGGGCACCGGCGGGAAATACAGGGACCCAACGGCGCCGGAGTCTTGCCACTCGCATGGTGCGCGCTGTCGTTGTCGTATGCTTCGCTGTGGGCGTCTTTGCTTTCCTTCTCAATTTTCTCCCCGGCTTCTTAGCGGCTGGCCTCGCCGACGCTGCTGCAGGTAAGAACGCTCCAAGTGGTGTGCCCACTCAGACAGCACCACCCAAGCAGGCGGCACCTCCGACGTCGGTACAGCCGTCAACGAAGCCAGCGACACGTCCGGCCACCCAGCCGGCTGTCCCGGTGAGCAAATGCGCTGGTCTCAGCGCAGCACAGGTAGGCAAGATCATCGGTCGCACGCTGCAGCCAATCGCATCCAGCGGGTCGTGCGCGTGGGGATCGCGACTGGACGACCCGAGGACAATGTTGGTGGAGGTCAGAACCATGGCCAAGCACCCGGCATACGAACAGAATTTTGTGATTTCCGAGAGCCAACGTCGGACGGTGTTCGGAGCGACATATATCAACAGCTCGGGCACGGCGCTATGGGTTGCTGCGGGCCAGCCCATCGGCGTGGGGAAGAGGCCGGTCACTGCGCGACTGGCCATCCAGGTTGCAGTCGCGACCAAAGAGCTCCAGGTCAGCGACGACCAAGGCCGGAGCCTAGCCACCAGCGTTGCGGTGGCCGTGAACGCTGCAAAGTGAGCTGACGCCACGCCGCGGTTGGCCCAGGTGGCTGCGCCTCTGGACGCAGCCACGCGAGCCAGCCACACGGCATACCCAGGGATTGATCGGGCGAAGCCCGGATCAGAACGGGTCCTTGATGGTGATTCGGTCGTAGCCCTTGGGCTTCGGCTCGGTCCCGAAGCAGTTCGCCTCGTTGCCGACATCGTCAGCGTCCGTCTTCGGCGCCACAGGTGCCGCTGGCTCGACCGCGTCACGAGCCGTCGATCAACACGTCGTCGAGTCGGCAGATCTTTCTGCTGCTCAGGGCCCGAGCCCGACGAGCAGGTTGTTCAGCATCGGCGAGAGGACTGTGGTCTCGGCGTCATCGACGAGTTGGTCGAGGAAGGTCTCCTCCAGCAGCACGTAGCCGTGCAGCGCACTCCAGAACTGTCCAGCGGCGACTACGGGGTCACCAGGTCGCAGGACGCGAGCGTCCATGGCGCGGGCGAAGGCGTCGACGATTTGCTGGAATGAGGCGTGGGCGACGTCCGGGTCGGGTCCGCGCCGGTGGAGGCCGCCGGCCCGGACCACGCGGAACATCACGTCATACAGGTGTCGGTTGGCGCGGGCGTTGGCTCGATAGGCCCCCGCCATCCGGCGCAGGTCGTCCAGCGGGTCGTCGGTCGCGCCCACGGCGTCGACGGCTGCGATGAGGCGGCGAAAGCCCTCGGTGGCGACCGCGTCGACGACTGCTCCCATCGCGCCGAAGTGTGTGTAGACGGCCATCGTGGAGGTCCCGGCGCCCGCCGCAAGACGTCGGGCGGAGAGGGCCGAGACCCCTTCCTCGCCCAGGATCCGGGCGGCCTCCTCGATCAGGATCGACCGGACATCGGGCACGGCAGCGGTGTCATCTGAAATCACCATGGACACGATGCTATAACGGCGTTATCGTCAGGATATAACAGCGTTATACCGACGCTGAATCTGCAGGGAGACGTCATGTCCGTCACCACCGATTCCGCGGCGACCAGCCGCTACCTGAAAGACAACTTCGCTCCCGTCACCGAGGAGCTCACCGCGACCGACCTCACCGTCACCGGGCACCTGCCCGAGCACCTCGACGGTCGCTACCTGCGCATCGGCCCCAACCCGGTGGACGATCCGGGCGAGCGCTACCACTGGTTCATCGGCGCGGGAATGGTGCATGGCGTGCACCTGCGCGACGGCCAGGCCCAGTGGTATCGCAACCGCTGGGTGCGTTCACCGGCCGTGACTCAGGCGCTCGGCGAGGAGTTCCACGGCGACCCGGGGGTCTCCGACCTTTCGCCCAACACCAACGTGCTGGAGCACGCCGGCAGGACGCTCGCCCTGGTCGAGGCCGGCCCGGCGGCATACGAGCTCACCCACGACCTCGAGACGATCGGGCCGTGCGACTTCGGTGGGACCAGGCCGAGCCGACCCGGCCGCCCGGGCTACACCGCGCACCCCCACGAGGACCCCGTCACCGGCGAGCTCCACGCGATCTCCTACGACTGGATGCGCGGCAACAGGATCGACTACTCCGTGCTCGACACCTCAGGGCGGATCCGGCGCAGCATCGACATCGAGGTCCACGGCAGCCCGATGATCCACGACTTCGCCCTCACCGAGAAGTACGCGGTGGTCCTCGACCTGCCCGTCACCTTCGACGTCGACCTGGCGACCACCACGGTGCCTCGGCTGGTCCGGCCCCTCGTGCGCGGCCTGCTCAACCGGGTCATCGGTCGCAATCCGCTCCCCGAGCCGCTCATTGCTGCCATCGCGCGCGGGAGCGAACGCGTCCCGGCGACGCTGCCGTACCGATGGAACCCCGACTACCCCGCACGCGTGGGTCTGCTGCCCCGAGAGGGCCGGGGCGAGGACATTCGCTGGTTCGAGATCGAGCCCTGCTACATCTTCCACACCCTCAACGCCTACGACGACGCGAGCGACACCGTCGTCATCGACGTGATCAAGCACCCGCGGATCTTCGACACGGTCCTCGACGGTCCCAACGAAGGCCCGCCCGTCCTGACGAGGCTCACCCTCGACCTGACCACCGGCAAGGCCCACGAACAGGGGCTCGACCAGCGGGCCCAAGAGTTCCCCCGCTTCGACGAGAGGCTGACCGGAAGGCGACACCGCTACGGCTACTCCGTGGGCTTCGAACGCGGTGCCACTGGCGACACGGTCCTGCGGCACGACCTCGAAGCCGGGCGCACTGACGCACGACGCCTCGGCGCCGGACTGGAGCTGAGCGAGCTCTGTTTCGTTCCGACGCCGGGCAGCTCGGCCGAGGACGACGGCGTGCTGATGGGCTACGTGTTCGATGCCGCGGAGGGCCGCTCGCACCTGCGGGTGCTGGATGCCGCAACCCTGGAAGACGTCGCGGCGGTCCACCTGCCCGGCCGGGTCCCTGCAGGTTTCCACGGCAACTGGGCACCGACCACCTAGGAGCCTCAGCCGGGCCACCACCTGGCCCAGGTGGCTGCGCCTCTGGACGCAGCCACCCAAGCCAGCCACACGGCATACCCAGGAATGGACACGAGAAGGCCCGAAGGATGGCCCTGGCTGTCGCAGTCGCCGCCTCCACGGACCCGGTGTAGAACCTCGTCGCGGGCTGTCGACGTTGCGGCGCTTCTCCCGAACAGGGCCATACGGCCCTGCGCGCTCCTATGCTCAACAGGTGGTGGTGCTGGGCACGAAGATCCATCGGCCGGTCCCACGTCGAGACCTGGTCCATCGGCCGCGCCTCACCGACCTCCTCGGCCAGCCGCAACACCCGCGCCTCGTGCTCGTCGCCGCTCCTGCGGGGTTCGGCAAGACGACCCTCCTCACGCAGTGGCTCGCCGCGACAAGCGACGCCGACGTCGCCTGGCTCTCCCTCGACGACGGTGACAACGACCCGCGCCGGTTCCTCGAGCACCTCCTCGCCGCCCTCAACATGATCGGTGACTTCACCGAGGCGACCGCACTGATGACCGGGTCGAGTCTCCGCCTACCGAGCCAGGCCCTCGCAGAACTCATCGTCACGAACATCGTCAACGAGCTCGACAGCCACCCCGCCGCCACCGTCATTGCGCTCGACGACTACCACGTCATTCACGACCTCGACGTCCAGCGATCGGTGGCGTTCCTCCTCGAGCATCTGCCTCCCCACTCCACTCTCGCCATCGCCACTCGCGCCGACCCGAATCTCCCGTTGCCGCGCCTGCGAGCCCGCAGGGAACTCGTCGAGATCCGCGCTGCCGAACTGCGATTCACGCCAGAGGAGGCCAGCGCGTTCCTCGCCGACGTCATGCAGCTCGACCTCACCGACGACCAGGCCACCGCGCTCGCCACCCGCACCGAGGGCTGGCCCGCAGGCCTCCAACTCGCCGGCCTCTCGCTGCGCGGGACCAGCGACACCGTCCGGTTCGTCGCGGACTTCGCTGGCACCCACCGGTTCGTCCTCGACTACCTCGTCGAGGAGGTCCTCGGTCACCAACCCGAACCCGTCCGCCGCTTCCTCCTCGACACCTCCATCCTCGAAGAGCTCACCGGCGACCTCTGCGACGCCGTCACCGGCCGCGATGACTCGGGCGCGGTGCTGGAGTCACTCGAGCGCGACAACGTCTTCGTCGTCCCCCTCGACGACCAACGACAGTGCTATCGCTACCACCACCTCTTCGCCGACGCCCTTCGCGCTCGCCTCGCCTCGCAGGACCCGGCTCGCGTCCCAGCCCTCCACCGAACTGCAAGCGACTGGTATGCCGCCCGCTCCCGTCCCGAGGACGCCGTGCGTCACGCTCTGGCCGGCAACGATCCCGGCCACGCGGCATACCTCGTCGAGCAAGCGTTGCCCGAGGTGAGACGAGAGCGACGCGACGCCCTCCTGCGGCAGTGGTCAGCAGCCTTGCCGGACAACGTGATTCGCGACAGTGCGTTGCTCTCCATCTGCCGGGCCTGGACCCGCCTCATCGCGGGTGACCCCGACGGAGTCGAGGCGTGGCTCGAGGACGCCGAGCGCGCACTGGTGACCCATCCGCCCGTGCCTGGCCCGGGTGCCTCGGTCGCCATGCTCGAGGAACTCCGCACCCTTCCCGCGACCATCGCGATCTATCGTGCGTCGGCCGCCCAGGCTCGAGGGGACGCCGCCGCGACGACCCGTCACGCCCGCACCGCACTGGACCTCACCGGACCCGAGGACCACATGGCCAGGGGTGGGGCCCTCGGCTTCCTCGGCCTTGGGGCGTGGGCTCGCGGCGACCTCGCCGAAGCCGTCACGACGTTCTCCCAGGCCCTGCAGAGCCTGGCCGCGGCCGGCGACGTGTCCGACGCCCTGGGTGGCACCGTCGCCCTCGGCTCGATGTGGCAGGCGCGCGGGAGGCCGGACGAGGCGCGACGGCGCTTCGAGCGGGCGCTCGACACCGCGGGTCAGCACCGGGGCGCGGCGCTTGCGACCCTCGGCGACCTCCACGTCGGGCTCGCCTCCGTCCTGATCGAGGAGGGTGACCTCGACGCCGCAGCCGAACACCTCACAACGGCAACGTCCCTGGGGGAGTCAGCATCCCTGCCGGAGAACCGTTCTCGCTGGTTCGTCGTCTCCTCCGATGTGCGCCGGGCGCACGGCGACCTCGACGCAGCCGTCGACCTCCTGGACCGGGCCGAGGAGCTGCAAGTGCCCGGGTACTTCCCCGACGTGCGGCCCATCCCCGCCGCCCGCGCCCGGCTGCACCTCGAGCAGGGTCGCCTCGACGACGCCCGGGCCTGGGCGCGAGACGTCGCAGTGGCCGAGGTGGAGCATCCCGGCCATCTCGACGAGTACGCCCAGCTCACCCTTGTCCGACTGCTCCTGGCCGAGCACGAGTCCGACGGCAACCCGACCCACGTGGCCGAGGCCCTGCGCCGACTCGACGCCCTCGAACCCGACGCCACCCGCGGAGGTCGCGACGCCACCCTGACCGACATCGCACGCCTGCGGGAAGCGGCACGGGGGCGGACGGCATACCCGAACGCAGGAACTGCCGGGGCGCCCACGGCGAGCGACGCGCTGAGCGGGCGAGAGCTCGACGTGCTCCGGCTCCTCGCAACGGCACTCAGCGGACCGGAGATCGCCCGCGAATTGTTCGTCTCCGTGAACACGCTGCGCACCCACACCAAGCACATCTTCACCAAGCTCGGCGTCACGACGCGACGGACCGCGGTCGAGCGGGCGCAGGAGCTCGGGCTGCTCTGACCGGCAATCACCACCTCAATCACATCATGTGGTGATGCGGGCACACCCCCGCAGTTCCTACGTTCGACCTGACCCCGAAAACCGTTGGGGCACAGGCACACTCGAACGCAAAGGAACCCACCATGATCATCCCCACCACTCGCCTCGGCCAGGCCGCGGGCATCGCCCTCGCCGTCGCCGGCGCGATCTTCGTCGCCGTGCAGATCAAGCACCCGCCCATGGACCTCGCGAGCCTCACCACGACCGACTGGCTCGTCCGGAACACCGCCAAGACCGTCATGTCGGCACTCGCGTTGGCTGGCATCACGGGCGTCTATCTGCGCCAGCGCAGCCGCGTCGGCGTGTGGGGGCTGGTGGGCTACCTCGCCCTCACGATCGGCTACTTCATGTTGTTCGCGACCACGGCCATTGCGGCATTCGTGCTCCCCTCCATCGCGACGACATCCCCGGACTACGCCATGGACGTCGTCAACGTGGCCTTCGGTGGGAAGGCTGTGGGCGACATTGGAGCGATGGGTCCGTGGCTCAACGCGATTGGGGCGTTCTACATCCTCGGCGGACTCGTCTTCGGACTCACCACCTACCGGGCCGGAGTGCTGGCGAAGTGGGCGGCTGGGCTGCTGGCGATCGGCAACACCGCCACCATCGCGCTGGCCGTGCTGCCCGACTCCTACAACCGTCCGTTCGCCGTGCCGACCGGGATTGCACTCATCGGACTTGGCGTCTCCCTGTTCCGCGACCAGAGCGCACGCGGCGGTGAGCGGGCCGACGAAGCCGCCGACCAGTCACACCTGGTTGCGGCGAGATGAGCACTCCGTCAGTGAGTCGGCCAGAGGGGCGTGCCCGCAGCGGATGGCGCGCCCCTCTGGCCCTCGTCGCGCTCGCCGTCATCCCGGTGCTCGCGGGGACCGCCAGGCTCGTCGAGCTCGCTGGCGGGCCAGGTCTCATCCCGAGCGACACCCGGTTCACCGCGTCGCCGTGGGCGGTCGCCGTCCACATCGTCTCTGCTGCCGTGTATGCCGTCCTCGGCTCGATGCAGTTCGCCGCCGGCTTTCGTGGGCGGAACCCCGGATGGCACCGTCGCTCGGGACGGGTGCTCGTCGTCGCCGGGCTCGGGGTGGTGTTGTCGGCGCTGTGGCTGACGCTCTTCTTCCCGCGCCAACCGGACTCCGGGCTGCTGCTCTTCGGCCTGCGGATCGGGTTCGGCTCGGCGATGATCGCCTGCCTGGGGTTGGGTGTGGCCGCGATCCGGCGCGGGGACGTCGCAAGGCATCGGGCGTGGATGACGCGCGCCTATGCCATTGCGCTCGCGGCCGGGACGCAGGCGTTCACCGAAGGATTCGGGGGAGCGCTGCTGGGTCACAGCCCGCTGGCTCTCGACGTGTCGCGCGGTGCGGCGTGGGTCATCAACCTGGCCGTGGCCGAGTGGGTCATCCGGCGCGGGTCGGTGCCCGAGCTCCGGTCCGAGGGACGACGGGCGACGGGGTCATGGGGTCGAGCTGCGCGCGGTGGTGTGGACGTGGCCACGACCTACGAGATCCGCATCGAGGGTCACCCCGATGCGCACTGGTCCGCCGTCCTTGGTGGTCTCGCCCTGCGGCATGACGGTGACGGGACTTCGACGTTGACGGGCGAGCTCGCGGACCAGTCGCAACTGCACGGGGTGCTGGCGGGGCTACGCGATGTGGGGGCGCCACTGATATCGGTGCGCGAACTTGCCGGGTCGAGCCGCCGGGCCGAGCGTCGCCAGCATCCGGCGCCCCAGCGGGGAGTTCGCGAGTGACACTGACACCGAGGCGCAGAGGTGGCTCGGGTGGCTGCGCCCCTCCACGCAGCCACCCAAGCCAGCCACACGGCATACCCAGGAATGGATCGGGCGAAGCCCGGATCAGAACGTGTCGTTGATGGTGATCCGGTCGTAGCCCTTGGGCTTCGGCTCGGTCCCGAAGCAGTTCAGGGTCGCGGTCTGGCCCGGGAGGATCTGGTCCGAGGTGCAGTCGATGGACGCGAGCACCTCGTTGCCCTTCATGAACTTGATCTCGACGAAGGGCCCGTCGCGGTCGTCGCGGTTGTTCGTCACCTTGAGGTTCTTCAGCTCCATGCCGAAGTCGCTGCTCGTGATCTTCCAGCCGGCGGCGTACGCCAGCTTGCGGATGTCGAACGCCTTGCCCTCGACGATCGTCACCGGGTTCGCCTCGTTGCCGACGTCGTCCGGGTCGACCTTCGGGGCTGCGGGCGCGCGCCGGAGCCGAGGACTTGCCCGCGGCGGCGGCGGGGGAGGAGGCCGTGGTCGGCTCGGGCGAGGCGCTCGACGTGTCCCCTCCACCGCCAAGTGCGCTCGCCAGGCCACCGACGAGGACAAGGCCGAGCACCCCGGTGATGATCTTGTGCCGCATGAACCAGTTCTGCTGCTTCACGGGCGGCGCCGGCGGGTTCGTCGGCTGCCACTGGCCGGGCTGCGGGGTGTAGTTGGGGTTCTCGCTCATGTCGTTCTCCTTGGCTGGCGGCCGCTGTTCGGCCGGGTTGGCGTGATGAGCCGAGTTCATCGCGTATGCCGGGTTGCGGTCTGCCACAGGGCGGCTCACCTTCGTTGGCCGTTTGGGGGAGATCCGGTATGCCGTGTCCAGCCATTCGGGGGACGTGCCTGTCGGTCCGAGGCTTTACTTTGACGACATGACCGCGACGCCGATGACGCCACGCCCCGTTGGGGTCGGCGCTCTGGCGTGCCGCGCTTGGGCCGGCCGAGGTGGCGGATGTGGTTGGTCTACTTCCCGCTGTGCTTCGTCAGCTCAGTTCTCGCGATCTCCACGTGGGACGTGCGCAAGCACGGGCAGCTGATGCCCACGGCCTCGGACCTCGGCCATGGGTCGTGTGGCTCATCGGGATCGCTCGTGGCGGTGAGCCTCAATTGGCGGCGCCGCTTCCCGGTGCAGATCGCTCTGGTGGCCGGCCGTGGTCCCGCTCGTTGTGCCCCTCGATCCCGTGCCTGCACTCATCGCTCTCGGCTCGTTGCTCGTGCGCCGGATCGACCGAGTGTCAGTGGCGCTCGGGGCGCTGGTCACGGCCAGCACCTTCGTCTCCACATGGCGCGACTCGCGCGGGACGAGCTCGGACAGTTCGTTCTGGCAGATCTTCCGAGGCGGCGAGATCGGGAGCGTGCACGACCCTCTGTCTCTGCCGGTCGTCATCGTCCTCACGATCCTGTTGGTGGCGCTGACCGTGGGGGTGGCGATGCTCCTGCGCTATCGCGATCGCTTCACGAAGGCGCAGATCGTCGTGGAGAAGCAGCAGGTCGTGGTGGACACCTTGAGTGATGAGGTCGCGCGTCAGTCGGACCGTGAGCGGCATCGCCCAAGAGGTGCACGACGCTCTGGGACACCGGCTTTCGCTGCTGTCATTGCACGCCGGCGCCTTGGAGGTGACGTCCGGGGACAACCCTCGGGTTGCCGAGTCGGCTGCCCTGGTGCGAGCGAATGCGCAACAGTCGATGGCGGACCTGCGGTCGTTGCTGGCGATGCTGCGGCAGCCGGATTCACCCGACGTGGCGGCGGCGGTGCCGACCCTGCGAGACGTCCCGGCTCTCATCGACGAGACGGTCGCGACCGGGGTGAACCTCGTGTCCACGGCGCAGCTCGAAGGGATCGGCCGGCTCGACGAGACGACGAGTCGGAGTGCGTTCCGCATCACCCAGGAGCTGCTCACCAACGCCCGCCGTCATGCCCCGGGCATCGGGGTGCGGGTGCTCGTTCGGGCAACGCCGGAGTCCGGAGTCGAGATCGAGGTGGCCAACCATCTCCCGGCCCACGTGGCACTGGAGTTCCGCCCGGGAAGCGGGCTGGACGGCATACGCCACAGGGTTTTGACGCTGGGCGGTGACTTCCGATGCTTCGTCGACGACCGACGGGTCTTCCGTGTTGCCGCGCGACTGCCGTGGGTGTGGGCCGCCGACCTCGGGTCCGCGTGGACGCCCGGTGATCAGGTAGAAGGAGGGACCCGATGACGCGCGTGCTGCTCGTGGACGATGACCCGTTGGTGTGCGGAGCGCTCGAGACGATGCTCGGGTCGGCCGACGACCTCGAGGTGGTCGGCAGCGTCAACGACGGGGACCAGGTGATCGAGGCCATCCACCGTCACCGGCCCGACATCGTCCTGATGGACGTGCGGATGGCGCGGCAGGACGGCATCACGACGACGGCTGCGCTGTCCGCTCTGGCCTCGCCGCCGAAGGTCATCATGCTGACGACGTTCGACCACGATGACGTGATGCTGCGGGCGGTGCACGCCGGGGCCGCGGGCTTCCTGCTCAAGACTGCGAGCCCGCTCGACATCATCGCTGCGGTGCAGTCCGTGGCTGCGGGGGAGGGCGCACTCTCGGCGCGCAGCGCTCGGCAGGTCGTCGAACACCTCCAGTCCGATCCGGCGCGGGACCTGAGGCGTGCCGCTGAGGCGCTGGTCGCGACGCTGACCGATCGCGAGAGGGATGTCGTGCGGTGCGTTGCCCGCGAGATGACGACGGCTCAGGTTGCCGCTGAGCTGTTCCTCGGGGAGGCGACCGTGAAGTCGCACCTGGCGCGGGCCCAGGACAAGCTCGGGGCGCAAAACCGCGTCGGGATCGGCATCATCGCCGACCGCGCCGGGCTCGTCTGAGCGGGACCGATCCAGGCCGCACGAGCAATAGCAGCATTTCGCCGCACAATATGGGTCAGCGCTCTAGGATCCGATTTGCGGGGTTAATCACGACCGTGAAGCGGGCGGGGGCTGTGACACCCATTCCGGCGCCAACAGGCGCTCATTTCGTCATGCCCGCTTTCATCCTTCATTTCAGCAAGGGGAACTCAATGAGCAACGCGCAGGCAGGTTGGTACCCACAGGAAGATGGTCGTCAGCGGTATTGGGACGGCGAGCGTTGGACGGAGCATTTTGCGCCGGGTGTCGGAAACACCGAAAGTGTTCCCGCTCAGATGTCGCAGCCGGCCTTCACCTCTCAGATGCCTGTTGCCGGCCCGCCGCCACAGGCCGCTCAGCCCGGGCAGTTCGGTGCTGTGGGTGCGGGGCAAGGCGCCGTTGTTGCGGCCAGGCCATGGTTCAAGAAGAAGCGCTTCATCATCCCCGCAGCGCTCGTCGCGCTCGCTGTGGCTTTCAACAGCATCGGCGGTGGTGAGTCGAAGCCAGATGTTGCCAGCGCCGCGACCGGCACACCTACTTCCTCTGCCTCGGCGAGCGTGAAGAGCGCGACCACGGCAGCCAAGCCGAGTTCGACGCCAGCAGCCACGCAGGCTGCACCTGCTCCGGCTCCGACGACGGCCGCTCCCACGACGAAAGCTCCGGCTCCCGCGCCGGCTGCGCCAGAACTGACCAGGGCTCAGGAGAACGCAGTTCGCCAGGCCGAGTCCTACCTTGACCTCTCAGGCTTTTCGCAGAAGGGCCTGATCGAGCAGTTGGAGTTCGAGGGGTTTTCAGCCAAGGACGCCCAGGTGGCTATCAGCACTCTCAAGGTCGACTGGAATGCCGAGGCGGCGGAGTCCGCGAAGGCCTACACCGATATGTCGGGCTTCTCCCGCTCGTCTCTCATCGATCAATTGGAATTCGAGGGCTACACCAAGGCCCAGGCAAAGCATGGGGCGGACTCTGTCGGTCTCTGACATCGGGCAACGGCTCTGAATCGATCGCCATTCAGCGGCAGGTCTCTCGCTGCGAGAGACTGAGTCCATGAGTGCGAGCCCCGACGTCGAGGCCCCGGTTGTCCCGACGCGGCACCGTGAGGCCGAGGCACGTGGAGAGCGCATTGCGCGCCCACTGCGACTGCTGACGGGGCTGCGCGAACCTGCCGACGAGGCACTGCTCGATCGGCTGGGTGTGGGGCTCATGGAACGCGACGAGCTTGCTGCCGGTCTCGCCGCCGCGATGCGGCTCCGCGTGGGTGACGGCGGTCGGGTCAGTCGCGCGCAGTTTGCGTCGGCTCTCGAGGGTGAGTTGGGCTCGAAGCTCGACGACCTGCCCGAGGCGCTGGCGAGTTTCATGACCGCAGTGACTGCGACGCCACCATGGGTCGACTGGGAACTCGTGGATCGCGGCGCCCTCGTCTTCAATCGGTTGGGGCGCAACGCTGGTGACGTCCTGCTCATGCTGTCGCTCACGGGCGGCTATCGCTTCGGTGGCCCGCCGGACCTTCTTGTCGCGACCGGTGCCTTGACGGGGGACTCGGCGATGCGGCGTCTCGCCGAGACGCAGCACTGGGTTCTCAGCCTCATGGTTCCCGGAGCCCTGCGTCCTGGCGGTGACGCGTGGCGGCAGACCCTGCACGTCCGCGTCATGCACGCCATGGTCAACGCTGCTTTCGAGAACTCGCCTGACTGGGACGTCTCGCGTTGGGGCCTGCCCATCAACCAGACCGACCAGGCGGGAACGCTCGGCCTCTTCGACGCCACGGTGATCGTCGCCAGCCGGGCGCTCGGCGTTCCGATCTCGGCCGCGGACTCGAAGGCGTTGCTGCACCTCTGGAAATATGTCGGGTGGCTCATGGGCGTCCACCCGGACTTCCTGAGCGACGTTGAGCGAGAGCGCAATTGGCTCAACCTCCACATCCTGCTCACTGCGGCCAGCCAGACCGACGCCGGTCGTGAGCTCGCCCAAACGATCGTCCGCGTACAGCGGGAGCGGCAGTACGGCATACGCAATCCGCTGTTGTCCCGGGCGCGTGGACGCTATGACCAGGAACGGTTGCTCAGCATGCTCACCGTGCTGCTGGGGCCAGCGAGCATGCGCGAGTTGGGGCTGCCGCTGCGGCCTCCATGGGCGTATGCCGCCCGCCTGGCCACCAATGTCTGGAGTCACCGTGTCGTGGGTCGGCTCCCCGGTGGTCGCGTTGCGCTTGAACGGCGTGGGCGTGCGGTACAGCTGCGGGATCACGCGACATACTTGCCGGCCGGCACCAAGGACGGTGTCGCCGATCTGCCGGATGCCCCGGCGCGAAAGGACTCGCAGTGACGACGCGTACACGTTCGTGGTGGGGCTGGGGGAACGTCGAAGACGCGGTGTCTGCCGATGAGGGTGCGGCCCTTGTGTCGCGGGTGGCGGCCGTGTTGCCGGGCGCCGACCTGACCGAGCACGTAGCCCCGGATCCGCGGGGTCTGCCAGTGGCGGCGTCGCGAGTGGAGTTGCCGTCATCGCTGGGGGAGTTGGGCAGTGATGACTCCGTGGATCGGTTGGCGCACAGCCATGGTCAGGCGTTCCGGGACGTGGTGCGGGCGCTTCGGGGCGAGCTGACGGACGTGCCAGACCTCGTCGTGCGGCCGCGGTCGGAGGCGGATGTTGTTTCCGTTCTGGACTGGGCGAGCGATGCTGGCGTTGCAGTCGTGCCGTTCGGTGGCGGGAGCTCGGTCGTCGGTGGAGTGGAGCCACGCGGGTGCGGTGACTATCCGGGTGTGGTGAGTCTCGACCTTGGCGGGTTGGACCGCGTGCTGGAGGTCGACGCCGTGAGTCGCGCGGCTCGGGTGCAGGCTGGCGTGTTCGGGCCCTCGCTTGAGGAACAGCTCAGGCCAACGGGATTCACGCTGCGGCACTTCCCGCAGTCATTCGAGTTCTCCACGGTCGGCGGGTGGTTGGCGACGCGGGCAGGTGGGCACTTCGCGACTGGCTACACGCACATCGACGACCTGACGGAGTCGCTGCGCGTCGTGACGCCTGCTGGTGTTGCGGAGTCGCGGCGGCTGCCCGGGTCGGGGGCTGGTCCATCGCCGGACCGCCTGTTCCTGGGGTCGGAGGGAGCGCTCGGCGTCATCACCGAGGCGTGGCTGCGGCTGCAGGCGCGGCCGAGGTGGAGGGCGGCGGCGTCGGTGACGTTTGCTGAGTATGCCGATGGTGTTGCTGCGACGCGTGCTGTCGCGCAGTCGGGGCTGTTCCCGTCGAACTGCCGGTTGCTGGATCCGGTGGAGGCGTTCTTGAATGCCGGTGGTGTGCCGACGACCGTGCTGGTGCTCGGGTTTCGAGTCGGCTGACCACCCGGTCGAGGCGTGGATGTCGCGGGCGCTGGAGCTGTGCCGCGACTTCGGTGGGGTGGTTCCTGAGGGTGCGCGGTTCACGGACGCCTTGGGTGACGTGGGTGGCGCCGGCGGGGGAGAGGCGGCTGGCGACACGTGGCGCTCGTCGTTCTTGCGTATGCCGTATCAGCGGGATGCGCTCGCGGCGCGCTCGATGATCGTGGAGACGTTCGAGACGGCGTGCACGTGGTCTGGCTTTGAGGCGCTGAGGTCTGGAGTGGTGGCTGCTGCGGAGGATGCGCTGCGCCAGCTCGGGCTGGTGGGTGTGGTGTCCTGCCGGTTCTCGCATGTCTATCCGGACGGACCGGCGCCGTACTTCGGCGTTTATGCCGCCGGGCACATGGGGCAAGACCGTCGAGCAGTGGGACGAGATCAAGGCTGCCGTATCGGACGCGTTGATCTCGAACGGCGGCACGATCACTCACCACCACGCGGTCGGACGCGACCACCGACCTTGGTACGACCAGCAGCGACCCGAGTTGTTCGCTCAGACCCTGCGCGCATCAAAGCAAGTCCTGGACCCCGCCGGAATCCTCAACCCCGGAGTCCTCATGACTGACGCTCCGTTGAGGTGAGCCGTGGTTGAGGTCGGCAGTCCTTGGTGTGACGAATCATGGCGAGTTGACCGACGACGGCTCCTCACGGAGATGCTTCGCTAGTCGGCATGCGTGGGCCGTCCATGCGACCATAGCCGTCTTGGTCCCAAACGACAACCGAGGCGAGCTGTCGCTGGGACTTTGCCACCTGGCGACATCGATCTCACCTTTGCCGTTTACGATCGAGAACGTCAGCGCTGGTCTGGGCCATCGTGAAGGTGACACGAACTTCCGAGTTGGTGATCATCTGTGACGTGAGGCCCGTGGGTGGAGAGAACGATTGGAACTCAGTCGCTGGTTTGCCTGAAGAAGCCCTTCGAGATCTGCATGCCCAGCAGCGCAACTCATACAACTCGATGTGGAAATCAGTGCGAGGTCTTGGATCGACGCCGTCGTCGGGCCTTGGTAGGCCCTGTTTAGTACATCGAAGAAAAACCCCAAGAAGGCCATTGGCGCCCGCTTCCGTCTTCGCGCCAGCGGCGGCGGGTCTGATGACCGGAACCGCCGCACTTGGCGTGGACGTGGGCGAGGCTGCCGAACTTCTCGTCGTCAACCGGGACCGTTGTGGTCACCGACGAACTTGCACTCCGAGACTTTTCCGCCCTGGCCGCAGGCTGAAACTGAAAGTGCAATCACCGCTACCGCAACTGAGCGCCGAAAACTTGATCGGTGCACGCCTCCAACAGGACCTGCACGCCTCAACTGTCTTGCCATAGAGGCGCGACTTTGGCTTCGCGGACCTGCAGCGTCACGACAGGCTCGTTCTGAAGATCGGCGACGCCGTTGAGTGGGATCCAGTTGGCTCCACCGTTCACTCGATATGAGCCGGTGAGCTCAGCATCGACTTTCACCGAAGCGGCCGGGTTCGGCTGTTTGTACGTGTGGCGGATCTTGCCCTCGGGGTACGGGCCCCCGAGATCGGCGGTGGGTCCGGACGATGTCCCGTCACCAAAGTCGTAGTTGTACGCGGCAGGGTCGATGCGGAACTCGATCGACCACGAGAGCAACTGGATCGGCTTGCTGATGTCGCCGGGCCCAAGATTGCCGCTGGGCCATTGCGCCTCGAAGTACGTCGGCAGGTTGACCAGCGTGACGTCACCCTCGGGCTGGATGTTCACTGTCGGCTTGGCGAACGGAAGGCGCAGGGAACGCCTGGCGGATCTGGGCCAGGGTGGGATCGGTGGAGGTGCAGGTGCCCCAGGTGGGACGTCGGACGGACCACATGAAGTGCCCGACAGACCGCCAGGGACCAGCCTGTGCGGAGTCGCCGATAGACATTTAGCCGCTGGGAACCAGCCGTCGCTCCCTTGGAACTCGCAAGCGAGAGCCGCCGTCTCACAAGGCTCGCCGAGGATTTGACCAGGAACGAGTGCCTGAGAGGTCGATGCCACCGCACGCGTAGGCGAAGGCGTATTCGATATGGATCGACCTTGACGGGCTGAGGATTGCCTCGGCGGGCTCATCCTCGACCAGGTGACGTGCCTTTCCGGACCGTGGCTCCCGCCTGCAGTAACCGGACTCGGTTCGCCTCGACTCCGCCATTGTCCAGCCATGCGGACGATGAGACCCATGTTTCGTTGGGTCCGCAGGCCATGGCGGTGCGGCGAATCCGATCGCTGCTACCGCCATCGCGCCAAGGAGCATGTGAGAGCGCCAAGTCCGGCCTCAGTGAGATCGCGGCTTCATCATTGAGGACATCGGTTTCTCACCACGTTCCAATCCGTTGGCCGCCCAAGAGACTGTGAGTCGGTAAGCAACCTTCTCTGCCTTTCCCGTGGGATCACCTGCCCACCTTTGAGTCGATGCGCGGCACAGCACTATAGGAGGCGAATACGTCGACTGCCTTTGTGCATTCGAGCGGGACGTACTCCGCGCCCGCAATCGAAACGGCAGGTGCGCGCCTGGTGTTCGTCTGATCGCCATGAAGGCCCTTGATCGCACCGATGTGACGACGCCCTGCACAGTCCTCCGCAGGTAGGCAGTGACTCAGTGGCTTGTATGGGTGAAGGGTCGGTTGACACATAGCGCGGTCAAGCTCAGTAATGAAGAACTTCGCAAAAGCGATGGCGCCGGCTTCGGTGTTGGCACGGGCCGCGGAGGGGAGGCTGACGCTCACGGATGGGCTGGGCGTCGACTGTGGTGGCTCGAGGACCCGCTTGGGCTGGGCGAAGTCGTCGACGAGCTGGTCGGCGTGGGCGTGGCGTCGGGTCTTCGTCGCCGCCGTTGCAGCCTGCCAACAGGAGCGTGGCAGCGGTCGCTGCGGCGACGGCATACGTCATCGTCGTGCGTTTCTTCATCGTGCGGATCCCCTCCGTCGTGCGGTGCTCGCAGGCCACTCAAGGGGGCGCGAAGCATCCTGTCTTGCTATCCAGAGTAGAGAAATCGGCGGATTCCGCCACTTGAGCGCGCCTGTCGTGCGCATCACAGAGCCGCGTCCGCGATGGCCTTGGCGATGACCTCGCCTTGGCCTGGCTGCCATTGGTCGACCTGAATGACGAAGGGCCCCACGCTGAAGATCGCCGTGTAGCCCTGCTCAGGCTTCTGATTGGGAAACCGGATCTCGTCCGTGATGGCCAAGCCGCCGTCGCCGAAAGGAACGTCTTTGACCGCGAGGACCCGGGCTGGAACCTTCTTGGGCCCGAGCTTGTACTCGTAGTCCCCGGAACACTTTCCGAAGGTCTTCCGCGCCTCCACGATCATTGCCTTTGCAGCTGGCGGATCCTTCAGCACCAGAACGCCGGCCGAAGCCGTGGTGGGCGCATACAGGTCCGTGCCTGCGGGGCGGAAGTTCGCGTTGACTGCTGCTGACGTCATGAGCGTGGCATCCATCGCGCCACATGGGGGCTGCACCTTGAGCGTGTCCTCGAACGACACTTCTGATTTGGCCTCGGGGTGTGTCAGGACGCTGGCCAGCAACGTCTTGGCTCCCCGCGGGCTCGGGGCCGAGAGCGGGTCGGCGATCGCGTTGGCGCCGCCGACCATGTCCTGGATGCACGTGGCCGCCGCGGCATTCGCCGTCGCTGCGTCCTTGGCGTCGAGCTGGCAGATGATCTGAGCATTGCCGGTCCTGGCCACAGCGATCGACGCGTACTTGGTCGCGACGCTGCCCTTTGGCTTGACATGGCCGTAGGCCAGAAGGGAGTCGGCCCCGTCGACCTCGAGGTCAATGGGGTCGACCGGACCGCTTTCATCGGGGCACTTGGTCGCCCAAGACTTGAGCTTCGCGTCGAGGGCCGCCTGCGCTGCGGTGTCTGGAAGGAGTGCCACCGCCGAGAAGGCACCCCCTACGTCTACGTTGGCGAGTTCCTCTGGCGAGATGGTGTGGCCCTCGGGCTCAGCGCCCACGTATGAGAGCCATGTTGACCCGGCGGAAGTCTTCAGTGGTTGGCCGCAGGCACTCCCATTGATCCCCTCGTTGCGGGGAGCGTTCGGATAGACGGAGCCGGTTCCGCGCTGGCCCAGGAGCGCGACGGCCTTGGCTTGGCTCACGGACAGACGCACCTCGCGTGGGGTTTCCGACGGAGACGGCTGTGTCGGGGAGGCCTGCGCCCGGACCCTCCTGCTTGGGGTCGGCTTGAGAACAGGCGCCCAGCGGAAGGAGAGCCGAAAGGGCAAGGGCGGCAACGGCATACGCGCGCTTCGAAGTCATGCACGGAGTCTCGCGAAAATCGCGAAACCCACCGCAGAGTTATCCCCAGGTGCGCGTCAGCGCAGCCGGACGGTGAGCTGTCCGTTGTCCTTGGACTGGAGCTCGACGACGTCGCCTGGGCCTCGATGAACGCCTTGAACGAGGAGTACCCGAGCGACTTCTCCTTGAACGTCGAGTCCATCCGCTGCATCTGGTTGCTTCACCGACGAGGCCTGCAACCAGCCGTCATCGCTCTTCTCCACCCCGACGCGGATCGCGCGGACCAGCAGCTCGGTCGCCTTCTCGGCGGCCTTCTCCGCCTTCGTCGGCGCCTTGGTCGCCGGGGGAGCCGCCTTCTTTGCCGCAGCCTTCTTCGCGGCGGCGGCGCCGCACCCCGCCTTCTTGATCGGCGCGACCGTCCGCACACCCGGCAGGTCTGCGTAGTCACTGAACTCGTCACACGCCGCCACCAGCGCCCGACTCGTCGACCCGGTGACCCCGATGCCGACGACGAACCGGCCCATCCGGCGGCACCGCTGCGCCAACGCGATGTAGTCCGAGTCCCCACCGACGATCACGACGTGCGTGAGGTCCGCGTGATCCACGAGGTCGTCGACCGCGTCGATCGACAGCCGGATGTCGGCGCCGTTCTTCGTCCCCGACGTGGCGAAGAGCTGCACCAGGTCGACGGCTCGGTCGATGAGCTGGGTGCGATAGGCCGCGTTGGCCGGCACCGACCAGTCGGCATAGGCCCGCGTCAGCGCCACCGTCCCGAACGACGACGCGTAGTCGATGATCGCGCCCAGGTCGACCATGGCCTCCGCGAGGCGCTGGTCGACGGCCTCGCCTCCACCGGGTCGATGGTCCCGCGCGTTGTCATTGCGCCACGAGTTGTTGCCGTGCAGGTTGTCGTAGCGGGAGATGACCATGTTGTCGAAGTCGAGGTAGACCGCAACCCGGGAGCTGTCTGGCATGGCCTGACCCTACGGCCGCTCGCTCACGTAGTAGCGGAAGAGCAGCCACGCAGCCAGTGCATCGAGCAGGTGCCACACCGCATGCGGCTGCAGCAGCGAGTGCGGATCGCAGAGCGGGCCGCCGTCCTTGCCCGTGTTCCAGATCGCGAACGCGACGAGCAGCGTTGCGACAGAGGCGAATCCCCATCGCAGGTCGAGACGGTTGCTGCCACGTGTGCGCAGCACGATCTCCATGACGAGCCCCGCAAGCAGCAGGAGCGCGAAGACTGCGTTGCCCGCCGTCATGACCACGGGCACGTCCGCCGACGTGAACTCCGCAACCGTGCACACCCCGAGCGAAGCCGCGAAGAGCCCAGCGAATCCGGCGGCCGGGAGCGCAAGGAGCCGCGCGGCGGCATACGCCATGACGAAGGACGCGAGCAGATACATGCTGTAGACGTCGAGATGGCCGCCCAGCACGCTCTGGGATGCGTGCATCGCTGCGCTTCCGGGGCCGAGGAGAACAACCAAGACGGCGTATGCCGTCCCCAGGGTTGCGCTCATCGTGCCGCTTCCGCGGCGGGAGACGTGCCAGGCGGCGGCGAGCCCGGCGATGACGAAGCCGAGGTTGCTGAAGGTGTTGGCAGGTTGCTTGACGAGCATGTCGCGGGCCGCCTCGCAGAAGCTCCCGCCGCGGCCGACGTCGGGGCCGAGCCAGCCGAAGGCGAGTGCGGCAGCGAACAGAGCGACGGAGACGAGGGCGACTGCCGTGGTGATGACCAGTGGCCGAGGGTCGGTTCTCGGTGTCACCTGGGGCTCGGCAAATCGCATGGAACCCAACGTGGCACACGTCGGCGGATCGCGTCGGGAGTTGGCTGTCAGTGGTCGCGTCTAGGTTGGTTGGTGAGCGTTCTTCAGTGGCTCTGGGCCGGGTGGGTTGGTCGTGAGTTCGGCTGGGGGAGTGAGGGATTCGCTCGGAGGCGGCGTTGTCAGTGGTTGCCGATAGGTTGGGATCAGTCGTTGGAGGAGGGATCGATGGACGAGCAGCAGCTGGCTCCCGTCACGCCATTGCGTGGGGTGCTGAACGCTGCTCGCGATGGGCTTGCGGGCGTCGGAGATGTCCTGTCCTCGCTCAGCGCCACCGATCTCGCCGAGTTGATGACCCTGGCCGACGAGGTGAAGTCGCAAGCCGCGGCAGCGCAGGTGCGCGTCACGGCCGAGGCGTGCCATCGTGGCGAGTTCTCCTCGGCTCGGCGTGGTGTCGGGTCCGTTCACTCGTGGGTGCGCGAGCACGCGCCGTCGCTGCGCCAGGGTGGCGCCGGTCAGGTGGCCCAGCTCGCGCAGGAGGCGGCGACATCGACCCCGGGTGGACTGTGGTCGCGTGGTGGGCCGGAGGCTGGTGCCTTCGCCGACGAGAACCGGCCGGAGGGGATCGTGTGGGGGCGCGTGATGTCGGGTGAGGTGGGTGTTGGGCTCGCGCTGACGGCACTGCGTGAGGTGGCCCGGATGAAGGACCTGCTCACCGAGGAGGCCGTGCCGACCGTGACCAAGGCGATCCTCGACCACGGTGTCGAGTGGGGTCAGGCCCAGGCGCGCAAGATCCGTCCAAGACTGCTGGCGAAGTACGGCATCGAGGGCGAGTTCGACGACAAGCAGAAGCGGCTGCGCGCTGGTGCCTTCCTGTCCAGTCCTGTGGTGTCGGACGGAGACCTGACGGAATATCGGATGGCGATGACTCCCGCCCAGGCCACGCGGCTCGAGGCCGCGATCGGGCCGCTGTCGAAGCCGGCGCCCAACCCCGACACCGGCGAGGCCGACCTGCGCTGCTCAGGTCAGCGGCGGGTGGAGGCCCTGGACGCCGTGCTGACCGGTGCTGCCTCAGCCGACGGTGCGAACAGGGATCCCGGCGCCGCAGCCACCGTCGTGCACGTGACCGTCACCTTGGCAGACCTGCTGGCCGGACTGGCTGGAGTCACTGGCGGCACGGGGAGCGGTGCCGTGATGGGGTCGCGCGCTCACCAGACCATGCTCGCCCCGTCCGTCGTGCGCCAGCTGGCCTGCGACGCCGACATCATCCCGGTCGTCCTGGGCGCTGACGGCGAGGTGGCTGACCTCGGTCGGGTCACTCGCCTGTTCACTCTGGGGCAGCGCCGGTTCCTCTGGCACCGCGACCGGCAGTGCACGTTCCCGGGCTGCACGGCCCCTGCGGCCTGGTCTCAGGCGCACCACGTCGTGCACTGGGTCGACGGCGGCCCCTCGGATCTCTCCAACGCTGCGCTGCTGTGCCAGCGCCACCACACCCAGGTCCACGAGCAGCGCCTGATCGCGGTGGTCCATCCGCCGGACGAACACGGCCGATCCGTCACCTGGGACCTCAGTCCGGGGAGCTATGACCGACATCTGCCCGAGCGACAGGCCGAATTCGCCCGAGCTCGGGAGCGAGACGATGCGAAGCGTCGACGTCGCCGACTCAACACCGCCCCGTCCGAGGGGTGGGAGCACGCCATTCCTGAGTCCGTTCTGCTGGAGATCGCTGACGAACTCGAAGCCGAACACCTCGCGAGCTGGGAAGACGACGCCCTGTGGCGCGAACGGGAAGAGGAAGTCGCGCTGTGGGACGTCCCGGCCTGACCTGACCCGCTTGGGTGGCGACGTGACGAGCGCTTCGGCCTATCCCGGCCTGACCTGACCTGACCTGACCTGACCCGACGAGCGAGCGACGTGACGGGCTGTGCGGGCTATCCCGCCCGATTGGCTGCGGCCACGGCGCGCACGTCCCGCGGATCGGTCATCGCCCACCTCACCGCCGACGTGGCAGCCCCACCCAGCGGCAGGCCCAGTACTCGCTCGGTCACGGGCAGCCACGGCAGTCGCAAGGGCCAACGTGCCCATCGCGGGAGCAGGGACACGGCGCCTGCAGCGAGGGCTGAGTAGCCCGGGCGGGCCAGGACGGGCAGGGGCGGGTGAACCAGGAGGAACCGTGCCGCCTCTCGAGCCTCGGGGGTGGACTGGAGCTCGGGACGGTACGCATCAATGGTCGAGGCGAGAGCCGCAGTCGTCAGGGGCGGATCGATGACTCCCAACCGCTGCGCGACGATCGCGGTCTGCTCGACGTAGAGATCGGCTTCGGCGTCGGTGAGCGGCTGCGCGGCATACCGCTGGAACGACGTGAGGAAGCTGTCGACCTCGGTGACGTGCACCCACTGGAGCAGGTGTGGGTCACTCGCGGCATAGGGCCGACCGTCGGCAGCCTTCCCGCGCACTCTCTCGTGGATCCGGCGCACGCGGTCGATCATCACCTCGGCATGCTCGATCGTGCCGAACGTCGTCGTCGCGAGGAATTCGCTCGTCCGTTGCAGTCGTCCCCACGGATCGCCCTTGAAGCCCGAGTGACCGGCCACGCCCGCCATGGCCAGAGGGTGCAGCGACTGCAGCAACAGGGCCCGGATGCCACCAGGGAACATCGCGGCATCCGCGTGCACCCGCCAGATCGGGTCCTCGGGTGTGAACCACCGCTCGCCCTCCGCGCCCCAGATCACGGCGGCCTTGGCTGCCGCGTCGTCGCCTGCGACTCGTGAACGCAAGGCGTGGGCGAGCGTGCGCCGTGCGCGCCCGTCCCAGCGGTCGGGATTCACGGGGGTGTCGTCGCGGGTCGCCATCAAACTCTCCTCGGTGCAGGGTTGCACAAACCCTATACGCCTCACCTGACAGTCCCCTGACCGTCATCAGTTTCTTCGCAGGCATCCGTCGTGCGACACCAGGGTGGGCGCGGTCAGGTCGAGGCTGCCTCGAGCCGCTCGCGCATCCAGTCGCACCATTCCACCGCTGCCCGTCGTGTCCGCACTCCACCTTCGAGCGTGAGGGCACTGGCGAACTGTGGATTCGTCGGATCAGCCGCGTCCGGGTCGCCCTCCAGCCCGGCCAGTTCGAGCTCATACGCCGCCAGGCGTTCGGCATGGCCTTCTCGGGCCTCGGCCACCAAGGCCAGTGCAGCGCCTTGGTCGAGCAGCCACATGTTCCACAGCCGCAAGGTCTCCAAGTCGCGAACTGGCTGAGGTTCAAGTTCGCCAACCACCCACTCCCGCAACGCTTTTCGACCACGCGCACTCACGGCATACCGTTTCGTCGGTCTGGGACCGGCGCCCTCGATGACCGTGTGCCGCACGAAGCCACGCGCCTCCAGCCGCGCGAGCTCGGGATAGATCTGGCTGTGGTTGGCGCTCCAGAAATATCCCACCGGCCGGACCATGCGACGGGCCAGGTCGTAGCCCGTGCTCGGGCTGCGGGCGAGGAGCCCGAGCAGTGCGAATCCGAGGTTTCCCGTGGACTCCTCACGCTTCATATGTCAATGTTGACATATGAAGCGATGGGGCTGGGTCATGGTGGCGACGATGTTCGCCGTGTCGGGGTGTGGTGCGGGAGCGACATCGCAGGGGGATGTCGGTGCGAGCTCAACACCTACGACAGCCGCAACGCCGCCCTTGCCCAAGACCGTCAAGGAGCGCTGCAACATGCCCGCCAAGGGTGATGTCGTCCAGATCCCTGCGCCCGGGGGCACCTTGACGGCCGGCGTCGTGGGGGAGGGGAGCGTGGGTGTCGTCCTGCTCCACCAGACCGCGGCCTCGGGGTTCTGCGGATGGGCGACCTACGGGGAGTGGTTGGCGGACAAGGGTGTCAACGTCGTCATGCTCGATGTCTGCGGTTATGGCCGCTCACTGTGCGACGACACGCTCTCCGACGACTGGACAGCACAGCTCAAGGCCGGAGTGGACTTCGCACGCACCCGCGGCGCCACGAAGGTGACCATCGTCGGTGCCTCGCTCGGCGGGGTCCTGGCGATGGGCGTGGGGCAGAAGGCTGGCGCGGACGCGATCGTCAACCTCTCGGGACCCGGGACGTGGAAGGGCGTGCCCGATGCCGTGGAGGCGGCGAAGGCCACGACCGTGCCGCTGCTCGTCTCGGCGGGAGACGGCGACTCGGACATTGACGTACCGGCGCTCAAGGCCGCGGTCGTGGCGAGCCCGGCCGTGCACAAGCGCTACGTCCCGATGCCGGCGCGCGATCATGGATGGTCCGGCATCAGGACCGGCGTGATGATCGACCCCGAGTTCAGCCCATTGGCGACGACCGTGCTCGAGTGGGCGAAGGGCAACTACGCGTCGTGACGAGGCGCGCTGTCAGAGGTGGCTGATTGCATGGGGTCATGGAGATCTCACCGGCACTCGCACTCGGGCGCCGCCTGCTGCGGGAGCACGGGCTGGAGCACTGGACCGTCACGACCGACCGCGCCAAGACCAGAGCTGGCGTATGCCGCTTTGCCTCCCGCACGATTTCCCTCAGCGCTCCGTTGACTCGCCTTCACGCCGAGGCCGAGGTGCGCGACACGATCCTGCACGAGATCGCCCATGCCCTCGTCGGGCCCGCCCATGGGCACGACGCCGTGTGGCGCGCGAAGGCCATGGCCATCGGCTGCTCCGGTGAGCGCACCGTCTCGACGGAGGCGCCGAGCGTGGAGGGTCCGTGGCGCGGGGAGTGCCCTCAGGGCCACCACTACACGAGGCACCGCCGACCCGGCCGCGTGATGAGCTGCCTGACGTGCAGTCCCGAGTTCGATGCCGCGGCTCTGCTCACGTGGACCTACCAGGGCAAGCGCGTCGACATGGGCGAGGCCTATCGGGCCGAGCTCGACCAGATCATCGCGTCGCACGGCACGGTGAAATCCCGACCGGCGGCTCCGGCGGTGTCGTCAGCGTTGTCGGCGGCGGCGGTTGCGTCGCCGTTCCCGATCGGCACCTACGTCCGCATCGTCGCGTCCGGTCCCATGAACGGAGCCGTGGGCGAGGTGGAGGCGGCGTTCGCGACACGCAGCCAGGTCAGGGTCGGGGACGAGCTCTACGCCGTGCCCAACGAGGTGCTGGCGAGTGCCGAACTCGTGGCCAGCTGAGGGACAGACGAGCCGAAGGGCAGGCGAGCCGAGCGGCCGGAGGGGAGCGACGGCATACGCCGTGGTTCGTCGGATCGTCACTCAGCGCATCGGGATGATTCCGCGACGGCCTTCCCACTCACCGTGTTCGGACAGCGGGCGAAAGCGCAGCGTCGTGAACTCGAAGTGGAAGTCCTCACGCTCGCGCTCGGCCATGGCGGTGGCGTGGCGCTGCGGTGAGTGACCCGAGCCGTGCCCCTCGACCATGGCGCGCATCTCGTGCACTGAATTCCACACGCTGAAGGTCGAGAAGGTCCGCGGCGGGCGCACGGCGGCGAGGGCGAGGGTGGTGCCGGGGGAGTCGCGGACGAGTTGCTCGACCGGCCGGCCCCAGTGGAAGAAGCGTCGGAGCTGAGGAAGTTTGAGGTGCGCAATGGTGACGGCGACAACCGGTTCCTCAGGCTCCATCGTGCTCGCGTTGAGGGGGAGCCGGTGCAGGCCCTTCACCGCGCCCCAACGGCGGACGAACTCGAGGCGTGCGTGCCAGCCGTTGGCGAGCTGTCGGCCGAGCGGGTTCGCACCCAGGTAGTCGTCGAGTGCGCCCTCGGACTCCCACTGTGCGAAGACAGCCACACGTCGCAACTGGAGTCGCTCGAGCGAGATCGCCGGTGCGCCGAGGCGCATCAGGGAAAGGTGTTCGATGTGTTCGAGTCCGTTGATCGCGTGGTTGCTGCCGTTCTGGAGCAGCGTCCGGGCGGCAGTGGCGGTCGGGACAACGGCGAGGTGAAAAGTGTGGATCCCCATGATGGTCCCGACGCTACGCGAGGCCGTGCTTGCCTCAGGCGGGGCAGCGCGTCCCGTCGGGCGGGACCTTGAGGGTGACGAGGTAGTCCGTCACAAGGTCGCCGATGCACCGGTCGCGCCCGACTGCCGTGTGTCCTTCTCCCTCCCACGTGAGGAGGACGGCATTGCCGAGCGTGCGTGCCATGACTCCTGCCCCGGCATACGGCGTGGCAGGGTCGTGGACCGTGCCCACGACCACGAGTGGATCCTTCGTCGGTGCGGCCGGCGGTGTCAGGGTGTGGCGAGGTGGCTCCCAGAAGGCGCAGCCGAACAGGGAGAACGAACCCCACGCTCCCAACAGTGGTGAGCGTTCCACCATGGCCGCGGCCGCGGCGCGAATCTCATCGAGGGTTGGCCCCGGCGCGCTGTCGTTGCAGTTGATGACGAAGTTCGCATCGCCCGTGTTGGTGTCCCTGTCGGCCGCGTCCGTCGGGAAGCCGCCCGCCTCGGCGAGGGCTCGCAGCGTGCCCGAGTCGCCGTGCGCGGCTTCGTCCAGGCCCTCCGCGAGATCCGGCCAACGCACGTTGTCATAGAGCGCTCCGATGATGCCTTCAATGACGTCAGTGCCGTTCGAGGGCCGATGATCGCTGGGGCGGCCACTGGCGATGGGAGTGGCTTCGGCGGTGCGAATGACCTTCGCGGCAAAGGCCCGCACATCGCCCAACGGGTCGCAGGCTGTCTGTGATGTGCACCAATGCACGAACTGCTCGAAGGAGTGCTCGAAGCCATCGACCTGGCGTTCCATCGAGGCGATCCACGGCGTGGTCGGATCGGTGGGGGCATCCAGCACGGCGGCCCGCACCGCCTCTGGGTGGAGGTGCGCGTACTCCGCCCCGAGCTTGGCTCCGTAGGACCACCCGAGATAGGTGAGCTGCTCGACACCCAGGGCCTCGCGGATGAGGTCGATGTCGCGCGCCGTGGAGTTCGTGTTGAAAAGGCTGGCACGGGGGCCGAGGGCCTTCGCGCACTGCTGAGCCGCCGTGCGCGCCTGCGCGGCCAGGCTGTCGAAGCCGGCCGGCGTGATCGGATCAGGCAACGGCTGCGGGTCATCCGTTGGATCGCTGCACCTGATGGGGCCGCTTCGGGCGACGCCCCGCGGGTCGAAGCCAATGAGGTCGAAACTGTCGAGCAACCCGATCGGCAGGTAGCCGGCTGCTTCTCGCGCCGTGTCCACGCCGGACTGGCCCGGCCCGCCGGCGATGAGCAGGAGTGGGTCACGAGCTGGCGTGGACTTCTGGTGCACCCGGACGAGCTGTAGCGCGAGGGTCTCGCCGGACGGCGAGTCATGGTCGAGCGGCACGGTGACGCTGCCGCACTGGAACTCAAGGAGATTCTGACGCTCGGGCGGCAGGCCCTCGTTGCCCGTGTCGACGATGCCCGCGCACGCTCCCCACAGAGCCTTCGGGCCCTGCTGGGCGGAGCACCCGCCGAACGGGACCAGCGCGATGATGACGAGGCCCGCGAAGGTGGGCCGCGACCTGAGCCAGCGCCGTGCCATGCCCCATTTCACACCCGAACCGGGCTCGTCCGCAGCCGCTTCCCTCAGCATGGAGCGGACCCGCCCTTGTTGGTCTTGACGTGGCTGGGTCGCGCCAGATTGGTGTGGCGCTGCAACCGTCGCCGTCAGTGCCGCTGGCTATCGTGGGAAAGCCCTACCAGTCGTCCACGGAAGGTTCGCCATGAACGCCCAGCCCGACACCGGCTCGCTGCTCACCCGCGCTCTCGACCAGACGGCGGGTCTGCTCGATGAGGTCTCGCCGGACCAGTTCGACCAGCCGTCGACCTGCGAGAACTGGAAGGTCGGTGACCTCGTCCGCCACGTCGTCGCGTCACCGCAGAACTTCGTCTCGATGTTCTCGGGGGAGAAGGTGGATTGGGCCAACCCGCCTGAGCTCGGTGACGACCCGGCGTCGGACTTCCGCGCCGGTGCCGACAAGCTCGTCGAGCACCTGAACTCGAACGACGCCATGGAGTCGTCGAACGCGGCGATCCCCGAGTTCGCCGTGCACGGTTGGGACCTCGCGACGTCGATCGGCAGCCAGACGTCGCTCGACGACGAGGTGGCTGAGCACGCGCTCGCCTTCATGTCGGCGAACCTCACACCGGAGAACCGCAAGGGGGCGTTCGAGCCCGAGGTGGACGTCGCCTCCGCAGCGTCGGTTCACGACCGCCTCGCCGCCTTCGCCGGTCGATCGGTTGACGCAACGGACTGACGCCACGATGTGAAGTCACGGACTGAGGTCACGGACTGAAGCCACGGACTGAAGTCACTTGCGAGGCGTCACGGGCCGATCTCACGTGGCCGACCTGACTGGTCGACGTCAGGCGGTCGCGAAATCAGTCCCCGTCAGTTCTTCTGAGATGTCCCAGATGCGCTGAGCG
The DNA here is from genome assembly GCA_963807825.1 of uncultured Actinomycetota bacterium. Taxonomy (GTDB): domain Bacteria; phylum Actinomycetota; class Actinomycetes; order Actinomycetales; family Dermatophilaceae; genus Knoellia. The sequence continues at coordinate 177,038 of CAWEDC010000004.1, forward strand.
TCACCGGTGCTGACGAGTCGGGAGTACATCGCCTGCTCTCCTGGTGCACCGCCCAGGTGGCCGAGACCGCGAGGCCCGTAGAGCACACCGGACTTGGCGTTGGGGTCGGTCGCGGCCATGAGGGCCGGCAGCGCGGCGCTGTCCACGGTCCCGAGGAGGATGCCCCTGTCGGAAAGTGCGCGGACGACCCGCCGGCCCAAGGTGTCCTTGTCACGGCCCAGTTCCGGGCGAGCGGCGAGCAGGTTCGTCGGGGCGATGCCCGGGTGCGAGAGGTTGCTGCTGATGCCCCAACCCAGGGCCTTGCTGCGTCGATCCAGTTCGAGCCCGAACAGCCCGAAGGCGATCTTGGACTGGCTGTAGGCCTTCATCCCGTCGTAGGACTTCTCCCAGTTGAGGTCGTCCCAGTTGATGGCGCCGCGGTTGGCCGCGATGCTGATCTGCGAGGTCACCCGCGCTTGGCCCTCTCGCAGGAGAGGCAGCAGGTGAGCCACGAGCGCGAAGTGGCCGAGGTGGTTGGACCCGAACTGGAGCTCAAAGCCGTCGGCAGTTGTCTGGCGTTCGGGCGGCGTCATCACTCCGGCGTTGTTGATGAGGAGGTGGATCGGCTGCCCCTCCGCGCCCAGGGTCTCGCCGAGAGCGGCGACCGAGGCCAGCGAGGAGAGGTCGAGGTCGCGCAGCGAGAGGTTCGCGCCGGGGTTGCGCCTGCTTGATCTTCGTGATGGCGGCGTCGCCCTTGCTCCGGTTGCGGACCGGCATGATCACCTCGGCGCCTGCCGCTGCGAGTCGCGCGGCGATCACCAGACCCATCCCATCGCTGGCGCCCGTGACGACGGCGCGCTTGCCGGACAGGTCGGGGAGGGTGATGTCGATGGTCTTGCGTGGCATGTGGTCACTCCTGGTCGGGGACGGCGTTCCTCCAGAGTGGCCGAAGTCGGCCACGTTATTCAGGGCCCGTTGATCCCCCTCTCCAGCGGGCGCGGCTCCGGACGACGTTGGGTCGAGCGAGGGACCGGCCCAGAGGGGGATCGTCGGGCCGTGGATGTCCGTCCGCGAAGCCGGTAGAAAGGGACCGCACCCACGAAGGAGTCACCATGGTCATCGACCGCACCGGCATGGCTGAGTTCTTGCGCCGCCGCCGAGAGTCGTTGCAGCCCGAGGATGTTGGCCTCCCACGTGGGCAGCGCCGCCGGACGAGTGGGCTGCGACGCGAGGAGGTCGCCCTGCTCTCCCACATGTCGACCGACTACTACTCGCGCCTCGAACGCGAACGCGGTCCCCATCCCTCCGAGCAGATGATCGCCTCCATCGCGCAGGGACTTCACCTCTCCCTCGACGAGCGCGACCACCTGTTCCGCCTCGCCGGTCACACCCCGCCCGCCCGAGGTCCGGCCAGCGAGCACATCAGCCCGGGACTGCTCCGCATCTTCGACCGCCTGCACGACACCCCTGCCGAGATCGTCACCGAGCTGGGCGAGACCCTTCGACAGACGGAACTCGGGGTCGCCCTCACGGGTGACCTGACGGCATACACCGGGCCGGAACGAGCCATCGGATTCCGCTGGTTCACCGACCCGACGACTCGAGAGCTCTATGCCGAAGAGGACCGTGCGTTCCTCACCCGCATGTGGGCCTCGGGTCTGCGCGAGATGGCGACGCTGCGTGGGCCGGGTTCGCGGGCGGCCGAGCTCGCCGAGCTCCTCCTCGCCCGAAGCGAGGAGTTCCGGGCGGTGTGGAACGAGCACGAGGTCGGTCTGAGGCCGCGTCAGGTGAAGCACTTCGTCCACCCCGAGCTCGGGGTCCTGGAGTTGACCTGCCAGACCCTGCTCGATCCGAACCAGTCGCACATGCTGCTCGTCTACACGGCAGCCCCCGGCAGCGAGAGCTACGAGAAGCTCCAGCTCCTGTCCGTCATCGGGACCCAGAGCGCTGCGCTGAGGGGCCACTCCTTCGACACCCACGCGACCGGCCTAGGGTCAAGGACATGAACGACGTGACGCGCATCGACTACACCGGAACAGGCCTGTCCGAGGACGAGGTCGCTGCGACACCGTGGCAGCAGGCCAAGCTCTGGGTCGACGAGGCGGTCGAGCGCTCCGGCGCCCAGGCCGATGTGCCCGAGCCGCACGCACTCTCGGTGGCCACGGTCGACGCAGACGGCATACCCAATGTCCGCACCGTCCTCATGCGGTTCTTCGACGAGCGCGGACCGGGCTTCCTCACGAACACGTTGTCCGCCAAGGGAATTGAGCTCGCCGGCAACCCTGGCGTCGCGGCTTCGCTCACCTGGCCCTCGATGTTTCGCGCCATCCGCTTCCGCGGCAGCGCCGTGCTGCTCGAGCGCGACGAGGTCACCGACTACTTCGGGTCGCGACCGTGGGGCTCGCGGATCTCGGCGTGGGCGTCGCGCCAGTCGGAGCCGGCCACCTCGCGAGCCGAGCTCGAAGCGGCATACGCGACGTATGCCGCCCAGTGGCCCGACCAGGGCAACGTCGACGACGTGCCCGTCCCGGACTTCTGGGGCGGCTATCGGATCGTGTGCGACGAGGTCGAGTTCTGGGGCGGACGCACCAACCGGTTGCACGACCGCCTCGTCTTCACCCGGGTCGCCGACGGGTCGCTCGACGAGGCCTCGGCGTGGTCCCTGGGGCGTCGCCAGCCCTGACTGGGACCCTCCCTTCGGCGGATACAGTGATCGCGACCACACGACGAAGGAGTGAGCCAGAATGACGCCCGAGCAGACCACCGCACCGGTGAGCACCGAGCAGCACATCGAGACGACCGAGCGCTATGCGGCGCACAACTACCACCCGCTGCCGGTGGTCATCGCGAGTGGTGAGGGCGCCTGGGTCACGGACGTCGACGGCAAGCGCTACCTCGACTGCCTCGCGGGCTACTCCGCTCTCAACTTCGGCCACTCGCACCCGCAGCTCGTCGAGCGCGCCCGCCAGCAGCTCGGCACCCTGACGCTCACGAGCCGCGCGTTCTTCAACGACCAGCTCGGCCCGTTCTCCCAGGCCCTCGCCGAGCTCACCAACAAGGACATGGTCCTGCCGATGAACTCCGGCGCCGAGGCCGTCGAGACCGCAATCAAGGTCAGCCGCAAGTGGGGCTACGAGGTCAAGAACGTCCCCGAGGACCAGGCCAACATCATCGTCATGGAGGGCAACTTCCACGGCCGCACCACGACGATCATCAGCTTCTCCGACGACAAGGTCGCGCACGACAACTACGGCCCCTACACGCCGGGATTCCGCGCGGTGCGCTACGGCGACATCGACTCCGTGCGCGCTGCGATGGACGAGTTCACGGTGGCCGTGCTCTTCGAGCCGATCCAGGGTGAGGGTGGCGTCGTCGTCCCGCCCGAGGGCTTCCTGCGCGACCTGCGCGCCCTGTGCACCGAGCAGAACGTCCTCATGGTCGCCGACGAGATCCAGTCGGGTCTCGCGCGCACCGGCACGACGTTCGCGTGCGACCTCGAGGAGGTCGTGCCCGACATGTACATCCTGGGCAAGGCCCTCGGTGGCGGCCTCTATCCCGTCTCCGCCGTCGCCGCCAACAAGGACGTCCTCGGCGTCATCTCGCCCGGGTCCCACGGCTCCACCTTCGGTGGAAACCCGCTCGCTGCCGCGATCGGACACGAGGTATGCCGTCTGCTCGCCACCGGTGAGTTCCAGGAGCGTGCGCGCCGGCTGGGTGCACGTCTGCTGGCCGGTCTCGAGCCGCTCGTCGGCAACGGGCTCGATGCCGTGCGCGTGCGCGGGCTGTGGGCCGGACTCGACGTCACCCCCGGTGGCCCCAGCGGCCGCGAGCTGTGTGAGCGACTCATGGACCGGGGCATCCTCGCCAAGGACACCCACGGCATGACGATCCGTCTCGCGCCGCCGCTCGTCATCACCGAGGACGAGGTCGACATGCTCGTCGCCGCAGTGACGGAGTCCCTCACCAGCGCCTGAGCCGAGTCCCCCGGCTGACGAGACAAGGTCCCGCAGAACGCGTGCTGTATGCCGCGTTGTGCGGGACCTTGCCGTTGGGTCAGCCAGCATCAGCGTTGGACCGGGAACATCCTTGTCGGTCCCAGTGATGGAACCCCCTTGTGGGAGAACGCTGTTGGCGGCATTGGAGCCGCGAAGCACGGATCCGTGACGGCTGCTGGCGTCTCAGGGCTGAACCCAGGCGTGGACACGACAACGGTCGCCTCGACCGGTGAGCCGCTGGCCGTGGATGGCACCTGGGAGAGTCGAAGAACTGCTGTGCGCTTGCCTGCGGGACGGGACAACTCGGCAACGTTCGGTGCGCCGGGACCGATGCACGCGGCATACGTCAAGGTCCATCCTTGCGCGCCCAGTGAACTGACGGAGCTGGCCAGACCTCCGGTTGCAGCGACGTCTTTCGCGGAACCCATCGCAGCCTCGCGCGCCTCCGAGTCCTCGTGCGCCGCCGGCATCGCCACGACCAGACCGAGGGACTTCAAACCCTGGTCGTTGGTGAGGGCATCAACTGCTGCACGCAGGTCGCCCTCGGCGTCATCCGACCACGTCGGCGGGTCGATGCGGTCGCCTGACAACCGTCCAATGGTGGGCACCACCGCGGGCGTGGACGAGGGCCCCGGGCTTGCGGGAGTCGTTGACGGGTCCTGCAGGAGGCAACTGGCGTCCAGAGCGATCGCCGGGGGGTCGGGCCATGCGGTGTCGAGGTGGTGGGGAACCGAAGCCCCGACCGTGACCTGGGTGTAGCTGCGTGCGGGACCACCCGCCGTGGGGGTCGCCGACGGTTCTGCGCTGCGTGTGCTGCTCTCGATTGTGGCGAGGCTCCAGTCGTTCAGGGATGAGCCGCGAGCGAGCTGCGCCGTGGCCGATCCCGCGAATCCCTGCTCGTCTGCACTGCACTGGGCTCCGACGAGCCGCCATCCAGCTGCGAGGGCGGCCCGGACCTCGGTGAGAGCGACTGCGCGCGGGGCGATCTGTGTCTGGTAGCCGCGTCCGGTGATGGAGCGCTCGACGTTGGGTCCCGAACCGTCCGGTCCCGGCACGGTCGCCCCGGCGGTCGCCAGCCATGGATCTGCCCACACCTGCTGGGCTCGTGTCACGTCCGAGGCGTTGGGGTAGGTGCGGCCATCCTTGGGCGTGCAGCCGCTGAGGAGTCCCCACCGTGAGCCCGGCCACTGCCGACGGTCGTCGACCAAGCGCCGTGCGCGCATGGTGCCAGCCTGCCACGGGCTCATTCGGGCGGCAGGATGGCGACGAGGGGCTTGTCCCAGCTCATCGAGCCACTGAGCTGACGCGAGTCGAAGTCCTCCCGCGTCGTGACTGTCGTTTCGCCTGATCCGGGGTTGTAGACGCGGAGGTTGCCGTCTTCCGTTCCGGTGACGAGGACGATGTGGGCTCCTGCACTGTCTCCGTCGACGTCGTAGGTGTAGACGGGAACGGCCTGACCGTTGTCAGCCGCTCGGGCGATGCGGTCGAAGGTCTCGCCAGCGTTGTCCGGATCCACGTAGCGAGTCTCGTAGTTGCCACCGGTCCCGGACCCGCCGTCGCCCGCCATCTGGCGCGCCGCCGAACCCGGGCTGGTGCCGGCAGCCTCGGGCCACCAGCCGTTGAAATTGCCGTCGTGCGTGGTCAAACCATTGGTCTGATGGTGCATCTCGATCGCGGCGTGCTGGAACCGGTTGTGCATGTCGACGTTCTGGCCGTCCGCCGCCAGTGCGGCGGTGAGTGGGGTTTCGTCCTTGCCGGGCACGCCACCCGGGTCGCCGATGTCCTGTCCAGTGCGGGGGTCGTAACCGGTGATGATCCGCATGGCAAAGAGGGGGTCGTTGAGCATCTTTGCCAGGAGCAGGCTCGACGAACCACACGTCGTTGCGTCCGGCTGGCCGAAGACACCCGGGTGAGCCGTCGGATCGAGGGCCTGGCGCTCAGCGGGCGTGAGCTGACCGAGCTTCCTTGAGTAGTTGAGCAGAGCCGCGCCCGTCGCACCGGCGGCGATGGCGGCGAGCAGCCACCCTCGGCTCGTGTCGTCCGGGGCGTTGTCGAGGAGCCGTTGGGCGGCAGCCCGCTCCTCGGGTGTCATCCCTCCATCGCTCGTTGGCCCGCTCGACAACGTTGCCGCGCAACGGTCCTGAGTCGTTGCCGTCGCCGCCACCGATGAAGAGGTTCACGCCGCTGACTGGGCTCACGCCGTCGGGGAGCTCGTGGGGGAGCTCGAGTTCATCGATGGCGTTGCGGATGTCCCGCGCCGCCGTCGTGATGGCGGAGTTGGCGTCCTGGTAGGCCCCGAGGAGTTCCTGTGCGCCATGGACGACAGCGCGCAGGATGCCGGCGATGTAGTCCTTGAGCTCCCACGGCCACAGGTCGCCCCACGAGATCGACGTGTGCTTGTTGAGCTCGTCCCAGGCGTCGCCGTGCCGCTTGCGGGCGTCGGTCATCTTGGTGCTCAGGGTCCCCAGCGCGCTGTCGATCTTCCCCGTGGCGGGCTCGACCGAGTCCATGCGGTCCACCAGCGCCGTGAGGGAGGAGCGGTACCCGTTGCCGGCGTCGCCCTCCCAGATGTCGATCGTCGTCTTGGTGTTCGTGCGTCCCACGTCGGTGCAGGCGCCGTTCCACGTCCGGCCGAGGCGACGCCATGCGGCAGCCGCGTCGTCGACGTCGGTCGGTGCCGGATCCGGTGCCTCCGTGGCGATCTCGATCATGGTGCCGATGAGGTCGACGATCGTCTGGGCCGCATCCCACGGGGGCCACAGGTCAATGTCCTGCAGGTCGGCGAGGACGCCCTGCAGCTTGTCGATGATGTCGGTGACGGTGCTCATGGCTCCTGCTCATGGCTGCGGTGGCATGAGGGTGGCGAAGCTTCCGGCGGAGGCCTGGTCGGTCGTCGTGTAGGTCGTGATGCACGAGTCGACGTTCGTCTTGAACGAGTCGATGACCCGGTTCGTCGTCGTCGTGACCCCGCGCAGCCGGCCCACGGCATACGTCAGATCGTCAGCGAGGTCACCCATGGACGTCCCCTGCGCGTCGGTGAGGTCGGTAGTCGTGTTCCCCAGGTCGGTGCGCGCTTCCTTGGCCCCGAGATCCCACGCAGCGCGCACCTCTCCGGCCTTGATCCGGATCGTCATGCGTCCAACCTAGGGCGAGCCGTGACTCGGTGGAATGGGGAGAACTCCCCGGTCTGTCAGTCTTCGGCGGGCGGCGCGTCGTCCCAGGCAGCCGCGGCGATGAGCCACGTGCCGGCCGAGCGGACGAACTGGATGGACTTCCCGCCGCGTCCCTCGAAGGGCTGGTCCTGTTGGACGCCCTGCTTCGCGTAGTGACCGAACCAGTGGGCAAGTCGCCGAAGATCTCGACGTGACCGGAGGTGGGCCATTCGCTGAAGTCGCGCAGGGTGCCGTCGGACAGGATCGCGCGCCGCGGCTCGATGAACTCGTCGACGCCGTAAGCCGTCAGGGTTGGGCCTGCAGCCGACACGATTCGCGCTCCCGGCAGGAACATCTCGCGAAGCCGATCCATCCGCCGGTCGAGGTCGGGTGACGTGGTGAACGCGGCGAAGAACTCGGCGACCAGTGACTCGATCACGCCGACATCGTCAGGTGTGTCGTGGGGGTCGAGTGCATTGCTCACCGACGCAGCATAAGTTCGTGGGCATGTTGTCCACTGATCGCACGCGCCAGATCGGCGTCACCCTCGCCGAGATCTTCTGCATCCTGGGCACCCTCGTCGGGGTTGGGGTGATTGGCACGCGGGTCGAGGAGTCCGCCGGTGGATCCCTCGCAGCGGACGCCACGTTGCTCGCCCCCGCTGGTCCGGCCTTCTCCATCTGGTCGGTCATCTACCTCGGCCTCGCCGCCTACACGGTGTGGCAGTGGCTCCCACGGGGTGGCAGCAGCGAGTTGGCCCAGCGCACGGGCTGGTGGGTTGCGGCATCGATGGTTCTCAACGCGACGTGGTTGCTCGTGACTCAGCAGGGCTGGGTGTGGCTCAGTGTCTTCGTCATCGTCCTGCTGCTGCTCGTGCTCGTTCGGCTCGCTCTGGAACTGGCGGCCATACCTGATGGAGCGGGCGGCGCGGTCGGGACGTGGATCGTCCGGGGGACCGTGGGGCTCTACCTCGGCTGGGTCGCCGTGGCCACGTTCGCCAACGTCGCCGCGGCCGTGGCCGGCAGCGGGTTCGACTTCACCCGGGGTGTGGCAGCGGTGGCCGCCGCGGTGGTGGCCCTCGTCGTCGTGACGGCGCTGGCCGTGGGGTTGATGCGTGCCGAGCCGACCCGCTGGGGAGTCGCGGCGGCGGCGGTGTGGGGGCTGTCGTGGTTGGCGGTCGGGCGGTTCACCGACGAGCCGCGTTCGAGCATCGTGGGTTCGACGGCACTCGTTGCCGCCGTCGTCATCGCGGCGGCAGCTGTCACCCTCACCCAGCGGGCGAAGGGCGACGCGCGTTCTGCGTGATCGCGTCGACGATCTCTGCCCGGCGTCCGCGGGGCAGGTCGTGACCCATCTCGGGGAACATCAGCAGGCGCGACCCGGGGATCGCGCGGGCCGTCGCGACCCCACCACTGGGTAGGACCAGGAGGTCCTTGAGCCCGTGGATCACGAGCGTCGGCACGGTGATCCGGTGCAGCCGCGCGGTCCGGTCGGCGGAGGCGTTGATGGCGTTGAGCTGGCGGTCACGGCTCGTGGCCGTGACGGCCCCGCGTGCGACGTGCGCCTCGGCCATGACCCGCATCTCGGCCTCGTTGAAGTCACTGCCCGCGATGACCCGGAACGCCTCGACGCTTCGCTCCAGGGCCTCGTCGCGTGTCGTCGGGGGAGCGGCGCGGATCTGGCGCACGAGGGCGGGCAGCAGGCGTGTCGAGGTGCGACCAAAGCGGCGGTGGCCCGTGTTCGACATGATCGAGCACAGGGAGCGCACACGGTCCGGGTGGTTGAGGGCGAGCTCCTGCGCGATCATCCCGCCCATCGAGGCCCCCACGACGTGAGCCGAGTCGATGCCGAGGTGGGTCAGCAGACCGGCGGCGTCGCCGGCGAGATCGACGAGCGTGTAGTCCGCCTTGGCGAACCGCCGCGCCGCCAATCCCTTGGCGACATCGCCGCGCCTGGGTGGCGGGCTGTCGGTGAACGACGACAGACCCTGGTCGCGGTTGTCGTAGCGGATGACCCGGAAACCCTGAGCCACGAGCAGTTCGACGAAGTCCGGCGGCCACGCGACGAGCTGCGCCCCCATCCCCATGATGAGCAGGATCGGCTCGGCATCGTCGGGACCGTCGATGACGTACTCGATGCGCTGGTCACCGATCTCGGCAGAAGTCATCCCGCCATACAACCAAAGGACGCTGGCCGCGCGCCGGGAGGGTGACCGACGAGACGTAGGCTGTCCGCCGTGCTCCTCCCGCTCACCCAAGTGCTCGTCGCCGCCGCGTTCCTCCTGACCGTCGTCGCCGCCGGCTACGCCCTGTTCGACCGGCTCATCGGCAACGTCGTCCTCGGACTGGCCGCCCTCGTCGAGCTCGGCGTCCTCATCCAGCTCGTCCGTGGCCTCTTCGGCATCGCGTCGTTGGAGGGCACGGAGCCGAAGGCGACGTTCACGGCATACCTCGTCACTTTGCCTTTTGTCCTCGCCATCACCGTGTGGAGCGCCATCAAGGACAAGACGCGGTGGGCCATGGCCTCGATCGCCGTTGGTGCCTTCGCCGTCGCCGTGATGAGCCTTCGCCTGCAGCAGATCTGGGGTCTCCATGCCTGACACGAACTCCGCGACAGAGCCCCACTCCGCACGTGGCCCGGGGCGCATCCTCGTCGCTGTCTATGGCGTCCTCGCGCTGGCCGCGACGGGTCGCTCGATCCTGCAGATCCTCGAGTACTTCGACCGGGCGCGGCTCGCCTACGTGCTGTCGGCGCTCGCGGCCGTCATCTACATCGTCGCCACCATCGGGATGGCACGCGGCGACCGCAAGAGCACGCGGATCGCGCTTCTCGCGTGCACCGTCGAGCTTGTCGGTGTCCTTGTCGTCGGAGCGTTGTCGTATGCCGTGCCGAGCGCCTTCCCGGACAAGACGGTCTGGTCGCACTTTGGTTCCGGCTACGGCTACGTGCCGCTGTTCCTGCCGATGCTCGGCATCTGGTGGCTCAACCGCGTGCGGACCGCCCGCGCCTGAAGCTCAGCCGCGTGAGGACTTCGCCCAGAGGTTGATGCCGGCGTCGACGGCGTGCTTGTCGATCGCCTTGAGCTCGGCATCACTGAAGGTGATGTTCTTGACCGCGAGCAGGTTGTCGTCGAGCTGTTCGACACTCGACGCGCCGACGAGGACCGACGTGACCCGCGAGTCCTTGAGCAGCCAGGCCAGTGCCATCTGGGCGAGAGTCTGACCGCGCTTCTTGGCCATCGCGTTGAGGGCGCGCACGTGCTTGAGCGAGTCCTCGGTGAGGAGTTCGGGGCTGAGGCTCTTGCCCTGGGAAGCGCGTGAACCCTCGGGGATTCCCTTGAGGTACTTGCTCGTCAGCATCCCCTGGGCGAGCGGTGAGAACGCGATGCAGCCGACACCGGTCTCGCCGAGGACGTCGAGCAGGTCCTCCTCGACCCAGCGGTTGAGCATCGAGTACGCAGGCTGGTGGATGAGCAGGGGAGTGCCGAGCTCGCGCAGGATCTCGACGGCCTCGCGGGTGCGCGGGCCGGAGTAGGACGAGATGCCGATGTAGAGCGCCTTGCCCTGTCGCACAAGGGAATCCAGTGCTCCCATCGTCTCCTCGAGCGGCGTGGTCTCGTCGAAGCGGTGGCTGTAGAAGATGTCCACGTAGTCCAGGCCCATGCGCTGGAGCGACTGGTCGGCGCTGGCGAGGATGTACTTGCGGCCGCCACCGCCCTGGCCGTAGGGGCCGGGCCACATGTCGTAGCCGGCCTTGCTGCTGATGATGAGCTCGTCGCGGTAGGGCTTGAAGTCGCGGGCGAAGTGCGAGCCGAAGTTGCGCTCGGCCGAACCGTAGGGCGGGCCGTAGTTGTTGGCCAGGTCGAAGTGGGTGATGCCCTTGTCGAACGCGCGGCGCAGGATCGCCTGCTGACGGTCGAGGGGCACGTCGTCACCGAAGTTGTGCCACAGGCCGAGAGAGATCGCGGGGAGGTCGAGACCCGACCGCCCGGCCCGGCGATACGGCATACCGGCGCGGTAACGGCCAGCGGCCGCCTTGTACTCATCGACGTGGAAAGTCATGTGACTCATCATGCCTGCCTATGGCGGTCCACGATCAGAGACGCCGCTCCCGTGGGCACCTGCTCCGGAGTTAACGTTTCAAGCACAGGTCATGAGTGCCAGCGAAAAGCCCCGGCTCGCTGGCCGGCAACCCTCCAACCGCGGTGGGGTGCCCCGGGTGAAGACCAGGCGGAGCGTCGACCGACGCCCGCAAGCACGGCATACACAAGGAGTTTTTGCGATGACTGAGGACGCACGCACCCCGAACTGGTCCTTCGAGACCCGACAGATCCACGCCGGACAGGTGCCCGACCCCACGACGGGCGCCCGCGCACTGCCGATCTACCAGACGACCTCCTACGTCTTCAAGGACACCGAGCAGGCGGCAAACCTGTTCGCGCTCAAGGAGTTCGGCAACATCTACACGCGCATCATGAACCCGACGCAGGACGTCGTGGAGCAGCGCATCGCCTCGCTCGAAGGTGGCGTCGGCGCCCTGCTCGTCGCGTCGGGTCAGGCCGCGGAGACCATCGCGATCCTCAACATCGCCGAGGCCGGCGACCACATCGTCGCGTCCCCGTCGCTCTATGGCGGCACGTTCAACCTGCTCAAGCACACGCTGCCGAAGTTCGGCATCGAGGTGACGTTCGTCGAGGACTCGACCGACCCCGAGTCGTGGCGAGCAGCGGTGCGCCCCAACACGAAGCTCTTCTTCGGCGAGACGATCTCGAACCCCAAGATCGAGATCCTCGACATCGAGGCAGTGGCTGCGGTCGCGCACGAGGCGGGGGTGCCGCTCGTCGTCGACAACACGGTCGCGACGCCGTATGTGTTGCGGCCGCTCGAGCACGGCGCCGACATCGTCGTGCACTCGGCGACGAAGTACCTCGGCGGTCACGGCACGACGATCGCCGGCGTCATCGTCGACGGCGGCAAGTTCGACTTCGGCGCCGACCCGGAGAAGTTCCCGAACTTCAACACGCCCGAGGAGAGCTACCACGGGCTCGTGTTCGCGCGGGACCTCGGCGTCGGGTCGGCGCTCGGTGCGAACCTCGCCTACATCCTCAAGGCTCGCGTGCAGCTGTTGCGCGACCTCGGGCCGGCTGTGGCGCCGTTCAACGCGTTCCTCATCTCGCAGGGCATCGAGACGCTCAGCCTGCGCATCGACCGCCACCTCGAGAACACCAAGGCCGTGGCCGAGTTCCTCCAGGGCCACGACCAGGTGGAGTCGGTGCGGTGGGCCTCCCTGCCGGGTGACGACTTCTATGAGCTGGCGCAGAAGTACACGCCCAAGGGATCGGGTGCGGTGCTCGCGTTCGAGATCGCTGGCGGGGCCGAGGCCGGGCGGAAGTTCGTCGAGGCGCTGCAGCTCCACTCGCACGTCGCCAACCTCGGTGATGTGCGCTCGCTCGTCATCCACCCGGCCTCGACGACGCACTCGCAGGGCCCGGACGAGGACCGCCTCGCTGCTGGGGTGACTCCCGGACTCGTCCGGCTCGCCGTCGGGATCGAGCACATCGACGACATCGTCGCCGACCTCGAGGTCGGATTCGTCGCCGCCAAGGGCGCCTGATCTGGTCGGGACGGTGACCCGGAGGGGTTGCGTGTGGTAGCCATCAGACATGACCTCGTCCGAGGTGGACAGTGCTGTCGACCCGAACGCGCCGATCGTCCTCGTCGTGGACGACGACGCGGCGATCCGCACGGTGGTGCGCTGGCAACTTGACGACGCCGGGTTCCGGGTCGTGGAGGCCGACGACGGCGACACGGCCCTGAAGCGGATTCGCGACGACCACCCGACCCTCGTGATCCTCGACCTCTCACTCTCGCGGGTGGGCGGGTTGGAGGTCCTGCGGGCGGTCCGGAGCGGGCGTGCCGGCAGGTCGGACATGCCGATCATCGTGCTGTCTGGCCGCAGCGGGGAGAACGACCGGATCATGGGGCTGGACCTCGGTGCCGACGACTACCTGGTGAAGCCGTTCTCGCCCGGTGAGCTCGCGGCCCGGGTCCGCTCCGTCCTGCGGCGCACGACTCCGGAGCTGTCCGGTGAGGCGGTCGTGGTCGGCGCACTGCGCATCGAGCCGACCAGCCGACGGGTTCTGCTCGGAGACCGGGACGTCGACCTCACGCCCAAGGAGTTCGACCTCCTGGCGTTCCTTGCCCTGCACCCGAGCCACGTCTACACGCGAAGCCAACTGGTCGACAAGGTGTGGAACACGTCCTCGGAGTGGCTCGGCGAGGCGACCGTGACCGAGCACGTCCACCGGCTGCGGCTCAAGCTCGAGCAGGACCCGTCCCAACCGCAGCTGCTGCGCACCGTGCGCGGCGTCGGCTACCAGCTGGTGGGTGACGCATGAACGCGGTGCAGATGCCCGAGCCCCGATCGGGGAGTCGGCCCGGCGAGGAGCTCGAGCCTGACGACGCCAGCGAGGTCCTCGACCGTCAGGCCGAGGTGCTCGAGCTGATCGCCGGTGCCGCGCCCCTGCGGGTGGTGCTCACCGAGATCCTCACCTCGCTGGAACACCTCATGCCCAGTGCCAGTTGCTCGGTGCTCTTCCTGGACCGCGAACGCGGCACCCTCCACCACGGTGCCGCGCCGAGCCTGCCCGACGACTACGTCGCCGCGATCGACGGACTCTCCATCGGGGACGGAGCCGGCTCCTGCGGTACGGCGGCGGCCCTCAACGCACCGGTCATCGCCAGGGACGTGCGCACCGACCCGCGCTGGGTCGACTTCCGCCACCTTGCGGCCGCCGCCGGACTGCGAAGTTGCTGGTCGACCCCGATCGAGGGGAGTGACGGTATGCCGGTCGGCACCTTCGCCGTCTACCACCCGTTGCCGCATTCCCCGACGGGACGGGAGCGGCTCCTCGTCGACCGCTACACCCATCTGGCTTCGGTCGCGATCGACCACGCGGGACTCCTGGGCGACCTGGTGGAGAGCGAGGAGCGCTTCCGCAGGTCCTTCGACGACAACTCGCTCGGCATGGCCATCCTCGGGCTCGACCGGGTCATCGCCACGAGCAACGGTGCCCTGACCACGTTGGCAGGGCGCGACCTGTCGGGAACGGCACTCGCCCACGTCCTCACCCCCCAACGCGGCTCGCTCGAGTCGTGGTTCGACGAGTTGTGCCGCACCGGTGCCGAACCCGTCAGCTTCGAGGCGCTGCTCGATCGGGACGAACCCGACGACGACGAACCAGACGACGTCGAGGTCGAGGTGACGATTTCCCTGCTGCGCGGTCGGGACGGTGGCCACCCGCAGTACGTCGTCAACGTGTTCGACCTGACCGAGCGGCGGGCAGCCGAGCGTGATCGGCGCGGCCGCGCGGAAGCAGAGGCGGCGAGACGGACGGCCGAGGAGCTCTCGCACGCCAAGTCCGAGCTGCTGGCTGCGGTCGGCCACGAGGCCCGCACGCCGATCCAGGCCATCGTGGGTTTCGCCGAGCTCCTGGGCACGATCGATCTCGACGACGCGCGGCGACAGGAGGCCCTCGCACACATCTCCGCTGCCGCCGGGCACGTCATGGATCTCCTGGCCGACGTGCTCGACCTGAGTCGTCTCGAGGCCAACGCCCTGCCGATGGCGCTCGAATCCGTGTGCCTGCGTGAGGTCGTCGATGAGGTCTTCGGGCTGCTGTCCGCAACGGCGCAGGGCCGCCACGTGGAGCTCGTGCACGACCTTGCCGACCTCATGGTCAGCGCCGACCGCCGCCGGTTGCGGCAGGTTCTCCTCAACCTCGTCACCAATGCCATCCGCCACGGCAACCAGAGCGGCCGGGTGGAGATCCGCGCCCTGCCCGCGAGCGACGCCACGATGGTCCTGGTGTCCGTCGACGATGACGGGCCCGGGATACCCGCCGATCTCCTCCCGCGGGTCTTCACCCCCTTCGCCCGTGCCACCCGGCCCGTGACTGCGACGACGCCGCGACAGACTCCTTCCCACGGCCCGCGCGACTCCCACCACGACGAGAGCGTCGGTCTCGGGCTGGGTCTCGCGCACGGGCTGATGTGCGCGATGGGGGGAGACCTCACGGTGGGTTGCTCCACGCCCGACGGGCACCTCGATGGTGTTGCGCATTCCGCGAGCCGACGGCATGACCGCCTGACATCACCGCCTGACATGACCGCCTGACGTCGCCGATGACCCGCCGGGTGAGGCTCAGTCCGCGCTGGCGGCCCATCCCGTGATCGTGACGACACGGCATACGAGGATGCGGTGAAAGGGTTTGTCGACGTATTGCGGGACGGTGCGAGCGAGCCGGTCGGCGAGTTCGTCGGTCAGCGAGGCAGGCGGATCCGGCAGGTGATCAAGGTGCGCTCGCACCCACCACAGCTTCGACCAGTCCTCGGTCTCCCAGTGCTCGATGAGCAGGGACGCGCGGGGGTCTGCGGCGAGGTTGTCCTCGCGTTGCAGCCGAGCGGAGGGCTTGAACGTTTTGGGCTTGACCCGATCGATCGGCACGCCGACATGTCCGTCGGTGCTCACGGCATACACGACTGGTTGTGGATCGGGGCCGCGCTCCGGGTGCAGCGTGCACAGCACGCCGTGAACGTTCTCGCGCAGGCGGATTCGCGCGGTGTCCTCCGTCAGCTTCATCGCGTGCTCCTCGGTCATGGGTCCCGGTCTGCCTGCCAGCCTCACCCATCATGGCCGCCCGAACCATCACGCCTTCATCAACGCTGCCGGTGACTCCTTGACCCACCGACTCCCGCCGGAGAGGTTGTCTCCATGAACCTCGCCACCTGGGTCGAACGTCACGCCCGCGATCTGCGGGATCGGCCCGCGCTCGCGCAGGGTTCGCACGTGCACGCGACGTGGGCCGAGTTCGCGGCCACCGTCGCCGCGGTTGCGTCCGGGATGCGTGGGGAACTGGCCCTCGCGGAGGGTGACCGGGTCGCGATCGTCATGAACAACCGACCCGAATACCTGGAAGCGATGTATGCCGTGTGGCATGCCGGCCTTGTCGCCGTCCCGGTCAACGCCCGGCTGCACCGCGACGAGATCGCGTTCATCCTGCGCGACAGCGGGACGACTGTCGTCGTCACCGACGAGGAGCACGTCGAGGACCTCCGGGCTCTGGTGGGAGTCGTGGACGCGTTGCGTGAACCGATCCTCGCGCCGGGGCCGGAATGGTTGCGGCTCACCGGTGCTGAGCCCCTGCGGCTGGTCGATCGGGCGCCCGACGACCCCGCCTGGCTCTTCTACACGAGCGGCACGACCGGGCAGCCGAAGGGCGCCACCCTGACGCACCGCAACCTGCTCATGGCATCGCTCAGCTACTTCGCGGACATCGATCCCGTCGCCGCCAGCGACAGCGTCCTGCACGCCGCGCCGCTCTCGCACGGGTCGGGTCTCTACGGCCTTCCGCACGTTGCGCGCGGTGCCGTGAGCGTCTTTCCCCCGCCGGGCAACCTGAGCGGCGCCGAGCTGCTCTCCCTGCTGGAGGCGTGGCCCGGGATGTCGTTCTTCGCCGCCCCGATCATGGTCAAGCGGCTCGCCGCAGACCCGGACCTCGCCGGGGCCGACCTGTCCGCACTGAAGACGATCATCTACGGCGGGGCGCCGATGTATCTCAGTGACCTCGAGGCGGCCCTCGCGACGTTCGGACCACGCCTGGCCCAGATCTACGGTCAGGGCGAAACGCCCATGACGATCACGGGTCTGTCCAAGGCCGACCACGCGCAGCGCGAGCATCCCCAGTGGCGCCACCGCATGCAGAGCGTGGGCTTTCCGCGCACTGACGTCGAGGTCCGGGTGGTTGACGACGACGACCGCGAGCTCGCCGCGGGCGAGGTCGGGGAGGTGGTCGTCCGCGGTGGCGTGGTGATGGCCGGCTACTGGGGGCAGCCCGACCAGACCGCTGAGACCCTGCGCGGGGGATGGCTGCACACCGGTGACGTGGGCACCTTCGACGACGACGGTTTCCTCACCCTGCACGACCGCTCCAAGGACCTCATCATCAGTGGCGGGATGAACATCTATCCGCGTGAGGTCGAGGAGGCCCTGCTGACCCATGCGCACGTGGAGGCGGTGGCTGTCGTGGGACGGCCCGATCCGGAATGGGGAGAGTCCGTGGTGGCCTTCGTCGTCACCGACGGCACCGAACCGCCCGAGCGCGAGCTCGATCAGGCTTGCCTGGACCGCATCGCCCGGTTCAAGCGGCCCAAGGAGTACCACTTCGTCGAGTCCCTGCCGACCAACAACTACGGCAAGGTCCTCAAACGCGAGTTGCGCGAAAGGTTGGGCGAACGGCCGGGTGACGACACGGCATACGACCAGCGTTGAGAAAACCATGAGCACAGCGGATCTTGCGGACGGTTCCTCGCCGGGTCTTGGGTGGTGACAAGGGTCAGATCGGGACCTGTGGAACACGCCACCTCTCGGTCGACGCCACCCGTGACGCACCAAAGGAGATGTGTGACCCATGAAGCTCGCGCTCTACCTACCCACGTTCCGCAACCTCGTGACCGTCAAGGAGCTCGCGGACCTCACCGACCTGGCGGAGGAGCTCGAGTTCGACTCGGTCTGGACTCTGGACCGGGTCGTCGTGCCCGAGGCCTCCGACCGTGGAGAGCTGCAGTACTCCTTCGGGATGATGAAGGAGTTCCCGACGCAGCTGCCCGTCGCCTCGAATGGCCAATGGTTCCAGGGGTGGCCACTCCTGCCGTGGCTCGCCGCCCGCACCGAGAAGCTGCGCATCGGCATGAGCATCACGGACACGCCGTACCGGTCGCCGGGCGTCTTCGCCGCGGAGTGCGCCACGATCGACCAACTCTCCAACGGCCGTCTCAACGTCGGTCTCGGAGCGGGCTGGATGCCCGAGGAGTTTGCCGCGTCCAGCGCGACGGACATCTTCCCGCGGCGCCACGCCCACGTCCGCGAGACCATCGAGATCTGCCAGGGCATCTGGACGAACGAGGTCTTCGAGTACCACGGTGAGTTCGCTGACTTCGAGCCCTGCGGCTTCGGCCACAAGCCGGTGCAGAAGCCGCACCCGCCGATCTACTTCAGCGGACTGCGTGACCCGAAGCGGTCCGCCAACCGCGTGGCGAAGTACGGCCTCGCCGGCTGGATCGGCATTCAGGACACTCCACGTGAACTCACCGAGTGGCGGACAGCCATCGCGCGAGAGCTCGAGGAGCTCGGCAAGTCGATCGACGACCTCGACATGTGCAGCATGATCTGGTTCACGATCACCGACGAGAAGGTCGACCAGACCGACAACGGCAAGGTGTCCAACATCCTTGTCGGCACGGCCGATCAGGTCACCGACATGCTCAAGCGCTACAAGGAAGCCGGGCTCACGATGCCCCTGCTCTGGCCGCCGTTTGCCGACGTGCCGGTGTCGAAGACGCTCGATGACCTCAAGCGCCTCAAGGAAGAGATCATGCCGAAGGTGGAGGCCTCCTGAGGCTCGCCTGAGGTCAGGTGGTGTGCGGGGCGAGCGCGTCGAGGACGCGCTCCGCCTCGGCCGTCGCCGCGTCGGCGTCGACATCGGGAGAGCTGACTCTCGGCGAGAAGTTGAGGTCGACGAAGACCTCGGTGACGCCCTGGCTGCGCAGGCCGACGAGGTCGTCGAGCACCTGCTCGCGCGTCCCCTGGAACGGTCGGCGTCTCGGACCCGGGTCGGTGTCGAGGAGGTCGACGAGGGCGCGCACGACGATCCGGAGCCGGTCAGGGTCGCGTCCGGCTCCACGCGCGCCCGCGCGCACCATCTCGATGGAGTCGGCGATGTGCCGGAGGTCCTGACGACTGCTGCTGATCCAGCCCTGGGCGAGGCGCCCGGCTCGGCGCAGGGCGGCTGGCGCGGCACCTCCGAGCAGGACTGGTGGGTGCGGTCGTTGGATGGGTCTGGGGCCGCTGTGTGACCGAGGGACGGTGTAGAACTCGCCGGCGAACTCGACCGGGTCCTGCGTCCACAGCGCGTGGAGGCACTGGAGGTACTCCTCCATGCGGGCGCCTCGGCGCTCGAAAGGTATGCCGGCCGCGGCATACTCGTCCGGCATCCAGCCGATGCCGAGGCCGACGGTGAGGCGGCCGTTGCTCAGGTGGTCCAGCGTCGTCATGGACTTGGCCAGGAGGGCAGGTGCCGTGAACGGCGCGCAGATCGTGGCCGTGCCCAGTCCGATCCTTTCGGTGTGCGCTGCCACGTAGGCGAGGGGGAGCAGCGGATCGTGCACCGAGCGGTAGGCCGGGTCGTCGGCGGGACGTGAACCCGGGTTGTTGGCGGCGTCGAAAGCAGGGTCCAGACCGCCTCTCGTGGGGCGACAACATCCGCTGGAACGTCCACAGTGACGCGTACCCGAGCTCCTCGGCCCGACGAGCAATACGCAGCATCGTGTCGGGGGTGGCCCAACGACCCGACACGGGCAGGCCGAACCCCAGCAGTGGCAGGTCCTCGCTCACGCACTCACCATGCCAGTGGGGGAGGCCTCCCATCATCACTGTGGATAACTCGGCGGTGAGAATCGCGGATCGATCTAGCGTCTGAGACATGACACGGATGCAGATCGGTGCCGAGGTGATCGCAGCGCTCGGGGTTTCGCTGGGTGAGGTGGCCGACGGCCTGGAGTCCACCGCCGACGGGTCGGTCGACCGGTGGGCACTCGGTGGCGGCGAGAGTGCCGAAGCGTTTGACGACCTGCTCTCGGGCTGGCGACGCAACCGCCTTCTGCTCGCCAAGGTGCTGCGGGACCTGGGTGACAAGGCGCAGTTCGCCGGCACCGCCTACGTCGAGACGGAGAACGAGGCGCGACGCATGTCTGGCGGTCTCACCCGATGACGGGCCCGATCCTGCGACCCATCGAGGGCAATCCGGACTCGGTGCGAATCCTGGCATCGGCGCTCACGTCAGGTGCCGCGAAGCTGTCGGCGATCAACCACGTCCTCGTCAACCTCAAGGCGGGCGCGTCCTGGGACAGTCCGTCCGGTGAGCTGTTCGAACAATCGGTCCAGGAGTCTCCTCCGCTGCTCGATGCGTTGATCGACCGATACGCCGGTGCCGCCGCCGCGCTGCGCACCTTCGCCGGCGAGCTCGGCGAGGCGCAGGCCAGTGCTCAGAGAGCCATTGAGCGCAAGAAGGCCCAGTCCTTCGTGTATGCCGCTCTGGAGGATCAGATGGCTGCCCGGATGGATGCCGGACAGCCGTGGAACGACGTCTTGCAGAGCCAGAACGAGGTGTTGGCCGACATGAACGCCGCCGACGCCAGTCACGCCGTGGCCCTGGAGCGGTTCGAGGCCGCCGATCGACTGCTGGCTCGGCGACTGCGGGTTCTTGCCGAGGACATCCTCGATGACTCGTGGCACTACACCGCGCTCACCAAGGTGCAGGGCTTCTCGCAGGGTCTTGCGAGCCTTCCTGGCTGGTCGAGGAAAGCACCGGTGCTCGGACAGGTCCTCATGGTCAGTGATGCCGTCAGCACTCTCAGCCAGGTCGCACTGCGCGTGTTCTATGACGAAGGGTCCTGGAAGGAGATCGGGATCAACACGACTGCCAGCGTCACCATGCTCGGTGCATCAAGTCTCAAGAACGGTGCTCTCGCCGCCTCCCGGCCGATGTCTCGTCTCGTGGATGGCAGGCGCGCCCATCTCGGAGAGAGTCTGTCCACCAAGGAGCGGATCTCCCTCGGCACTCTCGACGCTCTGAAGGAGCAGTACCCCAGGGCGAGCAAGTTCATCGACCCGGACGTGGCGCTGAGTCGGATGATCGTCCCGCTCGACGATGTGCCGGCTCTCGCCTCCACCGCGGGCCTGTCGGTGAAGCAGAAGGTGCAGGCATGGCGTGTGCACGGCAGAGCCCTCGCCACTCGCAAGGCGGACGAGGTGTTCTTCGACAACTGGCGCGCGGTGAGTGCAGGTGGCGCGAACGCGCAGAGGATGTTCATCGCCGGATCGACGCTGGAGCGAGCCGTGCCGAAGGTTCAGGAAGGCGCTGTCAAC
Organism: uncultured Actinomycetota bacterium; assembly: GCA_963807825.1. Taxonomy (GTDB): domain Bacteria; phylum Actinomycetota; class Actinomycetes; order Actinomycetales; family Dermatophilaceae; genus Knoellia. The sequence continues at coordinate 198,147 of CAWEDC010000004.1, forward strand.
ACCTTCGTCGAAAAGCCGGAGGAGAAGGCTTCGGCACCGACCTATCCTTGAGCGCGTGCCGCAGCCAGATCACCACGAGGGGAGCGGCGTTGTCGACGAGTCCGTTGGCCGCGCCCCCATGGAACGCGGCCCCATCGACCCCGCGCAGCTGAAGTACCCCGAGCAGCTCCCCGTCGTCGAGCGCCGCGACGACATCCTTGCCGCCCTGCGCGACCACCAGGTCGTCGTCATCGCAGGCGAGACCGGCTCGGGCAAGACCACCCAGCTCCCCAAGATGTGCCTCGAGCTCGGCTTCGGCAGCACCGGCCAGATCGGCCACACCCAGCCGCGGCGCATCGCCGCCCGCTCCGTCGCCGAACGCATCGCCGAGGAGATGGAGGTCGAACTCGGCGACCTCGTCGGCTACCAGGTCCGCTTCACCGACCACAGCAGCGACCGCACGCGCCTCAAGGTCATGACCGACGGCATCCTCCTCGCCGAGATGCAGCGCGATCGCGACCTGCGCCGCTACGACACGATCATCATCGACGAGGCCCACGAGCGGTCGCTCAACATCGACTTCATCCTCGGCTACCTCAAGTCGCTCCTCCCACGCCGACCCGACCTCAAGGTCGTCATCACGTCGGCCACCATCGACCCGGCCCGCTTCGCCGAGCACTTCTCCACCGACGCCCGCGGCAACGTCGTGCGCGAGGTCCCGATCATCGAGGTTTCTGGCCGCACGTTCCCCGTCGAGGTCCGCTACCGACCCCTCGTGGAACGCACCGACGCCGGCGCGATCATCGAGGAACGCGACCAGGTCACCGCGGTCTGCGACGCCGTCACCGAGCTCTGGACCGAGACCCCTCCGGGTCACAGCGCGACCGACATCCTCGTGTTCTTCTCGGGGGAGCGGGAGATCCGCGACGCCGCCGACGCCCTGAACGGCCTCAACCTTCCGAGCACCGAGGTCCTCCCGCTCTACGCCCGCCTGTCCGCGAACGAGCAGCACCGCGTCTTCACCCGGGGCAAGGGACGCCGGATCATCCTGGCCACCAACGTCGCCGAGACCTCGCTGACGGTCCCGGGCATCGGCTATGTCATCGACACCGGCACCGCCCGCATCTCCCGCTACTCCCAGCGCACCAAGGTCCAGCGCCTCCCCATCGAGCCGATCTCCCAGGCCAGCGCCTCGCAGCGCTCCGGCCGATGTGGTCGAGTCGCGGATGGCATTGCGGTCAGGCTCTATTCACAGGAGGACTTCGAGTCGCGAGACGAGTTCACCGAGCCAGAGATCCAGCGCACCTCGCTCGCCGCCGTCATCCTCCAGATGACCGCCCTGGGGCTCGGTGACATCGCGCGCTTCCCGTTCGTCGACGCCCCCGACCCCAAGCAGATCGCCGACGGTGTCCGCCTCCTCGACGAACTCAACGCCCTCCAGGACGGCAAGGGCAGGCGCGGCGAGAGGCGACTCACGGCATACGGAAAGACTCTTGCGCGCCTGCCGCTCGACCCTCGCATGGGGCGGATGATCATCGAGGCCAACCGCCTCGGCTGCACGCGCGAGGTCCTCGTCATCGTGTCGGCGCTCACCATCCAGGACCCGCGCGAACGTCCCGTCGACAAGGAGGCGCAGGCCCAGCAGCAGCACGCCCGCTTCAAGAGCGAGACCTCCGACTTCGCCGGCTTCCACTCCCTGTGGCGCTACCTCAAGGAACAGCAGAAAGCGTTGTCCGGCAGCGCTTTTCGCCGCATGTGCAAGGCGGAGTTCCTGCACTACCTGCGGATCCGCGAATGGCAGGACCTCCACCAACAGCTCCGCAGCGCGTGCAAGTCAGCGCGGATCGACCCTGACCAGAGCACGACCACGGCCGACGGCGAACCCAACTGGGACGTCGTCCACAAGGCCCTGCTCGCCGGCCTCCTTTCGCACATCGGCGTCCGCGACGAACAAAAGCGTGAGTATGCCGGTGCGCGCGGTTCGCGTTTCGGCATCAATCCCGGTTCGGGCCTGTTCAAGAAGCAGCCCGACGTCGTCATGGCCGCGGAGCTCGTCGAGACGACTCGCCTGTGGGCCCGGGTCAACGCCGCGATTGACCCCGAGTGGGCCGAGGAGGTGGGCGCGCACGTCATCAAGCGCACCTACAGCGAGCCGCGCTGGTCCAAGTCCAAGGGGAGCGTCATCGCATCGGAGCGCGTGACGCTCTATGGGGTTCCGCTCATCGTCGACCGCACGGTGCTCTACGGCCGGATCAACCCCGAGGAGGCGCGCGACCTCTTCATCCGCAACGCCCTCGTCGAGGGCGACTGGGACACCCACCACAAGTTCTGGAAGGCCAACACCGAACTCCTGCAACGACTTTCGGAGCTGGAGGAGCGTGCCCGCCGCCGCGACCTCATCGTCGACGACGAGGTGGTGTTCGCGTTCTACGACGCTCGCATCCCGCCTGAGGTGACCTCGGTGCGTCACTTCGACCGATGGTGGAAGGGCGAGCAGCGCAACCGTCCCGAGCTGCTGACCTTCACCGAGGAGCTCCTCACTCGCGAGGACGTCGACACCGTGTCGGCCAACGACTACCCACGAACGTGGCCGCAGGGCGACCTCGAGCTCGACGTGACCTACCAGTTCTCCCCGGGGGCCGACGCCGACGGAGTGACCGTCCACGTGCCGACCGCGATCCTCAACCAGGTGACACCTGTCGGATTCGACTGGCAGGTTCCGGGGCTGCGTGAGGAACTCGCCATCGCCCTGCTCAAGTCCCTGCCCAAGGCGACGCGCCGTCACTTCGTGCCCACGCCGGACCATGCCCGTGCCGCTCTCGCTGGCGCGGAGCAGTCGTCCGGTGGGGCCTTCACCGACGAGCTGGCCAGGGTCCTGCGCGGTCGCACTGGCGTGCTCATCCCTGCGGCAGAGTGGGACTGGGAGCGAGTGCCGGACCACCTGCGCATCACGTTCTCGGTCGAGGCTCCCGGCGGCCGCGTGATTGCCCGTGGCAAGGATCTCGACGAACTGCGCCCGAAGTCCCAGGGGGCCGTCCGACAGGGCATGGCCAAGGCCGGCGCCTCGATCGAGCGCAGCGGCCTCACGCAGTGGAGCATCGACGACGTGCCGCGCACGTTCGAGGGTCGCGCTGGCGGGCACACCATCCAGGGTTATCCCGCGCTCGTCGACGAGGGCGCGAGCGTGTCGCTGCGCGTCCTCGACCACGCGGGGTCGGCCGAAGCCGCCCACCGCGCTGGCGTTCGCCGCCTCCTGCTCCTCAACACCACTGCCCCGTGGAAGCGCGTCCTCGCCCGCCTCAGCAACGCCCAGAAGCTCGCGCTCGGCCAGAACCCTCACGGATCGGTTCCGGCCCTGCTCGAGGACTGCCTCGCCGCCGCGGTCGACTCGATCGTGGCCGATCTGGGCGGTGCCGACCGCGGGGGAGCGGTGCGCACCAAGGCCGAGTTCGAGGCCGCCCACGAGGCCGTCCGCACCCACGTCGTCACCCGAGTCCTCCAGGTCATCGAGGCAGTCGAGCCGGTGCTGGCTCTCGCCACCGACGTCCGCCGTCGCCTCGACTCCCTGGGCGCCAGTGCCGTGAGGAACAGCCTCGCTGCGACCCTCGCCGACGTCCGGGCGCAGCTCGACGGACTCATCCGCCCCGGCTTCGTCGCCGACAGTGGACTCCAGCGCCTGCCGCACCTCCAGCGCTACCTGCGCGCGATGCTCCAACGCCTCGAGAAGGCCGCGACGAACCCCCGCGAAACGCAACTGCAGACGCAGATCGACACGATCGAGACGGCATACGCCGATCTCCTGGACGCGCTCCCGGCAACCGGGCGGCGGGCACCTGCCGTGACCGACATCGCCTGGATGATCGAGGAGCTGCGCGTCAGCCTCTTCGCGCAGGCGCTCGGCACGGCCCATCCCGTCAGTGAGAAGCGCGTGCGCACCGCCATCGCGGCGGTGGCATCGTGAGCAGAACGCCGGGGTTTGCCAGTCGCGCCCTCGACGGAGTGCCCGAGCCCGACTTCGCCGACGTGCAGATCGTGCCGCTGCGGGGAGCGACCGGGATCGCTCCGGACGACTGGGTCCGGGCGATCTTCGACCGGCGGAGCATCCCGATCGGGGTCAAGGCGCTCTTCGGCCTGCGGGCCGTGCTTGTCCCGTTCATCGGCCTCAACCAGAAACGCGAGCGGGCCTCGAACCCCTTCGAGGTCCAGGACGTCGTCGATGGTGAGGCCCTGGTGGCCCATGACGAGCCGCACCTGCTCTTCCGGCTCGGCGTCGCTGTCGACGAGGAGGCCGGGCTGCTGCGTGCCACCACCGTGGTCGTCCACCACAACTGGCGCGGGCGCCTCTATTTCGTTCCGGTGAGCGTGCTGCACGGGCCCGTGCTGCGTTCGATGATGGTTCGTGCGGTGAAGAGGGCCCGATGAGGGAATCTCAGCGCGGCCCGACACGTTCCAACTTTCACGTGACCCCCCTGAGAGGTAAGTCCCCGTGCAGAACCCGTCTGATCTCTACCGTTTCGAACTCGATGGCCCCGCGCCCACCCGCGAACCGGGCGCGCTCATCGTGCTGCTCGGCGCCTTCATCGATGCCGGCAACATCCAGCGCATCCTCGGAACCCACCTCGTGGACACGAGTGAGGCCGAGGTGGTTGCGACCTTCGACGTCGACGCGCTCCTCGACTACCGCGGCCGCCGTCCCGCGATGGTGTTCGACACGAACCGCTGGGAGAGCTACGCCGACCCGTCGATGGTGCTCTACCGCATGAGTGACCGGGACGGGCAGACCTACTACCTGCTCACGGGTCCCGAGCCGGACTTCCAGTGGGAGCGCGCCATCGAGGCGATCCGCCAGCTCATCCAGCTGCTGGGCATCTCGCTCGTCGTCACGAGCCACGGCATCCCCATGGGTGTGCCGCACACGCGACCCGTCGGCATGACTGCGCACGCGACGGACGCTCGCCTCGTCGGTGGCAAGGAGTCGCCCTTCGGCACGGTCCAGGTGCCGGCATCGTTCCCCGCGCTCCTCGAGCTGCGCCTCGGTGAGGCCGGCCGCGACGCCCTGGGCTTCGCCATCCACGTCCCGCAGTACCTCGCGCAGGCCGAGTGGGCCGAGGGCGCCCTCACCGCGCTCAACGCCATCACTGACGCGACCGGGCTCAACCTGCCCAACGACGACCTCATCGCCAAGGCCGGGGTCAACAACCGCGAGATCGCGTCCGAGCTCAACGACAACGCCGACGCCGGGCAGATCGTCAACGCGCTCGAGCAGCAGTACGACGCGTTCGTCGAGGGTCAGGAGCGGCCGAGCCTGCTCGCGACCGAGGCCGAGGACCTTCCGTCGGCCGACGAGCTCGGCGCGGACATCGAGGAGTTCCTCCGCAACGTCAGCGACGACTGACCGCCACACGTCGTCTTATTGCGAATCAGCGACACTCAGGTGCCCCAAATGGGGGCTCAGGGTGTCGCTGTTTCGCAATAAGACAGGAAACGGGATGGGGTGGGTCAGGGTTTGGCGTCGGACCAGCGGGCGATGACCGACGTGTCCGCGACGAATCGCACCGGTGCGCCAGCCGCCCATCGTCGCGACGCATCGGCCAGCGACTGATCGACCAGCGCCGCCACCTCAGCGGCCCGTGACTCGGGCGCGTGCACGAGCAACTCGTCGTGCAGGCACAGCACGATCTGCGCGCCCATCGGCGCCCCCAACGCCCGCACCGTCGCAGCCCAGGCCTTGAAGAGCTCGGCCGCAGCCCCCTGGATGATCGCGTTGCGCGCGAACCGTCCTCGCGCCGCATCCAACGCCGGGTTCGTCCCGATGGGGGACTGGGCCAGGAACCGCCCCGTCGGGATGAGCCGGCCGCCAAAGGTCCGCAGCGGCTCGCCGCGCACTCCCGTGTCGTAGGCCCGGTCGAGCAGCCCCATCGCCACGGGATACGCCCGCTCCAGCCCCTTGAGCGCCTCGCCTGCCGCACCCGAGCGCTGGCCATACATCGCCGCCAGCACGGCGATCTTGGCGACGGGTCGGTCCACCCCCAGCCGCGACGCGACCGGCGCATAGAGGTCGTCGGCCCGCGTCGCCTCGGCAAAGGCAGGGTCGCCCGAGACGACGGCGAGCACGCGAGGCTCGATCTGCCCGAGGTCGGCGCGGACAAAGACGTATCCCGGGTGCGCTGCCACGCCCGAGCGCAGCGCCGCCGGCAGGTTGTGCAGGCCGTTCTCGGCCGTCATCCGCCCAGCGGCCCCGTCGCACGCCGTCCAGCCGCCGCGCAGCCGGTCGTCGGGCCCGACGCACTGGTCGAGCCACCGGTAGCCGTAGGTCGTCGCGATGCGCTCGGCCTTGCGCCAGGCCAGCAGCGCGTCGACGACGGGGTGCACGTGCCGATAGGCGTCGAGCACCCACTTGCGCGTGTTGGGCACGTCGACCCCGACCCCGGCGAGCATGTCGCGCACCTGCACCGGGTTGCGCAGATCGGTCGACTCCCGCCCGGGCACGTGCCGCAGCACCTCGGCGTCGCGCTCGCGTCGAGCCACCACAGCAGCCTCCTCCGAGGCCGCACGGGGTCCCGCAAACTCACCGATCAACCGCTCCATCACGGCCCGGTCGACGGGCAGCCCCCCGGCTTCCAGCTCGAGGCACATGAGCGCCGCTGCCGACTCGGAGTGGATGGTCCCGACGATCCGCGCCCCCAGCGAGTCGGCCCGATCCCGCTGTCGCACAGCGCATTCGAGTGCGGCCTCGGCCCAGCGCAGCAACCGCTCGTCGCTCTCCAACCACCCGGACGCGGCATCGGCGCGCAGGTGCCCGTCACCTCGGACGAGCTCCTCGGGACCGATGCCGTCGGAGCCGGTGAAGTCGAAGAGGTCACCTCCCGACGGGGTCGGCATGGTCGCAACGGGTATGCCGTGTGCCCCCGCCCAGACGCGGCCGGGCTCGGCCTTCCACCCGCCGTGCACGATGCGGTGCGCCTCCGCGAGGTCCCAGACCCGAGCGAGAGGTGAGCCGGCAGCGGCGACGAGCTCGCCGGCATACGCCGCGGACCACCAGACCCATCGCGGTCGGGACGTCGACTCGGAGGTGACCATCGCGGAAGCAACCTCAGCGACCGATCCGACGACCCGCGCGTCGGCACCCACGAGGGCGGCGCGCCCACGGTGGACGACGACGGCGACGAGGTCGACGCCTGTCGCGGGGGTTGCCATGAGCGGCAGCCTAGGTGAGGTCGGTGACACCCCCGTGCCGACCGGTATACCCGCTCTGACGTGGCAGGATCGATCGAGACACACAACTTCGCTACGGCGGCCCGGTCGGACCGGGCGCGCCACAGGAGGCCACGATGGGACTCTTCGGATTCGGCAAGGACGACGCCAAGGACGCCAAGGACCAGGTCGCTCAGACCAAGTCGGCGCTCGAGCAGGCCCAGGACGCGCCCAAGGACCAGGGATTCGTCGGCAACCACGCCGCCAAGCTGGTCGAGAACCTTCTCGACACCGGGATCGACGGCAAGGGCCCGTTCGACTCGGCCAGCAAGGTCGCCGCCTCGGCACTCAAGAAGAGCAACGGCGACGTCGACAAGGCCGTGGACAGCGTCATCAAGAGCCACCTCAAGCTCGCCGCGGCCGGTGGGTTCGTCACGAGCATCGGCGGGTTCATCACGCTGCCGATCTCGTTGCCCGCCAACGTCCTCGGCTTCTATCTGCTCGCGACCCGCATGACCGGCGCGGTCGCGTCGTTGCGCGGCCACGACATCACCCAGCCGCAGATCCGCACGGCCGTCCTCCTCACCCTCGTGGGTGCGGACGCCGACGACCTGCTCGCGAAGGCCGGCATGGTCGCGCCGACCGGTCGCCTCACCAACCTCGCGGCCCAGCGCCTGCCCGGCCCGGCCCTCATGGTCGTCAACAAGGCGATCGGCTTCCGGCTCCTGTCGACTGCGGGCAAGAAGACGTTCAGCCGCTTCGGTCGCAACGTGCCGCTCATCGGTGGCGTCGTCGGAGCAGGTCTCGACGGCTGGCTGCTCAACCGCATCGCTGACAATGCCCGCCGCGAGTTCCCGCCGGCGACGGCGCAGATCACGGGAGCCTGACCATGGCCATGGCATCCAAGGTGTCCACGTTCAAGAGCCTCGCGACGGCGGTGCGCATCGCGACCCGTCCCGGTGGGCCGTCCATGATCGAGCGGGCCCAGGCGGTGCCTCGGCTCGTCAAGGCCGTGCGGTCGGGTGAATACAAGGGGACGTCCGTCGGTCGGCTGCTCATGATCCTGGGGGCGGCGGGCTATCTCGTCTCTCCCGTGGACCTCCTGCCCGAGGGCATCCTGGGTGCTCTGGGTCTGGCCGACGACGCGATGGTCGGCTCGTGGCTGGCCGCACAGCTCGTCACCGAGACCGAGGAGTTCCTCGCGTGGGAGCGCTCCACGGGTCGCGGTTCGGGTCACGGCGCGTCGGTGCCGGGCGAAGTCGTCGACGACGGGCGTGGCGATTCCCCGTCACCTCGTGCGTGAGCGCTGTCCACAGCCCTTCCGCGTATGCCGGGTTGTCCACAATCGCGTGAACTGAGGCTTTCGCGGGCGGTGGGTTTCTTCCGACGCTGAGGGCATGACCTCAGTGAAGATCTCCACCACCGAAGAGCTGCTTGCCGTCCTGCCGCACCAGCTCGGCTATCGACTCGCCGACTGCGTCGCCATCCTGATGGTGACCGACAAGATCGTCGGACCCGTCGCGCGCACCGACCTGCCCGACGAAGGCGACGTCGAGGAAGCAGCGGCGAACGTCCTCGACAGTCTGCTCCGCGTCGAAGCCGCAGCTGGCCATGCTCGTGGGCTACGAATCGGTGCCCGGGCGAGTCGCGTTCGCTCATGATCGCCCTGCACGATGGCCTGCTCGACGCCGGCGTGGCACTCATCGACCACGTCGCGGTGCGCGACGGCCGGTGGTGGGGCGCGTGCTGCCGTCCTGACGACACGCTCGACGGCGTGCGGCCCGAGCACCTCACGGGCCATCCGATGGCCGACGACGCCTCCGTGCCGGCGGTGGCCGAGTTCATCGCACGGGGGAGTGCGCCGCTGTCGGACCGCACTGCCGCAGGGGCTCTCGTTCGCGAGGACCCGGCGCGCAGTGGCGGAGTCGGGGATGAGCTCGCGACGTTGTGGGAGGAGTTCTGTCGACGCATCGATCCGGACAATCTCCTCAACGCCGGTGACGACGACGAGAACGAGCGACGACGAGAACGAGGACGAGGACGACTGCGATGAGTGCTGCGATCCCGGCACGTGCAGCTGGTGCGACTCGTGGGAGGAGGGCGATGGCTATGACGAGGACGATGACCTGGACGACGACTTCGCGCAGGAAAGGGAGCAGGCGCGGCTGGCCCTCCTGGGGCAGGTGATCGCGCGCATCAGCGAGCAGGCACAGCAGGCCCAGCGGGTGCCCGAGCTCTGGGCCCGGGTGCTGGCGCCACCGGGCGAGCGGGGCGACGTCTTTGAGGTGTCCGACGCCGAGGTCGCACGCATGGTCCGCTCGCTCGTCAACAAGGCCTGGCGCGACGCGCTCATCGCGTGGCTGTCTCCCGTGATGTTCCCTCTCGACAAGGTCGACGACGACTCGAACGCGCTGTTGCACAGCCACGCGACGACCGGACCCGCCACGACACAGGTGGCCTCAGAGGTCGCCCTGCGGCGGTTGCTCCAGCTCGCCCGGCGTGTGCCCGACGCGTGGTCCCACGAGGCTGCGGCGATCTGCACGATGGCCGCCTGCGTGGCCTGGGGCATCGGCAACGGCTCGACCGCTGGTGATGCGGTGACCCGTGCGCTGCGCGTCGATCCGGACTATCGCCTCGCGAAGTACCTCGGTCGGATGATCGAGTTCCAGATGCGTCCTCGCCATGCCTGGACCGACGTCGCCGCCTGAATCGGTGGTGGGCGGCGTGAGGCTGCGAAATCTCCTCACTCTCACGCTGCGGACAGGGTGCCGTCGGAGGCCTCACCGGTTCTAGACTCGTGCACAGGTCATGAGTCCCAGCGACAAGCCCCGGCTTGCTGGGCGGCAACCCTCCTCGCGGTGGGGTGCCCCGGGTGAAGACACGGCCCTTCCGGCATCGGAGGGGCAAGCGCGATCCGAGGAGCAACTCCGATGACCATCACCGACCTCCCGACAGCGTCGTTCTGGCGCCCGGGCGATCACCCGGGCGAGCGCCAGTTCGCCCACGTCGGCCCCGTCACGCTCGAGCGCGGTGACTCCCTTCCCGAGGTCACCGTGGCCTATGAGACGTGGGGGACGCTCAACGCCGCCCGCGACAACGCGGTGCTCGTCGAGCACGCCCTCACGGGCGACGCCCACGTCGAGGGCGAGGCAGGTCCGGGGCATGCCACAGCCGGATGGTGGGACGGGCTCGTCGGGCCCGGACGGCCACTCGACACCGACCGCTTCTTCGTCGTCGCGAGCAACGTGCTCGGCGGGTGCCAGGGCACGACCGGACCCTCGAGCGACGCTCCCGACGGACACCCCTGGGGTGGGCGTTTCCCGGCCATCACCATTCGCGACCAGATCACGGTCGAGGTGCTGCTCGCCGACCAGCTCGGCATCGACCGCTGGGCCGGTGTCCTCGGCGGGTCCATGGGCGGAATGCGCGCCATCGAGTGGGCGGCCTCTCATCCGGAGCGGGTCGAGACGTGCATCGTGCTGGCGTCCACGGCATACGCGACAGCCGACCAGATCGCCTGGTGCCAGCCGCAACTGCTCGCCATCCGCAGTGACCCACGCTTCCACGCCGGTGACTACTACGAGCACGGCGTCGCCCCGCTCGACGGACTCGGCATCGCCCGCCGGATCGCCCATGTGACCTACCGCCACGAGGGCGAGTTGTCCGAACGGTTCGGTCGGGACGCCCAACCGGGTGAGGAGCCGCTCGGCCGTGGCGGACGGTTCGCGGTCGAGTCCTACCTCGACCACCACGCCGGCAAGCTGGGTGCGCGCTTCGACGCCAACTCCTACCTCGTCCTCAGCGAGGCCATGAACAGTCATGACATCGGTCGTGACCGCGGGGGAGTCGCAGCGGCGCTCGCGGCCTTCACGGGTCGTCTCGTCGTCGCGGGCGTCGACACCGACCGGCTCTATCCGGCGCGCCTGTCCGAGGAGATCGCGGCACTTCGCCCGGGTACGACGTTGAAGCACATCACGTCGCGGTTCGGCCACGACGGTTTCCTCATCGAGATCGAGCGGGTGGGTCAGATCATCCGCGAGGCCTTCGACGGTGGTCCGGGCGACGCCTGATCGGGCCCTGCTCGTCCTGGGCTCGACGGCTCGCCGTGCTGGCCCCGTGTCAAGCGTCACAATCTCCGGTACGGTCCCAGCAAGAGCCCGAGCGGGCTGACCTGCTGTCAAGGAGGAACTCGTGGCCATTGTCGTGGGATACATCCCGACCAAGGAAGGCGCGGCCGCGCTGACTCGTGCCGGCGAGGAAGCACTCCTGCGCAAGACCAACCTCGTCATCATCAACTCCGACCGCGACGGGTCAGGTGACGGCGGCGATCTCGACTCCGTCAGCGAGGACCTGCGCGGCAAGGGTGTCGACGTCGAGATCCGCAAGCTGGTCCGCGGCAACGAACCGGCCGAGGACCTCATCGGCGTCGCCGAAGAGATCGACGCCGAACTCATCGTCATCGGTCTGCGCCGCCGCACCCCCGTGGGCAAGTTGATCCTGGGCTCCAACGCCCAGCGGATCCTGCTCGACGCCCCGTGTCCGGTGCTCGCCGTCAAGAGCTGATCCACAGCTGAATGAATCGCCGCGGCCGCCCCTGGAATAGGGATGGGGGCCGCGGCGATTTATAATGTAAACGCACCCTCCAAGCAACGGCCGATCCTCACCCCTGCGGATCACGTCAGAGAGTGCACAAACTTGACCAGCCGGTCAGTGCTCCGCCCGCGCGTGAGCATCGCCGTGTGCTCCCCGTGACGAAAGGTTGTCGGTCGCCTGTGCCCACGAACGCCTCCGAGATGCCCCTCCCCACCGAGTTCAGCCACCCCGCCCTCCAGGACCTTGTCCGCGCCGGACACACGACCGGCCAGGTGACGGGTGAGCAGGTGGCTCAGGCCATCCACGCAGCCGGTGTGAAGGCCAGCCGCGGTCGGATCGTCCTGACGGCACTGGCCGCTCAGGGCATCGAGGTCAGCATGACGCTGCCGGACCGCGCCGTGGCTGCGACCAAGGCGACGGCCAAGAAGACGACCACCGCGACGACCAAGAAGGCCGCTGCCGCCACGAAGGCCGCTCCGGCCAAGGCCACCGCAGCCAAGGCCACCGCGACCAAGACGGCCGCGAGCAAGACCGCCGAGGTCGAGGGCGACGCTGCTGCCACGAAGGCTGCTCCGGCCAAGAAGGCCGCCGCGGCCAAGGCCACCAAGGCTGCTCCGGCGAAGAAGGCCGCACCCGCCGCGAAGGCCGCCCCTGCCGCGACGACCAAGCAGGCCGCCGCAGCTGCTGCCAGCCCCGCAGCCAAGGCCGCCGCGAAGAAGACCGCAGCCAAGAAGGCCGCCGCTGCCAAGGCTGACGCCGACGTTGCTGCGGTCGCAGCCGGGCCCGAGGACGAGGGCGACGACGCCGACGACAAGAAGGACGAGCCCGCGACCACCGCTGTCGCGGCTGGTGGCTTCGTCCTGCGCGACGACGACGATGACGACGCGCCCGTCCAGCAGGTCGTCACCGCTGGTGCGACGGCCGACCCGGTCAAGGACTACCTCAAGCAGATCGGCAAGGTCGCCCTCCTCAACGCCGAGCAGGAGGTCGAGCTCGCCAAGCGCATCGAGGCCGGCCTGTTCGGTGAGGAGCGCCTCAACTCCGGCGACAAGATCGACATGAAGCTCAAGCGCGAGCTGTGGTGGATCGCCCAGGACGGCAAGAACGCCAAGAACCACCTGCTCGAGGCCAACCTTCGTCTCGTCGTCTCGCTCGCCAAGCGCTACACCGGTCGCGGCATGCTCTTCCTCGACCTCATCCAGGAGGGCAACCTCGGCCTCATCCGTGCGGTCGAGAAGTTCGACTACACCAAGGGCTACAAGTTCTCGACCTACGCGACGTGGTGGATCCGTCAGGCCATCACCCGCGCCATGGCCGACCAGGCCCGCACGATCCGTATCCCGGTCCACATGGTCGAGGTCATCAACAAGCTGGCTCGTGTCCAGCGCCAGATGCTCCAGGACCTGGGCCGCGAGCCCACGCCCGAAGAGCTGGCGATCGAACTCGACATGACGCCCGAGAAGGTCGTCGAGGTGCAGAAGTACGGCCGCGAGCCGATCTCCCTGCACACCCCCCTCGGCGAGGACGGCGACAGCGAGTTCGGAGACCTCATCGAGGACTCCGAGGCCGTGGTCCCGGCCGACGCGGTGAGCTTCACGCTCCTCCAGGAGCAGCTGCACTCGGTCCTCGACACGCTCTCCGAGCGCGAGGCCGGTGTCGTCTCGATGCGCTTCGGTCTCACCGACGGCCAGCCCAAGACCCTCGACGAGATCGGCAAGGTCTACGGCGTGACGCGTGAGCGCATCCGTCAGATCGAGTCCAAGACGATGAGCAAGCTCCGTCACCCGAGCCGCAGCCAGGCCCTGCGCGACTACCTCGACTGAGTCTCAGAACCCAAGCAACAACGCAAGGTATGCCGTGTGCCCCAGTGGGCGCACGGCATACGTGCGTCTGGGGCTGGGGCGGCCATGCATGGTCTTCTCGCTGGTCCATGCCGCTGTAGGGGCATGGACCAGCGGGAACGACATGGACGGGCGAGACCTGCAGGGCGCGGGGGTCAGTGGCGGCGGAGGCGGGACCAGGCTGCGCGGGGCCAGGCGAACACGGCCTCCTTGGTGTCGCGCCACTGCCGCAGGCCGTCACCGGGCACGAGGTAGGCCCGCACCTGGTCGCTGCGCTGGCGAGCAGACAGGGCGGCCTTCCACACGGTCCTGGCGTCCGCCTGCACGTCGGGGATCTCGGCCTGCGGAGGGGCGTAGCGAGCCCGCTCCACCGTCGCGACGAGGCGACCCATCGCCTCCTTGGACTCACCGGACAGGATGGCGTCGTGGGTGAGTCGCGCTCCGGCCTGGCGTGGTGTGCTGCCGTCCGGGGGAGCGATGCCGATGTCGCCGAGCCGTGAGATGAGCGAGGCCCATTCGGCCTCGACCCGTTCGGCGTCGTCGCGGGCCGCAATCCGCAGCTTTCGGCGCCGCATCCGGGCCGCCACCGGCAGCAGGAGCAGGGACAGGATGATGGCGAGCAGGACGACGAGGACCAACAGGTTGTCGCCGACCCAGGCGAGGGGTCCGCTGGACGCCGTCGTCGGGTCGTCGATGGATCCGGCGTCGCGCTCGGTACGCGTGCTGGCAGACGGTGACGGGAGCGCACCGCTCGGTGTCGGGGTGGCGGTCGCCGACGGGTTGACCTCGGTGGGGATGAGGCTGTAGGTCGGTGCGCCTCCGGTGCGCACGCCCGGCGTGGGCTCGAACCGGGTCCACCCCAGGTCGGGGAACCACAGCTCGGGCCAGGCGTGGGCGTCGGCGGCCTTCACCGTGTAGGAGCCGTTGCTGTAGGTGCCGGGGAGGAAGCCGATCGCCATCCGCGAAGGGATGCCCTTGAGTCGGGCCGCCATGATGAAGGCCGACGCGAACTGCACGCAGTAGCCGGTGCGTGACACGAGGAAGTTCGACAGGGGGTCCGCCATCATCGTCCGACCCGACACGGGATCGGTCGGCGTCGGGAGCTGGAGGGAGTAGGTGTACTGGCTGCTGCGGAAGTGCGCCTGAAGGAGTCGGGCGGTCTCCAGCGGTGAGGAGCCCTCTGGCACAACGGAATCGACGAGCTCCTGGAGGCGGTCGAGGCCTTCAGTGTCGAGGTCGCTGTAGATCCCCTCCTCGAAGCCACGCGGGCGCGGCCCTTCGCTGGAGAAGTCGCCGTCGGTGGGCGCGAGCTGGCTGTAGGTGGCGGCGTACTCCTCGACCTTCTGGTCGACCTCGTAGCCGCCGACGAGGTTGCTGCGCAATGGCACGTCGCCCAGGTCGACCGCGACCAGCGGTGTGGGGAGGGCGATCTGGGGCGCCTGCAGTCGGTTGTCCTCGACCTTGAGGTTGATGTTGGTCCGCTTGACGTCCGCGTCACCGACAGGTGCGTCGGGCCCTCCGGTGAGGACCCGGTTGCCGATGGCAGACGGACTCCACTGGCCGCGCCGGTAGTCCGTGAGGATGCCGACGCGCAGCGGGTCGGGGGAGGTGGCGGTCGTCGTGTAGTCGAAAACGGGGGACTGGGACTGGTCCTCGAGCGAGCGGAGCAGGTCGACGGTCGTGTTGAGCGTGATCGAGTCACCGCCGCCGCGGGCGTTGTCGGATCGGCCGAGACCGTCAGCGATGAAGGTTGTCGGCAGGTGCGGCACGATCATCGGCAGCACCACCGCGAGCGCCAGGGCACTCGCGCCGAGGAGTCGGGCCGTCCCGGCCACGCCGAGGACCGGGTCATGGTCCTCGCCATCGACACCTCGCGGCACGGCCGTGCTCCATCGGCGCACCGAGCCGATGCCCTGGGTCGCGAGGAGTGAGAGCCAGAACGCGACGGGCAGGATGAAGTACTTCCAGGACAGCCCCTCACCGGAGTTCGTGGCCGAGACGAGGTATGCCGTGAGCAGGGCGAGCCCGGCGAGGGCCGGTGAGCGCAGGGTCACCGCGATGGCATCGACGACCAGGGCAGTGAGGCCGACGAGGATCGTGATGGCCACGATGACGCCACGTTCGGTGGGGGCGGGGGCCGAGTAGGCCATGACCGTGTCGCCGGCTTCGCGCAGGAGGATGCCGAGCGACGTGACGGTGTCGGGGCCCGGGATGAAGCCGTAGTAGAGGTGCCCCTGGCCGTGCATCCAGGAAATCGCGAGAAAGGCCGCGAACGCCTGTCCGAGAACGACCAGCCACGAAGACGTGGCAAGGGTTCGCAGGCCGAGGCCGACGAGGGCGATGGTCATGACGACGACGAGGCTCGGGCGCACCCACGTGTTGGCGTCGAACAGGGTGAGCAGGGGGAGCGCGACGGTGAAACTCGCCAGAGCAGCGAGCAGCGTCTCGACCGGGCGGGTGCGGTTCATCGCGCACCCAACAGGGTGCGGGAGCCGGCAACGGTCGCCCAGGCATCGGCGACCGCGAGGCCGGGCTCGACGGACAGCACCGACCACCCGGCGCCAGCGAGGGACGCGGTGGTGGCCCGGGGATCGAGTTCCGTGAGGGCGTGGCCCCGACCCGGCACCGGCGAACGCACCGGCGTCGATGACGAAGGACAGGCCCGGGCCGCCGGGTTGGCGCAGCGATGACAGGGCCCGGGCGGCGTCGTCGTCCACGGCACCGACGAGCGCGACGATGAGTCCGCCCTGAGCCGTGGCAGCGCTCGCCGCGTGAAGCAGGCTGCCGATCCCGGTCTCGTCGGTGGGCACCGCGCGAGCCAGGGTCTCGAGGGCCTGGTCGAGGTTGGAGTCCTCGCGCACCCCTGACTCCTGCCCGGCGTCGGGGGTGAGCAGGTGCACGGCAAAGCCCATGTCGAGGAGGTGGGTCACGACGGAGGCCGCCATGGTCACGGCCCACTCGATCGACCCGGTCGGACCCTTGCCTCCGTGGGCCCGGGCCCGGGTGTCGAGGAGGACGACGGCCCGGCGCTTGGCCGGCCGGTCCTCCTGGCGCACCATGAGCTCGCCGGTGCGGGCGGTCGCTGGCCAGTGGATGCGGCGCAGGTCGTCACCGTCGCGGTACTCGCGCACCGACTGGTCGTCCTCACCGTGCAGGGCGACGCGGTGCGGGACCGACCCCTCTGCGCCGAGCCCACGCCCGAGCGCTCGCCCGTCGCTGAGGCTGACGACGCGCGGCAGGACGAGCAGCTCGTCGTGGGTGCTGAGTGACGCGTGACGCATGGTCAGACCGAACGGGTCCTGGACGCGGACGCCGAGCGGCCCGAGACGGTGAGCGCCGCGCGCGTGGGCGCGAACGGCATACTCCACGTGCGTCGTGACGCTGGCGGGCAGCGCGGGGATGACGAACCGCGGTCGGTCACCCAGGGAGTAGTCGAGGTGCTCCTCGGCGAAGAGCACGGGCGAGCGGGTCGGGGAAGGGTTGGAGATCGTCATCTGCACGATGGCGGGCTCGTCGATGGTCACGCGGGAGGGTCGGGCCTGACGCTCGACGACGAGGGTGAGGTCATGACGGCGACCCAGCAACCCGGCGAAGATCGGCAGCGCCATGAGCGCGGTGCCGATGCGGCTGAGGTCGTGCTGACCCAGGGCCAATCCGGCGAGGACGAGGACGATCCCCGAAGCGAGGAAGGCCGCACCTCGCGTCGTGAGGGAGTCTCGGAACCGGCGCATGTCGCGGCGTCAGCGCGTCGGGGCGGGGACGCGAACGCGCTGGAGCAGGTCCGTCAGCACGTCGGCCGCGGACCGGTGCGCGAGCTGGCTCTCACCGGTGAGCATGAGGCGGTGGGCGAGGACGGGGATCGCCATCGACTGGACGTCGTCGGGCAGGACGTGGTCGCGACCGGCCAGGGCAGCGTGGGCACGGCTGGCGCGCAACAGGTGCAGGCTCGCGCGCGGTGACGCGCCAAGGCGCAGGGCCGAGCTCGAGCGGGTGGCCTGGGTGAGGTCGACGACGTACTGCTTGAGGGCCTGCGAGGCGTGGACCCCACGGACCGCCTCGATCATCTGGGTCACGGTGGCCGCGTCGGTGACCGGGCGCAACTCGTCGAGGGGGGAGCGGGCGCTGTGCTGGTCGAGCATGTCGACCTCGCTGCGCGCCGACGGGTAGCCCATGGAGATGCGCGCCATGAAGCGGTCGCGCTGCGCCTCCGGGAGCGGGTAGGTGCCTTCCATCTCGATCGGGTTCTGCGTCGCGAGGACCATGAACGGACGGGGGAGCGCGTAGGTCGTGCCGTCGACGGTGACCTGCGCCTCCTCCATCGACTCGAGCAGCGCGGACTGGGTCTTGGGTGAGGCGCGGTTGATCTCGTCGCCGACGACGACGTTGGCGAAGATCGCACCCGGGCGGAACTCGAAGTCGCGCACGTCCTGGTTGTAGACGCTCACGCCGGTGATGTCGCTCGGCAGGAGGTCAGGGGTGAACTGCACGCGTCGCACGGATGCGTCGATGCAGCGGGCGAGCGTCTTGGCGAGCATCGTCTTGCCGACCCCCGGGACGTCCTCGATGAGGAGGTGCCCTTCGGCGAGGAGAGCGGTCACGGCCGTGCGCACGGCGGCCGGCTTGCCCTCGATGACGGTGTTCATCGCGCTCTGCAGTGAGCTCGCGACCTGGAGCACTTGGTCGAGCGCGGCTCCCGATCGGGGCGCGCCCCCGTCGACTCGTCGCTGCTCGTGCGTCTGGTGGACCTCGTCGTGTGCCGACACCGGTGACTCCTGAGATGGATGCTCCCGAAGCCCTGCGCAACGGGGTTTTCGATCTTGCCCCACATTCCACCACTGAGGTAGGCGCTCGGGTCACAAATGCATCGCTTCACAGCGTGTGTGCAGGTTCAGCGGGGGGTGAGCGAACGGCATACGCGGGTATGCCGGGTGCTCTCGTGCGTGCGAATCACCCGGAGCGCTCAAAGCGCTCCACTTTGCACCACCGCCTCTGACCTGCGGAAAAAGGTTCGTAGAAGTCAAGTAACGACTTGATTTCGGTTGAAGGTGGAGTAAAGTGGAGGAATCCGGAGAGAAGTGTCGCCCCGGGGTCGAGACGAAGGTGGGGAGGTGAGCGCGTGTTTCTCGGTACGCACACGCCTCGCCTCGACGACAAGGGCCGCCTGTTCCTCCCGGCCAAGTTCCGTGAGCGCCTGTCGACCGGCCTCGTCGTGACCCGCGGGCAGGAGCGCTGCCTCTACGTCTTCCCCATGGACGAGTTCGTCAAGGTCACCGAGCAGATGCAGGAAGCGCCGACGACCAACCGCGCCGTCCGCGACTACATCCGCGTCTTCCTCTCCGGTGCCAGCGACGAGATCCCCGACAAGCAGGGACGCGTGACCGTCCCGGCCCATCTGCGCCAGTACGCCGGACTGACCCGTGAGTGCACGGTCATCGGCACGGGCTCCCGCGTCGAGGTCTGGGACACCGACGCCTGGAACGCCTACCTCGCGAGCACCGAGCAGGCCTACTCCGAGCAAGCCGAGGAGGTCATCCCCGGACTCATGTGATTCCACCCCCGGCTCCCGGCCTCCAGCCGACTGGGCTCCCGACACGACTTCCCCCGTGCCGGGCCCCGGACGGATGGGGACCAGGAGCCGGGGAAACGGATCACCACCCCGCAGGGACCGACCTCACAAAACGCATGACGCTCACACGCCAGACACAGCCAGCACAGCCAGTCACAGCCAGTCACAGCCAGAAGGAGATCGAGATGGAGTCACGGGGAGCCGCCGAACAGCGGCACGTTCCCGTGCTCCGCGACCGCATCGTCGAACTCCTGGCCCCGGCCCTCACCGCGCCGGGGTCTGTTCTTGTCGATGGCACCCTCGGCATGGGCGGCCACGCGCAGGCCTTCCTCGAGGCATGCCCCGAGGCGACCGTCATCGGCATCGACCGCGACGAAGAGGCGCTGGCGCTCGCGGGGGAGCGGCTCGCTCCGCTTCGGCGAGCGGTTCCGCGGCGTGCACGCCGTCTATGACGAGATCGGCGACGTCGTGAAGGACCTCGGGCTGCGCGAGGTCCAGGCCGTGCTGTTCGACCTCGGCGTCTCCTCGCTCCAGCTCGATGAGGCCGACCGCGGTTTCGCGTACGCCCAGGACGCGCCGCTCGACATGCGCATGGACCAGGGGAGTGGCATCACCGCCGCCGAGGTCCTCAACACCTACGCCCCCGCCGACCTCCTGCGGATCCTGCGGGACTACGGCGAGGAGCGGTTCGCCAAGCGCATCGTCTCCTCGGTGGTGCGCGAACGCGAGATCGAGCCGTTCACGCGATCGGCCCGACTCGTCGAGCTGCTCCGCGCAGCCGTGCCCGCCGCATCGCAGCGCACCGGCGGTCACCCGGCCAAGCGCACCTTCCAGGCACTGCGCATCGAGGTCAACGACGAGCTCGGCGCCTGGCAGCGCGCCGTCCTCGGCTCGATCGACGTGCTGGCCGTGGGCGGGCGCATCGCCGTCCTGTCCTACCACTCGCTCGAGGACCGCATCACCAAGCGCGCCCTCGTCGCCGGTGCCACCTCGAGCACCCCTCCCGGTATCCCCGTCGAGCTCCCCGAGCACGCGGCATACCTCCGTCTGCTCACCCGAGGCGCCGAAGAGCCCTCGGAGTCCGAGCAGTCCACGAACCCCCGATCCGCGTCGGCACGACTGCGGGTTGCAGAACGTACACGTCCCACGAAGGGAGCCCGGCGATGACTCAGACCGCGGCCCGTCCACTGAATCGCTCCGCACCCCGGACGATCCCGCGCACCACCCGTCCGCGTCCGCTGCGCGTCGTGCGCGAGCAGCCGCAGCAGGGTCAGCCGGCGTTCGTCGCGGCCTGCCTCGCACTGCTCATCGCCGGCCTCATCGGCGTGCTCATGCTCAACACCGCCATGGCCAAGGGTTCCTTCGTCCTCGGTGACCTCCAGGACACGTCCAACCAGCTGGCCGACGCCGAGGAGGAGCTCAGCCACGCGATCGACGCCTCGAGCACTCCGGCCGAGCTGGCCAAGCGCGCCCTCGACATGGGCATGGTTCCGTCGACGACGGCCGCCTTCCTCCGTCTCAGCGATGGCAAGGTCCTCGGCGTGGCGGAGGTCCCGGACGCGAAGAAGGAATTTACTGTTGCCACACAAGGCAACTCGGCTGCCGCGGCTGCCCAACCCGCCACGACTCCTGCGACAACGGTCAAGACGGTGGGCACCGTGACGACGACGACGGTGACGACGGTCAAGGGAGCCAACATCGAGGTCACGACCACGAGCGTCGACTCACGCACGGGCGTGACGAGCACGACGACGTCGACCAGCAAGGACGTTCCGGCGCCGGCTGCCAGCGCAGGCAACGGACCGAAGGCCTCGGCAACTCCCTCGCCGAGCAACCCGGGCGCCTCTCCGTCGGCCACGCCGGACTCGTCCGCCAAGCCCGCCACGCCGACCTCACCGAGCCAGGCGGCTCGCCCCACCGCCACGCCGACACCGTGACGCCCCGGACACCAGGGACGCCGCCGCCTCGTCCGGCCAAGAAGCGTCAGCCCCCGGCCACCGGTGCCGCTCGCACCCAGAAGCCTGCCCCCGCCAAGCGTCCTGCTCCGGCGAAGCGCCCGGCCGCAGCCCAGCGTCCGGCGGCCGCCAAGCGTCCCGTTCCGACGAAGCGTCCGGCACCGGGTCGGGTCGCGTCGTCGTCCAGGGCTCAGGGTGCCTCGCGTCCTTCGGCTCCACGCACAGGCGCGCCAGGGACCGCCGCGTCGCCCCACGGCCCGGCGCAAGGCCACCAAGCCACCGGGGAACCCCCGTCGTCGCATGCGCGGCCTGACCGTTGCCACGATCTTCGTCTTCAGCATCTTCGCTGCGCAGCTGCTCCGGATCCAGGGCTTCGACTCGTCCGCCGTCGCCGCCGAGGCGCTCGAGCAGCGCACCGAGAAGGTCACCATCCCCGCCCTGCGCGGCAAGATCACCTCCTCCGACGGTGTCGTGCTCGCGTCCAGCCGGGCCCGCGAGACCGTCGTCGCCGACCCCACCGCCGTCTGCACCTACAAGCAGAAGGACAAGAAGAAGTGCGACCCCGCCATGAGCGGTGTCGCCGTGGACCTCGCCGCCAAGGCTCTGGCGCCGCTGCTCGGCAACAGCGTCGATGACCTGCGCCCCAAGCTCGCTGGCAAGGGTCGCTACCAGGTCCTCGACCGCAAGGTGAGCCCGCTGACGTGGCGCAAGATCGCGGAACTCGGCATCCCCGGCATCTACAAGGACTCGGCCGAGGCTGTCCCCGAGCGCGTCTACCCGCAGGGCCCCAACTCCGCCTCGCTCGTCGGGTTCGTCACCGACAACGGCGCGGCCGGTGGTGGGCTCGAGACGATGATGGACAAGGCGCTCAAGGGCACCCCGGGCCACTCCGTGTTCGAGAAGGCGCCCGACGGCTCCAAGATCCCCGGTGGTCGTCAGGGCGGGGTCAAGGCCGTCGACGGCAAGGACGTCACCCTCACGGTGAACTCCAACATCCAGTGGTACGCCCAGAACGCGATCGCGCAGCAGATGGCCAAGATGGGTGGGCAGTCCGGCACGGCGGTCGTCATGAACGCCAAGACGAGCGAGATCCTCGCGCTGGCGTCCTACCCGACCTACGACCCCAACGACATCGGTCGCGCCAAGGGAAGCCTGGTCAACAAGGCCCTCAACGACGTGTTCGAGCCCGGATCGACGGCCAAGGTCATGACCATTGCGGCGGCGCTCGAGGACAAGAAGGTCACGCCGGACCAGCCGGTCATCATCCCCAACCGGATGAAGCGCTACGACGCGTTGTTCAAGGACAGCCACGACCACCCGACCCTCTACCGCACCGTCGCCGGCACGCTGGCGGAGTCGAGCAACATCGGGACGATCCTCATCGGTGAGACGCTCGAGTCCAAGCGCCTCGAGGAGTACTACCGCAAGTTCGGCCTCGGCTCGAAGTCCGGCATGGGCTTCCCCGGGGAGTCCGGCGGCCTCCTCGCCAAGTCCGAGAAGTGGAGCGGCACCCAGCAGTCCACGGTGATGTTCGGTCAGGGCCTGTCGGTCACGGCGATCCAGGCGGCCTCGGTCTTCCAGACCATCGCCAACGGCGGAGTCCGCATGACGCCGAACCTCATCCAGGGCACCACCAACGCCAACGGAGCCTTCACCAAGACGGCGTCGAAGCCCGGGACCCGCGTCGTCTCGCAGGACACGGCGAGCAAGATCAACGCCATGCTCGAAGGCGTGGTCTCCAAGGAGGGCACGGCCCCCCAGGCCCAGATTCCCGGCTACCGCGTCGCCGGCAAGACGGGCACAGCGGACTTCTATGACTCCGCCCTGAAGAGGTACAGCGGCAAGACCGCCAGCTTCATCGGCTACGCCCCCGCCGACAACCCCGAGATCGTCGTGGCCGTCATCATCCAGCGGCCCAGCGCGAGCATCTTCGGTGGCACGGTCGCCGGTCCGGTCTTCCACGACGTCATGACCTACGCCCTCCAGGAGCTCAAGGTCCCACCGACGGGCACGACGAAGGCACCGATCAAGATCTCGGTCACGCCCGAGGAAGCCGCGTCGGACCCGACGACACTGCGGGACAAACCACGCGGCAGCGGCAAGTAGTCTGACTGGTCGTGTCTGCACCCCGACCCGCCTCCCTGACCAGTTCGAGCATTCGTGACCTCGCGCTGCTCGTAGGCGCACCCACCGCCGATCTCAGCGACGCCGACGACCTCGTCGTCACCGGAGTCACCCTTGACTCGCGTGCCGTCCGACCCGGAGACCTGTATGCCGCGTTGCCCGGTTCCCGGGCCCACGGCGCCGACTTCGCCGCGCAGGTGGCCGAGGCGGGCGCCGCTGCGGTCCTGACCGACGCCGACGGTGTCGAGCGACTGCGTGCGGCCGGTGTCGCGCTGCCCGTGATCAGCATCGAGGAGCCGCGATCCGTCCTCGGCAGGATCGCCGCGCACATCTATGGCACGACCGACCTGAGCCTCACCATGGTGGGGATCACCGGCACCAACGGCAAGACCACGACGGCCTACCTCGTGGCCAGCGCCCTCGACGTGCTCGGGCACCGGACCGGGCTCATCGGGACCGTCGAGACGCGCATCGGCGACGAGCGCATCAAGAGCGTGCGCACGACGCCCGAATCCACCGACCTCCACGCGATCCTCGCCGTCATGGACGAGCGCGACACCGACACCTGTGTCATGGAGGTCTCGAGCCACGCGCTGAGCCAGCACCGGGTCGACGGTGTCCTCTATGACCTCTCCCTCTTCACGAACCTGTCGCAGGACCACCTCGACTTCCACGCCGACATGGAGGACTACTTCTCCGCCAAGGCGATGCTGTTCACCCCGGAGCGCTCGACGCGCGGACTCATCTGTGTCGACGACATCTGGGGTCGCCGACTCGCGGAGGAGTGCGGCATACCGGTCACGACGTTGACGACGATCGAGGGCCAGGCCGCTGACTGGGTGGTCACGGTCGACCCGACCGAACCTGCGCGATTCTCGTTGCGCGGCAGCGGAATCGAACTCGACCTGCGCTCAGCCCTGCCCGGCGACTTCAACGTCGCCAACACCGCCATGGCGGCCGTGGCCCTGCTCCTCCTCGGTGAGGACACCGAGGCCGTGGGCCGCGCGATCCTCACGGACCCCCACGTCCCGGGTCGCATGGAGAAGGTCACGCCCACCCAGGCGGTCGACATCGACAGCGGCCTCCTCGCCGTCGTCGACTACGCCCACACACCGGACGCGGTCGAGGCGGCCCTGGCAGCGCTGCGACCGACGACAACCGGCCGACTCGTCGTCATCCTCGGCGCCGGTGGTGACCGTGACCGCGGCAAGCGCCACGGCATGGGTCGGGCCGCAGCCGGACTGGCCGACGTCGTCGTCGTCACCGACGACAACCCGCGCAGCGAAGACCCCGCCACGATCCGCGCTGCCGTGGTCGAGGGCGCCCAGTCCATCGACACGACAGCGGTGCTCGTCGAGGTCGACGGCCGCCGCGAGGCCATTCGCGAAGGCGTCCGGCTCGCCCGTGAGGGTGGGCCCGGCTCCGTCGTCGCGGTCGTCGGCAAGGGACATGAGACCGGCCAGGAGATCGCCGGCGTCGTCCACCCCTTCGACGACCGTGACGAACTGAGGGCCGCTCTGGACGAGGAGATCATGCTGTGATCGCCCTGTCCCTCGCCGAGATCGCCACCGCGACCGGGTGGCACCATCCACGGCTCACCCACCTCGGGTGACGGTCCCGTCATCACCGGCGCGGTCGTCACCGACTCCCGCGAAGCCGAGCCCGGCAGCCTCTACGTCGCTCGCATCGGCGAGTCCATGGACGGCCACCAGTTCGTCGGCGCCGCCCGCGACAACGGTGCGGTCGCCGCGCTCACGAGCCGCCCCGTCGACGAGCTGCCGTGCGTCGTCGTCGACGACGTCCAGGCGGCCTTCGTCGCCATCTCCCGCGCCGTCCTCGACCGCGCCACCGATCTCACGGTCATCGGCATCACTGGCTCGTCGGGCAAGACGAGCACCAAGGACCTGCTCGGCAGCGTCCTCGGGGCTGCGGCTCCGACGATCGCTCCGGTCGGCTCCTACAACTCCGAGGTCGGCGTCCCGCTCACCGTCACCCGGGTCACCGACGACACGCGATTCCTCGTCGTCGAGATGGGCGCCCGGGGCATCGGCCACATCGACTACCTCACCAGGATCGCACCGCCGCAGATCGGCGTTGTCCTCAACGTCGGCACGGCCCACGTCGGCGAGTTCGGTTCTCGCGAGGCCATTGCGCGCGCCAAGGCCGAGCTGGTCGAGGCACTGCCGAGCGACGGCGTGGCCGTCCTCAACGCCGATGACCCGGTCGTGCGGGCCATGAGTGACCGCACCGAGGCACGCGTCGTCCTCGTCGGCGAGGCCCCCGAAGCGACCATTCGTGCCGAGGACATCACCGTCGGCAGCGACGGCCGAGCGACCTTCCGCGCCATCACCCCGGCGGGCGAGGCCACGATCGCCCTGCGGCTCGTCGGTCGTCACCATGTGGGCAACGCACTGGCCGTACTCGCGGTCGCCCTGGAATGCGGCATACCCCTCGCATCGGCGGCCACGTCGATCGCGGAAGCCGGCATCGTCAGCCGTTGGCGCATGGAAGTCACCGAACGCCCCGACGGGGTGACCGTCGTCAACGACGCCTACAACGCCAACCCCGACTCGATGCGCGCAGCTCTCGCGGCGCTCGAGTCCATGGGGGAGGGGCGCCGCACGTGGGCCGTCCTGGGTTCGATGCTCGAGCTCGGCGACGAGTCCGACACGCGACCACGCCGAGGTCGGCGCCGAGGCGCAGCAGCGAGGCGTCGACGAGCTCGTCGTCGTGGGTGAGACCGCGCGCCCCATGGCCGACATCGCGTCCGTCGACGGCACCCGGATCCGTTGGGTCGCCGACGCCGACGCTGCCGAGACCCTGCTCCGCGCAGAAGTCGCTCCACCTGACGTCGTGTTGTTCAAGTCGAGCCGCGATGCGGGTCTACGGTGGCTCGGAGACAGATTGACGACCGAACAACCCGCGCAGGACGAGACACCCGACCGCACCACCCAGGAGGACCCCCAGTGAAGGCCGTGCTCGTTGCTGCGGTGGTCAGTTTGATCGTCGCGCTCCTCGGCACTCCCATGTTCATCAAGTGGTTGGTGAAGCAGGGCTACGGCCAGTTCATCCGCGATGACGGTCCGACGTCGCACCACACCAAGCGCGGCACGCCGACCATGGGTGGGGCAGTCATCGTCGGGGCGACCCTGGCGGCCTACGCCATGGCGCACCTCGTCTTCTGGACGTCCCCCAGCTGGAGCGGCGTCCTCGTCCTCTTCCTCATGGCCGGTCTCGGGCTCGTCGGCTTCCTCGACGACTACATCAAGATCAGCAAGCAGCGCAGCCTCGGGCTCCGGTCGAAGCAGAAGCTCGCCGGACAGACGGCCGTGGCCGTGATCTTCGCGATCCTCGCGCTGCAGTTCCCCAACGACAACGGTCGCACCCCCGCGTCGACGAAGATCTCGTTCGTCCGCGACACCAACCTCGACCTCGCCTTCGCGGGGACGATCGTCGGGGTGCTGCTCTTCATCCTCTTCGCCAACGTCATCATCGCGGGCACGAGCAACGGCGTGAACCTCACCGACGGCCTCGACGGCCTGGCCACCGGCGCCTCGGTGATGACGTTTGCGGCCTACGTCCTCATCGGGATCTGGCAGTTCAACCAGAACTGCCAGACCAACGCCGGCGTCGGCGTCAAGTGCTACGAGGTGCGCGACCCGCTCGACATCGCCATCGTCGCGGCCGCCGCCATGGGTGCCTGTTTCGGGTTCCTCTGGTGGAACGGCTCTCCGGCCAAGATCTTCATGGGCGACACCGGTTCACTCGCGCTCGGTGGGTTGCTCGCCGGCCTGGCCATCGTCACCCGCACCGAGTTCCTCGTCGTCATCCTCGGCGGGCTCTTCGTCACCATCACGCTCTCGGTGATCATCCAGGTCGCGTCCTTCAAGTCGACCGGCAAACGCGTCTTCCGGATGGCCCCGTTGCAGCACCACTTCGAACTCCTGGGCTGGCAAGAGGTGACCATCGTGATCCGCTTCTGGATCATCGCGGGCCTCTTCGTGGCGCTGGGTCTCGGCCTCTTCTATGCCGAATGGGTCGTGGGCGCAGCATGACCGCAGGCACCACCGATCGGCTGGAGCGGCTCACCCACCGCGAAGCCGATTGGGCAGGACTGCGCGTCCTCGTCGCCGGACTCGGTGTCAGTGGCTTCGCGGCCGCTGATGCGTTGCTGGAGAGGGGCGCTCACGTCGTCGTCGTCGACGGCTCGTCGGCCGACTCGTCGCCCGCCATGGCCGAACGCGCCCGCATCCTCGAGGTTCTCGACGCCGAGTTGCGCTTCGGTCCCGAACACGTCTCGGGTATGCCGTCCGAGCAGGTCGATCTCGTCGTCACCTCTCCGGGGTGGGCGCCGACCCAGCCGCTGCTCGCTGCGGCGGCGGAGGCCGGTGTCGCGATCTGGGGAGAGGTCGAACTGGCCTGGCGGATGCGTCCGCTCGAGGGCGCGGCGCCGTGGCTCACCGTCACGGGCACCAACGGCAAGACCACGACGGTCCAGATGCTCACCTCGATCCTGCGGGCCGCGGGCAAGCGGGCGATCAGCGCCGGCAACGTCGGCACCCCGATCCTCGAGGCGATCATGGATCCGGAGCCGTTCGACGCGATCGCCGTCGAGCTCTCGAGCTTCCAGCTGCACTGGTCGGACTCGATCCGGCCCCAGGCCTCGGTCTGCCTCAACGTCGCGCCCGACCACGTCGACTGGCACGGCAGCTATGAGGAGTACCTCGCGGCCAAGGGCAAGGTCTACAACGGCACCGAAATCGCCTGCATCTACAACGTCGACGACCCCCAGACCGAGCGCCTCGTCGAGGACGCCGAGGTCCAGGAAGGGTGCCGCGCCGTCGGTTTCACCCTCGGCACCCCGGCGCCGTCGATGCTCGGTCTCGTCGGCGAGGTCCTCGCCGACCGGGCGTTCGTCGAGCAGCGGCGTCATGCCGCCGCGGAGCTTGCCACGATCGATGACCTGCGCGGTGACGCACCCGACGTGGCGCCCCACCTCGTCGCCAACGCCCTGGCCGCCGCAGCCCTGGCCCGAGCCCATGGCGTGGACGCCGGAGCGGTTCGCGCGGGCCTCAAGGCGTTCCGTCCCGAGGCACACCGCATCGCGCACGTCGCGTCGCTCGATGAGGTGCGTTACGTCGACGACTCGAAGGCCACGAACCCGCATGCAGCGGCAGCCTCGCTCACGGCATACGAGCACGTCGTCTGGATCGCCGGTGGGCTGCTCAAGGGAGCCGACGTCGACGACCTCGTGCGCACGGCCGCTCCTCGCCTGCGCGGTGTCGTGCTCATCGGTCGCGACCGCGCGCTGATCGCCGACGCTCTTGCCCGACACGCGCCGGATGTCCCCGTGGTGGACGTGGCTGACACGGACACTGGAGTCATGGATCGCGTCGTCTCGCAGGCCGCGTCGCTCGCTCAGTCGGGCGACGTCGTGCTGCTCGCGCCGGCTGCTGCGTCCATGGACATGTTCGACAACTACGGCGCACGCGGAGACGCCTTCGCCGAGGCGGTGCTCCGCCGCGCGGCTTCGGGGGAGTGAACCAGTGAGCAGCACGACCGGTTCCGTCAAGAGTTCCGTCAAGACGCCCACCACGAGCCCGGCCAAGGGTGCTCGCGGCACGGGCATGGTGTCCGAGTGGCTCGAGCGTCTCGACCGGCCCGTCACCACCTATTACGTCCTCGTCGGTGTGACGACGGTGCTCATCGCCTTCGGGCTGATCATGGTGCTGTCGGCGTCGGCCGTGACCTCGCTCAGCGAGACCAACTCCGGCTCGGCCTACTCGATCTTCTTCAGCCAGCTCGTGTTCGCGACCGTCGGGATGGTGGCGCTCCTCATCGCATCGCGCCTGTCGGTGGCGACGTGGAAGAAGCTGGCCCTGCCCGTGCTCGTCACCGGGCTCATCTTCCAGATCCTCGTCTTCACGCCACTGGGTGTGGGGGTCAAGGGCAACCGCAACTGGCTCAACTTCGGGTTCGTGACGATGCAGCCGTCCGAGCTGCTCAAGGTCGGACTGGCTCTCAGCGGCGGCCTCGTCCTGTCGGCCAAGCGCAAGCAGCTCGCCCGCGTCGGACACGCCCTCGTGCCCTACGTCTTCCCGATCGCCCTGCTGGCGATCGGCCTCGTTCTCGTCGGCCATGACCTCGGCACCGTGCTGGTCATGGCGGCCATCGTCGGCGGCGTCCTCTACACCGCCGGGGTTCCCGGTCGATGGTTCGCCCTGTCCGCCGCAGCGTTCTCGGCGATGGCCGTGGCCTTCGTCGTCACCAGCCCCAACCGACTCGGGCGCTTCGACGTCTGGCTCGGCCGCGACACCGACCAGTTCGGGCCCGCACGGCAGTCCATCCACGGCCGCTACGCCCTGGCCGACGGCGGCTGGATCGGGCTCGGCCTCGGCCAGTCCCGCGAGAAGTGGAAGTGGCTCTCGGAGCCGCACAACGACTTCATCTTCGCGATCATCGGTGAGGAGCTCGGCCTGCCCGGGACGATCATGGTGCTCGTCCTCTTCGTCGTCCTCGCGCTGGCCTGCTACCGCCTCGTGATGCGCAGCTCCGACTTCTTCGTCCGCATCGCCACGGCCGGGATCATGAGCTGGATCATCGTCCAGGCCATGATCAACGTCGGCGCGGTCATCGGCCTGCTCCCCGTCATCGGTGTGCCCCTGCCGTTCGTCTCCTCGGGTGGATCGTCCCTCGTGACAACGATGTTCGCGCTCGGGATCCTGCTCTCGTTCGCCCGGGCCGAGCCCGGCTGCGCGAAGGCGCTTGCCGCGCGCCCGTCGCTGCTCAAGCGTTCCTTCGCCGTTCTGCCCAAGCGGTCGCGGTCATGACCGACACGACCGGACTCCTTGGGTCGGTCGTGCTCGCCGGGGGAGGCACGGCCGGGCACGTCTCGCCGCTGCTCGCCCTGGCCGACTGCCTGCGCCGCCGTGAACCCGACGTCCGCATCACCGCCCTCGGCACGGCAGAGGGCCTCGAAGCCCGACTCGTGCCGGCGCGCGGCTACGACCTCGAGGTCGTTCCCAAGGTCCCCATGCCGCGCCGGCCCTCGGGTGCACTGCTCCGCCTGCCCGGGTCGCTGCGGCGAGCGGTGCAGGCCGCCGACGACGCGATCAGCGCTGCGGACGCCCGGGTCGTCGTCGGCTTCGGTGGCTACGTCTCCACGCCCGCCTACCTCGCAGCCCGGCGACGCGGCATACCCATCGTCGTCCACGAGCAGAATGCTCGCCCCGGCCTGGCCAACAAGGTCGGTGCGCGTTTCGCCACGCACGTCGCGGTCACCTTCCCGGACACGCCGCTGCGCGGCGCCACAGTCACGGGTATGCCGTTGCGGCGCGAGATCGCGCTGCTGGACCGCAAGGCACGCCGCGCGGAGGCCCTGGCGAACTTCGGGCTCGACCCGCAGTGGCCGACGGTGCTCGTCACCGGTGGCTCGCTCGGTGCGCAGCGCATCAACGAAGCCTTCCGCGGCGCCGTCAGCTCGCTCAGCGCAGCGGGTGTCCAGGTGTTGCACGTGACCGGTGTCGGCAAGGAGTTCGACGTTCCGTCTGCCGGAGCCGGCGCTCCCTATGTGGTCGTTCCCTACGCGGACCGCATGGAGTTGGCCTACGCCGCGGCCGACATCGTCGTGGCGCGATCCGGTGCCAACACCGTCTGTGAGCTCACTGCGGTCGGGACTCCCTGCGGCCTATGTCCCACTGCCCATCGGCAACGGCGAGCAGAGCCTCAACGCGCGCGCCGTCGTGGCAGCGGGCGGTGGTCTCATCGTCGACGACGCAGACCTCACGACCGACTGGGTCGAGCGCACCCTGGTCCCGCTCCTGCGAGATGCGTCCGGCCTCGCCGAGATGGCGGCCGCGGCGGCGTCCGTGGGGGAGCGCGACGGTGACGAGTTGCTGGCTGACCTCGTCATCGACGCGGCATCGAGGAAGGGCTGATCGTGCAGGCACGCAACACCCGGTTCGACTTCACCACTGAGGTCCCCGGGCTCGACTCCCTGGGTCGCGTCCACTTCATCGCCATCGGTGGGTCGGGCATGTCTGCGGTCGCCCGCATCATGCTCGCCCGCGGCGTGACGGTGAGTGGCTCCGACGCCAAGGACAGTCCCGTCCTCGAGACCTTGCGGGGGCTCGGCGCCCAGGTCTTCGTCGGTCACGATGCCGCCCACGTGAGCGGTGTCGACACCGTCGTCATCTCTTCTGCCATCCCCGAGACCAACGTCGAGCTCGCAGCTGCCCGTGAGGCCGGATGCGTTGTGCTGCACCGCTCCCAGGGCCTCGCCGCGACGATGCACGACTCCCGCCCGGTGGCCGTGGCCGGTGCCAACGGCAAGACGACGACGACCTCGATGCTCACCGTCGCCCTGCAGTCCGCTGGGCTTGATCCGTCGTTCGCCTCCGGTGGGGAGCTGACCGGCCAGGGCACCAACGCAGCCTGGACCGGTGGTGAGGTCTTCGTCGTCGAGGCGGACGAGAGCGATGGCTCCTTCCTCGTCTATGGCCCCGAGGTCGCGATCGTCACCAACGTCCAGCCCGACCACCTCGACTTCTACGGCACGTTCGGCAATGTCCAGCGGGCCTACGCCACGTTCGCCGATTCGATCCGCGCCGACGGCTTGCTCGTCGCCTGCGCCGACGACGCCGGGTCGGCGTTCCTCGCCTCGAACGCCGCCATCGGTGGGACCCGAGTCCTCACCTATGGCTTCGACGACACCGCGGACCTGACGTTGGCCGACCACCGAGCCGACGACGAGGGCATCGGCACGACGACGACCCTGCACCTGCCCGACGGAAGCACCGCAACGATGCGACTCGCGACCCCGGGCGCGCACAACGCACTCAACGCCGCGGCGGCCTATCTGGCCGCGACCGAAGGGTGTGGCGCCGACGGTGCGCTCGTCCTTGAGGGCCTCGCGGGCTTCGATGGTGCGCGCCGGCGGTTCGAGGTCCGCGGCGAGGTTGCCGGAGTCACGGTCGTTGACGACTACGCCCACAACGCCGGCAAGGTCGCGGCGGTCGTCCGGACGGCGGCCGAGATCGCGGCTCGTCGCGGTGGTCGGCTGCACGTCGCCTTCCAGCCGCACCTGTATTCGCGCACTCGCGACTTCGCGCAGGGCTTCGCGGCTGGTCTCGCTCCGGCCGACACGGTCGTCCTGCTCGACGTCTATGGCGCACGTGAGCAACCGATGGAAGGCATCACGAGCGAGCTCATCGCTGCGCCTCTGCGTGCCTTGGCGGGGGAGCGGTCGGTCACCGTCGGCGGCACGTTCGAGGACGTGGCTTCCCAGCTGGCGGCTGTCGCATCGGACAAGGATCTCGTCCTCACGGTCGGTGCCGGTGACGTCACCGAGCTGGCCGAGCACGTGCTTCGTGCGCTGCGCGAGAGGGACGAGAAGTGAGCGGCGTGGGAGTGTCCTCGCGAGGCCTGGCCTCGGCCGATCCGCGCTTTCGTGAGCGCGCCCTCCAGCGCCGCCGCCAACCCTGGCGCCGGGTCCTCTGGGCCGTTGTTGCCCTGGCCGTTGTCGCTGGCCTCGTCTGGCTCGCCTTCTGGAGCCCGGTGCTCGCGGTGCGCAAGGTCGAGGTGACGGGGGTCTCCGGCGGCGACAAGAGTGCCGTGACCGGTCTCGTCGGCGTCGACATGGGCACGCCCCTCGCGCGCGTCGATCTGGGTGGCGTGGAGGAGAGGGTGCGCTCTCGCAAGTCCATCGCCGAGGTGTCCGTCGAGCGCGGTTGGCCCAGCACCCTGCGGGTGCGCGTGGTCCCGCGACAGCCCGCACTCGTGCTCAAAAACCCTGACGGTCAACTTGAGGTTGTGGATGCGACGGGCGTGTCCTACGGCGTGGTGACGGCGCCGCCCACCGGCGTTCCCGTCGTCACGGCCGCATCGACGAAGGGGACGACCAAGGAGGCCCTCGAGGCCGCCCTGAGCGTCATCCAGACGTTGCCCGTGGACCTCGCGAAGCAGGTGAGTGCCATGCAGGTGAGCACGGCCAACCTCGTCTCCTTCACCCTGGGTGAGGTCAAGGTCGTCTGGGGTGGCGCCGACGCCGCCGACCGCAAGCTCGAGATCCTGCGCGCCCTCCTGCCGACCGAGCCCGACGTCATCGACGTCAGCGCACCCGAGACGCCGGTGACGCGCGGCGGCCCGTCCCCGACGCCCTCGGACGACTGACGGCCGCCCACGTTCACGCTGCGTCTGCGGAAGTGGCGGCCAGAACAACCACCTGCGCAGACGCCACGCCAGCCTTTCCGCAGCGTCTGCGGAAGTGGCGGTGAGAGCAGCCACAGCCGCAGACGTCAGGGAGGGCGCAGGGGGTCTGTGATGGGAGAACCGGGGCCAATGTGACTGAAGTGACAATGGTGAGGAAGAATCATCGGACTGGGCCACGACACGCCCACCCGCTCGTTGCATGACGCCGCGCCGACGCCTAGCGTCAGGTCAACGGTTCGTGATCAAACTGTGACCCTTGACTTGAGGTCGAGACTCTTCGAAGAATTCACAGTCTTGCGAATCGGAGCGCACCGTCGAATACCAGCTCGAGCACTCAGAAATCTCAGGAGAGGCCCCCACCGTGGCAACACCCCAGAACTACTTGGCCGTCATCAAGGTCGTCGGCATCGGTGGAGGTGGTGTCAACGCCATCAACCGGATGATCGAGGTCGGCCTCAAGGGCGTCGAGTTCATCGCGATCAACACCGATGCGCAGGCACTCCTCATGAGCGACGCCGACGTCAAGCTCGATGTCGGTCGTGAGCTGACCCGTGGACTCGGCGCCGGCGCCGACCCCGAGGTCGGCAAGAGGGCCGCCGAGGACCACGCCGAGGAGATCGAGGAGGTCCTCAAGGGGGCCGACATGGTCTTCGTGACCGCTGGTGAGGGTGGTGGCACCGGCACCGGTGGCGCGCCCGTCGTCGCTCGCATCGCCCGGGGCCTCGGCGCGCTGACGATCGGCGTCGTGACCCGGCCGTTCACCTTCGAGGGTCGTCGCCGCGCCAACCAGGCCGAGACCGGCATCGCCCAGCTGCGCGAAGAGGTCGACACCCTCATCGTCATCCCCAACGATCGCCTCCTCTCCATCAGCGACCGCGCCGTCTCGATGCTCGACGCGTTCCGCAGCGCCGACCAGGTGCTGCTGTCCGGTGTTCAGGGCATCACCGATCTCATCACCACCCCGGGTCTGATCAACCTCGACTTCGCCGACGTCAAGTCGGTCATGCAGGGTGCCGGTTCGGCCCTCATGGGCATCGGTTCGGCTCGCGGTGAGGACCGTGCGGTCCAGGCCGCCGAGCTCGCCATCTCCAGCCCGCTGCTCGAGGCGAGCATCGATGGCGCCCACGGCGTGCTGCTCTCGATCCAGGGTGGCAGCGATCTCGGTCTGTTCGAGATCAACGAGGCCGCTCGCCTCGTCCAGGAAGCAGCCCACCCCGAGGCCAACATCATCTTCGGTGCGGTCATCGACGACGCCCTCGGCGACGAGGTGCGCGTCACCGTCATCGCGGCCGGCTTCGACGGCGGCACGCCGGTCAAGCGGCCCGACGAGCGTCACATCGGCAGCATCCAGGGTCCGAGCAAGACGCAGCAGGCGGCCAGCCAGCAGGCGTCGTCGGCTCCGGCCGGCCAGCAGGCCCCGCAGGGTCAGCCCGCGCAGCGTCCTGCCCCGCAGGGCGAGCCCGCCCAGGCCCCGGCTGTCCCGCAGGTGTCCCCGACGGGCGAGCCGGTCCGGCAGGCGGAGGCCGCTCCGGCCCAGCGCAGCCAGGAGTCCGAGCAGCGTCCGACGCCGCCGCGCACCGTCACCTTCGACGACGGCGACGACCTGGACGTGCCTGACTTCTTGAAGTAGGCGACAAGCACACAGCAGGACTCGACGAGGGCGACCGGTCACACCGGTCGCCCTCCTCGCGTCTACGGTGGTCCCGTGTTCTTCTGGCGTGACGACGTGACCGGCATCCGCCGTGCCTTCACCGACCGCTCGGGTGGCGTGAGCACCGGTGTGTATGCCGGTCTCAACCTTGGCGGCCATGTCGACGATGCGCCAGATGCGGTGCGAGAGAACAGGATTCGCGTCGCTGATGAGGTGGGCGTCCAGATCGACCGTCTCGTGTTCATGGACCAGTGCCACGGGGCCGACGTCGCGGTGGTCACCGAGAAGCCCGACGGGCCACTCGTCGTCGATGGCATCGTCACGGCTGAACCCGACCTGGCCCTGGCCGTCCTCGTGGCGGACTGCACCCCGGTTCTGTTGTCGGATGCACAGGCCGGTGTGGTCGGCGCAGTCCATGCAGGGCGGCCCGGCATGACCAAAGGCGTTGTCCCGCAGGCGATTTCGGCGATGCGCGACCTCGGCGCGACGCACATCTCCGCCGCAGTCGGGCCCAGCGTGTGCGGCCGTTGCTACGAGGTGCCCCTCGAGATGCGTGAGGAGGCGGCCGCAGTCAGCCCCGAGTCGCGAGCCGTGACCTGGACCGGAACGCCCGCCATCGATGTCGCCGCCGGGGTCGTCGCCCAGCTCCGCGGCGCCGGTGTTGATGACATCACGTGGGTCCCCGGCTGCGCCCGCGAGGACGAGTCGCTCTACTCCTACCGGCGCGACGGCACAACCGGCCGTTTTGCCGGCGTCATCGTGCGGAGCCGCCCCGTGACGTCTCGTCGTGAGGAGCTGGCGGCCAACCTCGCCAGGGTCCACGAACGCATCGATGGCGCCGCAACGGCCGCTGGCCGCGATGCCGCCGACATACGACCTCGTGGTCGTGACGAAGTTCTTCCCGGCGAGTGACGTCGACCTGCTTGCCGATCTCGGAGTCCGGCACATCGGTGAGAACAAGGACCAGGAGGCCAGCGCCAAGGTCGCGGACCTGACTCGCCGTGACGAACTCACCGTCCACTTCATCGGGCAGCTCCAGTCCAACAAGGTCGCGCATGTCGCGGCCTACGCCGACGTCGTCCAGTCCGTCGACCGGGCCAAGATCGTCACCGCGTTGGACCGGGCTGCCGAACGCCACGGTCGCCACCTCGATGTCCTTCTGCAGGTGGCTCTGGACGGCAGCGGAGGTCGCGGGGGAGTCGCACCCGAGGAAGCCCGGGCGCTGGCCGACCTCGTGGCCGAATCCGCTTCTCTCACCTTGCGAGGCGTCATGGCGGTGGCCCCTCTCGAAGGTGACCCACGACAGGCCTTCGCCCGACTGCGCGACGGTGGCGGACGGCATACGCGCAGGTCATCTCGATGCCACGTGGATCTCTGCCGGCATGAGCGGCGATCTCGAAGACGCTGTTCTCGAGGGTGCGACACACCTGCGTGTCGGGAGCGCAATACTCGGTTCTCGCCCGTCACTTGGGTAACTTCATTACCGAAGGATCGACCACTCGGGTCGCCGATTCGTACTAGGAGTTCTCATGGCTGGCGCGCTGCGCAAGACGATGGTCTATCTCGGCCTGGCCGAGGACGAAGGCCGTTACTACGACGAGGCCTACGACGAGTACGACACCGACGAGGCGACCTACGACGAGCAGGAGACCCGCGAGCCGCGCGAGCGTGCCGCCGAGGTCACCCCGCTGTCCAACCGACGCAGCGTCGCCCAGGTGGTGCGCACCCCGGAGGCCTCCGGCATGTCCCGGATCACGACGATTCACCCGCGCACCTACAACGAGGCCAAGACGATCGGTGAGAACTTCCGTGACGGCACTCCCGTCATCATGAACCTCACCGACATGGACGACGCCGACGCCAAGCGTCTCGTCGACTTCGCGGCCGGTCTCGTCTTCGGTCTGCACGGCGCCATCGAGCGCGTCACGGCCAAGGTCTTCCTCCTGTCGCCGTCGACCGTCGAGGTCCACGCCGAGGAGTCTGCTGCCGTTCCCGGTCGCACGCTCTTCAACCAGAGCTGACCCCGGCACCCTGTTGCCACAGCCCGGTCCCGCACACTGGTCGACATGAACACTGTGCGTGGACTGCTCGAATTCATCGTCTGGCTGTATCTGATGGTGGTCTTCGGGCGGCTCATCCTGGACTGGATCCGCGTTTTCGCCCGTGACTGGCGACCGCGCGGAGTGATGCTTGTCATCGCCGAAGCCGTCTACACCCTCACCGATCCGCCGCTCAATGCCTTGCGCAAGGTGATTCCGCCCCTGCGTCTTGGCGGCGCCTCGATCGACCTCGGCTTCCTCGTTCTGGTCCTCGCGCTCTATCTCCTCATCGCCATCCTCTAGGCTGGATGGCTGAACCGTGTTGTCCTCGTGACACAAGGTGCCCTGACCGATCGATCTAGAGGAGTTGACATGGCGTTGTCGCCCGAGGACGTCCTCAACAAGACGTTCACGACCACCCAGTTCCGTCGCGGTTATGACGAGCGCGAGGTGGATGACTTCCTCGATGACATCGTCGCCGAGATGCGTCGCATGACCAAGACGGACGACGAGGTGCGCAAGCAGCTCAACGACTGCCGTCAGGGTCGCGGCCTCGAGCCCGTGACCGCAGCGCTTCCCGTCGCGGCAGCCGTCTCGCCCGACCGTTCCGCAGAGATCAGCAAGCTCGAGGGTCGCAACTCCGAGCTCGAGGCCCGCGTCCGCGAGCTCGAAGAGCTCGAGGGCAAGAGCCAGCTCAGCCAGAACCAGGGCGACGTCGACGGTCTCTCCCAGCGCAACAACGAGCTCGACAAGCGCGTCAAGGATCTCGAGCGTCAGCTCGCCGAGTCCGAGCAGGAGATCGCGAAGTTGCGCGACGAGCACCAGGCCGCCGTGGGTGAGCGTGACTCACTGCGTGGCGAGCGCGATGGCCTCGTCGGCGAGCGCGACAGCCTCGTGGGCGAGCGTGACAGCCTCGTGGGCGAGCGTGACTCCCTGCGCGGCGAGCGCGACTCCATCGCCTCCGAGCGCGACCGTGAGCGGTCCGAGCGCGAGGCGGCTTCGGCCCAGAACGAGCAGGAGCGCCAGGCGGTCTACGCCAAGGCCAACAGCAACGCCGACGACCAGCTCTCGGTCCTGCGCGCCCGCGTCGAAGAGGCCGAGGCTGACGCCCAGCGTCGCATCCAGAAGGCAAGGCAGCGGCAGAGCAGGCCGAGTCCGAGTCGCAGGAGCGGCTCGCCAAGGCGCAGGCCCAGGGTCAGGCTCCGGCCGCCCAGGCAGCCGAAGGTTCCGACGTGGCAGCGCTCGCGGGCGCCGGCGGGCTGGGTGCCGGTTCGGCAGCCGGTGTCCTCGCCCTCGCACAGCGTCTCCACGACGAGCACGTCTCTGCCGGCGAGAGCCGTCGCGACGAGCTCCTGCGTGAGGCCCAGGCCAAGCACGACGAGCTGCTGAGCGCCGGTGAGAGCAAGCACCACGACCTGCTCAACCGCGGACAGTCCAAGCACGACGAGCTCGTCAGCACGGCCCAGGCCAAGCACGACGAGCTGCTGTCGAGTGCTCAGTCGCAGCACGACGAGCTCGTGTCGACGGCTCAGTCGCAGCACGACGAGCTCGTGTCGACGGCGAAGTCGCAGCACGACACGATGCTCGCCGAGGCCAACAGCAAGCGCGAGGAGCTCATCACCGAGGCGCGTGAGCGTTCCACGGGCATGGTCCACGAGGCGCAGCAGCGCAAGGCGGCCATCCTCGAGGAGCTCAACGAGCAGCGGACGGTTCTCGAGCGCAAGATCGAGCAGTTGCGCGGCTTCGAGCGTGACTACCGCGGTCGCCTCAAGACCTACATCCAGGGTCAGCTCCAGGAGCTGGACCACACTGCGGTGGACGCCGAGGTCGAGGAAGCAGCAAAGCAGGACAAGTGATCCGTCACTGATCCCCGTTCCATCCACAGGGCACCCGGTCTCCGGGTGCCCTGTGGCGTGTCACCTGCCGGGTATGCCGTGAGCGAACTTCGCAGGTCGTGTGGCGTTTTGCATTGTGATGCGGATCATGAGGGCTTATCCTCGCGGCACGTGGTCGAGCCCTTCGGGCCCGACCTTTGTTGACGAGTGAGGACAGGCATGGCTGCCAAGCGCGCTCCCTCGGGGGCCACCAAGGCTGGATCCGGCAAGACGTCACCCGCGAAGGCGGTGGCAAAGAAGGTGGGGGCCAAGGCCTCCGCCGCATTGAAGTCGGCAACGTCGAAGGCGTCGGCGACGGCGTCCGCAGCGGCCAAGGCGCCCGCCAAGAAGGCCTCCACGGCGAAGGCTCCCGCGACCAAGGCTCCGGCCAAGACCGCGAAGAAGGCTGCGGTGACCGCGTCCAAGGCGGCGCCCGCAGCGAAGAAGGCCCCGGCCACGAAGGCGCCGGCCAAGAAGGCCCCGGCCAAGGCGACGCCCGCGAAGAAGGCTCCAGCGGCCAAGGCTCCTGCGGCCAAGGCTGCGCCGGCCGCCGTCACGAAGGCCGCGGCCAAGAAGGCGCCGGCGGCGAAGGCGTCCAAGAACGTCTCGCTGGTCGTGCGTGAGGACGAGTCGCCCTGGACCGCCAAGGAGCTCAAGGCGGTGCGGGCCGAGATCGAGGCCGACATCGCGCAGCTCAGTGCCGAGCTCAAGGTGGCCGAGGCCGAGCTGTCCGATCTGCTGCGTGACTCCGGCGACGGTGCCGGGGACGACCAGGCCGACGCGGGCGCCAAGACCTACGACCGTGAGCAGGAGATCGCGCTGGCCGACAACGCTCGCGAGATGCTCCGCCAGAACGAGCACGCGGTCGAGCGACTCGACGACGGCACCTACGGAGTGTGCGAGTCCTGCGGCCAGCCGATCGGCAAACTTCGTCTCCAGGCCGCACCTCGTGCGACCCTATGCATGCCATGCAAGACGAAACAGGAACGCCGCTGACGCCCAGCCCCCCGTCCACCACTGCGCCGGCCCCGGATCACGTCCAGGGCCGGTCGCGGCTGTTGGCCCTCCTCGTGGGGGTCGGTCTGATCACGCTGGTCCTCGACCAGGGGTCGAAGATCTGGGCGCTCGCCGCCCTGACCCCCGGTGTGCCCCGCGACCTGCTCGGACCGATCCTGCGCCTCAACCTCATCCGCAACCCCGGAGCAGCATTCTCCCTCGGGGACGGAATGACCTGGCTGCTGACGCTCGTCGCCCTCGGCATCGTCGTGTGGGTCGCGCGGGCAGCGCGTCAGGTCGGTGACCGCGCGTGGGCGATCACGCTCGGCATGCTCCTCGGGGGCGCCATCGGCAACCTGGTCGACCGCATCCTGCGCGAACCGGGCTTCGGTCGCGGCCACGTCGTCGACTTCATCGACTACTTCGGCCTGTTCATCGGCAACATCGCCGACATCGCCATCGTCGTCGCGGCCGCGTTGGGCGCGATCCTGGCGCTGCGCGGCATACCCCTTGACGGAGTCACTCACGGTCGGCACGAAGCCGAGGCACCCCACGTGACGGACACCGAGAACCACACCACCTCCCAGAACCACACCGACACGACGGACGGCGAACATGTCTGACAGCCGCACCATGCTCGTCCCCGAGGGGCTGCAGGGTGAGCGCGTCGACGCCGCCATCTCGCGCCTCTTCGGCCTCTCCCGCACCCGGGCCGCTGACCTCGCCGCCGATGGTGGCGTGGCAGTCAACGGAACCAACGTCGGCAAGTCCCACCGTGTCCACGGCGGAGACCTGCTCGAGCTCACCCTGCCCAGCAACGACGCGAGCCCCACGCTCGAGGTCATCGCCGAGCCGGTCCCCGGAATGAGCATCATTCACGACGACGACGACATCGTCGTGGTGGACAAGCCCGTCGGGGTCGCTGCCCACCCCAGCGTCGGCTGGACCGGGCCGACCGTCCTCGGTGGGCTGGCGGCTGCGGGCTACCGCATCTCCACGAGTGGCGCGAGCGAGCGTCAGGGCATCGTCTCGCGGCTCGACGTCGGCACGTCCGGCCTCATGGTCGTCTGCAAGAGCGAGCGCGGCTACTCAGTGCTCAAGCGCGCCTTCAAGGAGCGCACGGTCGAGAAGACCTATCACACGCTCGTCCAGGGCCTTCCGGATCCGCTGGTGGGCACGATCGACGCGCCCATCGCCCGCCACCCGGGCCATGACTACAAGTTTGCGGTCATGGACTCCGGCAAGCACGCCGTCACGCACTACGAGCTCATCGAGGCGTTCCGCTACGCGAGCCTGCTCGACATCAAGCTCGAGACCGGTCGCACGCACCAGATCCGCGTGCACTTCTCGGCGCTGCGCCACCCCTGTGTCGGCGACCTGACCTACGGCGCGGACCCGACGCTGGCCAAGAAGCTGGGGCTCGAGCGCCAGTGGCTGCACGCCGTGGGACTCGGCTTCGAGCACCCCGGGACGGGTGACTGGGTCACCTTCGAGAGCCAGTACCCCGCGGACCTGCAGGCAGCCCTCGACCGCCTCTCAGCGGTGTCCGACGGCGTCACACTGTAGTCCCAAGCACCTCATCCGTCACACGCTGGCGCGGCGCTCATCGGTGTCACCGGGGCGACTTAGGATGGTCCACGATGTCGTCGACCACCTCCTCCCCAGCCCCGGACCGCAAGGACAATTTCGTCCACCTGCACGTCCACACCGAGTACTCCATGCTCGACGGGGCGGCCCGCATCGGGGACCTGTTCAATCGAGCGGGCGAACTGGGTATGCCGGCGCTCGCCATGACGGACCACGGTTACCTCTACGGCGCGCACGAGTTCTGGCGCAAGGCGCAGGGGACCGGCGTGAAGCCGATCATCGGGCTCGAGGCCTACATCACGCCCGGCACGCACCGCACCGACAAGACCCGCGTCAAGTGGGGCGACGAGCGCACCCGTCAGGGTGACGACGTCTCCGGTTCGGGCGCCTACACGCACATGACGCTGCTGGCCAAGAACAACGACGGCCTGCGCAACCTCTTCCGGATGGACAGCCAGGCCTCGCTCGACCAGGTCTATGCCAAGTGGCCGCGCATCGACCGCGAGCTGCTCGACGCGCACGGCAAGGGCCTCATCGCCACCACCGGTTGCCCGTCGAGCGAGATCCAGACGAGGCTGCGGCTCGGTCAGTACGACCTGGCCAAGCAGGCGGCGAGCGACTACCGCGACCTGTTCGGCGCCGAGAACTACTTCTGCGAGGTCATGGACCACCAGAACGAGATCGAGCGGCGCACGATCAAGGACCTGTTGCGGCTGGCCAAGGAGCTCAACCTGCCGCTCCTCGCCACCAACGACAGCCACTACACCTACCCCGAGGACGCGACCGCCCACGGCGCCCTCCTGTGCGTCCAGTCCGGCTCGACGCTCATGGACCCCAACCGGTTCAAGTTCGACGGGGACGGCTACTACCTCAAGTCGGCCGCGGAGATGCGCCACACCTGGCGTGAGT
Source organism: uncultured Actinomycetota bacterium (assembly GCA_963807825.1). Taxonomy (GTDB): domain Bacteria; phylum Actinomycetota; class Actinomycetes; order Actinomycetales; family Dermatophilaceae; genus Knoellia. The sequence goes on from CAWEDC010000004.1 coordinate 240,664, forward strand.
TCCCCGAGGCGTGCGACAACACCCTTCTCGTCGCCGACATGTGCGAGGTCTCCTTCACCGAGGGCGAGGGCCGCTACATGCCGCGCTTCGACTGCCCCCCGGGCGAGAGCGAGGAGTCGTGGTTCGTCAAGGAGGTGCAGCGCGGACTGAGCGCACGCTACGAAGGTGACGTCCCGGCATACGCACAGAAGCAGGCCGACTACGAAGTCGACATCATCGCGTCCAAGGGCTACGCGTCCTACTTCCTCGTCGTCGCCGACTTCATCAACTGGGCCAAGGAGAACGGCATTCGCGTCGGCCCGGGTCGTGGGTCCGGTGCCGGCTCCATGTGCGCCTACGCGATGCGGATCACCGACCTCGACCCGATCCCGCACGGACTGATCTTCGAGCGCTTCCTCAACCCTGAGCGCATGTCGATGCCCGACTTCGACATCGACTTCGACGAACGCCGACGCGGCGAGGTCATCCGCTACGTCACCGAGAAGTACGGCTCGGACCGCGTGGCGCAGATCGTCACCTACGGCACCATCAAGGCCAAGCAGGCGGTCAAGGACTCGGCCCGCGTCATGGGCCACCCGTTCAACGTCGGTGACCAGCTCACCAAGGCGATGCCGGCCGACGTCATGGGCAAGGGCGTGCCGCTGTCGGGCATCTACGACCCGGAGCACCCTCGTTATGCCGAGGGCAACGAGTTCCGCGCCCTCGTCGAGACCGAGCCGCACTTCAAGGAGGTCGTCGAGACCGCCAAGGGACTCGAGGGCCTGAAGCGGCAGTGGGGCGTGCACGCGGCCGGCGTCATCATGAGCAGCGAGCCGCTCATCGACGTCATCCCGATCATGAAGCGCCTGCAGGACGGGCAGATCCTCACGCAGTTCGACTACCCGACGTGCGAGACGCTCGGGCTGGTCAAGATGGACTTCCTCGGCCTGCGCAACCTCACGATCCTCGACGACGCCATCGAGAACGTGAAGACCAACCGCGACGAGGACCTCGACCTCGACGCGCTGTCCAAGGACATGACCGACAAGGCGACCTACCGCCTCCTCGCGAGTGGCGACACGCTCGGCGTCTTCCAGCTCGACGGCGGCGGCATGCGCACGCTGCTCAAGCTGATGCAGCCCGACAACTTCGAGGACATCTCCGCGGCCCTCGCGCTCTACCGACCCGGGCCGATGGGTGTCAACGCGCACACCAACTTCGCCCTGCGCAAGAACGGCAAGCAGGAGCTCACGCCCGCTCGACCCCCAGCTCAAGGGCAAGCTCCAGCAGGAGATGATCGACGCCCTCGGGCCGATCCTCGGCACGACCTACGGCCTGGTGATCTACCAGGAGCAGGTCATGGAGATCGCCCAGAAGCTCGCCGGCTACACCCTGGGCAACGCCGACCTCCTGCGTCGCGCCATGGGCAAGAAGAAGAAGGAAGTCCTCGACGCCGAGTACGTCCCCTTCTCGGACGGCATGAAGGCCAAGGGCTTCAACGAGGCCTCCATCGCGGCCCTGTGGGGCGTCCTCGTCCCCTTCTCGGACTACGCGTTCAACAAGGCCCACACCGCGGCATACGGGCTCGTTTCGTACTGGACGGCCTACCTCAAGGCCAACTACCCGGCCGAATACATGGCCGGTCTGCTCACGAGCGTCGGTGACGACAAGGACAAGTCGGCGCTCTACCTCGGCGAGTGCCGTCGCATGGGCATCAAGGTGCTCCCGCCCGACGTCAACGACTCGGTCGCACGGTTCGCCGCCGTCGGCACCGACATCCGCTTCGGCATGGCCGCGATCCGCAACGTCGGCCACAACGTCGTCGAGGCGATCATCGGGGCGCGCGAGGAGAAGGGCGCCTTCACGTCGTTCCGCGACTTCCTCTCCAAGTGCCCGGCCGTGGTCTGCAACAAGCGCACCATCGAGTCGCTCATCAAGGGTGGCGCCTTCGACGGGCTGGGGGAGTCGCGCGCCGGACTGCTCCGCGTCCACGAGGAGTACGTCGACGCGTTCGTCTCGATCAAGCGCCAGGAAGCCATCGGCCAGGACTCGCTGTTCGGTGCCTTCGGTGACGAGGGCGGCGATGGGGCAGGCGGGGACGCCACGATGATGGGCCTCACCTCCGTGCCGAAGGTCGAGTGGGACAAGTCGACGCTGCTGACCTTCGAGCGCGAGATGCTCGGCCTCTATGTCTCCGACCACCCGCTGTTCGGCGTCGAGCACATCCTCCAGCAGCACGCCGACACCGCCATCGCGACGTTGAGCGCGGAGGATGGCAAGCCCGAGGGCACCATGGTCACCGTCGCCGGTCTCATCACCGGCCTGCAGATCAAGCGCACCAAGAAGGGTGACCTCTGGGCGATCGCGACCGTCGAGGACCTCGAAGGTGCGGTCGAGTGCCTGTTCTTCCCCAGCTCCTACCTCACCGTGTCGACGATGCTCCAGCAGGACGTCGTGGCCGTGGTGCGCGGCAAGGTCAACCGGCGCGACGACTCGGTGTCGATCTACGCGCAGGAGCTGACCCTTCCCGAGATCACCGAGGGCCCGCGCGGCCCGGTGGTCGTCACCCTCGACACGATGCGGGCCACGACCGGTCGCATGGAGGAGCTCAAGGGCGTGCTCGCCAACCACCCCGGCACGACCGAGGTCCACCTCAAGCTGACCAAACCCGGACGGGCGACCCTCATCAAGCTCGATGACGGGCTGCGGGTCAACGCGAGCGAGTCACTCTTCGGCGACCTCAAGGTCCTCCTCGGACCGAGGTGTCTCACCGGTGGCTGAGCCGACCACGCCCATGGCGGTGACACCAGTGACTCCGCCCGTTGCAGCAATCCGCGAGCACCTTCGTGAGCACCACGGCGACCGGGTCGTCGACCCCTACGAGTGGTTGCGCGACGGCGAGGACCCCGAGGTCCGCGCCTACCTCGATGCCGAGAACGTGTATGCCGATGCCCGCACCGAAACGCTGCAACCGTTGCGGGACAGCATCTTTGGCGAGATCAAGTCGCGCGTCCTCGAGACCGATCTCTCCGTCCCGGCGCGCTCCGGCCCGTGGTGGTACTACTCGCGCACCGTCGAGGGGCAGCAGTACGCCATCCAGGCGCGCGTGCCCGTCACCGACCCCGCGGTGCGCCCGGTCGTCGCCTCGGACCAGACGCCCGAGGGTGAGCAGGTCCTGCTCGACGGCAATGTCGAGGCCGGTGAGTCCGAGTTCTTCTCGATCGGCGCGCTCTCGGTGAGTGTCGACCACTCGCGGCTCGCCTTCGCCACGGACACCAGCGGTGACGAGCGCTTCGACCTCGTCGTCCGCGACCTCACGACGGGGGAGACGCTCGACAACTCCCTCACCGGCATCGGTTACGGCGTCGAGTTCTCCCACGACGGGGGCACCGTCTTCTACACGCGCGTCGATGACGCGTGGCGACCCCACCAGCTGTGGCGCCACGTCGTGGGTGCTGACCCGGCCACGGACGTCCTCGTCCACGAGGAGCCGGACGAGCGGTTCTGGATGGGCATCGGCTCGAGCCGCGACGACCGCTGGCTCATTCTGGCGCTCGGGTCCAAGACCACGTCCGAGGTGCGACTCCTCGACTCGAGCACGCCCGAGGCCGACTTCCGGATCGTCGCTCCCCGGCGCGATGGTGTCGAGTACGACGTCGAGCCCGCCGCCGACCGACTCCTCATCGTCCACAACACCGACAACCCCGACTCCGACCTCGCCTGGGCGCCCCTCGACGCCACGAGCCACGAGCAGTGGCGACCGCTCCTCGCCGCCAGCAAGGGCGAGCGATTCCTCGGAGTCGACACCTTCGACGAGGTCGCGGTGCTGTCGCTGCGCCGTGAAGGGCTCACGTCGCTGTCTCTGCTCGCGGTCGACCCGACAAGCGAATCCGGGTATGCCGCACCGGTTCCGGTCACGTTCGACGAACCGATCTACTCGGCTGGGTTGGGCGACAACCCCGAGCCCGGGCAGACCGTGCTCCAGGTCGTCTTCGAGTCGTTCGTGACGCCACGCACCGTTCTCGACCTCGATCTGGCGACGGGGGAGCGCACGGTCCTCAAGCAGCAGCCGGTCCTCGGCGACGTCGACCTCTCGGACTACGTCCAGCGTCGCGAGTGGGCGACCGCGGCCGACGGCACGCTCGTCCCGATCTCCGTCGTCCACCGGGTCGACCTCGAACCGGACGGAACGCACCCGGGTCTCCTCACGGCATACGGCGCCTATGAGCATTCGAGCGATCCGTATTTCTCGGTGGCCCGGCTCTCGCTCCTCGACCGGGGTGTCGTCCACGCGACGGCGCACGTGCGCGGTGGCGGCGAGATGGGACGCCACTGGTACGACCAGGGCAAGCTGCTCGCCAAGCCCAACACGTTCAGCGACACCGTCGCCTGCGCGGACCGCCTCATCGAGCTCGGGTGGGTGGCTCCGGACCGGCTCGGCCTCGAGGGTGGTTCGGCGGGTGGCCTGCTCGTGGGCGCTGTGGTCAACCTCGCACCCGATCGGTTCCGGGTCGCGCACGGTGCGGTGCCGTTCGTCGACGCGCTGACGACGATCCTGCGACCGGACCTGCCGCTGACGGTGGGGGAGTGGGAGGAGTGGGGCAACCCGCTCGAGGACCCCGAGGTCTATGCCGTGATGAAGGCCTACACACCGTACGAAAACGTTGCGGCACAGGGCTATCCGGCGATCCTCGCGACGACGAGCCTCAACGACACCCGCGTCTTCTTCACCGAGGCGGCCAAGTGGGTGGCGCGGCTGCGGGCGACCGTGACCAACGATCCGACGACCCGACCGATCCTGCTGCGCACCGAGATGGCGGCCGGGCACGGTGGCCGCAGTGGTCGCTACGCCGCGTGGGAACAGGTCGCGTGGGAGTGGGCCTTCGTGCTCGATCAGCTTGCTGCGACCTCACGCCTCCCGCGAGTGGACCACGACGAGCGGGCAGGCCGTGCGGCCGAGGAGCCGGTTCGAGACTGATCCGAGGTGGAGGCCGGGGAAGCCTCCGATGCCACGCGCACCGACCACGACGAGGTCGGCCGTGTCGGCCGCCTGGATGAGGGCCGCGACGGGGGCAGCTGCGGACGACCGAGTGGCGGACCTTGACCGAGGGGTGCTCCGCACTCTTCGTGGCGATCTCGCGGGTGACGGCCTGCTCGAGGTGGCTCTCGTATGCCGGCCAGCTCGAGTCCGACTGAAGGGTCGGGTCCTCGGGTCCCTTGGCCTCCCAGGAGTGCACGACGACGAGCTCGGCCTCGCGGGTTGCGGCATGGCCAAAAGCGGTGTGCAGAGCGGCCATTGACGAGGGCGAGCCGTCGACTCCGACGACGACTCGGTGGTGGTTGGCCTCGCTGTGGTCCTCGTGCCCGACGATGACGACGGGACAACTGGCGTGTGCAGCGACCTGCTGCGCGACGGCTCCGATGGTCGCCCGGCTGAGCAGCCCGTGACCGACGGCTCCGAGGACGACCATGGTCGCGTCACGAGAGACCCCCACCAGTGCACGCGAGGCGAATCCCGGTGGCAGGGAGGTGGTGACGACGAGCTTCGAGTCGACGGCGTGGGCTCGGGCGGTGGCGGTGGCAAGGAGGCGTTTGCCCTCGGCCTGGATCGAGGTCTGGTCGGTGCTGCCGAAGCCGAGCATCGGGATGTCCGGAGCAAAGGCATGGATGAGGTGCAGGGGGATCCCGAGGTCGCTGGCCTGCTCCGCCGCCCAGGTGAGCGCGGCCCAGCCGTGGGCGGACCCGTCGATGCCCGCGACGATTCGTGCGGTGGGGGTGGGGGAAGTGATGCCGCTCATGATGCCTCCAGTCGAAGGTGGATCAGGCGGCGGGAACCTCGCAGGCCCGGGACCGTGGGGCCCCGTCGTCACGAACCGATGTGGATTCGTCCCCCCATCATGAACCCGTTGCGTGGGGTTGCACGGGAAGACGCGCAAGCCGACCTGTCCTGCGGGAGAGTTCAGTGTTGTGCTTCATGACATTCAAATGAAGCAATGGCCTTGATCTGGGAAGGATGAAGGTATGATCTGGATATGGCTCACATTCAGCCCTCGCCTGTCGTCCTCATCGGTGACGTCGTCGCATCCCGGCAGAGCAAGGACCGCAGAGCGCTGCATCGCGCCCTCGAGCGGGCTCTCACGGACACCAACGAGCGGGTCGAACACGTCGAACCTCTCGAGATCACGGTAGGTGACGAGTTCCAGGGCGTCTATCCCCATCTCGGCGCCGCCCTCGACGCCGCCCTGCGAACACGGCTCGCGTTGCGCCCCGCCGCGGAGAGCCGCTACGGCCTGGGTCGGGGAGCCACGACCACGCTCGACAAGGCTCGGGGGATCAAGGACGGACCGGGCTGGTGGGCGGCCCGCGAGGCCATCGTCGACGTGGAGAAGCTCGCAACGCGAGCCGCGCTGGAACACGTGCACACGGCATACCGGCTGGCCGAAGGTGAGTCCGACGATCCCGGAACGGCACTCGCCGTCGACGCTGCCCTCCTGTGTCAGGACCACATGGTTGGCTCGTTGTCGGAGCGGTCAGGGCGACTGCTGAAGGGACTTCTGGACGGCATGACACAACGCGACCTGGCCACGGCCGAAGGCATCACGCCCTCTGCGGTCTCGCAACGCGTGCGGGCCGACGGGCTTGCCGTCATCGTGCGCTGCCACGACCTGCTCAAGGACCTGCGATGACGTGGCTGGCCGTGTGGCTGTTCGGAGTGGGGCTGACGGACCTCCTGCGCGCAGGCAGTCACCCCCTCGTGAGGCGATTGGCCCTGCCGGCTGGCGGCATCGCGCTCGTCGCCCTCGGACTGCTGGCCGGTCTCACGGGCATCGCCGACGTCATCGCCCTCATCGCGTCGCTCGTGCCGCTCGCCGGATGGGTGGTGCTGTCCGAGCGATCGCTCAGCCGCGGTGGCGGTCACGTCGAGGCGCTGCTCCTGCTCGGGGGGACGGCCCTCTCGCTGGTCGCACTGTCCGGGCTGGCGTCCACCCCGGGCGGTCTCCTCGGCGACTGGCTCGTCTGGGCCGACCTGCCCTTCTCCGACCATCTCACCGTGGAGCGACTGCTGCTCGTCGCGGGCTTCTTCGTCGCCAACCTCGCGACCGGCAACGTCATCGTGCGCCTGGTCCTGGTCAGCGTTGGCGCCCTGCGGCCGTCCGCGAACGCCGGTCAGGTGAATCAGACCCAACCATCAGAGAAGCTCAAGGGTGGTCGCCTGCTCGGCCCGATGGAGCGCGTCTTCATCATCGGCCTCGGGCTCGCCGGGCAGATCACCGCGGCGAGCATCGTCATCGCTGCCAAGGGGCTCATCCGCTTCCCCGAACTGCAGTCGGCCAAGGACGACACCACGAGCATCAAGGGCGATGGGATCGACGAGGTGACCGAGTACTTCCTCGTGGGCAGCTTCGTCAGTTGGCTCGTCGCACTGGGGTCGTTGGCGCTCACTCGCTGACGTCCGCGTGAGGCATGCTGGGAACAGGTCGCGGCATCGGCCCGGCCCGATCTGAGGAGGACCCGTGGGATTTCTCGACAAGCTGCTCGGCCGCGTGCCGCAGCAACAGGCACCAGCTCCGGGCGCCGGCGGCGGATCGTGGTCCTCGCCTGATCCCCAGTCGGGACAGGGGAGTGCGCAACCGTTCGGCCAGACCGCACCCCGGGGTGGCGCCGCGAGCGAGGACGACCGTGCCGTCGCCCGCTACCGCTACCTCCTTCGCACCGCACCGCCCGAGGCGCTCGAGCAGGTGCACGCCGAGGCCTTCTCGAAGTTGACCCCTGAGCAGCGCCAGGAGGTCCTGACCGGGTTGACCCAGTCGGCACCTGCAGGGGAGGCGCCCTCCAGCGCTGAGCCCCAGGACCTGGCCCGGGCTGCGACTCGCGCCGAGATGCGCCAGCCGGGCACGCTCGAGCGGACCTTCGGCCGTGGCTCGTTCGCCGGTGGGGGCATGGGCGGCTCGATCATGGGATCGATGATGGGCACCGTCGCGGGTGTCGTCATCGGCTCGACCATTGCCAACGCCCTCTTCAGCGACTACGGCTCCTCACCCGAGGCCGCGGAGGCTGGCGAGTCCGGCGCCGACGCGGGATCGGACTCCGGCTCGGACGCTGGCGGAGCCGAGTCGGGAGACTCGGGCGACGCAGGAGCAGCCGACACCGGCGGTGGCGACACTGGTGGTGACTTTGGAGGCGGCAGTGACTTCGGTGGGGGTGGCGACTTCGGCGGAGGCGGTGACTTCGGCGGAGGCGGAGACTTCGGTGGTGGCGACTTCGGCGGCGGTTTCTGACCGCTCGACCCCACGAGGGGGTCTGTCGCAGGTGCGGAGTCGGAGACCGACGCCCTGATGGTCTAGATTCCGTGCGTGAGTGCACAGGCCCCTTCCGCTGTCATCCTGATCCGTGCCGAACGGTTCATGCCCAATCCCGCCACTGCGGCCGACAACGCGTTCCAGCGTGACGTGCCCTCTGGGCAGGCCGGTGAGTCCGTCTCGACAACGGCCCTGGCCGAGATGGACGCGCTGGCCGACGCCCTGCGGGGGGCCGGAGTGAGGGTTCACGTCTTCTCCGACGAGGACCACACCCGCCCCGACAGTGTGTTCCCCAACAACTGGCTCTCCACGCACGCGGGTGGCTCCGTCGCCGTCTATCCGATGTATGCCTCGAACCGCCGCCACGAACGTCGCTCCGACGTCCTGGAGATGCTCAAGTCCGAGTACCGCGTGCAGTCGATCGTCGACTACTCCGGCCTCGAGTCCGATGGCATCTTCCTCGAGGGCACCGGCGCGATGGTCCTCGACCACGTGTCGCGGGTGGCCTACACCGCGCGCAGCCACCGGGCCGACATCGCTGTCCTGGAACGGTTCTGCACCGACTTCGGCTACGAGCCCATGGCCTTCGACGCCATCGACTCCGGCGGCGTGCCGGTCTATCACACCAACGTCATCGCCTGCATCGGCACCGACGTCGCCATGATCGCCCTCGAGATGATCCCCGACGAGCAGCGTCGGGAGCAGGTCCGCGAGCGGCTGTCCGTCACCGGCCGCACCATCGTCGAGCTCACCGAGGAGCAGATCCGCGAGTTCGCCGGCAACGCGGTCGAGCTGTGCGGTCGCACCTCCGAGGGCAAGCGTCGCTACATCATGGCCATGTCGGCGCGCGCTCGCCGCAGTCTGCGACCCGAGCAGATCGCCGTCATCGAGGAGTCCTGCGAGATCGTCGCCGTCGACATCCCGACGATCGAGCTCGCCGGAGGATCGGTGCGCTGCATGATTGCTGGAGTGCACCTCGACCACCGCCCCGTCGCGGACGTCGAGCCCACGGCCGCAGTCGAAGCCATCGACGAGAACGCCGCCACCGCCGACGGCCAGGACCTGTTCGTCGAGGGCTGAGGGCGGGGCGTGCTTAGGGTGGGGGCATGACCCTCCGCGCCATTGAGTGGGACCCTACTGCCGGCCGTGACCGGACAGGTGCCGTGCGTCTGCTCGACCAGACCCTGCTCCCGCTGCGCACCGAGTTCCGCACAGTGGAGTGCACGGACGACCTCGTGACCGCGATCCGCGAGCTGGCGGTGCGCGGGGCCCCGGCGCTGGGTGTCGCCGGCGCGCTGGGCGTGGTGGTCGCGATGGACGAGGCGGCCCGAGAGGGCTGGGACGACCAAGGCCTTCAGGCGGCCGTTGACCGGGTGCGGCACGCGCGCCCGACGGCGGTCAACCTGGCCTGGGGTGTCGACGAAGTGCTGCCCCTGATGGCCGCCGGGCGTGGGGCCGTTCTGGAGGCGGCACTGAGGTTGGCTCAGGAGGACGAGGCCGCCAACCGACAACTCTCCAGGCTCGCCGCGGACTGGCTGCTCGAGCGGATCGATCGACCCCGGTTGCGGGTGCTGACCCACTGCAATGCCGGCATCCTTGCGACCTCGGGCTGGGGCACCGCGCTCGGGGTGGTCCGTGAGTTGCATGCGCGCGACCGTGTCGAGCTCGTCTACGCCGACGAGACCAGGCCGCTGCTCCAGGGCGCGAGGCTGACTGCGTACGAGCTGGCGAACGAGGGCATCCCCCACGTCGTGCAGACCGACTCCGCAGCCGCCTCGACCATTCTGCGAGGGCTGGTCGACCTCGCGGTCGTCGGCGCCGACCGGATCGCGGCGAATGGAGACACCGCCAACAAGATCGGCACGCTGGGTGTGGCCCTCGCGTGCCGGGACGCCGGCATCCCCTTCATGGTGGCGGCGCCGTGGTCAACCGTCGACCTCTCGATGAGCGACGGCTCGAAGATCGAGATCGAGGAGAGGGACGGCGACGAGGTGACCCGCTGGGCAGGCATACGTGTGGTCCCAGAGGGGACGCAGGGCTTCAACCCCGCCTTCGACGTGACCCCGGCCCGCCTTGTCGATGCGGTGAGCACGGAGCGAGGGGTCGCCGAGCCTCGCTCAGGGAGTGACCTCGCCATGTTGGCACGAGCCACCGTCGCCCCGAAGCGCTGAGTTCCTTCTTGGACGGATGAAGCTGGGGCGCACCGTGGGCCACTTCGTGGCTCACGCAGTGAGGATGTTGTCCTTCCACTCGGGGGGAAAGGTGGTCGTGGTGTCGCCGGCCCGGAGCAGGCGATACGTCATGGTGGCCGCTTCCTCGAGATTGAGGGCACGGCGCAGGGCCATGGCCACTGAGTCGCCCAGGGTGGAGCACCCATGGTGGGCAAGCACGACAGCATCGTGTTCAAGGGCGGCCTGCGCAGCGGCGTCGGCCAGGGCGTCCGACCCTGAGGGCAGGAACGGCACCCGACCCGCGCTGCCGAGGTAGTACTGGTGGTCCAACGTGGTGAAGCGGATGGGTGCGCCGAGCATGTCGACCAGCAGGACGTGCTGGGGGTGCAGGTGCACGATCGCGGCGACGTCAGGGCGCGCGGCATACGTTCGCTGGTGCAGTTTCCACTCCGCCGAGGCCCGCTCGGCACCGTCGACCCACTCTCCGGCCAGGGTCATCACTGCGAAGTCGTCGGGCACGAGGCGGTCCAGCCAGGTGCCGGTGCCGGTGACGATGAACCTGTCCGTTCCGGGCAGTCTGGCCGAGAGGTTGCCACCGCTGGCCTGGACCAGTCCGCGTGAGACCACGTGTGCCCCCGCCTCGGAGAGCTCGTCGATGAGGGTGTCGCGCTGCGTCGTCGCCATGCCGCCATTGTGGTCGATGGTGATGGAAGGTCCGCAGGTCACATCCCCACGATTGACCTCGCCGGAGGTTCGGTGCGCTGCATGATTGCTGGAGTGCACCCCGACCACCGCCCCGTCGCCCGAAGCGAGGGATCTCGATGAAGCTGTACATCTGCTGGAGCACCAACGGCAGCGATCATCACGACTGCCACAAAGCGCACCAGGCGTTGATCGACGCCGGGCACAGCCCTGACGTCGTCAAGGCAAGGGGGCAGGAGCACCTGCCGAGGTTCCTGCAGTTCAAGGTCCGCCGCGAGGTGCATGCCCTGACCGGTTCGTTCTTCGTGCCGGTGCTGGTGCTCGATGACGGCACCGCGATCAACAAGCCCGACGACATCGTCGCCTGGGCCCAAGCAAACCCGGCCACCTAGCGTCCTGAGACAGCAAAGGGCCGGACGCGCGCTATGTCGCGCGTCCGGCCACTCGCTCGTTCCTCGCTCGGATCAGATGTCACTGTGTCTTCGTTCGACATCTGACTCCGCAAGCTCCGTCAGATGTCGAAGTACATCTCGAACTCGTGCGGGTGCGGGCGGAAGCGGATCGGGTCGACCTCGTTCTTGGTCTTCCACTCGATCCAGGTGTCGATCAGGTCCTGCGTGAAGACGTCGCCCTCGAGCAGGAACTCGTGGTCGGCCTGCAGTGCCTCGAGCACGGCCGGGAGCGAACCCGGAACCTGCTCGATGGCGTCGTGCTCCTCCGGGGGGAGCTCGTACAGGTCCTTGTCGACCGGCTCCGGGGGCTCGATGCGGTTCTTGATTCCGTCGAGGCCGGCCATGAGCTGTGCGGCGAACGCGAGGTACGGGTTCGACGACGGGTCGGGGATGCGGAACTCGATGCGCTTGGCCTTGGGCGAGTCACCGGCGATCGGGATACGCACACACGCGGAGCGGTTGCGCGCCGAGTAGACCAGGTTGACCGGAGCCTCGTAGCCCGGGACGAGACGGTGGTAGGAGTTCACCGTCGGGTTCGTGAACGCGAGCACGGCGGGGGCGTGCTTGAGCAGGCCACCGATGTACCAGCGCGCGAGGTCCGAGAGACCGCCGTAGCCGCGCTCGTCATAGAAGAGCGGCTCGCCGTCCTTCCAGAGCGACTGGTGCGTGTGCATGCCCGAGCCGTTGTCACCGAAGATCGGCTTCGGCATGAAGGTCGCGGTCTTGCCGATACCCCACACCGTGTTCTTGACGACGTACTTGAACTTCATCATGTCGTCGCCCGAGGCGAGGAGCGTGTCGAAGCGGTAGTTGATCTCCTGCTGACCAGCGGTGCCGACCTCGTGGTGGCTGCGCTCGACGTTGATGCCGACCTTCTCGAGGTTCAGGCAGATGTTGTCGCGGATGTCAGCGAAGTGGTCGACCGGGGGGACGGGGAAGTAGCCGCCCTTGTAGCGGGTCTTGTAGCCCTTGTTGCCACCCTCCTCGACGCGACCCGTGTTCCAGGCGGCCTCGATGGAGTCGACGTAGTAGTAGGACGCGTTGGCCTTGGTCTCGAAGCGCACGTCGTCGAAGACGTAGAACTCGGCCTCGGCACCGAAGTAGGCGGTGTCGGCGATGCCGGTCGACTTGAGGTAGGCCTCGGCCTTCGCGGCAATGTTGCGCGGGTCGCGGCTGTAGGGCTCGTCCGTGAACGGGTCGACGATCGAGAAGTTCATGATGAGCGTCTTGTGCTCACGGAACGGGTCGAGGTACGCCGAGCTCACGTCGGGGATGAGCTTCATGTCGGACTCGTGGATGGCCTGGAACCCGCGGATCGAGGATCCGTCGAACGCCTGGCCATTCTTGAAGAAGTCCTCGTCGACCGACTGGGCCGGCACATTGAAGTGCTGCATGACACCGGGCAGATCGCAGAAACGGATGTCGACGAACTTGACGTCCTCGTCCTTGATGAACGACAGGACCTCGTCAGCAGAGCTGAACAAGTGGGGCCTCCTAGGCAAAGGGGAAGGGCGGGTGGCGCCCGGGCACGATCGCAACCCTAGATGCAGAGGGTTTCCCGACCATGACCCGAATGTTTCACCGGTGTTACACCCTGCCAGAGGTCGCGCCGACCCGTCATGGGCGTCCGCAGAGAGAGCGAATACAGTCCTACGGTGAGCACGGAACAAACTTCGGAGTATGCCGGTCAGCACCTTGGCATGCCGGCTTCCGGTCCCGGGTCGATGGCTCCGCTGTGGCGGCGCGCGCTCGGTTTGCTCGTGGACTGGATCCTCGCCCAGCTCATCGCGCACTTCGCCTTCGGTGCCGAACTGGGGGCCGGGGGAGCGCAGGCCTTCGTGCCGCTCGGGGTCTTTGCCGTGATCAACGTCCTCAGCATCACGGCGTTCGCGGCGACCCCGGGTCAGGCACTCCTGCGGCCTGCAGGTCCTTCAGGTGCGACCGGGGTCGTTCCCGCTCCAGGTCGTCATCCGAACCGCCTTGCTGTGCCTGTTCATCCCGGCGATCCTCAGTGACCGCAACGGTCGTGGCTTCCACGACGGCATCGCCGGCACCGTCATCGTCCGCCGCTGAAACCTGCCTTGTGTGCCCCAGAGCGAGCTATGGCCCGCGCTCAGGCACACAAGGCACGGTTGTCAGAGGGTGCGTGACCCTGTGGCGGCGGTGAAGCCGCCCAGCCCGATGTAGGTCAGGCCGATCGCGATCTTGCCCTTGGTCGACTTCTTCCCGCGTCGTGCGCTCAGCCGGGTCGAGATCGTGCCGGCGAGTGCGCCGTAGCTCGCGTCGAAGACGAGGCCGATCGCGACGAACACCGCGCCGAGCACGAGGATCTGGCCGGTCATCGAACCGCGGGCCGGGTCGAGGAACTGCGGGAAGAACGCGAGGAAGAACAGCGCCACCTTGGGGTTGGCGATCCCGACGAGATAGCCCTGGCGCCAGCTCATCCAGTCACTCGGTCGGGCCGTGGCGACGGGGGCAGCGACCGTCGTGGTTGCCCCACGAGTGCGCAGCACCCCGATGCCGAGCCAGATCAGGTATCCCGCCCCGACGTACCTCACGACCGACAGCGCGATGGCCGATGTGGCCAGGACGGCGGTGAGCCCGAGTGCGGTGGCGACGACGAACGTCGCGGTCGCGGACTCGACGCCGAGCGCCGACATGACGCCGACGCGTCGACCACCAGCGACGCCCCTGGCCACGAGGAAGAGCATGGCCGGGCCGGGGAAGAGGATCAGCAGGAGCGACGCTCCGGCGAACGCGGCAACGGTGGTGGGGGACGGCATACGCCGCACGTTAGACCTGAGCACCCACGAAGGGCCACGGCATTCCGGAAGGTGAGCGGTCAGTCGCCCAGCGCGAGCCGGGCCCAGACGAGGGCATGGTCGGTCCCGGGCACCACGGACATCCCTGCGTCGACGACCTGACCCTGACGCACGAGCACGTGGTCGAGCTGGACGAAGGCAGGGATGGTGCTGCCCTGGGGCCACGTCCGGACCCAGCCCGAACCCGTGGCTCGGTGGGCATCGAGCATGCCTTCGGCGAGACGCCGGTATGCCGGGTGGGCCTGCGAGGCGTTGAAGTCACCTGCGAGGACGAGCGGGGTCTGTGCCGGTTGCTCGGCCACCCAGTTCGCGGCCTGCCCCAACTGGCGATGCCAGCCACGGACCAGGTTCGGCGTCGGTGGGTACGGGTGCATCGCTCGCACCACGTAGTCGCCGGAGGGTGCGTGCACCGTGGCGACCGGTTGGTCGAAGAGCCCGGGGACGTGCTCGGCCGAGACCTTCGTCAGGGAGTGACGGCTGAGGATGACCGTTCCGTCGGCGCCGAGCTGGGGTGAGCCGACGCGGTGGGGGAGCAGCTCGGACGCGCCGGCCGCATCGATCGCGTCGGCGGCTTCGGGCGTGAGCTCCGTGAGGACCAGCGTGTCGACGTCGAGCGTGCGGATTCGCTCAACGATTTCGGCGGGATCGGCCCCACCGAACTCGAGGTTGCTCGCGGCAATGACCTCGTCGTTGTCAGAGGGCGCAACCGTGCTCGCGCCCAACGCGGACGCGGCCAGGGTGATCGGCACGAGGGCGATGACGACGGCAGGCAACGCCAAGAGGATCCGGCGACGCAGGAGCACGACGAGGAGAACTGCCCACACCACGGCGGCGACAGCCGAGGAGCGGAAAGGCAGCCTGCAGGACCGGGATTCGCCATCTGCTGGTGTCGACCCAGCGGGTAGCGAGGGCAGCAGCGAGCAGCGCCGTGGGAAGGAGGCAGAGACCCGCAACAACGATTCGGCGACCGCGAGACGTCACGTGGCGGTCGGCAGTGGGCACGCGGCCTACTTGCCCTTCATCGCCTTGCGGTCGACGCGGGCGCGAGTGGGGTCCATACCGGCCGGGACACCGGTGCGCAGGCCGCCGAGGGACTTGAGGCGCTTGTTGACGACCGAGGCCTCGTCCTTGGTGAGGACCGGACGCATGCGGGTGAGCTTGGAGCTGATCTTGCTCACCTTGACCTCGTCGTCGCCGTCGCCGATGACCCAGAGGTGGACCGGGACGCCGGGGGCGACGCGGTTGACCTTCTTCTCCTCGGCCTTGAGCAGCTTGAGGGCGCGCTGCTTGGGGCCCTCGCCGATGAGGACGATGCCGGGGCGACCGAGAGCGCGGAAGACCATCGCGGCACCGGAGAGGTCACTGGCCTTGGCGGCGCGGTTGGCGTCCACGGCCACGGGCTCGGTCGAGGCGTACCAGCCGCGCTTGCCGATGCTCTGGAGCGCGGCACCGGCTGCGCCGGCCTGACCCTCGAGGGCGCCGTACATCGCCTTGTTGCCGCGACGGTTCATGACGAACACGGCCGCGAGGAGGGCTGCGGGGATGGCGATGAAGATGAGGTACCAGCGCCAGATGCCACCGAGAAGGAAGCCGATGCCGACGATCACCGCGAAGGTGACGAGGGCGGCGAGCAGCATGGCCCAGCCGATCTTGGCGTCGAGCTGCTTGATGGCCTTGTAGGCCTGACGGATCTCGGCGAACCGGCCCGGCTTCTTCTCTTCGGTGGTCTCTTTGGCCACGAGGTGCGTGCTCCTGCGTTGTGGGATGGCGGTCTGGGACGCCCTGATGCTCAGATCAGGATACGGCTCGCGCGGAGCGCGCCACCAACGACGCTGCTTCCTGGCGGGCCGGGTCGCTGGCAGCCTGCTCGAGGTGGGACAGGTGCTCGGGGATCGGGCGGCCCCACTTCTTCATGGCGGTGGCCCACAGACGGCCGGCGCGGTAGGACGAGCGCACGAGCGGCCCGGCCATGACGCCCTTGAAGCCCATGTCCTCGGCGACGTTGCTCCAGTGGACGAACTCCTCGGGCTTGACCCACCGGTCGATGGGGTGGTGCAGCTTCGAGGGGCGGAGGTACTGCGTGATCGTGAGGATGTCGCAGCCGGCGTCGTGGAGGTCCGCGATCGCCTGTTCGACCTCGTGGTCCTCCTCGCCCATCCCGAGGATGAGGTTGGACTTCGTCACGAGCTCGGCCTCGCGGGCCATCGACAGGACCTTGAGCGACTTCTCGTAGGTGAACGCCGGACGGATCTGCCGGAAGATGCGCGGCACGGTCTCGAGGTTGTGGGCGAACACCTCGGGGCGGGCGTCGAAGACCAGGCCGACGAGCTCGGGCTTGGCACCGAAGTCGGGCGGGAGGATCTCCACGCCGGTGTTGGGGTTGAGGGCGTGGATCTGACGGATCGTCTCGGCGTAGAGGCCGGCGGCACCGTCGGGCTGGTCGTCACGGGCGACACCGGTGACGGTCGAGTAGCGCAGACCCATCTGCTGGACGGACTCGGCGACGCGGCGCGGCTCGTCCAGGTCGAGGAAGGTGGGGCGACCCGTGGCGATGTCGCAGAAGTCGCAGCGGCGGGTGCAGACGTCACCGCCGATGAGGAAGGTCGCTTCCTTGTCCTCCCAGCATTCGAAGATGTTGGGACAGCTGGCTTCCTGACAGACGGTGTGGAGGCCTTCCTTCTTCACCATCGAGTGGAGCTGGGTGTACTCCGGCCCCATCTTGGCGGTGGTGCGGATCCACTCGGGCTTGCGCTCGATGGGGGTCTCGGCGTTGCGGGCCTCGACGCGCAGAAGACGACGTCCTTCGGGTGCGGCAGTCACACGAACCAGCGTACGCCGGGCTGTGCCCTACCCCACAGTCGGTCCGTGCGCCGTCGCAGGCCCTGTGGACAACTCAACGGCCCGTGCTCGTCGTTCCGCCAGACTTCCGACGTGGCCCATCAACTCTCGTCCCGAACGCGCTTTCCCTGGCACGGCTTCATGCTGGTCCAAAGCGTCGATGGCGAGGAGTGGGTCCTGTGGCGCCAGAATCTGGCCTGGCGCCCGCGGTGGGTGATGGGGGTCGGACGAGCCCTGGCCGAGTTCGGGGAGTCCGCAATGGACCTCCCCGGGCGGGCACCGTTCGAGTCCATGGAGCGACATCAGAACGGCCAGCTCCTGCATCTGGCAGTCCACCTCGCGCTCCTGATCGTGACACCCATCCCGGCAGTCCTCGAGATCCTTTGCGCTCTGGTGCTGTGGCCGTTCTGGTATGCCGTGCGGCGCGTTCTCGGTCGAGGTCGAGTCGTGCATGTTTTCGCGATGCCCCGCTGGGTCGAAGCGCGCGAGACGGGCTGCATGAGCGACGTCGATGAACTCATCCGGGCGCTGCGTGATGGGTCCTACCAGAGAGTGAGTCAGGACTTCTCCAGCCTGCTCGTGCAGCGGCCGGGAAGGGTGGTCCGCACCCGAAGGTGAGCGGACGGCATACGCCGTCGTCGTTCCGGCGAACTCAGCCCAAGATGTCGGTGAGGTGCTTCTCGGCGTAGGGGAGGACGTCCTGGACCGTCACGGTCCGGCCGGCCTCGCGACTGATCGACGAGACGCCCGCGTCGTCGATGCCGCAGGCGACGATGTTGTCGGCCCAGGTCAGGTCGGCGTCGCAGTTGAGCGCGAAGCCGTGCATGGTCGTGCGCTTGCTCACCCGCACCCCGATGGCGCCGAGTTTGCGGTCGGGACCGCGGTCGTCGGCGAGGACCCACACGCCGCTGCGACCTTCGACGCGCACCGTCTCGACCCCGAAGTCGCGCGTCATGCGCATCATGGCGTCCTCGAGCCGGCGCACGTGTGCCACGACGTCGATCGGCACCCCCTGCAGCGCCACGATCGGGTAGCCGACGAGCTGCCCCGGACCGTGCCACGTGATGAGGCCGCCACGGTCGACGTCGACGACAGGAGTTCCGTCAAACGGTCGCTGTTCGGGCTGGGTGCGCTTGCCTGCGGTGTAGACGGCGGAGTGCTCGAGCAGGAGCGTCGTGTTGGGCTCGCGCCCCTCGGCCACCGCGGCGTGCACCTCGCGCTGGCGCTCCCAGCCGTCGAGGTAGTCGACGAAATCCGGAGCGAAACCCAAGTGCACAAAACGCATGAACCCACGGTATGCCGTGAGCGCCCCTTGCGCTGCACCGCACCGACGTAGGCTCCGGACATGACGAGCCGCGAGCGCGCGACAACCGTGGGCAGACCTCGACGGATCCTCCTCGGAGCACTCGCCGTCATCTTCGTCTGGTTGGCGATCGGGGCGGTCGGTGGGCCCGCGACCGGGAAGCTGTCCGAGGTCCAGAAGAACGACAACGCGTCGTTCCTGCCCCCCGACGCCGAGTCGACCGCGGTGCTGGAGGCCGTGAACCGGTTCAGCGACGAGGAGGAGATCCCGCTCATCGTCGTGGCCGAGCGGCGCGACGGCGCCGAACTCGGTGAGCGGGACGCCGGCGCGCTCCTTCAGCTGATCAACGAACTGCCGAGCATCCCGTTGCCGGGGATGGACAAGACCCTCGGTGACTACATCGGCGAGGGGTCGCAGATCGTCCCCGTGCCAGCCGAGGACAAGCGGGCGGCGCTCGTCATCATCCCCCTCAGGGCGACAGCGACCTCGGATGTGATCGACGGCGAGGCGCCCATCGTCGCGGCGGCAGAGGAGGTGCGGGTCAAGGCGCGGGTCGTGCTGGGCCCGGCGGGTTTGACGACCCATGTCGGGGGACCCGGTGGTCTCATCGCCGACTTCTCCGCCGCGTTCGCGGGGATCGACGGCGTCCTGCTGCTCGTGGCTCTGGTTGTCGTCCTCGTCATCCTGCTCGTCGTCTATCGCAGCCCGATCCTCCCGATCGCGGTGCTGCTCAGTGCGGTGTTCGGCCTGTCGCTGGCGGTGCTCGTCATCAGACCCCTCGCGGAGAACGGCACCATCGAGCTGTCCGGTCAGTCGCAGGGGATCATGTTCATCCTCGTCGTCGGGGGAGCGACCGACTATGCGCTGTTGCTCGTGAGCCGGTTCCGGGAGGAGCTGCACGAGCACGAGAGCGCCTGGGTCGCCCTGCGCCGGGCCTGGCGGGGTTCGGTCGAGCCGATAGTCGCCTCGGCCGCGACCGTCATCCTCGGGCTGCTCTGCCTGATGCTCGCCTCCCTGCGCAACACGGCGGGGCTGGGGCCGGTGGGTGCTTTCGGCATTGCCGGTGCGTTGCTCGCGTCGTTGACCTTCCTGCCGGCAGTGCTGTTGCTCTTTGGGCGGAAAGCGTTCTGGCCGTTCGCTCCTCGCGTCGACCACACTCATGCCGAGGACGCCGTGGGCACTCGCTCCCTGTGGGGGCGCGTGTCCGGTCTCGTGGGTCGGCATCCCCGTCGGACATGGGTGATCACCCTCGTGGCGCTGCTCGCGGCCGCGGCGTTCGCGCCGTCGTTCAAGGCTGACGGGGTGACGATCAAGGACACGTTCCTCGTGGCGACCGACTCGGTCGATGCTCAGGGCGCGATCGAGCGGCACTTCGCCGCCGGGTCGGGCAGCCCGGTCCAGGTCGTGGTTCCTGCCGACCGCGCGGACGCCGTCCGAAGCGCGATGGAGGCCGACCCCGGCATCGAGTCGGCCTACATCGGTCTGGCGCCAGCGGTCCCCGGGCAAACGGCTCCCGAGGCGGCGCCTGTCGACGGGCTCCAGCTCGTGCAGGGAACCGCGACCGGGGCGGCCGACAGCCCGGGGGCGGAGGAGACCGTGCGACGACTGCGCGTCTCCCTCGACGACGTGAGCCCTGACGCGCTCGTCGGTGGTCAGGCAGCGATCAACCTCGACGTGCTCGAGGCGAGTGGTCGTGACCTGCGGGTCATCGTGCCCGCGATCCTTCTCGTGATCTTCCTCGTCCTCTGCCTGCTTCTGCGGTCGCTGGTCGCGCCCCTCCTCCTCGTCACCGCCAACGTCATCTCGTTCGCCGCGACGATCGGGGTGTCGGCGCTCGTCTTCAACCACGTCCTGGGGTTCGGCGGAAGCGACCCGGCGATCCCGCTCTACGGATTCGTCTTCCTCGTCGCGTTGGGGATCGACTACTCGATCTTCCTCATGACCCGCGTGCGAGAGGAGTCCGCGCATCGCGGGACGAGGCCCGGCATCCTCGTCGGGCTCGCGGTCACGGGTGGCGTCATCACGAGCGCCGGCATCGTCCTTGCGGCGACCTTCTCGTCGTTGACCGTCCTCCCGCTGGTCTTCCTGGTGCAGGTCGCCTTCATCGTGGCGTTCGGCGTCATCCTCGACACGTTCGTCGTCCGCAGCCTGCTCGTCCCGGCCCTGGCCCACGACATCGGGCCGCGGGTGTGGTGGCCGGCGCGCCTGCCCGGTGACCGCGGTGCCCACGACGAAAAGCTCGCGAGGAGAGACGGTCCCTCGCACTAGGGTTCACGCCATGGTGAGAGTCGGCTTGGCAGGGTACGCATCGGCAGGGCGCGGGATCCACGCGCCGATCATCCGGGAGGCCGGCCTTGAGCTCGCCGCCGTGGCGACCTCAAATCCAGAGCGTCGGGCGGAGGTGGCGCAGGACTTCCCCGATGCGCTCGTCGTTGACGACCTCGATGCGTTGCTCGCCGTCGATGGCCTCGACGTCATCGTCCTGGCGACGCCCAGCGGCAGCCACCTCGAGCACGCCCTCAAGGTCATCGAGGCGGGCATCGCGTGCGTCGTCGACAAACCCCTGGCCGTCAACGCCGACGACTGCCTGACCGTGGTCGATGCCGCCGAGCACGCCGGTGTGCCGCTCACGGTCTTCCACAACCGCCGCTACGACCCGTCGCACACCACCCTGGCCACCGTCGTCGCGGATCGCCTTGCGGGAGAACCGTTCCGGTGCGAGTTGCGTTGGGAACGCTGGCGCCCCGTGCCCAAGGACCGCTGGCGCGAGAACGCCTCGGCGGCCCAGGGTGGCGGCATCATGCTCGACCTGCACGCGCACCTCATCGACTCCGCGGTCCAGCTCTTCGGGCCCGTCCTCACGGTGTTCGCCACCGTCCAGTCCCACACCACTCCGGCCGAGGACGACGCCTTCCTCGTATGCCGTCACGAGTCCGGCGTCGTGAGTCACCTCGGTGCCACCTCGGTCTCCGGTGCGGCTGGGCCTCGCGTTCGGCTGCTCGGGAGCGATGCGGCATACATCCAGAACGAGTTCGAGGGTGAGCCCAACGTCTATGCGGACCTCGCGGACGCCGATGCCGAGCACTGTGGCTGGCTCATGCGCGCGATGGAGCGCGAGGCCGTGCCCACGACGCCTGCGACTCAGGTCGACTTCTATCGCGCGGTCGGCGCGGCTCTGTCCGCGCCCGACCCGCAGGCGGCCATGCCCGTCGATCCCCACGACGCCATCCACACCCTGGCCGTCATCGACGCCGCCCGCGCCAGCGCCGAGGGTGAGCGCGTCGTCGAGGTCATCACACCCGGGCTGCGTCCCGGCCACACCGAGGAAGAAGGGTCCTGACGTGACCGACGACCACAAGGCCATCCTCAAGCGCTATCTGGGCCGGTCCCGCGAGGCGGTGGTCTGGAAGCTCGAAGGACTGTCGGAGCACGACGTGCGCCGCCCGCTGACGCCCACTGGGACCAACCTGCTCGGCGTCGTCAAGCACCTCGCGGGCGTCGAGGCGGGCTACTTCGGCGACTGCCTGGGCCGGCCGGTCCCGGACATGCCGCAGTGGTACGCCGAGATGATGGCTGACACCCTCGAGGACAACGGCGACATGTGGGCGACAGCGCAGGAGTCCAGGGACTCGATCGTCGATCTCTATCGCCGGGTCGCAGCCCACGCCGACGCGGTCATCGACGACCTCGACCTCGACGAGACGGGTTCCGTGCCGTGGTGGGGTGAGAGCGGCACGGCCGTGTCGCTGCAGTGGTTCCTGGTGCACATGATCGCCGAGACCAACCGGCACGCCGGCCACCTCGACGTCGTCCGCGAGCTCGTCGACGGGGCGGCCGGGATGCGACCCGAATCCACCAACATGCCCTCCGACGACGAGGACTACTGGGCGAGCCACCGGGCTCGGCTGCAGGAGACCGCAGACCAGTTCAAGGGCTGAGCAGGGTGAGCCTCAGGGGTTGACGAGACGGCGCGGTTCGATGCGCTCCTCAACGGCCGTGTCGCCGTCGCGCGTCACGATGTAGGCGCCCTTGTTGTCGCGCTCAGAGACGGCCTCGACGAGCTCGGTGCCGTGATAGACGAGCCCCACGCCATCGTCGGTGCAGTGGGTCGTGGGCAGGGTGCCGTTGGCCACGAGCTCATGGACGAGCGGGCGTCGGCGTGCCTCGGAGTCGTAGTGGACGCCGCTGCCGTAGGGGAGGAGGGCGAGCCCGTTGGTGACGGCACGCAGCTCCGGACCGAACGAGTCGGTCGTCCCGCCGACGTACCAGCAGATCGACCCTGCCGAGACGCCGGAGAGGACCACCCCGGCCTCCCAGGCTGCGCGCATCGCGGGCGCGAGGTCGTGGACCTGCCAGACAGCCAGGAGGTTGGCGACGGAGCCGCCGTTGACCCAGACGACGTCCTGGTCGAGGAGCAACCCGGGCACGTCCTCATGGTTCGGCATCGGGAAGAGGTCGAGGGTCGTGATCTCGAAGCCTGCGACACGCCCTGCCTGGTGCAGGTGGTCGTTGAAGAATCGTTGGTCGCCCAGGGCCGTGCCGACGACCGTGACCTTGGGGCGGCGACCGGTGACTCCGGAGAGCTCGACCGCGTGGTGGACAAGGGCGTCGAACTCGAGGAACGTGCGACTGGAGGGGCGGTAGCCACCCGAGGTGGCGAGGATCGTCGGCTGGTCAGCAGGCATGGATTCGACCCTAGCCGGAGGGCACGAAGGGTGCCGGACGGCATACCCCGTTCCGCCGGAGGCACGTGAGACCCGGCCCCCGGGAACGTCCGCCGGCGGCGATGCGTTGAGTACCCCGTCGCCGAAGCAGAGGGAGAGCGCATGTCATTCGAGGACCAGGTCACCACGCTCATCGAGTTGGGGTACCCAGCGCTGGCGGGGTTGAGCGAGAACGCCTTTCGCGCGCAACTCGCACCGTTGGCCGAGCAAGCCCACCGTCTCGACGAGGCGCAGCCGAAGGACGAACCGGGGCGGACGGCATACGTCATCGTCGTGACACGTGCGCTCGTCGACCCGACCACGACCGTGCCGCTGCTCCGCCTCGTCGGCGGACGCAAGCCCGGCGTCGTCGACCGCAACCACGCCGAGGGCGACCTCGCGACCTACGACCCGCTGCCCGAGCTGGAGGTGCCGGAGGCGCAACGCCTACCTGCTCGTGGACATCGAGCGAGGCGAGGAGTTCTGCGGCGTCCGTCCGGAGGAGGCGTTGCCGGTCATCCGAGGTCGCGGCCGGACCCCGCTCACCATCGATGAGGGGATCGCCGTGGTCACGCAGGCGCCGCACCTGCTCGAGAAGAACAAGTGCTTCATGCTGTCGGGATCGCGCCGCTCGGACCGTCGGGTCCCGGCCCTGTGGATCAGCGAGCGCGCGCCCAAACTCGGTTGGTGCTGGGACGGCAACCCGCACACCTGGCTCGGCGTCGCATCGGCGGGGGAGCGCATCGCCTGACCCTGTGGAAAAGCTCGCGGTGGCTTGGGCCATCTCGGCAACCATGAGGTCATGGAGACCTCGGAAAGGCCGACCGAGCGCCGGTATGCCGGCCGCCACCGGATCGTGGACCACACCACTCCCAGCGTGCCCGGCTACGACGTGGTCGAGCCGATCGGACAGGGCGGATCGGGCGCGGTGTGGTCGGCGACCGATGCCACGGGTGCGACGGTCGCGATCAAGGTCGTGCCCGCGGTCGATGCTGCTGATGCGCTCGTGGAGCTGGCCGTGCTCGGTCGGATCACCGATCCGCACCTCGTCCGGCTGCACGAGGCGACAGCACTGCCCAGTGGTGACGTCGCCCTCGTGCTCGACCACCTGGCCGGTGGCACTCTCGGCGCCGCCGTCCGGGCGCGCGGACATCTTGCGCCGGGCGAGGCCGTCACGGTCCTGAGCCCGATCGCCTCCACGCTGGGGCGACTCCACGGGATCGGCGTCGTGCATGGCGACGTCTCACCCGACAACGTCCTGCTCGATCTCGAGGGGCGTCCCTTCCTGGCCGATCTCGGGGTGGCGCGGATCGTGGGTGAGCAGCTGGCTGAGCTCCGCGGGACCGAGGGCTTCATCGCGCCAGAGGTGGCGGTGGGTGGGGCGCCGACGCAGGCGTCCGACACCTACGCCCTGGGCGCGTTGGCGTGGTTCGTCCTGACGGGCGAGGCGCCCGGACCGGCCGTGATCCGGGGACGGCTGGGTGAACGAGTCGCTGGCCTCCCCGCCGATCTGGTAAGTGCCGTTGAGGGGGCTCTGCGATCGCGACCCGAGGACCGCCCCGATGCCGACGCCCTGGCAGTGGCGATCTTCGAGAGCGCAGCGCCCGAGCCGCTCGTGCTCGTGACCGGTGGCGATGACGTCAGCCTGCTCACTCGCCGCATCCGGGCGGCTGCTCGTGCGTCGTCCGATGGTGGTGCCGCCGCAAAGCCGGCGCCCGGGCACGTGCGTGCGCGTGACTTCGCCCGTCGTCGCTTGCCCGCCACCTCGACTGCCAAGAAGGCGGCATCGTCACTGCTGCGGGGCGTGCGCACCGTCGCGCCGTTCGTCGTGGTCGTCGGCATCATGGCCGCGGTGGCGCTCGGGGTTGTGGCGTGGAGCAGTGGGCGTGATGATGCGAGGGCCTCCACGCCATCCACATCGAGCGAACAAGACGTCGACGCCGACGCACGCGAACGCGACGAAATCGAGCGGGTCTGCGACGGCGCCGGACACCTCGGACGTGCGTCTGGCGAAGGACGCCCCACGAGCCGATCCGCTCGGCCTCGTGGGTGCACTGGCGCGGGCGCGTGCCGAGGCCTGGTCGACCGGGATCGCTGCGAGGCTCATCGAGGTCGACGCACCACGCTCACCGGCACTGGCCCGCGACACCGAGGTGTTGGCCGGGGTGCAGCGGGCCAACCAGCGCTACGTGGGGCTGACCTTCACCGTGCATGGGGCGACGTTCGTGGGGGAGTCCGGCGGGGTTGCCACTGTCCGCGCGCGTATCGACACGGGTGCCCATGTGGTGAGGGGTCCCGGTGGTGATCAACGCAGGCCTGCCGTTGTGGCGGCGCCTGTGCTCCTCGACCTCGTCCTGACCGAGTCGGGTTGGCGCGTCCGGGACGTGCGAGCCGTCTGAGCAGCCGCACAGTTCGAGCAGCCGCAGAGTTCGCGCGGGCGCAGCGCTCTAGGCGGGAGCGTCCAGCAACCAGCGGATCGCGTCGGGGAGAGTCGCCTGTTCATGGGTGAAACCACTGTCCTGCAGGCGTTTCGGGAGGGCCCGCTGACTCGCGACGATGTCACCGGCCATCTCACCGACGATGGCGCGCAACGCGAACTTCGGAGCGGGCAGCAGGGTCGGGCGGTGGAGTTGCCGACCCATCTCGGCGACGATGTCGCGTTGGCGGGCAGGTTCGGGGCCGGTGAGGTTCACAGGACCCTCAAGCCTCTGGTCGAGCACGTGCTGGATGGCTCGGACTTGGTCGGCGAGCGTGATCCACGACCAGTAGTGCCGGCCGTTGCCGAGGGGCCCACCGAGTCCGAACTTCGTCAGGCGGAGCAACATCTTGATCGCATCACCGTCGGGAGCCAGGACGATGCCGGTGCGCAGGAGGGCCACCGGGGCCCCGGCCGCCTCGGCTGGCTCGGTCGACCCCTCCCAGGCGTGCACGAGGTCGACGAGGAATCCCGAACCTGCGCTGCTCTCCTCGGTGAGGATCTCGTCGCCGCGATCGCCGTAGTAGCCCACTGCCGAGCCGTTGACGAGGTGGATCGGACGTCCGCTCGCAGCGATCGCCGTGGCCAGCGCAGTGGTTCCGTCGGTGCGTGAGCTGATCAGCTCGGCCTTGAAGGCTGGGCTCCACCGATGGGCACCCAGGCTCGCACCAGCGACGTTGACCACGGCGTCGACGCCGTCGAGAACTGCAGGATCGAGCTGCCGGGTGGAGGGGTCCCACTGGATCTCGGACGCGTGCTCTGGCTGGGCGCCGAACCAGGCGGACGACGTCGTCACCGCGTTCACGCAGGGAACGACACAGCGCACCGCCGATCAGTCCGGAGGAACCGGCGACGGCGATGCGCTGTGTCATTGCGAGCTGGTTCTCAGAGACCGAGGTCGGCTTCGAAGGCGCCTTCCTCAAGACGCTCCTTGACCGTGGTGAGGAAGCGGGCGGCGTCGGCGCCATCCACGATCCGGTGGTCGTAGGAGAGGGCCAGGTAGACCATCGAGCGGATGGCGATGGTCTCGCCACCGTCGGAGTCCTTGACGACGACGGGCCGCTTCACGACCGCGCCGGTGCCGAGGATGGCGACCTGCGGCTGGTTGATGATCGGCGTGTCGAACAGCGCTCCACGCGACCCGGTGTTGGTGATCGTGAACGTCCCACCAGCGAGGTCGTCCGGCATGATCTTGTTGGTGCGCGTGCGCTCCGCGAGATCGGCGATGTTGCGCGAGAGCCCGGCGATGTTGAGGTCGCCGGCATTCTTGACGACGGGCACGAGCAGACCCTTGGCGGTGTCGACGGCCATGCCGACGTTCTCGGTGCCGTGGTAGGTGACGTTGTCGCCGTCGATGCTGGCGTTCACCGTCGGGTGGACCTTGAGAGCCTCGATGGCCGCGAGCGTGAAGAACGGCAGGAAGCTGAGCTTGCTGCCCTCGCGGCGGGCGAAGTCACCCTTGGCGCGATCACGCAGGCGCGCGATCTTGGTGACGTCGACCTCGACGACCGTCGTCAGCTGGGCCGACACCTGGAGCGACTCGACCATGCGCTTGGCGATCATCTTGCGCAGGCGGGTCATCGGCTGGGTCGTGCCACGCAGGCTGTTGTCGGCGGCTGCCGCAGCACTCGACGAGGCGGCGGCCGGGGTGGCGGCACTGGTCGACGCGGGAGCGGCAGGTGCCTCGGCCGGAGCCTTGGCTGCCTCAGCGGCTGCGAGGACGTCCTGCTTGCGGATGCGGCCGCCGACGCCGGTGCCCTTGATGGACCCGAGGTCGATGTTGTTCTCGGACGCGATCTTGCGCACGAGCGGGGTGACGTAGGCCGAAGCGTCCTGCGACTCGTCGCTCGGTGCGGCCGGAGCCTCCGCTGCGGGGGCCTCGGGTGCAGCAGGCTCCGGGGTGGGTGCCGGTGCGGCGGGGGCCGCGGGTGCAGCAGGCTCCGCGGTGGGTGCCGGTGCGGCGGGGGCCTCGGCCTGGGCCGGAGCAGGTGCTGCCGGAGCGGCCTCAGGCTCGGCTGCGGGAGCGGGCTGTTCCTGCGGAGCAGCGGCCTGCGGTGCCTCGGGAGCCGCAGCGGGCTCCTCGGCGGCGGGCTCAGGGGCCGGGGCGGACTCGGCAGCGGGTGCAGCTTCGGCGGCCGGTGCTGCAGCAGGTGCAGCAGCGTCGCCACCGATGACGGCGAGGTCGGCGCCCACGGGGACGGTCTCGTCCTCCTGGACGAGGATCTTGCTCAGCTTGCCTGCGACAGGGGAGGGGATCTCGGTGTCGACCTTGTCGGTCGAGACCTCGAGGAGCGGCTCGTCGACAGCGACGTCGTCGCCCTCGGCCTTGAGCCAGCGGGTGATCGTGCCTTCGGTGACCGACTCGCCCAGGGCAGGCATGGTCACGGTCGTGCCGCCACCGCCACCGGGCAGAAGGAGCAGCGGGCGCAGCCTCGGCCGGAGCGGCTTCAGCGGGTGCAGCCTCGGCAACCGGGGCTTCCTGCGCCGGAGCCGGCTCAGCGGGAGCTGCCTCTGGGCAGGCGCTTCCTCCGCAGGCGCTGCCTCCGCAGGCGCTGCCTCGGCGGGAGCGGCCTCAGCGGCGGGTGCTTCCTGTGCCGGAGCCTCGGCGGGCTGCTCGGCAGGTGCAGCGGCGTCGCCACCGGCGGCGGGTCCATCACCGATGACGGCGAGGTCGGCGCCCACGGGCACGGTCTCGTCCTCCTCGGCGAGGATCTCCTGGAGCGTGCCAGCGACAGGTGAGGGGATCTCGGTGTCGACCTTGTCGGTCGAGACCTCGAGCAGCGGCTCGTCCACCGCGACCTGGTCACCAACGTTCTTGAGCCACCGGGTGACGGTGCCCTCGGTCACGGACTCGCCGAGGGCGGGCATGGTCACACGTTCGGACATGGTGTCAGTTCTCCTATCGACGGTGGCTCTGCGGCAACTCTAGTTGTGAGCATGCAGCGGTTTGCCAGCGAGCGCCAGATGGGCCTCGCCGAGCGCTTCGTTCTGGGTGGGGTGGGCGTGGATGAGGGGCGCCACGTCGTCGGGGTGCGCCTCCCAGCCGACGATGAGCTGGGCCTCGCCGATCTGCTCGCCCATCCTCGCGCCAATCATGTGGACGCCGACGACCGGTCCATCCTTGGAACGCACGAGCTTGACGAAGCCGGCGGTCTGCAGAATCTGGGACTTGCCGTTGCCGCCGAGGTTGTACTCGTAGGTCTCGATCTCGCCGTGGACCTCGCGGGCCTGTGCCTCGGTCAGCCCGACCGACGCGATCTCGGGGTTGCAGTACGTGACGCGGGGGATCGTCGACTCGACGATCGGCCTGGGCGCGAGCCCGGCAATCTCCTCGGCGACGAAGATGCCCTGCTGGAAGCCGCGGTGCGCGAGCTGGAGGCCGGGGACGATGTCGCCCACGGCATACACGACCGTCCACGCCCGTGCGGAGGCGGTCATCGGTCGTGACGAAGCCACGGTCGAGGGTCACGCCGGCTTCGGCAAAGCCGAGTCCGTCGGTGACCGGGCCGCGCCCGACCGCGACGAGGAGCAGGTCGGCCTCGATGGTCGTGCCGTCCTCGAGGGTGACAGTCACGACGTCGCCCTCCTGCGTCGCCCCAGCGAACTTCACGCCCGCCTTGACGGTGATCTTGCGCTTGCGGAACGCGCGCTCCAGAACCTTGGAGACGGCCTCGTCCTCAGCAGCGACCAGCCGCGGGAGGGCCTCGACGACGGTGACCTCGGAACCGAACGACTTGAAGACCGACGCGAACTCGACACCGATGACGCCGCCACCGAGGACGACGACACGGTCGGGGACGAAGTCGAGCTGCAGCGCCTGCTCGCTCGTCATGATGCGGCCGGCGATCTCGAGGCCCGGCAGGGACTTGGCATAGGAGCCGGTCGCGAGGACGACATTGCGACCGGTGACCCGGCGTCCGTCAACCTCGATGGTCGAGGGGTCGACGAGCCGACCAGTGCCCTCGATGAGGTCGACCTTGTGCGCCTTCGCGAGACCCTGGAGTCCCTTGTAGAGGCGGCCGATGACGCCGTCCTTGTAGGCGTTGACACCAGCCATGTCGATCGACTCGAACGTCGACCTCACGCCGAACTGCTCACCCTCGCGGGCGGTGTCGGCGACCTCGGCGGCGTGGAGCAGGGCCTTGGTCGGGATGCAGCCGACGTGCAGACAGGTGCCTCCCAGCTTGGACTTCTCGACGAGAGCGACGCGAAGCCCCAGCTCCGCCGAGCGGAAGGCGCAGGCATAGCCGCCGCTTCCGCCTCCCAGAATGACCACGTCATAGGTGTCCTCGGCGGTGGCCGGCATCGTTCACTGCTCCCTCTGGTTGCGTCAGGGGGCGCGCGTCGTGCGGGTCTCGCCGACGTCGCGCCAGTGCCGCCCATCCTGTCACTGCACCGTGTCCGTCGTCACATGAGGTCCAGCGCGGTCCAGAACGATGGGGTATGCCGTCCGCGCACCCAGCGAAGTCACACCCACCTCCCAGCGGTCTTCCGTATCGTGGCGCCATGGCGTGGTTCAGACGGCGAAAGGGCGAGGCCCTCGCGAAGGGTGCGGCAGCACCGACCAAGGACGACGTCCGTAGGGCTCGCAAGCACTTCGAGGAGTTCGCGCGCAGTCGCCGCGGGGTGGAGGCGTTCGTCGAGCCGGCCACCAACGTCACGGCCACGACGGTCATCGTCATCGCGCACGACGGTGAGTGGACGCGCCGGGCCGTCCCCACTCGTGAGGACGCCTTCAAGCTGGCGACCGACCTTCACCTGCCGACCTACGACGTCAACCAGACGGGCTACCCGCAACGCATGCGCGACTGGAACTCGCGCCAGCGCGGCCGCTGACCCACCCGCCCATCTCGCGTCGGGCTCAGAATTCGCGGTTGCACGGCACCGCGGCGAGAGCAGCAAGCCCTCGGCGGTCACCCTCGCCCAGCCCGGTCTGGCCGCTGTTCTCGGCGTTCATGAGCTGACCTGCGGCCTCGGTGTGGGCCAGGCCGACCAAGTGGGCCAGTTCGTGCGCGACGATCGCCACGGCCAGCTCGTGCCCACCCCTCTGAGTGCTGATCTCGGTCAGGGTCGAACCGTCGAGGTACACGATCCCCGTGACGTTGTGGAGCTGGCCACGGCTGTCGGTCATGGCCACGCTGCCGCCGACGCCGGCAACGTCACCGTCGAGGGCGGGCACCTGTTCGGGCGTCGTCCAGGCGACGAGGGCAGGCGACCAGCGGTTGCCGTAGCGGCGGGCGTCCATCGTCGGCCGCGTGCTCTGGGCCAGTTCGTCGGTCGGTCCGTCGACCACGATCTGCAGGCCTGCTGCGGGGCCGACCATCGAGATGGCCTGGCGAAGGACGGCGTCGGCGCTCGAGGGCGCGTGCTCGAGGTTGACGACGAGGTGCAGGGGCCGGCACGGGTCGTAGGCAGCCACGCTGGCCGAGTTCGTCAGGAGCAGCTCGAAGCCACCCGAACCGGCGGGGGCTTGCGGGGCCGCGACGAGTCGCCCGAGCTGGGCGTCCTCAGCGAGCGGCGGCCTCGCCTGCGACATGGGCACGATGCTCGCGATGTGGTCGATCTGTTCGTCCGCGACACCTCGCACCCACAGGAGCCCGGCGGTGATCGCGAGGGTGGCGACGATCGGCACCACGGCGACACGAGAGCGGCGCTGGGACGGTGGCGCGGCATACGCCGTGGTTTCTGGTCCACGCCACACGGAGGGAGTCGAGCGGGCGTCGAGCCGGTCGAGTTCCTCGAGGCGACGGAGCATCCGGCGTCGGCGCCGACGAGGCCCCAACGTCACGCGATCCCACCCTGCGCCGGTGACCCATGTCCACAAGATCGCATCCATGGGTGCCCGACGTCAGGCCGATGGCGGAAAGCCTGTGGCTCTCGCGCGGCGGGGCGTGCGAGAGTGAGGGCGACCGCACCACCGATCCAGGAGGACCCGTGTCCGAGTCAAAGAGTTCCCGTCCGACGCCGAGCGAGGACATGAAGAAGAAGTTCCGCGAGGCCCTGGACAAGAAGCACGCCCACGGCGGCGCCGATGTCTCGGCCACTGCGGACCAGGGGAAGGTCGACCACGGTCACGGTCCCGAGACCTCCGGGCGCGACCAGATGTTCCGCCGCAAGTCCGGCTGACCCGCGGCCCCTTTCCCGCCGCCCCCGGAAAACGGGTCCGGAGCAAGAGAACTGTTCTCTTGCTCCGGACCCGTTTTCCGGGTCACCCGGGAAAGGTGAGGCGGATTGGGGTGGTGGTGGGTCAGGCGGTGTGGTTCTCGATGAGGTTCACCAGGGTCGCGACGCCGTAGCCGGTGCCGCCCTTGGGGATGGCGCCGTCGGCACCCTTCTCGTTGAACGACGGGCCCGCGATGTCGACGTGCGCCCACGGGATGCCCTCGCCGACGAACTCCTGGAGGAAGAGCCCGGCCGTGAGCATGCCGCCCCAACGGTCGGCCTTGTGCTGGAGGTCGGCGACCACGGAGTCGAGGCCCGAGCGCAGCTCGCGCGGCAACGGCATCGCCCACGAGTCCTCACCCTCGGCGCCACCGGAGTCGACGACCTTGCCGCGGAAGTCGTCGTCGTTGCCCATGACACCGGCGACACGGCTGCCGAGCGCGACCATCTGCGCACCGGTGAGGGTGGCGATGTCGACGATGACGTCGGGCTTGGCCTCGCTGGCAAGGCACAGGCCGTCACCGAGGACCATGCGTCCCTCGGCGTCGGTGTCGATGATCTCGACGGTCGTGCCGTTGCGCATCGTCACGACGTCACCGGGACGCTGCGCGGTGCCGCTCGGCATGTTCTCGGCGAGGCAGAGGTAGCCGGTGACGGCGACAGGGCCGCCCAGTTCGGCGGCGGCGATGACGGTGGCAGCAACCGCTGCGGCACCGGCCATGTCGGACTTCATCGTGAGCATGCTGCCGGCCGGCTTGATGCACAGGCCGCCCGAGTCGAAGGTGATGCCCTTGCCGACGAGCGCCACCGAGGGGCTCTTGGCGCGACCAGTGGTGGGGGAGTAGGTCATCGTCACGATGCGCGGCGGGTTGGCCGAGCCCTGGCCGACGCCGACGATGCCGCCGAAGCCGCCCTTGGCGAGGGCCTTCTCGTCGAGGACCGAGACCGTGACCTTGCCCGGGGAGGCCGCGACGACGGCCTTGACGCGCTCGACGAACGACTGCGGCGTGAGCAGGTTGGGCGGGGTGTTGACGAGGTCGCGGGCGAGGTCACGGGCAGCGCCGATGACCGAGGCACGCTCGACGGCAGACTTCACGGCCTTGCCCTGGCCGAGCGACGAGACGACGGTGATCTTGGGGCCGACCTGCTTCTTGGCAGCGGCCTTGCGCGTCCCGACCGACACCTTGGTGGAGGACGCATCGAAGCTGTAGCACCCGGCATACGCACCGTCGGCGACAGCCGCGAGAGCGGCCTCGTCGGTTGCCGGCAGCGCCACGGCGACCGAGGTCTTGGTCGCGACCGAACGCAGGGCGGAACCGGCGGCGGAGCGGAGCACGTCGGGGGTGATGTCGGCGGCGGCACCGAGGCCGGTCACGACGACGGCGGTGGCAGCGACGTCGGGCACGGCGACGACGCGAACGGTCTCGCCCGGCTTGCCCTTGGCCTCGAGGTCGGTGAGGACCGCGGCGAGGTGCTTCGCGGCGGCCGTCGGCAGCCCGTGACCCGCGGCGAGGGTCGCGCCCTTGTCGGTCGAGACGGAGCCGACGACGAGAGCGTCGACCTTGAGGTTCGCGGCGTCGCGCGTGGTCAGGTTCAGGTTGGGCACTGAGGAACTCCTGGCATGGTCTGGGCAGGCGAGATCATCGCCCCTTAGCCGAGCACCCTAGCCGCGACCGTGATCCGGGCCACGCGATAGCGTGCCGTCATGACCGATCTGTTGCACTCTCCCGTCCATGACCGCCACGTTGCGCTCGGTGCCAAGCTGGCCGACTTCGGTGGCTGGGAGATGCCGATCGAATACCCCGGCGGCGGTGTCGTTGCCGAGCACACCTCCGTGCGCGAACGCGTCGGACTCTTCGACGTCAGCCACCTCGGCAAGGCCCGCGTCAGTGGTGCGGGAGCCTTCGACTTCGTGAACTCCTGTTTGACGAACGACCTGCGGCGGATCGGCCCGGGTCAGGCGCAGTACACGCTGTGCTGCCAGGACGACGGCGGCGTCGTTGACGACCTCATCGCCTATGTCCGCAGCGAGGACGACGTCTTCCTCATCCCCAACGCAGCCAACACCGCTGCCGTCGTGGATCTCCTGCGCGCGGCCGCACCCGAGGGCATCGAGGTCGAGAACCTCCACGACGCGTATGCCGTGTTCGCCGTCCAGGGTCCCAAGAGTGACGAGGTGCTCACCTCCCTCGGCCTGCCGGTCGACCACGACTACATGTCGTTCGTCGAGACGGAGTGGCAGGGGCTGCCGGTCATCGTGTGCCGCACCGGCTACACGGGGGAGCGTGGCTACGAGCTCGTCCCCGCGTGGGACGCCGCCGGCTCGCTGTGGGACGCGCTCGCCTCCGCTGTCGCGGACCAGTCGGGTATGCCGGCCGGTCTCGGAGCGCGCGACACGCTCCGCACCGAGATGGGCTATCCGTTGCACGGCAACGACCTCAGCACCGAGATCACCCCGGTGATGGCTGGCGCTGCGTGGGCCGTCGGCTGGGACAAGGACACGTTCTGGGGCAAGGAGGCGCTGGCCGAGCAGCGCGCCGCCAAGACGAGCCGGTTGAACCGCGGACTCGTCGTCACCGGCCGGGGCATCCCGCGCGCCCACTGCTCCGTGCTCAAGGACGGCGAAGTCGTCGGTGAGGTGACCTCGGGGACGTTCAGCCCGACCCGCAAGGAGGGCATCGCGCTTGCCCAGCTCGAGCGGTCCGTGGCCATGGGCGACGAGGTCGTCATCGACGTGCGCGGCCGCCAGATCCCGGCAACGGTGACCAAGCCGCCGTTCGTCGAGGTCGGCGTGCGCGAGAACTGACGAGAGCCGAGGCGTCGGGGCATGGGTGACCACAGCTATCGGGCCACGATCGCGTGGGAGGGATCCACGGGTGGTGGCTACACGGCATACACGCGTGATCACGATGGATCGGTGCCACCGGCGACGGAGCCGTTTGCGCTGAGCGCCGACCCGCATTTTCGCGGTGACGCGACCCGGGCCAACCCCGAGCAGCTCCTCGTCCTCGCCGCCAGCTCGTGCCAGATGCTCTCGTTCCTCCACGTCGCGGCCACCGCGAAGCTGGACGTGCTCGACTACACCGACGACGCCGAGGGCATCATGCCGGAGGGCGAGCAGCCGATGCGCATCACGCGAATCACGCTGCGTCCCAAGGTGTTGGTCACCGCGGGCAGCGACGTGAGCCGGTTCGACGAGCTCATGCACGAAGCCCACGAGAGCTGCTTCATCGCCAACTCACTGAACACCGAGGTCGCCGTCGAGCCGACCGTCGAGATCGCTTCCAAGGAGAACTGACATGACCGACACCTGGACCTGGACCTATGAGAACGCAGCCGGGGGAGCCGTGACCGGCGAGCCCACGACCGAGACGGCGTTCCCGACGCAGTCCGACGCCGAGAACTGGTTCGGCGAGGTGTGGCGCGATCTGGCCGAGGCCGGCGTCGCCGCGGTGACGCTGCACCGTGACGGCGAGAAGATCTACGGCCCGATGCCGCTCGACGCCTCGGTCTGACTCAGCCCACCGGCTCAGCTGGGGTAGGCGCCGCGCTTGACGATCGGGCGGGGCATGCGGGTGCGACGCATCTGGAAGGCACGCATCGCGGTGTAGAAGCCGTCGCCACGCTGGACGGCGTTCTCGCCGAACTTCGCGGCGAGCTTCTTCTTGATCCGGCGCCAGGCCAGGAACGTGTCGATGACTGCGGCAGCGATGAGTCCGTAGACGAGCGTGAAGACGATGAGCATCGCCCACGACTGACGCACGAACGACAGCGCGAGCACGATGAGCATGACGGGCAGCATGAACTCGGCGATGCCCCAGCGAGCGTCGATGTAGTCACGGATGTAGCGCTTGGCCGGACCCTTGTCGCGCGGCGGCAGGTGCGCCTCGTCACCGGTGAGCATCGCCTGGCGCTGCTTGGCCATCTGCTCGCGGCGCTTGGTGCGGTCAGCGCCCTTGGCCGCCTTGCGGTCCGTGACGACGAGGGGCTGCCTACGGGCCGCCTCCTGGTCGCGCCGCTTGGGCGTGGGGCGATTCTTGGCGCCCTCGCGGGCAGCGTTGGCTGCCTGCTCCGTGAGCTCTTCCTGGGTGGTCTTGCTGCGTCCGAACACGGCCCGAGTGTATGCCGCCGGGCTGGGTCCTCTTTCCGGCCCCGCCTCCCGCTCGCTCGCGTCCGCGCGGTTGGTCGGGTCACCGACCATCCGCACGGACATCCGGGGCGGGTGATGAGTAGGGTCGGATCGTGACTGATTCAATCAACGCGACCGACCAGACCGAGCTCTCTGCGCTGCGCGAGACCGTGCGGAGCCTCATGCCGCAGCTGCGCGCCGACCTCGAGGCGCTGACCCGCATCCCGAGTGTCTCGCTGCCAGCGTTCGACCAGAGCCACGTCGACGCGTCGGCGCAGGCGACTGCCGAGCTGCTGCGCGCCGAAGGCCTGGAGGTCGAGATCGTGCGCGAGGGCGGTGCGCCCGCTGTCATCGGGCACATCGACGGACCCGAGGGTGCGCCGACGGTCATGCTCTATGCCCACCACGACGTGCAGCCCCCCGGTGACGACGCCGACTGGGACAGCGCACCGTTCGAGCCGACCGAGCGCGACGGCCGCCTCTACGGTCGCGGTGCCGCGGACGACAAGGCCGGGATCATGGCCCACATCGCCGCCCTGCGCGCCCACTCGGGCAACCTGCCCGTCGGTGTCACTGTCTTCGTCGAGGGCGAGGAAGAGGTCGGCTCCGACTCGCTCATGACGATCCTTGAGCGTCACGGCGACAAGTTGAAGGCCGACGCCATCGTCCTCGCCGACTCGACGAACTGGGACATCGGCACCCCTGCGCTGACGACGACCCTGCGCGGTCTCATCCGCGTCGTCGTCACCGTCACGACCCTCGACCACGGCATCCACTCCGGCATGTTCGGTGGAGCCGTTCCCGACGCGATCACGGCTCTGGTGCGGCTCATCGCGACGCTGCACGACGACGAGGGCAACGTCGCCGTCGCCGGGCTGAAGTCCGGCGAGGCGGCCGACCTCGAGTTCTCGGAGGAGCGACTGCGCGAGGAGTCCGGTCTGCTCGACGGCGTCTCGACCATCGGCTCGGGATCGCTCCTGTCGCGCATGTGGACCAAGCCGTCGCTCACGACGATCGGCATCAACGCACCGTCGGTCGAGAAGTCCTCCAACACGCTCGTCCCCAGCGCCTCGGCCAAGCTCTCCATGCGCATCGCCGCCGATGAGGTTCCCACCGACGCGTTCGCCGCGTTGGAGAAGCACCTGCGGGAGAACGCTCCGTGGGGCGCCAAGATCGACATCACCCTCGACGACCAGGGCGCGGGTTTCGCTGCCGACGCCACCGGGCCGGTCTATGACCAGGCCCGCGCTGCCTTCGCCGACGCGTGGGGCAAGGAGCCGG
Organism: uncultured Actinomycetota bacterium; assembly: GCA_963807825.1. Classification (GTDB taxonomy): domain Bacteria; phylum Actinomycetota; class Actinomycetes; order Actinomycetales; family Dermatophilaceae; genus Knoellia. The sequence goes on from CAWEDC010000004.1 coordinate 277,982, forward strand.
TCGACATCGGTGTCGGTGGCTCGATCCCGTTCGTCGCGGCCTTCGCCGAGCGCTTCCCCGACGCCGCCATCCTCGTGACCGGCGTCGAGGACCCCGACACGCGCGCCCACGGCGCCAACGAGTCGCTGCACCTCGGCGAGTTCGAGAACGTCTGCGTCGCAGAGGCTGCACTCTTTGCCCGCCTCGGCGCGATGCCGAGGTCCTGACGATGTCCGAAGCCACCAGCGCCGCCGGGACCGATGGGTCCTCGCAGGGCTCGTACGTCGAGGCCGAGTTCAAGCGCGACACGGCCTACATCGAGGACCGGATCACCCGCCGTGGTGAGCAGTGGCCGGTCGAGGCCGGCCGCTATCGCCTCGTCGTCGCGCGTGCCTGCCCGTGGGCCAACCGGGCGATCATCGTTCGACGACTCCTCGGCCTCGAGGACGCCATGTCGATGGGCATCTGCGGCCCAACCCACGACGCGAACTCCTGGACGTTCGATCTCGACCCCGGTGGTCTCGACCCGGTCCTGCAGATCCCGCGCATCAAGGACGCCTACCTCGCACGCTTCCCCGACTACCCCAAGGGCATCACCGTCCCGGCGGTCGTGGACGTGCCGAGTGGGGGAGTCGTGACCAATGACTTCCCGCAGATCACCCTCGACTTCGGGTCGGAGTGGACCGAGTTCCAGCGCGAAGGGGCGCCGCAGCTCTACCCGGAGCACCTGCGCGCCGAGATCGACGAGGTCAACAAGCGCGTCTACACCGAGGTCAACAACGGCGTCTACCGGTGTGGTTTCGCCGGGACGCAGGAGGCCTACGACGCGGCCTACGACCGGCTCTTCACCGCTCTCGACTGGCTCGAGGATCGGCTCGCCGACCAGCGTTACCTCGTCGGCGACACGATCACCGAGGCCGACGTCCGGCTGTTCACGACCCTGGCGCGCTTCGACGCGGTCTACCACGGGCATTTCAAGTGCAACCGGAACAAGCTCACCGAGATGCCGGTCCTGTGGGCCTACGCGCGTGACCTCTTCCAGACGCCGGGCTTCGGTGACACCACCGACTTCGTGCAGATCAAGAGCCACTACTACGAGGTCCACCGCGACATCAACCCCACGGGAGTCGTGCCGCTCGGACCCGACCTGGCTGGTTGGGTGACGCCGCACGGGCGTGAGTCCCTCGGTGGTCGACCGTTCGGCGACGGGACTCCTCCGGGTCCGCCCCCCGAGGGCGAACGCGTTGCGCCGAGCAACAACCCGCACGTCGGCGAGGACGGCCTCATCTCACTCTGAGGTCAGCCGGGGTCAGCACTTCTGCCAGTAGCCGGGGCCCGTCTCGCGCACCGCTGATGTGTAGAAGGTGTTGTAGAGCCCGAGGTTGTCGTTCGAGCCATTCGCGAGCGCATAGCCGCCGACGTTGCGGGCCCGTCCGGCCTGCGACGTGGGCATAGTTGCTGGCTGTGACGCAGGTCGGCGTGGCCGTCGCTGTGGGAGTCGGCGTCGCAGTCGCCGTCCCCGTGGGCGTCACGGTCGGCGTGGGCGACGGCGATGCACCGATCAGACCGAAGAACTGCGCGTCGTAGTAGGCACCGCACACGGTGTCGATGAAGTACGCGCCCGCTGTCCCGCACTGAGTCGGACCGCTGCCCGGGTCGACCGGCGTGCCGTGGGTCATGCCGGCGATCTCAGTGAGGCGAACCGCGCCACCGCCGTACTCCGACCAATTCACTCCCGTCGCCAAAGTTCCTGTGGCAGTGGGGGATTGGCTCACGCCGGCGACGTCGGTCCACTGGTCGCGCAGCTCCCGACCGTTCATCGGGGCCACGGTCGTGTCGGACTGGCCGTGCCAGATGGCGACCTTGGGGCGCGGACCGGACCACGCGGCATACCCGGCTCTCGCGAGGTCACCCCACGCCTTGGGCGTCTTGTCCACGCCGGGGTTCATGCACGAATACGCCTGCGCCACAGTCGTTGCGCACCCGTGTGCAATGCCGGCGTTGATCGAACCACCGGCAAACAGATCCGGGTATGCCGCGAGCATGCTGGCCGTCATCGCGCCTCCACCAGAGAGGCCGGAGACATAGACGCGGGGCGGGTTCGCGGAGTAGGTCGTGATCGCGTGCTGCACCATCGACGCGATCGAGGCGACCTCCCCCTGGCCGCGAGTCACGTCGCCGGACTGGAACCAGTTGAAACACTTGTTCATGTTGTTGGCCGTGCTCTGTTGAGGCAGGACGACGGTGATGCCATTGCGGTCAGCGAGGTCGCGCCAGCCCGATCCGTTGAGGTAACCGTTGGCGTCCTGGGTGCAGCCGTGCAGGGCGATGACGAGGGGAGCACCGGCCCTTGTGTTGTCGGGGCGATAGGTCCACATCGTCAGGGCGCCGGGGTTCGATCCGAACGACGTGACCTGCTGCAGCGTGGCCGCGGACGCCCCCTGTGCCGTGACGACGCCCAGCGTTGCTGCGGCGGCCACCGCGACTGCAGACATCCAGCCGAGGACTGTGCGAGTGCGGGCCATGCCGACCTCCCGGGTCCGGGCATCGCCGTTGACGCCCTGGTCCCGGTGACGCTACTGAGGTGTTCGCCGTCAAGGTGTGGGTGCCACCCCCATGATTCGCGTCCACCGCATGGGCGCATGCGCCATGTGGGTCGTTCGAGGAAGGATGACCAGTTCTCGAGGGCGGTCAACCTTTTGGTTCCCCGGTGCGACTCTCTTGGTGTGAGTCCACTTATGCGATCGATGAACGGGGCTGGTGCCGGGGCGCCGGACACGGTCGCTGGCGTGGGTCGGGACGAAGCCATCGCCCTGCTCTTCCGCGCACACTGTGCAGACCTCGTCCGCCTTGGTTACGCGCTCACGGGGGACCGGGGAGCGGCCGAGGAGGCAGCGCAGGACGCGTTCATCTCGCTCCACCGGAACTGGGACTCACTCAGGGACCACGCGGCCAGCCGGGCCTACCTCCGGGCCGCTGTCATCAACCGGTGCCGGTCGGTGCATCGGCGTCGGGCACGCACGGTACGTGCGGTCGAACCGCTGCGGCCCGACCTCGTCGCGTTGCCCGGAGCGGACAGTGACGCTCTCGCGCACGAGGCCTCCCGACGCATCGCGAACCAGGTCAGGACCCTCCCGCAGCGACAGCGCGAGGTCATCGTGTGCCGCTACTACCTGGACCTCACCGAACGACAGACGGCGGACCTGATGCAGGTGTCGTTGGGGTCGGTCAAGAAGCACGCCAGCCGAGCGTTGGCCTCACTCCACGTCGGCTTGGAGGTGGCGCCGTGAACACCGTCGAGTCCAGCCTTCGCGAAGCACTGCACGAGGCCATGGACGATGTGCACGTCACCGATGCCGACGTCGCACGTCTGGAGAGCGCGGTGGCCGCCCGCCAAGCAGGCGTGTCGCACCGGGAGTCGTCGCGACGGACCTGGCGAATGGTGGCCCTGGCCGCTGCGGTTGTCGTCACCGCCGCGGTCGGTGTCGCCCAGTGGCGGGATGACCGGGAGCCGACCCGCCCTGCGGGGGCGCCTCAGTCGGACCAGCCTCTCGTCCCCGGCCGCCTCGTCGGCACGTGGCGCAATGTGCCCGACAGTCCGTGGGTATGGGTGATCACAGCCGACGGACGTGTCGCTGCCTACAGTTCCGCAGACGAATACCTCGCTGGTGAATTCGGCAACCAGGTGGTCCGACGCTCAGGTGACCTGTTCACCATGAAGGCGGGGAGCTGCGACGAAGTCTGGCGCGTCAGATCCGTGAACCCCGGTACGCTCGTTTCCACCTTCCTGGAGAGCTCCTGCGAGACGCCGGCGGGCGAAGAGCTCTCGCTCGAGCGGATCTCCCCGGAGCCATACCTGGGCGGAGCCCTGTCTCCCAACGCCGGCTCCGACGATGCGAAGGCCTGCTGTTCGTCCCCCTTCATCCATGGAATCTGGCTGCATGTCGAGACCGGACGCGTGCTCGCCATTGGCAACCCGCGGGGAAGCACTGTCGTCAGATACGTTCTTGACGACGACGGCGACGGGGTAACGAACCCCGACCAGCGCGGACGAGTGACGCTGCCCGAGGGCGGTCCACCCGTGTTCCGACCGGATACATCGGACGCCAGAGGCTGCGTGTTGGCCTTCTCGTCGTTCAGCATCGTGGACACCACGATGACCACCACCAGCGAGGGTGGCGGTTGCCTGCCCGCTGGGAAGGTGCAGTGGGTCCGCGTCTCCTGACCGGTTCGGTTCAGTCCTTGCTGGTCTCGCCGGGCAGGGCGAGCATCTGGTCGAGAGCAGCCTTGGCCTCGATGGCGACCTGCTCATCGACGCGGATGGCGTTGACGACCCGGCCCTCGACGAGCGACTCGAGCGCCCACACGAGGTGCGGAAGGTCGATGCGGTTCATCGTCGAGCAGTAGCAGACGTTCTTCTCGAGGAAGGTGATGCGCTGCTTGGGGAACATCTGGCCCAGGCGCTGGACGAGGTTGAGCTCGGTGCCCACCGCCCACGCCGTGCCATCGGGAGCGGCGGCGATGGTCTGGATGATCTTCTCGGTGGAACCCACCTCGTCGGCCAGCTCGACGACCTCGTTGCGGCACTCGGGGTGGACGATGACCTTGACGCCGGGGATGGTCGAGCGGGCGGCCTCGACGGCCTCCGTCGTGAACCGTCCGTGGACCGAGCAGTGTCCGCGCCACAGGATCATCCGCGCGGCCTGCAGCTGCTCGATCGTCAGCCCACCCATGGGGCGGTGCGGGTCCCAGACGACGCAGTCGTCGAGCGAGCCACCGAGGTCGCGCGCCCACGTGTTGCGGCCGAGGTGCTGGTCGGGGAGGAAGAGCACCTTGCCCTCGCCCTCGACCCCGCCGGACTCGCCGAACGCCCAGGTGAGTGCGGTCTTGGCGTTGGAGGACGTGCAGACCGTGCCGGAGTGGCGGCCGGTGAAGGCCTTGATCGCGGCCGAGGAGTTCATGTAGGTCACGGGGATCGTCTGCTCCGCGACACCGGCCTCGACGAGCTGGTCCCAGCAGTCCTCGACCTGCGCGATGGCCGCCATGTCGGCCATGGAGCACCCGGCCGCGAGGTCCGGCAGGATCACGGTCTGGTCATCGCTCGTGAGGATGTCGGCGGACTCGGCCATGAAGTGCACCCCACAGAAGACGATCCACGGCGCGTCGGGACGAGCCGCGGCCTCCTTGGCCAGCTTGAAGGAGTCGCCCGTGACGTCGGCGAACTCGATGACCTCGTTGCGCTGGTAGTGGTGACCGAGGACGAACACCTTGTCGCCCAGCGCCTCCTTGGCGGCGCGCGCCCGCGCCACGAGGTTCGGGTCGGACGGTGCCGGCAGGTCGCCGGGACACTCGACTCCGCGCTCGGAGCGCAGGTCGCGTCCCTGACCGAGGACGAGGAGCGGGAGCGGGGCGGTGGGCGTGGTCGTCACACACCGATCGTATGCCGCCGTGCCCGGACCGTGTGCCCGTGCCCGGCCCGCCGAGCGCAGGGCGCAGACGTCACTCAGGGTTGGGGAATCTCCATGTGCTGGTAGTCCTTGAGGGAGGTCCAGTGACCGCCCCAGTCGAAGCCGCGGCTCGTGAACGACGTCACGGCGATGTCGCCGTCGACGAGCATCCCGGGCCGGACGTCGGTGCGGTCGAGGAACCCTCTGCCTGCTGCGGGGTAGACGCTGGTGCCCTTGACGTAGGGGTTCTCGATGGTGTTGATGTCGATGGCCTTGCCGTAGGAGTGCACGGAGTACTTCGTGCCTCCGGTGATGGCTCGGCAGTTGAAGGCCGAGGTGTTGTCGGCGTCCATCGAGGCGTCGTCGGAGCCCCCGTAGTTCTCGATGAGCTCCATGCGACGGATCGGGAAGTCGTCGAGATAGAGCATCCGGAACGCGTTGACGGTGTCGCGGGCGATGTCCTCGTGGACCATGAGCTGACCCACGTGGTCCTCACCGTCGAACCCGCGGTGGGTCATCTCGATGATGCGGAGGTCCTCGATGGGGACGGGGCAGCCCGGCTTCCACGAGACGCCGATCATCGTGGCGCGGGTCGCGTCGTCGACCGGACGGATCACGGCGTGGAAGCCGCCACCCGGCGGCAGGACCGGGCCCTGTGGTTCGGCCGAAGCCGACGGGCCGCTCGAGAGGAAGGCGCCCAGCGCGCCGAGGGTGGCGACGCAGGTGGTGGTGACGAGGTGACGCAGCTGCATGGTGACTCCTGGTGTCGGTGTGGTTCGAACCTGCCATTGGAAGTTCTTTCCGTCAACGGCGCTCTTGTCGTGAATGGTTGACAAAAAGGTCGCCGTTCCCTCGATGTCACCGCACCCGATACCGTGCGTGCCGTGCACGTCGTCATCGCTCCTGACTGCTTCACCGGAACCCTCACTGCCACCCAGGCCGCTGAGGCGATGGCGGCTGGGTGGCACGACACGGCACCGAACGACACGCTGACCCTGCTTCCCCTGTCCGACGGCGGCCCGGGCTTCCTCGACGTCCTCGACGGAGCGCTCGACGGCGACACCGTCGCCCTCACGGTGAGCGACCCGCTCGGCCGTGAAGTCCCCGCAGCGATCCTCGTGGTCGGTGCGGAAGGCGAGCGGACGGCATACGTCGAATCTGCTCAGGCCGCAGGCCTGCACCTGCTCGCCGCGGACGAACGCAACCCCGGGCTCACGAGCACGTGGGGCGTCGGGCAGCTGCTGCAGGCGGCCCTGGCCGAGAAGCCGCAGCGCATCGTCGTCGGGCTGGGCGGCAGCGGCACCAACGACGGCGGCGCGGGACTGCTCGCCGCGCTCGGAGCAGGACCGGCCGAGCACCTCGCCCGAGGCGGCACAGCCCTCGCGAGCGCTCCCGACGACGCCCTGTCCGGGCTCCTCGCCGTGCGCGAACAGCTCGCCGGCGTCGACCTCGTCATCGCGACCGACGTCGAGAACCCCCTGCTCGGGTTCAAGGGCGCGAGCGCCGTCTTCGGCCCGCAGAAGGGCGCGAGCCCCGAGCTCGCCCAGGCGCTCGAGGGCGCGCTGGGCCGCTTCACCGAGATCGTCGCCCGCACGGTGTCCGAACCCCTCGACCTCCTCACCGGCGCCCCGCGGCGACTCGAACGCGAACCCGGCGCAGGTGCCGCCGGTGGCCTCGGCTACGCCCTGTTCCTGCTGGGTGGACGTCGGGTCAGCGGGGTCGAACTCGTCCTCGAGGCGGTCGGCTTCCACGACGTCGTGCGCGGCTGCGACCTCGTCGTCACGGGGGAGGGGACCTTCGACTGGCAGAGCCTGCAGGGCAAGGTCGCGTCGGGTGTTGCGGTGGCCGCTCTCGACGCCGGACTGCCCAGTGTCGTGCTCGCGGGCCAGGTCCTCGTGGGCCGCCGGGAGACCATGGGGCTCGGGATCAGCGGCACGTATGCCGTGGCCGAGACGCCCGAACAGGTCGACGCCGCGCTGCTGGATCCGGTCGGAACCCTGCGTGCCCGGGCGGCCCGTGTCGCCAGAACGTGGTCCCCTGCTCGGTGATCCGGCCAAGCGGACGTACCCTTGACGAGACGTTCGGGAACAGATCGCAGCCGACAGCAGTTGCGACCTGATGCAAGACCCACAGTCCATCCCGAGCCCCGACGCATCACAGGAGTCACCCATGAGCGAGCTCGACACCCAGGCCCCCGCGACCGAGGCCACCGCGACCGACACCGAGGCACCGGCCCACGAGGTCCTCCTCACCGACCTCGCTGCGGGCAAGGTCAAGTCGCTTCTCGCACAGGAGGGTCGTGAAGACCTGCGCCTGCGAGTCGGCGTCCAGCCCGGCGGCTGCTCCGGCCTCATCTACCAGCTCTACTTCGACGAGCGTTCCCTCGACGGTGACCTCGTGCGCGACTTCGACGGTGTCGAGGTCGTCATCGACCGCATGAGCGCCCCCTACCTCGTCGGCGCGACGATCGACTTCTCCGACACCATCGAGAAGCAGGGCTTCACCATCGACAACCCCAACGCCGGCAGCTCCTGCGCCTGCGGCGACTCCTTCAGCTGAGTCCAGCCGCACCGGCAACACCAGAAGGGCCCCTCACCATCGTGGTGAGGGGCCCTTCTGGGTATGCCGCGTGCTCCGGTCCGTGGGTCGGCTCGGCTTCAGCGGTACTCGGGGTTGGGGTGGTCGAAGTTCGCGCCCCGGTCCCACTTCACCCGCTCGTTGCCTCCGGCCGGAAAGCCGCCGCCCTGCTTGAGCAACCAGGCCAGGTGCATGAGGTTCCACGTCATGAAGGTCGTGTTGCGCTGGGTGAACTCGTTCTTGGGCCCGCCGCTGCCCGCGTCGAGGTAGGACGGCCCCGGTCCGGCCTCGCCGATCCACCCGGCGTCGGCGTTGGGCGGGATCGAGCAGCCGAGGTGCTGGAGGCTGTAGAGGATGTTGGACGCGCAGTGCTTGATGCCGTCCTCGTTGCCCGTGATGATCGTGCCGCCGACCTTGCCGTAGTAGATGTACTGGCCCCGGTCGTTGTGCTGGCCGCTCATCGCATAGAGCCGCTCGATGATCTGCTTGGTGACGCTGGAGTTGTCGCCGAGCCAGATCGGGCCGGCGATGACGAGGATGTCGCTCGCCAGGACCCGCTCGAAGATCGTGGGCCATTCGTCGGTGTCCCAGCCGTGCTCGGTCATGTCCGGATACACGCCGATCGCGATGTCGTGGTCGATCGGACGGATCACCTCGACCTCGACGCCGTGCTTCTCCATGATCGCCGTGCTGACGTCGATGAGGCCCTGCGTGTGGCTCTTCTCGGGTGAGCGCTTGAGGGTGCAGTTGAAGACCATCGCCCGAAGTCCGGTGAAGTCGGCGTCCTGCCAGTGAGGTGTGTCCATGTCCGCACTCTGCCCCTGCGCACCACGCGGGACAAGGCGTTGGGGGAATCCCGTCTGGCCCTTGTCGCGAGGGTCGAGGTGTGATCGCATGTCCTCCCATGACCGACTCCCATCTCCACCTGTCCCAGCCCACCCCCCGCTGGTGTTCCTGCGCCGTACCCGACGACGAGCTCAGTCGCCGTTCGGCGCCCACCCGACGCGGTGTCGTCCTCGGCGCCAGTGCCGCGAGTGTCCTCGCCGCCGCTGGCTGGCCCTCGCCGGCGGCCGCCGCCCCAGCCGCCCGCGACGGCAGCGTCACCATCACCGTGATGGGCACGTCCGACCTGCACGCGAACGTCGTCAACTGGGACTACTACAAGGACGCGACCTACAGCGACACCGCCGGCAACACCGTCGGTCTCGCTCGTGTCGCGAGCGTCGTCAAGCAGATCCGGGCCGACCGCGGGCGTGAGCACACCCTGCTCTTCGACGCCGGTGACACGATCCAGGGGACGCCGCTCGGCTTCTACTACGCGACGGTCGAGCCGACCACCGAGACGGGTGCCATCCACCCGATGGCCGCGCAGATGAACGCCCTCGGCTACGACGCCGTCGCCCTGGGCAACCACGAGTTCAACTACGGCCTCGACTTCCTCGACCACTGGATCGACCAGATGGATGCGCCCGTGCTCGCGGCGAATGCCGTGCACGCCGGCACCCAGGTGCCGAGGTTCCGTCCCTACACGATCACGACCATGAAGGTGAAGGGCCGCCCGCCGATCCGCGTCGGTGTCCTCGGCCTCACGAATCCGGGCGTCGTCATCTGGGACAAGGCCAACGTCTCGGGCAAGGTCGAGGTGCAGGGTCTCGTCGAGGCGGCCGCCCGTTGGGTCCCCGTGATGCGTCGGGAGGGTGCCGACGTCATCGTCGTGAGCGCCCACTCCGGCGACAGCGGCACGTCGTCCTACGGAGGAGACCTGCCCGTCGAGAACGCTGCTGCCCTCGTGGCCCAGCAGGTGCCCGGCATCGACGCCATCCTCTTCGGTCACGCGCACGTCGACGTCCCCCAGCGGTTCGTCACGAACGTCACGACCGGCAAGCAGGTCATCATGAGCGAGCCGAAGAACTGGGGTCAGCGCGTGAGCGTCTTCGACCTGAAGCTCGAGTTCGTGCGCGGCAGCTGGCAGGTCGCGCAGAGCAGTGCGTTGACCGTGAACACGAACACCGTCGTGGACGACCCCGCGTTCGTCGCCATCGTGCGTGACCAGCACGCCGCGGTGGTCAAGTACATGAACACCCCGGTGGCGACCTCCACCGAGGCGATGTCGGCGGCCGAGGCCTGCTGGAAGGACACCGCCATCCTCGACTACGTCAACGAGGTGCAGGTGGCGACCGTGACAGCCGCGATCGCCGGCACCCCCGAGGCCTCTCTGCCCGTGATCTCGCATCGCCGCGCCCTTCAACCGCTCCGCGAGCTTCCCGGCGGGGCCGGTCACGATCAGGGACGTCGCAGGTCTCTACATCTACGACAACACGCTCATGGCTTCGGTGCTCACGGGCGCCCAGATCAAGGACTTCCTCGAGTACTCGGCGAAGTACTTCAAGCAGGTCGCACCCGGTGCTCCGGTCGACCCCGCCGCCTGGACCAATGCGCCGTACCCGACCCCACCTCGCCGACCACCCCCGACTACAACTACGACCAGTTCTCGGGGGTCGACTACTCGGTCGACATCTCGCAGCCGGTGGGCTCGCGCATCACCGGAATGTCGTACGAAGGCGTGCCCGTGGCCGCGGACCAGAAGTTCGTCGTCGCGGTGAACAACTACCGGCAGTCGGGCGGTGGCGGGTTCCCGCACATCGCGTCGGCGCCGGTCATCTACAACGCCCAGGTCGCGATCCGCGAGGCCATCGTGGCGTACGCGTCGGCAGCGGGCACGATCGATCCGGCGAGCTTCCACGTCGAGAACTGGCGGCTCGTCCGGAACGGCGTGCCGGTCTTCTGAGCGCCGATCACCTCGTGACACGCAGAAGGGCCCCTCACCGTGCTGTGAGGGGCCCTTTGGCGTATGCCGTGTCTCTCGTTGCGCTGATTCGCTCCGTCACTCGACCACCGGCAGGGGCTGCGGCCGCCGCAGCAGGCGCCAGGGCTGGGCGACGAGCAGGAACACGAGGAGCGGTCCGACGAGGAGCTGCCACGGTGCCTGCACTGCGGCGCCGAAGGCTCCGGGGGAGGACTCGACGGTGAACGTCGTCCCGAACCACGGGAACGGCTGCACGTCGACGGGCGCGGTCAAACCGGCGGCCTCTGCCGTCTCCATGATCGTGAGTGTCGTGAGGGCCATCCAGATCAGGAGCAGGGCGAAGGTGCCAATGGCCCAGAACGCGCCCAGGGACCACCGGGGGCGGGACGCGTCGGCTTCGATCGCGGCATACGCCAGTTGTTTGGGTGAGCCGATGCCGAACAGGGCGCGGGTCACGCCGACCTCGGCGCCGGCCTCGGCGAGGTTGGCCCGCAGTTCGCGGCGCAGCTCACGCCGGCGCGAGCCGCGCACCCCGCGCAGCTCGAGCCAGAAGTCGTAGCGCTGGATGGCGTACTCGGTGCGGATGCGGTCGACGATGTTCATGACAGGTCCCCTGACGTGGTGGTCGATGTGGTTGCGGTCGCGACGGACTGGACGAGGTCGCTCCACGACGTGCGGCGGTGGGCGAGCTCGACAGCGCCGGCATCGGTGAGGCGGTAGTACTTGCGCGCCGGGCCCGAGTCGCTGCGCAGGAGGTAGGACTCGAGGAATCCCGCGCTCTCGAGCCGGGTGAGACCCGGGTAGACGGTGCCTTCGGCGAGTTCGTCGAAACCGGAGGAGCGCAGCAACGTCACGAGGCCGTAGCCGTAGTGGTCGCCGTTCGAGAGCGCGCTCAGGAGGAGAAGTCCGAGGACTCCCTTGAGCATCTGCGGGTCATGGGTGGGCACGGCTCTACTGTGATGCCCAGTACTAGGCAATGTCAAGTAGTCGATGCCACAGGCCATCTGGGGTAGGTTGCCGAGGTGCGTATCGCTGTCACTGGGTCCATCGCGACCGACCACCTCATGACCTTCCGAGGCCGCTTCCGCGACTCTCTCGTCGTCGAGCAGCTCGACAAGATCTCGGTGAGCTTCCTCGCCGACACCTTGGAGATCCGACGAGGGGGAGTGGCGGGCAACATCTGCTTCGGCATGGCCGCGCTCGGCCAGCAGCCCCTGCTCGTGGGTGCCGCGGGCGAGGACTTCGAGGACTACCGCAGCTGGCTCACCCGGCACGGCGTCAACTGCGACCACGTGCTCATCTCGTCGACGAAGCACACGGCCCGCTTCGTGTGCACGACCGACGACGACATGGCCCAGATGGCGACCTTCTATGCCGGGGCCATGAGCGAGGCCCGGCTCATCGAGCTCGGCCCGATCGAGGCAGCGGCCCCGCTCGACCTCGTCCTCATCGGCGCCAACGACCCCGACGCGATGCTCCGCCACACCGACGAGTGCCGCAGTCGCAACATCACCTTCGTCGCCGACCCGTCGCAGCAGCTCGCGTTCGCGGACGGGCCGTTCATCCGCAAGCTCATCGAGGGCGCGGACTACCTCTTCACCAACGAGTACGAAGCGCACCTCACCGAGCAGAAGACCGGGTGGAGCGCCGCCGACATCGAGGCCCAGGTGACGACCCGCGTCATCACCAAGGGCAAGGACGGCGCCGTCATCATCACCCGCGGTGAGGAGCCCATCGAGGTCCCCATCGCCGGCGAGACGCGTCGGGCCGACCCGACCGGAGTCGGCGACGCCTTCCGCGCGGGCTTCCTCACCGGGCTCTCGGCCGGACTGGGCCATCGTCGCTGTGCCGAGATCGGCTCCCTCCTTGCGACCTACGTCCTCGAGACCATCGGCACCCAGGAGTACGTCCTCGACCAGGCGAAGTTCCTCGAGCGCCTCGCCCAGTCCTACGGCGACGACTCCGCCGCCGAGGTCGAGCCGCACATCACGTGCGTGAGGCGCTGACCTCCACGCCCGTGGACGTGCCTTTCCCGCCCGTCGAGCCACCGCCCAGTGAGTGGGCCCTGGGACACCTGCGCCCGAGCGACGACGAGGACCTCGTCGCGGCCGGGGCCGACCTGGATCCGGGCACGCTGCTCGTGGCCTACCGCGCCGGTCTCTTCCCCATGGGTCTCGGCGACCACGGCACCAGGCCCATCGGCTGGTGGTCGCCCGAACCCCGCGGCGTCCTCGTACCCGGCGGCTTCCGCGAGAGGCGCTCGCTCAAGAAGGCTCGGGCCCGCTTCGAGATCCGCGTCGACACCGCCTTCGCCGACGTCATGCGCAGGTGTGCCGACCCCGAGCGCGAGGGGCGCTGGATCACCGACGAGATCATCGCGGCATACACCGAACTCCACCGGCTCGGCTGGGCCCACAGCGTCGAGACCTGGCGCGAGGGTGAGCTCGTCGGAGGGCTCTACGGCGTCGCCATCGGCGGCCTCTTCGCGGGTGAGTCGATGTTCCACGCCGAGCGCGACGCCTCCAAGGTTGCGCTCGCCGCCCTCGTCGACATCGTCCACGCCGACGGTGACGCGCGCCGGATCATCGACGTGCAGTGGGCCACCGAGCACCTCGAGCGGCTCGGTGTCGTGGAGTGGCCGCGAGCGGACTACCTCGCGGCTCTGGATGGGGCCTTGCAGGCGCCTCCCGTGTCGTTCGGCTGAGTCTCAACCCAGAACGACGGTGTATGCCGTGTGCCCACCTGCGCGTTCGAGCGTCACTGTGTGCCCACGCATCCGGGCCCAGGCCGGGATGTCGGCTTCGGCAGCTGGATCGTCAGCCAACGCGAGCAGCGTTGCGCCAGAGGGGAGTTCGCGCGCCAGGCGGGCGAGCTTGATGACGGGCAGGGGGCACTTGAGGCCGCGTGCGTCGAGGTCGGGGACGCGGTCGGCGCTCACAGGTCGCTCACCCCGAGGCGGTCGCGCAGGTCCGCGATGACTCGCGGGAGCTCGCGGCACAGGGCCTCGACATCGGCGACCCGGTCGGGGGAGACGGACTCGAGGGGGAGCGTCACCCGGACATTGCCGTGGGTGAGCGCGCCCATCGCGGCCAGGACGTGGCTCGGCTCCAGTCGGCTCGACGTGCAGGCGGACCCGGACGCCACGACGATGCCGAGTCGGTCGAGCGCGTCGACAATGCTCTCGCCGTCGACGTAGAGCGCACTGAAGGTCACGACGTGGGGGAGCCGGTCGACCGGGTCGCCCACGACGTCGACGTCGCGGACAGCTGCGGCAGCCGCGCGGATCTGGTCGATGAGGAGGCGGGCCGATGCCGCTTCGGCGGCCCGGGTGTGGACCGCCTGCTGCCAGGCCTCTGCGGCGGCGAGGGCGAGGGGGACCCACGGATCTGCGGGTTCGCGACCATGCTCGGGCTCCCACCGGGGCCCGGGCAGGTCGAAGCGCGTGCCCGTGCGGACCACGAGGACACCGATCGGGGGACCCGCCACGGTGGACGCGTCACCCACGAGGACGTCGTAGGTCCCCGGCGTGTCGACGCGCCCCAAGGAGGAGGTTCCGTCCACCAACAGCGGAAGGCCTGCTGCACGGCATACCGAAAAAAGGTCCTCGAGGGGCTGGGTGGTGCCGACTTCGCCGTTGGCGTGCTGGAGTGCGACCGCCGCCGACGGCGGCCCGGAAGCAAGGGCGTCGGTGAGCGTCTCGGGCAGCAGGCGGCCGAGACGGTTGACGGCGAGGGGGACGAAGTCCGGGTCCGCCTCATGGGCTTCGTGCAGCAGAACCGCCTGGTCGACGGCGGCCGTGAGCAGCCGGGATCCGACGCGGCGACGGGCGTGCCGCAGTCCTGCCACGCCGGTGCGCAGCGCATGGGCGCCGCTCGGGTGGAAGGAGAGCTCGTCGGGGCGGGCGCCGAGCGAGGCCGCGAGACTCTCGCGCGCCCGGTCGAGCAGGAGCCGGGCCTGGCGCCCCTCCCGGTGGAGGCGTCGAGGATCGGCCCAGCCCGCGTCAAGAGCCGCGAGCAGGATGTCGCGGGCGGAGGGGTGCAGCGGGCTGCGAGTGGCGTCCAGCACGTCACGACCGTAACGCCACCCGTCCCCGGGAAGTTCCGCGTCATGCACTAGTGTTTCCTCGTGTTCCAGCAGACGAAGCAGGAGGCTGCCCCGGTGCCCCAGCACGACCAGATCAAGCCCCGCTCTCGCGGCCGCACGATGGCCACATGGGCCTCTGTGGCCGTGCTCGCGATGGTGGCTCTCAGTGGATGTGAGCTGGGTGCCGCAAGCGACGGCTTCCTCCCCAAGGGCGTGACCGAGAACTCCGAGCGCGTGCGCACCCTGTGGATCGGCGGATGGATCGCCCTCCTCGTGGTGGGAGCCCTCGTGTGGGGTCTCATCCTGTGGTGCGTGGTGGCCTACCGCCGACGTCGCGACGACAACGAGCTCCCGGTGCAGCTGCGCTACAACGTGCCGCTCGAGATCCTCTACACGATCCTCCCGATCTTCATGATCGCGGTGTTCTTCTTCTACACCGCGAAGGACCAGACGGCGCTGCTCGACACCTCGAAGCAGCCCGACGTGACGGTCAACGTCGTCGGCAAGCAGTGGTCCTGGGACTTCAACTACGTCGAGGGCAACGTCCACGAGGTGGGCAGCCAGGCGATCATGACCGGCCAGCCCGGCGCCGAGGAGACCATCCCGACGATGTACCTTCCCGTGGGCGAGCGCACCGAGTTCGTGCTCACCTCCCGCGATGTCATCCACTCGTTCTGGGTGCCGCAGTTCCTGCAGAAGCTCGACATGATCCCGGGCAAGGTCAACAAGTTCCAGGTCGTGCCGACCGAGGAAGGCACCTTCAAGGGCAAGTGCGCCGAGCTGTGTGGCGCCTACCACTCCCAGATGCTGTTCAACGTCAAGGTCGTGTCCCGTGCGGACTTCGACGCACACCTGGCCGACCTGAAGTCACGCGGCCAGACCGGATTGTTGGGGACCGACCTGAACCGTGACGGTTCGGGCCTGGTGCCGGGCGAGGACCAGCTTCTGCCCGAGGAACTGAGGAACAAGTCATGAGTGCGGCAACCGAAACGTCGATGTTCCGTGAGCGTGACACCACTCGCGCGCACCCCCGGCTCGCCAAGGGCGCGACGGTCATCAAGTGGATGACCACGACCGACCACAAGGTCATCGGCAACCTCTACTTCATCACCTCGTTCGCGTGGTTCCTCATGGGCGGCGTGATGGCGCTCATCATCCGCGCCGAGCTGCTGCAGCCGGGCATGCAGGTCGTGGACAACCCCGACCAGTTCAACCAGCTGTTCACGATGCACGGCACGATCATGTTGCTGCTGTTCGCGACACCCCTGTTCGCCGGGTTCGCCAACGCGCTCATGCCGCTGCAGATCGGCGCGCCCGACGTGTCGTTCCCGCGCCTCAACATGTTTGCCTACTGGCTCTACCTCTTCGGCGGGCTCATCGCCGCCGGCGGCTTCCTCACCCCGGGTGGCGCGGCCGCGTTCGGCTGGTTCGCCTACACGCCGCTGTCGGACTCGTCCTACAGCCCGGGCATGGGCGGCAACCTCTGGGTCTTCGGCCTGGCCCTCGCCGGGTTCGGCACGATCCTCGGGTCGGTCAACTTCATCACGACGATCCTCACGATGCGCGCACCGGGCATGACCATGTTCCGGATGCCGATCTTCGTGTGGACCGTCCTCGTGACGTCGATCCTCGTCCTCCTCATCTTCCCGGCCCTGGCCGCCGCGCTCTTCGCGCTCGGTGCTGATCGACGGTTCGGGGCGCACATCTTCGACCCGGACTCGGGCGGTGTGATGCTCTGGCAACACGTCTTCTGGTTCTTCGGACACCCGGAGGTCTACGTCATCGCCCTGCCGTTCTTCGGGATCATCTCCGAGATCCTCCCGGTGTTCTCGCGCAAGCCGATCTTCGGCTACAAGACCCTCGTCTACGCGACGATCTCCATCGCGGCGCTGTCGGTCTCGGTCTGGGCCCACCACATGTACGGCACGGGCCAGGTGCTCCTCCCGTTCTTCGCGATCATGACGATGCTCATCGCCGTGCCAACGGGTGTGAAGTTCTTCAACTGGATCGGCACGATGTGGGGCGGCAAGCTCACCTTCGACACGCCGATGCTGTGGGCGATCGGCTTCCTCGTGACCTTCCTCTTCGGTGGTCTCACCGGCGTCATCCTCGCGAGCCCGGCTCTCGACTTCCACCTCACCGACAGCTACTTCGTGGTGGCGCACTTCCACTACGTCGTCTTCGGCACGGTCGTCTTCGCGATGTTCGGTGGCTTCTACTTCTGGTGGCCCAAGCTCACCGGTCGGATGCTCGACGAGACCCTGGGCAAGATCCACTTCTGGATGCTCTTCGTCGGCTTCCACACGACCTTCCTCATCCAGCACCTGCTGGGCATCTGGGGTATGCCGCGTCGCTACGCCGACTACCTGCCCGAGGACGGCTTCACCTTCGCCAACCAGGTGTCGTCGACGGGTGCGTTCATCCTCGGCGCCTCGATGCTGCCGTTCTTCTACAACGTCTGGAAGACGTGGCGCTACGCGCCGCTCGTCGAGACCGACGACCCGTGGGGTTACGGCGCCTCGCTCGAGTGGGCGACGTCCTGCCCGCCGCCGCGCCACAACTTCAACTCGATCCCGCGGATCCGCTCCGAGCGTCCGGCGTTCGACCTCAACCACCCCGAGGCGGCACCGGCTGGCTACGAGCGCAGCGGACTCGTCAAGGCCATGGGACCGGCTGATCTCGGTGACCAGGCGCTGTCCTCGACGACGAACAAGGAGTCCTGACCCATGCTGGCGATGGAACGCATCGGCTACATCTTCGGTGGCTTCGCTGCCCTGATGGCAGTCGTCTACGGCGCCTGGAACGAGTGGGGCGAGCCGATCGGCACCGTCTGCCTCGTCGTCGCCGCGCTGCTCGGCTTCATGATCGCCGGCTACCTCAACATCACCCGTCGCAAGCTCGACGGCGTCCCGCCCGAGGATGACCCGCTGGGCGAGATCAGCGACATCGCCGGGGACTACGGCTTCTTCAGCCCCTACAGCTGGTGGCCGCTGTGGCTCGCTGGCTCGTGCGCCTTCATCTTCCTCGGCCTCGCCGTCGGCTGGTGGCTCGTGGCCCTGGGCGCGGCCCTCGTCGTCCCGGCGCTCGTCGGTTGGGTCTTCGAGTACTGGAAGGGCCCGCACGCCCTCTGAGTCGTGCCATGACGACCCCGCTGACCCACGCAGCGACCGACCTGCTCGGCGCTCTGTCGGTCACGGCCCGTGCCGAGGTGTCAGCGTCGCTCGATGATCCCGGCTGGACCCGGTGGAGCTATCTGCCCGGTGACCGGCCGGGCCTGTCGCTCGAGCACGCCGATCCCGAGCTGCTCGGCCACGTGAACGACCTGCTCGTGGGGTCGCACTCCGAGCTGGGTGTCGACCTGGTCCGTGGTGCGATCGACGTCGAGCGGGAACGCCGCAGGTCCATCACCGGCGAGACCCCTGACGGGGATCGCTACTGGCTGCGCATCCACGGAACCCGGGCGGCGACGCGCCGTGGGCCTGGCGGCTCAACGGCCACCACGTCGGTGTCCACGTCGTCGTCGACGGTGACGCCTTCACGGCGACACCGCACTTCATCGGATCCGAACCGGCGCACCTCACCGACGGGCCGCTCGCCGGGACGAGGCTGCTGGGCCGCGAGGAGGACCTCGCCCGGGAGCTGCTGGCCCAGCTGTCAGCGGGCCAGCGGGAGCAGGCGATCAGCTCGGAGACCGCGCCCGGACGACATCCTCAGCGCGATGGACCCCGTCGTCGACCTGAGCGTCCTCCCTGCAGGGATCCGGCGCGCCGACCTCGACGCGGGCCAGCGACGGACCTTCGACGCGCTGGCTCGGCGCTACCTCGATCGCCTCCCCACGGCATACGCCGATGCCTGTTGGGAGGAGGCGATGGAGGTCGGCGCCGACGAGATGGCCTTCGCGTGGGCGGGTGGCACCCAGGTCGGTCGAGGGGCACTACTACTGCGTGACGACTCCGGTGTTCCTCATCGAGTACGACAACACCCAGGACGGGGCCAACCACGCCCACTCGGTGTTGCGCCACCTGCGGGACGACTTCGGTGGGGACGCCCTGCGTCGGCACCACCGGGACGTCGCCACTCCACCGAGGGTCCTAGCCCCAGCCGAGCTCGTGCAGGGCCGCGTCGTCGATGCCGAAGTGGTGCGCGATCTCGTGCACGACCGTCACCGCGATCTCCTCGCGCAGGTCCTCGAGGTCGTCACACATCCGGGTCAGCGGGCCCTGGAAGAGGGTGATCCGGTCGGGCAGGTTGCCCAGGCCCCATCCCGAGTCGCGCTCGGTCAGCGGGACTGCCGTCATAGACGCCGAGCAGGTCGGGGTCGTCCGCGGGCGGCTCGGCCTCGACGAGGAAGACGACGTTGTCGAGCATCGCCATGAGCTCCTCGGGAACCTCGTCGAGCGAGTCGCCGACGATGGCCTCGAACGCGGCGACATCAATGGGTTCCACGGCGCAACCCTGTCACGCCTCCGGGGCGCTGGCGTGCAGCCGGGCCGCCTGACGGGTGAGGTGGTCGCGCTCGGCCGCGCTGGCCGCGGCACGGGCGGCCACGGCATACAGGGCCTGCGCCTGGGCGCGGTCGCCGGCGCGCTCGTGGAGGTAGGCCCGCACGGCCGCGTGCCGAGGCACGGTCTCGGGCACGAGGCCGACGGCGGCCAACCCGGCCAGGGGGCCGTCGGCCTGGCCCACGGCCACCGCGCGGTTGAGCTCGACCACGGGAGTCGGGTGCAGCCGCATGAGCTCGTCGTACCACTCGAGGATCTGGGTCCAGTCGGTCTCCTCGGCCGAGGGTGCATCGGCGTGGAGCGCGGCGATGGCGGCCTGCGCCTGGAACTCGCCGAGTCGATCCTGCGCCAGTGCATGCTGGAGGATCTCCACGCCCTCGGCGATGAGCGCGGTGTCCCACAGGGTCCGGTCCTGCTCGTCGAGGCTCACGAGGGCCCCGTCGGCGCTCCATCGTGCCGGTCGGCGGGCGTGGTGGAGCAGCATGAGGGCGAGCAGGCCACCGACCTCGGGCTCGCGCGTCTGGGCGGCGAGCTGGCGGGTCAGCCGGATGGCCTCCTGCGCGAGGTCGACCTCGCCCGTGTGGCCCTCGTTGTAGATGAGATAGAGCACGCGGACCACGACGCCGAGGTGCCCGGGCTCGGTGAGCCGCTCCTGCGACAGGGTGCGCTTGGCGCGCGAGATGCGCTGGGCCATCGTCGCCTCGGGGACGAGGTAGGCACTGGCCACCTGACGCGTCGTGAGGCCGCCCACGGCCCGCAGGGTGAGCGCCACGGCCGAGGACGGCGACAGGGCGGGATGGCACGCCAGGAAGAGCAGCAGGAGCGTCTCGTCGGCGCCTGTGACGGGCCCCGGCTCGGGCTCGAGGTGGTCGGACACCTCACGGCGCCTGCGGGCCGTCTGCGACCTCAGGGAGTCCAGGTGCTTGCGCCACGCCGTGGTCACGAGCCAGGCGAACGGGTCGTCGGGCGGGCTGTCGGCCCAGCGCTGGTGGGCCTCGAGGAGGGCCTCCTGGACGGCGTCCTCGCCCGAGGCGAAGTCTGCGCCCCGCCGCACGAGGACGCCGAGGACTCGTGGACCAAGGTCCTTGAAGAGTCCCTCCAGGTCGGTCACGTCACCCGCCGAGGCAGAAGTTGTCCATCTCGTGCGGTGCATCCATGAACGCGCGGACCTCGATCCACTCCTCGAGCGGCACGCCTCCGGGGCCGGGGGCCGAGGAGAGGAACGCCGCCACCTCATGGGCTCGCTCGACGCTGTCGACGTCGATCGTCATCCAGCCCGGCGATGAGGTCCTTGGTCTCCGCGAACGGACCGTCCGTGACCGGCGGCTTGCCCTCACCGTCGAAACGCACGAACGTTCCCTCGGGGGAGAGCCCCTGACCGTCGACGAACTCACCTCGCTCGGTCAGGACCTCGGCCACGTGGCCCATGAAGTTGATGTGGTCGGTGACCTCCTGTGGCGTCCACTGGTCCATCGGGACGTCACACTGCGGCTGACGCTCGGGCCCACCCTGGTAGTGCTTGAGAAGCAGGTACTTCGCCATGATCTCTCCTTGGTCCTGTGGCGACCCGAGTGGCCGCCGACACCCCAGAGACGGAGCCGAGATGCCGGTTCTCGACATCCTGCGCCATCCTTTCCCGAAACCCTGACCAACGGCAGCGGCCCCCAGGACGAAAAGTCCTCGGGGCCGCTGTCGTGGATCAGGTGGCGGACCCGACAGGGTTCGCCGCGGTGCTCACTCCCTGACGGGGCTGCCGCTGCTGATGCCGCGGGACTCGGAGGCCCCAGCGTCGGTGTCGGCACCGTGGCCGCCGCTGCCGTCGATGCCCTCGTGGTCGGAGGGTGCCTCGATGGCTTCGGCGTGCTGACCGTCGTGGTGCGCGGCTGCGAGCTCGGCCGGGGTGACCGGGTTGACCGCATCCTTGAAGTAGAAGTGCGACACCTTGGCACGCAGACGGTCCTTGCGGGCCGCAGGGCGAGCCACGCCGTTCTCGTCGACATCGGGCGTGAGCTCGAGCGGCTTGCACGGGCTCGTGCTGCACGAGGATCCAGCGCTCACGGTCGGTGAGGGCGTCGTGACGCTCGTGGTACGACCCATCGATGCCACGGATGATGCGACCCGACTCACGCGAGTGCAGCGCGAGCTCGCGGTCGTGCCGCTGCAGGCTGAGGCAGATGCGCTTGGTGACGATGAACGCCAGCGGCGGGAAGAGGAACAGCCCGATCCGGAAGACCCACGTGAGGTCGTTGATCGACATGCCCAGCTTGATGGCGATGATGTCGTTGCCGGAGGCGAACAGGAACACCGAGTAGGCGACGATCCCGGCCATGCCGATGCCGGTGCGGGTCGGGTTGTTGCGGGGACGGTCGAGCAGGTGGTGCTCGCCGGTGTCGCCGGTGACCCAGCGCTCGACGAAGGGATACACGCCGATGACGATGTAGACCAGCGGCAGCAGCACGAGCGCACCCAGCGCGATGTTGAGCGACAGGGTGACTCCCGAGGAACTCGAACTCCAGCCACCCGGGCAGCAGGCGCAGCGCGCCGTCGTAGGCACCCATGTACCAGTCGGGCTGCGAACCCGGCGGTGACCGGCGAGGGGTCGTAGGGGCCGTAGGCCCAGATCGGGTTGATCGTGAACAGCGCCGAGATGAGGGCGATGATCCCGAAGACGATGAAGAAGAACCCACCGGCCTTGGCGGCATACACCGGCATGACGCGGTAACCGACGACGTTGTCGTTGGTGCGGCCCGGGCCGGGGAACTGCGTGTGCTTCTGCACGGCCACCAGGACGATGTGCGCGGTGAACAGGCCCACGAGAAGGGCCGGAATCAGCAGGACGTGCGCGGAGTAGAGGCGGGGGATGATCGCCTCGCCGGGGAAGGGTCCACCGAAGATCGCGAAGGCGAGGTAGGAACCGATGACCGGTGCGGTCTGGACGAAGCCCTCCATGGCCCGCAGGCCGGTGCCGGAGAGGAGGTCGTCGGGGAGGGAGTAGCCGGCGAAGCCCTCGATGGCTGCAAGGAGGGCGAGGACGGTGCCGATGACCCAGTTGAGCTCACGCGGCTTGCGGAACGCGCCCGTGAAGAACACGCGGAACATGTGGACGGTGAGGCCGACGACGAACATGAGCGCGGCCCAGTGGTGGATCTGCCGGACGAGCAGCCCGCCAGGGATGTCGAACGAGATGTCGAGCGTCGAGGCGTAGGCCTCGGACATGGTCTGGCCCCGCAGCGGGACGAACGACCCGTCGTAGACGATCTGGCCGGCGCTCGGGACGAACCAGAGCGTCAGCAGTGCGCCGGAGATGAGGCAGATGATCAGCGAGTACATCGCGATCTCGCCGAGCATGAACGACCAGTGGTCCGGGAAGACCTTCTTCAGGAGGTAGTTGACGCCCTTGGCGGCGCTGGTGCGGTCGTCGATCCAGCCGGCGACGCCGCCGGCCTTGCGGGCGGCCGCGCTCGAGCCGGGGGTGACCTCGGTGTCGCCGTCGCGCAGACGGTCCGCCGGACGATCGGTGGGGAAGGTCTCGGTGCTCATGCGGAACCACGCTCCCAGAAACTCGGTCCAGTGGCCTCTTTGAACGGGCCCTTGGAGATGAGGTATCCCTCATCATCGACGGTGATCGCCAGTTGCGGAAGGGGGCGCTTGGCCGGTCCGAAGATCACCTTGCAGTCCTGCGTCACGTCGAAGGTCGACTGGTGGCAGGGGCACAGCAGGTGGTGGGTCTGCTGCTCGTAGAGACCCACGGGGCAACCCACGTGGGTGCAGATCTTGGAGTAGGCCACGATGCCCTGGTGACCCCAGTCCTTTTCCTTCTGGGACTTGATGTCGTCGGGGTCGAGGCGCATGACGAGCACGGCCGCCTTGCCCTTCTCCTCGAGAAGGTGGTGCTCGAGGTCGAGCAGGCCCTCGGGCATCACGTGGAAGACGGAGCCGATGGTCACCTCGCTCGCCTTGATCGGCGTGTTCTGGGGGTCACGCATGAGGCGGAGCGGCGCGTTGGGGTACTTGCCGTCCTCCTCCTTCTCGCCGTTCCAGAAGGTCACGGAGAGGGCGTCGCCGGGCATCGGGCCGAGGCCACCGATGAGCGGAAGGACGACCGGGACGGCGAACAGGCCGAGGGCGCCACCCATGGCGTACTTGATGAGGGGACGACGGTTGAGGTGCGAGGTCTCCGCGCCGTCGCCCAGGATCGCGACGAAGCCTTCGCGGTGCTCGTCGGCCGAGCGCATCGTGTGACGCATCTCGACCTCCTCCTCGTCGGGCATGAGGGTCTTGGCCCACTGGACCGCGCCGAAGCCGATGCCGAGGAGGGAGGCGGCCATCGTCACGCCGAGCACGAGGTGCAGCGCGTTGGTCTGCCCGATGCCGGGGACGAACATCGTCGCCTGCTTGTCGATCGCGAAGTAGGCGACGATGAAGCCGAGCGTGCCGAGGATGGAGATCACGAAGAGACCGCCGACGGTGCGTTCGGCGCGCTTGGCGGCGACCTCGTCGAGGTCGGCGCCGCGGTGGATGTGCGGCGCGAAGCCGGGGTTCTCGAAGCGCTCGGGGATGCCGCCGTGACCGACGACGTGGCCCTCGTCGAGGCGTACGGCACCCGATCCGAACTCACCCGTGGGGGTGACCTCGCCTCCGGTGGAGTGGCTGTCCTGCTCGTTCATCGGTCGTTCGATCCTGTCGACGGAGAGTGGGAAGCGGCGGTGCGCATGATCAGGCCGACTTCTGGCCGAGCCAGACGGCCGCGGCGACCAGGAGTCCGAGTCCGAAGAACCAGGCGAACCAGCCTTCGGTGACGGGTCCGAGGGCGCCCAGGGCGTGTCCACCCTGCTGCGGCGTGTCCTCGACCGACTTGAGGAAGGCGATGATGTCGCGCTTGTCCTCGGGAGCGATGTTGCCGTCGTTGAAGACCGGCATCGACTGCGGGCCGGTCTCCATGGCCTCGTAGATGTGCTTGCGCCTCGACACCCATGAGCGACGGGGCGTACTTGCCGCGGGTCAGGGCGCCGCCGGAGCCGGCGAAGTTGTGGCACATGGCGCAGTTGACGCGGAAGAGCTCGCCACCCTTGGCGGGGTCACCCTTGGCCGGGGTCGACGTCCTCCTCGGAGGGGACGGCGGGGCCGGGGGCCAGGGACGCGATGTAGGCGCTGACCTTGTCGATCTCCTCCTGGGTGAACTGGACGTCGCCACGCTCGGCCTGGACGCCGGGCGCGCGCATCGGCATGCGGCCGGTGCCCATCTGGAAGTCGACGGCTGCGGCTCCGACGCCGGCCAGCGCGGGTCCGGCGATCTTGTCGCCGTTGCCGGTCGCGCGTCCCTCGGCGTTGACGCCGTGGCACGAGGCGCAGTTGGCCTGGAAGAGCTGCTTGCCGGCGGTGACGTCCTGCGCGGTGCTCGCCTCGGCCTCGCGGGCTGCGGCGCGACGGCCGCATAGGCGAAGCCCGTGACGAGAAGTCCGAGCATGAGCAGGATGGCGATCGCTGCCGGGTGGCGGCGGCGGGCTGCCAGTGCGTTCACGGTGCGGTCCTGTCGGGGGTCTCGGGGATGTGTTGTCCGGGCGAGCTGGTCAGGCTAGTCGGTCAGCGTGAACCACGTCACTTCAGCAGGTAGATCATCGCGAACAGCGCGATCCACACGACGTCGACGAAGTGCCAGTAGTACGAGGTGACGACCGCGCCGGTCTCCTGGAGGTGCGTGTAGCGGCGCGTCGTGAACGTGCGTCCGATGATGAGGAGGAAGGCGATCAGACCACCGGTGACGTGCATGCCGTGGAAGCCGGTGGCGAGGTAGAAGATCGAGGAGTAGGAGTCGGTGCTCAGGGTGATGCCCTCGGCGACGAGGTGGGCGTACTCGTAGACCTGGCCGGCGATGAAGATCGAGCCGAAGATGTAGGTGAGGACGTACCACTCGCGCATGCCCCACTGCTTGAACTGGCAGGAACGAACCGGTGCGGGCGACCTGGCCGCTCTCGGCCTTCCAGACGCCGAGCTGGCACCACACCGACGAGATCACGAGGATCACCGTGTTGCGCGAACGCGAAGGGCACGTTGAGCTGGGCCGTGCGCTCGTCCCACTGGTCGGGAAGGTTGCCGCGCAGCGAGAAGTAGAAGGCGAACAGGGCCGCGAAGAACATCAGCTCGCTGGCCAGCCACACCATCGTCCCGACCGCGACCATGTTGGGTCGGGTCGCCGGACCGTAGTCCGGGATGCTCGGAACCGGACCGGAGACTCGAGTCGTTGCTTCTGCGATCGCCACGTCGCCATTATTGCCGCATTCGTCTGTGAAGTCTGCACCGACCCCCGGGTTGGTGGTGTCCGGTCCGGGAACCACGCGTGGCTAGGATGACGGCATGACCTCTGCTCACCCGGCTGACCACGCGACGACGGGTCCGGCGACCACCGGAGGCGGTCCCGCCCACCAGGTGTCCGTACTCCTCTACAGCGACGACATCACGACGCGCGACGCCGTGCGCGCGGCCGCGGGACGTCGACCGGCTCGCGATGTCGAGGTCACTCGTTGGCTCGAGTGCGCGACGGCTTTTGCCGTCACTGAGGCACTGGACGCCGGTGGCTGGGACGTCGTCGTCCTCGACGGCGAGGCCGCCAAGAACGGTGGCCTGGGCCTGTGCCGCGAGCTCAAGAACGAGATCTACCACTGCCCGCCCATCCTCGTCCTCACGGGCCGCCCGCAGGACGGTTGGCTCGCCGCCTGGTCGCTCGCCGACGACGCCGTGCCCCACCCCCTCGACCCGATCAAGGTCGCCGAGGCGATCGCCGGGCTCGCGCGCACACGCGCCTCGACACCCAGCTGACGTGACGGCCACGAACCCCCCTGGGGGACTGACCTGGCCCGACCTCCTCAGTCGCCTCCTCGCTCGCGAGGACCTCTCGCTCGACGAGGCTCGCTGGGCGATGACCCGCATCATGGGGGGCGAGGCCAGTGCCGCCCAGGTCGCAGGCTTCCTCATGGCGCTGCGCTCCAAGGTCGAGTCGGTCGCCGAGGTGCGCGGTCTCGCCGACGTCATGCTCGAGCACGCCCACCGCATCGAGGTGCCGGGCGAGAGCATCGACATCGTCGGCACCGGGGGCGACCGGTTCGGAACCGTCAACATCTCCACGATGTCGTCCGTCGTCATCGCGGCGACCGGAATGCAGGTCGTCAAGCACGGCAACCGCGCGGCGTCCTCGAAGTCCGGGTCGGCCGACGTCCTCGAGTCCCTCGGGGTCAACCTCACCCTCACCCCCGACCAGGTGCGCCGCGTCGCCCTCGACGCGGGCATCACGTTCTGCTTCGCGCAGACCTTCCACCCGTCGATGCGCCACGCCGGACCGGCACGCGCCGAGCTGGGCGTCGCGACGGCCTTCAACCTCCTCGGGCCGTTGACCAACCCGGCACAACCGACGTATGCCGCGGTCGGGGTCGCGGACGCACGCTTCCTTCCGGTCATCGCGGGGGTGTTCGCGGACCGGGGCACGTCGGCGGCGGTCTTCCGAGGGGACGAGGGACTCGACGAGATGTCCATCGCCGGGCCCACCACGCTGCTGTGGGTGCGGGACGGGAGGGTCGACGAGGTGTCGGTGCACCCGTCCGACGTGGGTCTCGAGGTCTCGACCATCGACAGCATCAAGGGTGGTCTGGCCGACGAGAACGCCGAGGTGGCCCGCCGGGTCCTTGCCGGTGACCGAGGTCCGGCTCGTGACGCGGTCGTGCTCAACGCGGGCACGGCCCTGGCCGTCGCGTCAGGCGCGCGCGGCACGTCCGCGGCCGACCTGCACGAGGCGATCCGCTCGGGCATCGTGCGGGCGTCGCAGGCGATCGACTCCGGTGGGGCCTCAGCCCTGCTGGACCGCTGGGTCGCAGCGAGCCGCGCCGTCCCCGGCGCCTGAGCCGGACGGCATACCCGACCGGCGAGCCGAAGGCTCGCTACTCCAGGCCGAGGCTGAACGCGGCCTCGAGGTCGTGCCGGGAGTAGGTCTGGAACGCGATGTGCGTCGCGGTGCCCGTGACTCCCTCGACCTTGTTGAGGCGGTCGGCGATGACCTTGGCGAGCTCGTCGTGCTGGCGGACCCGGACCATGGCGATGAGGTCGGCGTCCCCGGCGACGGAGTACACCTCGCTCACGCCGTCGAGCTCGGCGACCTCCTGGGCCACCTCGGGGATCCGGTTGACGTCGGCAGTGATGAGAACGATGGCGGTGATCACGTCTGGCAGCGTAGTCGGGTCAGTCCCCTTGCCAGAAGTTGTCGTGGTGGGCCATGAACTCGGCCTGCTCCTCCTCGCTCATCGCGGCGACCCCGCCGTCCCGGGCCAGTCCCTCGAAGTAGGCCTCACGTGGCGCCCCCGGCGCGAAGTGCAGCAGCATCGAGGCCGGGCCGTCCTCGTTGCGGAAGCCGTGGAGCCCACCGGGCGGCACGTGCAGGAAGTCGCCGGACCTCGCCTTGGTCCAGCGGTCGCCGTCGAAGATCGTGACCGTGCCATCGAGCACGTAGAACGACTCGGAGATGGTCCGGTGGAAGTGCGACCCGGGACCGCTCGGTGGCCCCGCGAACTCCCACCGGTAGAGGCCGAAGAGACCTCCGGTGGCCTCTCCCCGAGCGAGGTAGTGCACCCGGTTCCCGTTGGGGTAGACCACGTCGGGCTCGCCCGACCCGGGCCGGACCCACGCCGACCTCTCGCCGGACTCGCCGGTGTACAGGGGTGGGGGATACGACATGTCAGGTCTCCTCTCGCCGGGGAGAGCTCCCCGTCCGCAGCGGTTGCAGCTCCACAGTGCCGGTCCTAGCCTCGCTTCGGGGGGCTTCGGTCCGGGGTTTCACCCGACACATTCATGGCACACGAGGTGGGGAGAAGCAGCATGACGCTGTTCACGACACGACGAACGTTCCTGGGTGCGGCAGCTGCCGGGGTGGCGGTGGGAGCGGCTCCGGCCGCCCACGCCGCCTACTACAACACCTACAGCGACATCGCCAGCACGCCGACCGCCTACGAGTGCACCGGCGCCCAGGCCTTCGCGGCGGGGAGCACCTACCTCTACTCGGTCAAGAACCCCAGCTCCGACGACGGTCGAGCCATCATCTACCGCGTCAACAAGGGCACCGGCGCCAAGGAGATCATGACGAACACGGCGGGGACGGACTCGAAGTACATCTCCGGTCTGGGTCACGCCAACGACATGTCGATCGTCGACATCGCCGGGGCGCACCACCTCTTCGTCGTCACCATGTCCACGACCGGGGCGCAGCTGGTGAAGCTGCGCTACGCGGGCAGCACCTACTACAAGGTCGGCTCGTACGCCGGTGCACCTCGGCGGCGCGACGAAGGCGGTGTCCGGCATCAGCCGGGTGTCGGTCTCCTCGACGACGCTCACCTTCTTCTTCAAGAGCGGTGCCACCGTCTACCGGGGCAGCCTCGCGCTGACGGCCAGCTCGGGGACCATCAACCTCACCAAGGCGTTCGACCTCAGGACCGCCGGTGCGCTGGTCAACGGCACGGCGACGGACTTCACCGGCTTCGCGAACCAGGGCTTCTACTACCACGAGGCAGCGGACACCCTCTACTACCCGCTGACCAAGGAGAACGTCAGCATCGTGCTCGTCTATCGCAACATCACGTCCACGACGACGGGGACGCTCACCTCCGACCCGAACCTGTCCTTCCGGATCACCTCCTAGGTGTATGCCGACAAGTTCGAGATCGAGGGCGTCGGGCATCAGCGGGGGCAAGCTGTACTTCAACACGAACCGGGCGAAGACGGCCTCCGACGCCGGCTGGGACGGGGTGCACGTCTTCAACGGCTACGTCGCGTAGTCAGCCGGCGGAGCGGAACCCCGGGGTCGCGCGCCTCGACGCCTCGACCGGCTCGAGCGCGTGCCGCACGCCCGTCGCGCCGCCGACGGGGCACGTCCACGCGCCGTCGATGTCGACGACGCGCACCCCGGGGGCGTCGAGCCAGCGCAGGATGCGTTCGCTCTCCTCGGGTGTCGCCGACGTGGCGGGTGGCAGGGGAGCAGGCACGACCTCGGCACTGGCGCGCAGCGCCTCGACGTAGGGCATGGGGTCCGCTCCGCGTGGTGAGAGGGTGCTGCCAGCGAGGCGTCCGTGCCGGATGCACATGACCTCCCAGCCGCCGGTCTCGCTGCGCCGGGCCGCGAGGAGCTCGGCGGTCCGGGACAGGGGGTCGAGTCTCTGGGCGCGCGAGGCGCCGCGCACGAGGCTGAGCATCCGGTCCCGGACGATGCCGGCGTCCTCGAAGCGTTGCTGCTCGGCGAGGTGGTCCATCCGCTCACGCCAGGTCGAGACGGCCGAGGTGGCGTCGCCGGCGAGGAGGGCCACCGCCTCGGCGACCACGGCGGAGTAGTCCTCGACGCTCTGCGCCCCGGTGCACGGAGCACCGCACTTGCCCAGGTCGGCGAGGGCGCAGGCAGAGCGCGGCCTGGTGGCCGACAGCCGCTCGAGGCACTGGCGCAGCGGCAGCACCTCGTGGACGGCGGCGACCGCGTCGGCCGCGGAGCCGCGCGAGGCGAAGGGCCCCACGTAGCGCGTGTGGTCGTCGGCGACCTCGCGCACGATCGAGAGCCGGGGGAAGGGCTCGACGGTGAGCTTGACCCACCAGGAGCGTTCGGGATGGCGGGACTGCCGGTTGTAGCGGGGCTTGTGCTCGGCGATGAGACGCAGCTCGCGCACCTCGGCCTCGAGCGGGGTGGCGCACACGATGGGTGTCACCGACTCGGCGATGCGGACCATCTCGGCCATCCGGCGCCGCTTCTCGGACGCCGTGAAGTAGCTGCGCACCCGCGTCCGGATGGACACCGACGTGCCGACGTAGAGGACGCGCCCCTGCCCATCCTTGAAGAGGTAGACCCCGGGAGCCTCGGGCAGCCCGTCGGCGAGGTGGCGCTTGCGCCTGGTCGCGGCCGGGACCTTGGCGGAGTAGGCCCGGAGCTCCTCGAGCGAGTGCACACCGAGCGAGCCGACCCGGGCGATGAGCCCGTGGAGCACGTCGACGGTGGCGCGCGCATCGTGCAGAGCGCGGTGGTCGGGGGTGGTCGTGGCTCCGAAAAGCACTGCGAGAGGACCGAGTCGGTGGTTGGGGGCCTCGTCGCGGGTCACCAGCTGGCGCGCAAGGTGGACCGTGTCGACGACGGGGAAGCGGGGCCAGTCGCGCTCGGCCCGGGCGCACGCCGCCTTGAGGAAGGAGATGTCGAACCCGGCGTTGTGGGCCACGAGCACCGACCCTGCGGCGAACTCGAGGAACGCGACGAGGGCGGGCTCGACCCGCGGCGCGCCACGCACCATGGCGTCGGTGATGCCGGTGAGGACGGAGATGAACGCGGGGATCGGCTGGCCCGGGTTGACGAACGTCTGGAACTCGCCGAGCACCT
Source organism: uncultured Actinomycetota bacterium (assembly GCA_963807825.1). Classification (GTDB taxonomy): domain Bacteria; phylum Actinomycetota; class Actinomycetes; order Actinomycetales; family Dermatophilaceae; genus Knoellia. The sequence continues at coordinate 308,762 of CAWEDC010000004.1, forward strand.
CGCCGGCGCGCACCTTGACCGCGCCGATCTCGGTGATGCCGCACTCGCTCGCGCTGCCGCCGGTCGTCTCGAGGTCGACGACGACGAACGTGACGTCCGACAGAGGGGTGCCCAGGTCGTCGAGGGTGCCCTGGACCATCTGCATGTCAGCGAGGTTAGGTGTGAGGTCCGACAGTTGCCGGGACGCATTCCGGCGCGGCGCCCTGCGACAGGTCCTGCGACAGGTGCTCGTCGGGGCGTTGTCAGTGGGGTCTCCTAGCGTGGGCGGTGCCCAGACGAAAGGGGTGACGACATGACCCACGACCTGACCCACGACAGCCTGACCATCCTCTGCGCGCGCTGCCCGGTGCGTGACATCCAGTGCGGTGACTGCATGGTGACCGCACTCATCGATCCCGCCTCCATGGGGCTCGGCAGCGACCTGCCGCTCGACGCCGACGAGCGTGCCGCCGTGACGGCGTGCGTGCGCGCCGGTCTCATCACTGCCGAGGTGGCCACGACGGTGCGTTCCCAGCGCGCACCCTTCGACATCGGACGTGCCGTCGGCTGAGCGTCGCCTGACACGATGGGGCACGTGCCCCTGACCGACCGACCCTCGCGTATGCCGTGGCGCACCTCGCGTGCCGGCCGCCCGGCGTGCGTCGTGGTCGGTTCCCTTCTCCTCACGCTCGCGACGGCGTGTCAGGGCAGCGAGCCGGCGCCCAGCACCTCGGCCACCGTCGTCCAGACGCCGACCGAGCCGGAGACCCCGCAGCCGGCCCCGAACGCGTCACCGACCCTTGCCCCTTCACCCCCGGCCGGCCAGCAGAGCCCCACGCCACTGGCAGGCGCCATCACGGTCAGGGGACGGTCCAGCACCGTCACCGGCACCGTCGACCGGGTGATGCTCACGGCCTACGCCAGGATGGCCGACCAGGCCGTGGCGGACGTGTCGACGCACTGGAAGCGCTCGTGGCCGAGACGGGTCTCGATCCTCGCCCCGAAGGACGCCGCGGCCTTCCGCGAGCAGGTCGGCCGCGCCGACGACCTCAGCCAGGTCGCAGCCATCACGGACGGTCCCGTCGATGCCTCCGGCCGCGCGACCAGCGACCGGGTCGTCCTCAACCCCGACGCGTTCGCCAGGCTCACGCCGACGGGCCGACAGTTCGTCATCACCCACGAGACGACCCATGTCGCCGTCCGCGGCTCGCTGCCCGGCACGGCCCCGTTGTGGCTCGTCGAGGGGTTCGCCGACCACGTCGGCTACTCCGGATCGGGGCGCAGGACAGTCGATCTCGCTGCGCCGCTGCTCACCAGGATCAGGGCGGGCGCGGGGCCGACGCGCCTGCCGACCCAGGGTGACTTCGACCCGAGCCAGGGTGAGATCGCCCCGACCTACCTCGCCGCCTGGCTCGCCGTCGACCTCATCGCCCGCCGCCACGGTGAGGCGAAGCTGCAGAGGTTCTACGAGGCCTCGAGCGTCAGGGACTCACCGGCGACCGCGGAGACCGCCATGGACCGGGCGTTCGTCGACGTGCTCGGCACGACCCGCGCGCGGTTCACGAGCCAGTGGCTGGCCGAGCTGAACCAGCTCGCGGCTCCGCGCTGACGTCGTCCGTGCCCACAGCCCCGACGGCGCCAACATCGGCATCGAGAGCAACGTCGTCCTCGGCGCCGTCCTCGCGAGCCCGGACCGGCACGGCCAGGGAGATGGCAACAAGCGCCGCGCTGAGCCAGTACTGGTTGTAGAACGCCTGCTTGTTGACGAGGTTGGCCGCGAGCAGGACGAACGCGAACCACCGGAGCAGCTCGTCGATCTCCGGTTGTCGCCGGTGGATGAGCCACGCGGCGACCCCCAGCGCTCCGAGGACGACGAGACCGGTGACCCAGAACGGCAAGGTGATGCCGTGCTCGTTGAGGAACCAGAGGTACCAGGTGTTCGCGAACCTGATCGGGTGGAAGCCGACGAGCAGCGTGACCGTGTCGTGGACGAAGTCGGAGGGTGACGCGAGGAACCACGGCGCGATGAGCACCCCGGTGAGCGCACCGGTCGCCACGGCCCGCCGCGCCCCGAACGGACGCCACAGCAGCAGCAGCGGCAGGAGCAGTGCGAGGTGCTGCTTGCTCGCGCAGGCCAGCGCCAGCGGCACGATCGCCCACCAGGCGTGGCCGCGTCGCACGAGGACGGCCCACCACACGAGGCCGGCGGCGAGCAGGGGCTCGGTCCAGGCCTGGTCGATCTGGGTGAGCGTGCCCGGGGCCACGACGAGCACCGCCACCGGGACGGCTGCCCGCAGGGCGGTGGCGCACGAGTCGCTCGGCGCGTCACCGCGGCGCGGGCGGGCGAGGGCCCAGATGCCCGCGAAGAGCACGACCGACCAGAAGGCGATGGCCCAGCGGACGTCCCCACCGATCCACCGGCCCGGAGCGAGCAGGACCGTCGTCCACGGCAGGTAGGTGAAGGCGTCCTGGATGCCGGGGGAGTCCGTCCAGCTCATGTCATAGAAGTTCTCGCCCCGGGCGAGCGCATCACTGGCCTGCTGCAGGGTCACCCAGACGTCGATCTTCGGTGCGGGGTCACCGATCGTGGCGATCGCTGCGGTCACGACGTGACCGACAACGGCGAGCAGGTATGCCGCAGTCGAGCGTGCCGCTGTCGGTGCGGCCAGGAGCCCGGCGGCGCCGACCCCCACGGCGGTGAGGACCGTCAGGGCCGCAGTGAGGGTGCCCCCGCGCAGGTAGCTGAAGAGGGGGACGACCCAGGTGATCGCGACGGACGAGAGCAGCACGAGCGGCACGAGCCACGGTGGCGCAGAGCGGATCTCGGTCCGACGCCACAGCCAGGCACCGAGCCCGACAGCAGCCACCGTGAGGGTGAGCACGATCGGGAGGCGGAACCGCACGACGCTCCACTGGAGCACGCCCAGGGAGGCGAGCCAGACAGCGGCAAGGGCGCACGCGGCATACCCGGCGGTTGCCAGGGAGTCCGAGCGGGTCGAGCGCGCGGTGGGGTCAGTCGCCGTAGAGCGCATCGACCTCGTCCGCGAAGTCGCGCATGACGACGTTGCGCTTGAGCTTGAGCGACGGCGTCAGGTGGCCCGACTCCTCGGTGAAGTCGGCCTCGAGGACCGCGAACTTGCGGATCGACTCGGCCTTGGACACCGCGGTGTTGGCGTCGTCGACGGCCTTCTGGAGCTCGGCGAGGACCTTCTCGTCGGTGCGTGCCTTGGCCGGGGTGATGCCCTCGAGGCCGTTGTTGGCCGCCCATGCCGGGCAGCATCTCCTCGTCGATGGTGACCAGCGCCGCGATGAACGGCTTCTGGTCGCCGACGACGATGCACTGGGACACAGCGGGTGGGCGCGCAGGCGGTCCTCGAGGACGGCCGGGGCGACGTTCTTGCCGCCCGCGGTCACGAGGATCTCCTTCTTGCGGCCGGTGATCTTGAGGTAGCCGTCGTCGTCGAGCTCGCCGAGGTCGCCGGTGTGGAACCAGCCGTCGCGGATGGCCTCGGCCGGTGGCCTCGGGGTTGTTGCGGTAGGCGCGGAAGACGTTGGCGCCCTTGAGCAGGATCTCGCCGTCCTCGGCGATGCGCACCGACGTGCCCGGCAGGGGCGGGCCGACCGTGCCGATCTTGAGGCGCTCGGGCAGGTTGACGCGAGGTCGGTGCCGTGGTCTCGGTGAGGCCGTAGCCCTCGAGGATCGTGACGCCGATGCCGCGGAAGAAGTGGCCGAGGCGCGGTGCCGAGCGGGGCGCCGCCGGAGACGGCGTACTGGACCTTGCCGCCCATGCGCGTCGCGCAGCTTGCCGTAGACGAGCTTGTCGAAGAGCGGCGTGCTTGGCCCGCAGCGCCGAGGCCGGCCGAGCCGCCGTGTCCGTGGCCTCGGACCGTACGCGATGGCGGTCTCGGCGGCCTTGGCGAAGATCGTTGCCCTTGCCGCCGGCGCTCGGCCTTGGCCTCGGCCGAGTTGTAGACCTTCTCGAAGACGCGCGGGACGGCGAGGATGAAGGTCGGCTGGAACGTCGCCGAGGTCGGCGAGCAGGGTCTTGATGTCGGCGGTGTGGCCCAGCTTGGCGCCCGCGGCGACGCAGAGCACCTGGATGAAGCGGGCGAAGACGTGGGCGAGCGGCAGGAAGAGCAGGGTGCGAGGCGCCCTCGCGGCTCACGACGTCGCTCGAGCTGCTCGACGGTGTTCTCGGCCAGGTCGAGGAAGTTGCCGTGGGTGAGCTCGCAGCCCTTGGGCCGGCCGGTCGTGCCGGAGGTGTAGATGATCGTCGCGACGGACTCGGCGGTCGACCGCGGCCGCGGCGCCGCGGTCGAGCCCGCGTCGTCGGCGACTCGGCGCCCGACGCGGCGAGGGTCGTCGAGGTCGCCGTCGTCGATGCTCCAGACGTGCGCGAGGCCGGTGCAGGTCGGCCGCGGACGCTCGGCGAGGGCTCGCGCGTGCGTCCGGGTCTCGACGCACGACGCCGATGGCGCCGGAGTCCTCGAGGATCCACTGCGACCTGGTCGGCGGAGGAGGTCTCGTAGATCGGCACGGTGACGGCGCCGGCGGCCCAGAGCGCGAAGTCGGTGAGGGTCCACTCGTAGCGCGTGCGGCACATGATGCCGACGCGGTCGCCGGGCGTGACGCCGGCGGCGACGAGGCCCTTGGCGAGGGCGTCGACCTGGTCGGCGAACTCCCTGGCCGTGACCTCGCTCCAGCCGGCGCCGTCGCGGACGCCGAACAGGGCCTTGTCAGGAGTGCTCTCGCGGTGCCGGATCGGGAGGTCGGCAAGGCTTCCCTGCGTGGTCGCCGGGGCGAGGGCTGCAGTGGTCTTCTCGTGCAAGGTGCTCTCCTTCGTCCGGGCGCGACGTCGTCGTCGTTCCAGATCGCCAGCGGCTGGGCAGCGGACGCGATTCGTGGGCCAGCGTCGCCAGGAACTCGTTTTTGCGGCGGTCGGCTTCGGACAGGTCGGCGGCCTGTTGGCGCAGCTTGTCCGCCATCGCTCGCTGTTCGGTGACATCGGTGTTGGTGCCAAAGATTCGCTCGACCAAACCGGATTCGTTGCGGATGACCTTCATGCGGGAGAGGAACCAGCGAAACTGGCCGTCCTTGCCGCGCAGCGGGAAGGTGTCTTCCCAGTCGAGGCCTCTCGACGTGGTGCGCGAACTTGTTGATGACGCGCTCGGCGTGATCGGGATGGTTGACCGCGCTGCCAACCCTGAGCCCGATCTGTCCAGCGTCGTGCCGGTGTAGTCGAACCAGTTCTGGTTAACCAGTTGACTGCCCGTCGGTTCCGGCGTCGGCGATCCACGCCAGTTGCGGGATGTTGTCGGCCAACGCGCGGAAACGCTCTCGCTTTCACGCGCCTCCGCCTCGGCCACCCGCAGTCGGGTGGTGTCGTAGAAGTAACAGACCACCCCGTAGCATCCCGTCCGGCATGGTGATGCGGTCCAACTGCCACTCGTAGGTCTCCACGAGTCCAAGTCGGCGCGGACTGACCAGGCCGGGCGAGCGGTAAGGCTCGCCGGTGTCGAGCGTGTGGCGGAAGATGCGATGATCTCCGTGGCCAGGGGCTCGGGCCAGAGGATGCGCATGGCGTCGTCGAGGCGGCGGCCGATCGCCGGATTGACGTTGCGAAACGCCCGGGCCTGTGAATCGGCGTTGATGTGCGAGATGCGTGAAAAGTCTGGGGCTTTGTCGACTTGATTGTAGGAACCCCCCGTGGGCGAGCGGTCGATCAAAAAGGCGAGCAGTTCCTTCGCCGTGCGCAGCGCCGCCCCTCCCGGGCCTCGCTTCCGGGTCGGGTGATGTCGTTCACCAGCACCGAAAAGCCACTCCCGACGACCCCGCCGCGGCCGTGCCGGGTTGGGGACGTAGGTGGCGTCGATCCAGCGGTGGCCCCGCCGTCCTTTAGGCTGACGCTCGGCCTCGTAGTGCGGGAGGGTCTGCCCTGCCTTCAGGGGGGCTTCGCCGCGATCTACTTCGGCCCGACGACGCCCCCCACGCGTCATCGGCTCCAACACGCCCGCATGTGCTTCCCGGTTGATCTCGCCGCGGGAGTGTCCCGAACCAGCGTTCGTAAGCCCGGTTTGTTTAAGGGAACGTAGCGGCCGTCGTGCGCGGCGTAGGGCGATCAAGGCCGGAACCGTGTCGGTGATGGTGCGGATGTTTGCCGCTCGGCCTGCGACGCGTGCGTCCTCGGCCTGCTTCCGCTCGGTGACGTCCCGGAACACCAGCACGCAGCCGACGACCTCGCCCTGCTCGCACCGGATCGGGGCGGCGCTGTCGTCGATGGGCCGCTCCGTGCCGTCCTTGGCGATGAGGACGGTGTGGTTCGCCAGCCCGACGATGACGCCCTCCCTCAGCGCCCTCGCCGCCGGGTTCTCGACCGGCCGGCGGGTCGTCCTCGTTCACGATGTTGAACACCGCGTCGAGCGGCTGGCCCACCGCCTCGGCGTTCGCCCAGCCGGTCAGCGCCTCGGCCACGGCGTTCAGGTTGGTGATGCGGCCCTCGGTGTCGGTCGCGATGACCGCATCCCCGATGCTGGCGAGCGTGGTCCGCAGCCGCTCGCCCTGCCGGCGCGGGCCGCTTCCTCCCCCGAGCGGTAACGACGTTGGGCGGTGCTGCGCATGGCCTCACCGAACCCGACGATGATGGCCGTCGTGAGGAGGTAGGCGACATCCCGACGAGATTACGCCCGTCGTCCAAGCCGAACTGTCCGCGGGGTGCGATGAACAAATAGGCGCAGGCGAGATAGCCGAGACCGACAACGAGGTCGGCTGGTAGCCGCCGACCCCCACGGCGGCGACCCTCGCCGAAGAGGGTGACGAGCGGAAGGGAATCGCCCAACGCCGGATCGAGAAGCCACCGGAGCAGCACGGCCGCCGCGAGCGACGCGACTGCCACGCCGTGGGCCACCGCGGATTCCCGAGCCGATTCGTTCATCGATCCCCTTGGCGCCCCCCCCGAACGCGAGCGTCCAAAGACACGTCGGGCCAGGAACTCTGCCGATCGCCGATTGCGTCATCGGACTCGAGCCGGCGACCCCCGTCAGGCTTATGGGAATCGGAGTTCCCCACCGGGGTGCGTCGCCGTCGAACTCCGGCGACGGCCGCGACTACGCCCGATGATACTATATGGCCGTGTGACCTGCCGCCGGTCGATGGATGACGATTGCCGCGGAGCGGACCGCGATGCCCGAAATCTACGTCAGCACCGACGTCGAGGCCGACGGCCCGATCCCCGGGCCGCACTCGATGCTCAGCTTCGCCTCGGCCGCGTATCCGCGCCGACAAGACGCTGGTCGGCACCTTCGCGGCCAACCTCGACACGCTGCCCGGGCGCCGCGGGCGACCCGAAGACGATGGCGTGGTGGCAGACGCAGCCCGAGGCGTGGGCCGCCTGCCGCGACGAACCCGCGCGACCCGGCCGACGTCATGCCCGAGTACGTCGCCTGGCTCAAGGCGCTGCCGGGCAAGCCGGTGTTCGTCGGCTACCCGGCCGCGTACGACTTCATGTTCGTCTACTGGTACCTGATCCGCTTCGCCGGCGAGAGCCCGTTCTCGCACTCGGCGCTCGACATCAAGACCTACGCGATGGCGCTGCTCGGCACCGAGTACCGCGACGTCGACCAAGCGGAACATGCCGCGGCGAGTGGTTCGACGACCTGCCGCACACGCACGTCGCCCTCGACGACGCGATCGGCCAGGCGCTGTTCTGCAACATGCCGCGGGGCGCGGTGCGACCGGACGCCCGCGAGCGCGGCTGGTTCGGCCCTTGCCGGATTACTTGTTGATCCTGAAGTTCGCCGGGTCATCGACGACGATGTAGTAGTCCGTGTACCTCTCGCCCGGTCGGCTCGCCCGGACGAGTCCCGTCAGCCGCCCCGCACCCCTTTACCCTTCAAGTGCTTGCACAGGAATCCAACCCGGCCCAGGTCCACGAGGCCCACAGGCTGGGCCGGCGGCAGGTCGATGCCAATATCGCTTAGCCCTCGGATGGCCTTGGCCGTGAGGACGAGTGAAAACTTGCCGCCGTTCGGTAGCCGGCCATCCCAGTCGGCCATGATGGGAGGCATTGGGTCGTCGTCGATGCGACGAGGGGCGTCCGGCCAACCGGCCGATTCCACGCCGAACTCGACCGTGAACGGCGTCTTCGGGCTTTGCTTGAAGGCCGCGACGGCTTCCGCCGGCGTCATGGCAGCGACCCTGGGTGTGGCCCGCGCCGCCAACTCGCGGCGAACGTCTTGAAGTTCCTTCTGCATCGCGGCAAGCTGCCGCTCCAGGTCCGCAACCCGCTTCTCAAGGGCCGCGGCATCGACTTTCGGAGCCGTCGGCTGAGGATCGCCGCCTCGGGCACCGACCGCCGCCAGACCCATGCCAAGGGCGGAAGCGAACACGACCGGCTCGTCTCGGCCGTCCAACAGCACGCGAAGTTCGGGCCCGAGTGGGCGACGTGGCCGGATTACACAGACTGGCGCGACCAGACGACGCGTTTGCAGGGTCTGGGAGGCGCCTGGCAAGTGACATACAACCTCACGGGCGGCGATGAACCAGAGCGGCTGTCGGGCGCCGCCGTGACGGCCAGTCTGTTTCCGGTGCTTGGCGTGTCTCCGTCGCTTGGGCGCGTGTTCAGCCAAAGCGCCGACGAGAATCCCCTGAGCGTCGTATTGGCTCATAGCGTCTGGCGGCGGCGCTTCGGGGGCGACGGCAACGTCATCGGGCGCCGGATCGATCTCAACGGCCGGTCTCACACCGTGATTGGCGTCATGCCCGAGGGCTTTGCGTTCCCCCCGGAGGCTGAGCTGTGGGTGCCCTTCGATTCGTCAGGGCCGGGTTTGGATCGCGGCTACCACCTGCTGAACGTCGTCGGCCGGCTCAAGGCGGACGCGACGGTCGATCAAGTCCAGGCGGGGGAGCTTGGTGCGGTGGCCGCGCGATCGGCCTCGCGAGTATCCGAGGACGAACCGGGATTGGGGCGTGCAGGTCACGTCGCTTCTCGACGGTGCCGTGAGCACGACCCGTCCCACGCTGCTGATCCTCGCGGGGGCGGTCGCCTGCGTGCTGCTGATCGCGTGCGCCAACGTCGCCGCGCTGCTCATGTCGCGCGCGGCGGTTCGCAGCTACGATTCACGCTCCGGGCCGCGCTCGGCGCCAGCCGCGGACGGATCGTGCGCCAGTTGCTGACGGAAAGCCTGATCCTGGCGCTCTGCGGTGCGGTACGGCCGGCCTGGCGCTGGCGGCGTGGGGCCTGGAGTTTAACCCCGCTGCTCGCGCTGACAACGCTGCCGCGATCGGCGGAGGTGTCGCTCGACCTCACCGTCCTGTTGTTCACGCTGGCGGGTGTCGCTGATCACGGGCGTCGGCTTCGGGCTCGCTCCCGCGTTGATGCTGTCGCGATCGGCGCAATCGCCGCCGTCCGATAGTGTCCGAGTCAGCGTGCCGACCGGATCGCTGCGGCCGGCACTCGTCGTTCTCGAAGTTGCGCTCGCCGTCGTGCTGCTCGCCGGCGCCGGCCTTCTGCTCCGCAGTTTCCACCGGCTCCAGCAGGTCGAAACCGGCTTCAGCGCCGATCGCGTGCTGACGATGCGGTTCTTTCTGCCGCGGGCGACTTACCCGGTGGAGCGCGCGATTCCCCACTACCAGCAGATGATCGAGCGCGTCTCGGGTCTGCCGGACGTGGAGGCCGCCGGCGTCGTCAGCCACTTCCCGTTTTCCGGGTTTGAGCGCCGGCGTCTGTCTTCGGTATTCCCGGTCGTCCGGCCGCCGAGCCGGGCGTAGGCGTCACGCTCAACGCCGAATTCCGATCCGCGTCGCCGGGTTATTTCCGCGCCATGGGTATCCCGCTGTTGCTGGGACGACATTTCACGGCAGCGGACGCCGCCGATGCCCCGTTTGTCGCGATTGTGAACCGCGCGATGGCCGACCGGTTTTTCCCCGGACGGAATCCGCTCGATCAGTCCGTCCAGATCCGGGGACCGAAGGCACGCCGGATTGTCGGCGTCGTGCAGAACATCCGTCATCGCGGTCTCGACAGCCCCCTCGCCCCGGAGATTTACGTCCCGCACCCTCGGATACCCGTTTGGTGGCATGTTCCTGGCCGTGCGCGCCCGCTCGGGGGATCCCGTCGCGGCTGGCGGGGGCGGTTCGCGCGGAGGTCAGAGCACTCGACCGCGATCTGCCGATCTCCAGCGTTCGCACCTCGCAGGAGCTGCTCGACGGCACCCTGTCGCGGCGGCGCTTCAGCGTGGTACTGCTGACCATTTTTTCCGCAACCGCCCTCGGCGCTCGCCGTTGATCGGCGTCTACGGCGTGCTGTCGTTCGCCGTCACACAACGAACGCGCGAGATTGGGATCCGCATGGCGCTTGGCGCCGCGAGCCGCGACGTCCTGCGTCTGACGCTCAGTCAAGGGATGCGGCCGTTGTTGGCGGCCTGTTGATCGGTGTTGTCGTCGCCCTGGCGGCGACGCGCGTGCTCAGGGGGATGCTCTACGAGATCCGGCCGACCGATCCGCCGACGCTCGCCGCCGTGGTGATGCTGCTGCTGGGCGCCGCGTTCGCCGCGACGCTGGTTCCCGCGCGGCGGGCGGCGCGAGTGGATCCGATGGTGACGTTGCGGCACGAGTGACGGTCGGGGTCGAGCGTGGTTCCGGTAACGCAGGACTTTAGTCCTGCGCCTCGCGAATACCGGAATGTACGCTCTGAAATAGGAGTAAAGCCTCTCATGCGACGACTGCGATCGATGCTGTTTCGTGTTGCCGCGGTGTTCAATGGCGCTCCACCGCGAGCGACGACCTGGCCGCCGAGTTCGATGGCGCATCTCCAACTGCACATCGACGACAATCTGCGCGCCGGGGATGACGCCCGCCGAGGCACGCCGGCATGCGCGTCCTCAGACTGGGTGGCGTCGACCCGATCAAGGAACGGTATCGCGACCAGAAGAAAAAGGGACTCCCGTGCTTGAAGCCTGGCTGAAAGATCTGCGGCACGCCGCACGAGGGCTGACGGAAATCGCCCACCTTCACCGCAATGGTCGTGGCGACCCTCGCCCCTGGGCATCGGCGCGAACACCGCCATCTACACCGTCGTCGACCAGGTTCTGCTGCTACTGCTGCCGTACCCGGACCCGGACCGGCTCGCGACGATCGCGCGCAATTTCGAGCGAAACGGCGCCGGCACCGATTCGTTCTCGCAGGATGGGCGAACCTGGTTCGCCCTGCGCGAGAGTGCGTCACTGATTGATGTGGCGGCAAGCAAAGGCGGCAGCAGCGGGGTCAATCTCGTCACCGGTGGACAGGCGGCCTTTGTCCAGCAACAGCGGGTGACCGACGGTTTTTTCCGCGTGCTCGGCGTGCCGCCCGCGCTGGGACGCGAGTTCACCGCCGACGAGGATCGCGTCAACGGTCCGCCGGTCGCGGTTCTGAGCCACGCGCTGTGGACCCGTGCGTTCGGCGGCGATCCCCCGCGATCTGGACGGCCGATGATGCTGCGTGGTGAGCCGCACACGATTGTCGGCGTCATGCCGGCCGGGTTCCGCTCGAATGCGGTGGTCGATGTCTGGACGCCGCTTCGGCCGTCGACCAGGGGTGAGGGCCGTGGCCAGAACTACACGATCACCGCGCGTCTGCGGCCCGGCACGACCTGGGGTGATGCCGACGGCCAGGTCGCCTCGATTGGCAACCGAACTCTTGAAGTCCGTCCGTGTTCGGGCCGGCGTCCAGGGTCCGGATGCAGCTGGCGCCGTTGCAGCAGGAGCGCACGGCGGACCTGCGCCAGCCGCTCTGGATCCGTGGGGTGCGGTTGGCGTGGTCCTCTTGATCGGCTGCGTCAACATTGCCGGCTTGCTCCTGGCACGCGCCGCGGTTCGCGCGCCAGAGATTGCGATGCGCATGGCCCTCGGCGGCGGACGAGCGGCCATCGTGCGCTA
>CAWEDC010000005.1:0-386278 GCA_963807825.1 uncultured Actinomycetota bacterium
GCGGCGGAGGTGGTGCTCGTGCCCACGGTGCGGGCGGCGACAACCTCGCAGAGCACCCGAGTGCCTGGGATCGCAGCTCGTCAGCAGAGGCGAACCGGTCGGCCGGATCCGGAGCGCAGCACTTGGCGACGAGCCGGTAGAACGAGTCGTGGTCGCGGAACACGGGGGTGGTCGCCGGGTCGCGCAGATTTCGACAGGAAGGTCGACTGGTAGCCCTTGAACTCCATCGTGAGGACGGCGAGGGTGCGGCCGACCGTGTAGATGTCGGAGGCGACCGACGGCCCGGACTCGGCGACCTCCGGCGCCTGGTAGCCGACCGTCCCGTAGATCGCCGAGTCCTCGTCGTCGATCCGGCGCACACCGCCGAGGTCGATCAGCTTGATGGCGTCGCCGACCTGGATGAGGTTGTCCGGCTTGAAGTCGCAGTAGACGAGGCCGAGGTCGTGCAGGTACTGGAAGGCCGGCAGCACCTCGACGATGTAGGCGAGCGCCTGGTCGACGGGGAACGGGTCGTAGGAGCCATGGGCGCGCATCCGCTCCTTGAGCAGCCCCTTGAGCGACTCGCCGCCGACGTACTCCATGACGATGTAGCCGGCCTCGTCGTGGGTGACGAAGTTGTAGATCTCGACGATGCTCGGGTGCTCGACCTGGGCGAGGAACCGCTGCTCCGCGATCGCCGCGGCCAGCGCGTCCTTGTCGCCGGAGTTGAGCAGGCCCTTGAGGACGACCCAGCGGTCAGAGACGTTGCGGTCGCGCGCGAGGTAGATCCAGCCGAGCCCGCCGTGGGCGAGCGCGCCGGCGACGAGGTACTGGCCGGCGACGAGATCGCCGGACTTGAGCTTGGGGGTGAAGGAGTATGCCGTGCCGCACTTGGGGCAGAACCCTTCCGGTCTGCCGGGCTGGCCATCGATCGAACGGCCCACTGCCGCACCGCAATTGGCGCAGTTGCGCTTGTCCTCGGGCACGGAAGGGTTGGTCTGCACGGCCTTGGCCGCGTCGACGGGGGCGCCGGCGGGATCGTCGTGAGGCCCGCTCCGAGGCGGGCGGCGCGGGTCCGTGACGACCCGACCCGGCGGGTCGCCGTCGAGCCGGAGCCGGCGCGACGGGAGCCGATCGCGGCCGACTGGATCCGGTGCGAGGTGGAGGCCGTCGAGGCCGTGCCGGCGACACCTGCGGGTGCGGATCCCGCCTCGCCGGAGGGAGTTCCGCCTGGCGTGCCGCACACGTCGCAGTAGCCGTCGGCGATCGTGCCCGAGCATCCGGGCTGGGCACACTTCGCGCCGTCGGATGCCGCGGGCGCCGCAGCGGGCGCCCCAGTGGCGGCCGAGGCCAGCTCGGACGGCGGCATCCCGCAGACGTCGCAGTAGCCGTCGGCGACGGTGCCCGAGCATCCGGGCTGCTCACACTTCACGAGGCGGTCCTCCCAGCATGCTTCGCCGGTGCGGACTGCCCGGCGAGATCGATCCACGCGAGATAGGCACCCACGAGGTGCTCGGCCACGGCGACCGGGGTGGGTCGCCGATCGAGCAGGTCTTTGGCCAGCCGAGCCGCGGCCACGACGTCGGGCTGGGCGCTCACGCCGATCGCCTCGGCCTTGACCTGGGCGGCCGCGAGCCGGTCGACGAGAGACGACCGGGAAGCCAGCGCAGCGGCATACCGCTGCTCGGCAATGTCCATCGCCTGACCGACACGGACAAGACGTTCCCCGTATGCCGCGAGCGCACCTGGGTCTGTCGGTGCGGCACCCAGCAGGGAGACATCGGGGACGGCGTTGCGCGGGGCCGGGAGAACGGTGGCGACCGCTTCGTCGGCCAACGCGGTGACGTGCGCCTCGCGGGTCGTGAGGTCGGCGCGGACCCGCTCGAGCGCAGCGAACTGGTCGCGAGCCTCGCGGCGCTGCACCCCACCGACGATGAGGTCACGCTCGGTGCGGGAGGCGTCGTTCTCGAGCGGACCGAGGAGTCCGCCGACGTCGCCACCCCGCTCGAGTCGGACCCCGACGTCGGCGACCCGGGTGGTCAGGGCATCGAGCTGGCGCTGGGCGGTGGGCCGGCTGGCGGGGGGTTCGAGGGCGACCTGGTCGTGCAACCGGTCGAGCTGGGCGCGCAACGAGCGAAGCCGACGTGCGCTCTCCTCGACCGCCGGGGCCAGACCGAGTCGGGCCCGCAACGCTCCAGCGAGGGCGTCGGAGAGGCGACACGCCTCCGGCACCGAAACCATGGCGCCGGCGGCGGTGGCCGCCGCGCTGTCGAGCCGGCCCCAGATGAGCACGGCGATCCGATCCAGGTCGCTGGCGTCGACGCGACCGCCGGCGAACTCCGTCTCGATCTGGTCGCGGCGGTCGGCCACGGACTTCCACAGGGCCATCGAGAGGACCACATCGCCGGAGACCTCGCTGTGCCGTGGCGACGTGAGCGCGGCCTGGTCGATGTCGTCGAGCTCGGCCCGACGCCCGGCAACCCAGGCGTCGAGTTCGCCCAGATAGGCCAGAACCGCTGCGGGAGTGGGCCGCTCAGCCAGTCCACCCGGGGCGGCCGGCGCGAGGACGTCGCTCACGGTGTCGGCCGACCGTAGGACGGCGCGGGCTGCCCGGTGCCCTTGCCGAGCTCGGGCGCGAGCCAGGTGTCGTAGGACTTCGTCCAGTCGCCCGACGTCCGGTCGTTCTCGAGGACCGCGTTGACGAACTTGACCATGTCGACCTGGTCGGCAGGGATGCCGACGCCGTAGGGCTCCGCGGTGAACGCCTTCTCGCTCAGCACCACGGCATACGGATCCTGGGAGGCCAGCCCGGCGAGGACCGTGTCGTCACCCGTGATGGCCTCGACCTTGCCCTGCTGGAGGTTGACGAGACACTCGGTGTGGGTGGTCGCGGGGACGGGGATCGCCTTCGGCGCGAGTCGGACGAGGTTGTCCAGGCTCGAGGTGCCGGTCGGCGCGCAGACCTGCTTCCCGGCGAGCGAGGCCAGGCCGGTGATCGTCGAGCCCTTGCGGATGAGGATCTTCTGGCCCGCGCGGTAGTACTCGGCGGAGAACGCGATCGTCTTCCACCGGTCGCAGGTGATCGTCATGTTGCGGACGACGACGTCGACCTCGTGGTTCTGCAGGACGGGAAGCCGGTCGGCGGCGGTGATGACCCGCAGCTCGACCTTGGCGCCGGGGCCGAGGATGGCGTCCGCGATCTGCTGGACCAGGTCGATGTCGAAGCCCTCGATCCTGCCGACGAGCGGGTTGCGTGAACCGAGCAGCCGGGTGTCGGCCGAGACGCCCGCGATGAGCCGCCCACGGGCCCTGATCTTGCCCATCGTCGAGGAGCCGGGGATGGCGCTCGGGGCGGGCAGGGCGCCGTCCGGGGCGTAGGACTGGACCGCGTTGGCGCAGGACTGCGCGGTCGGGGCCTTGCCTGCAGTGACCGACGCTGACGGCGTCGGCTTGGGCAGCGGCGTGGGCGCAACGCTCGAGCACGCTCCGACGCCGAGGGCCACGGCGGCCGCGACGGCGAGGGGTGCGGCGACCCGGGTCAGCCTCATGCGTACTCCTCGATCCGGGTGGTGAGCCCGCGCCAGGCGGAGGCAGCTCCGGCCAGGCCGGCCGCGAGGGCGAGGAAGAGGACGCCGAGGAAGAGGAACCGACCGCTGTCCAGATCGGCCGTGGTGCGGTTGCCAGCGGTGTCGACGACCTCGCGCAGGGAGGCGTCGAAGGCGGTGAAGTCCGCGGTCGAACTGCCGCTGGCCGAGCTGGTTGCCGCGGCCACGGCCTGGTCCCAGTTGCCGTCGGTGTCGAGCGCAACGATCTTGGCGTGCTCCTCGGCGTAGGTCCGCCACTGGCCCGCGGCGGACCCGAGGGTGTCGCCGGCGGTCTTGTCGAGGACTGTCGTGGACGCCGCCTCCCACTGCTTCTCGTAGGCCGCACCGCTGCCCCGGGAGATGAGGCGCAAGGACTCGTTGGCCTTCGCGTCGTTGGCGGCACTGCGGGCGATGACTCCGTCGACGACCGTCGCATACGAGCCGTTGAGCAGCTTGCTGTCCTCCGAGCCCTGGTTGCCGGCGGCGACACCGGCGAGAGCAACCATCACCAGGGTGGCCGCTCCGGCCGCGACGATGCCGACGTTGAACCGACGCCTGAACCGCACAGCCAGCTGCTGGTTGAGCCAGCCGAGCGCGAGGAGGGCGAGGAGCCCGGGGAGGACGACGAGGAACCAGGGCAGTGGCGACATCGCGTCGCGGGAGCGCTGCTCGTTGGCCGTCACGAGGTTGTCGACGAGCGGCAAGGCGGTGCTGCGCAGGCCCTTGCTTGCCTGGTTGAGGTAGGCGGCGCCGACCGGGAACCCCTGTCGGTTGTTGGCCCGCGCCAGCTCCATCGACGAGGTGTAGGTGAGGACGGCCTCGTTGAGGGCGGCGAGCGCGGCCCGGTCGGCCGGCTGGGCCTGCGCCGCATCGGTCAGCGTGCGCTCGACCTCGACCAGGGCGGAGTCGTAGGCCGCGCGCTGCTCGGCCGGCTCGAGCCCACCGACGAGGAAGGCGTTCGTGGCGAGCGCATCGGCTCGCAGCAGGTTGACCTTGATGGTCTGGACCCGGACGAGCTGGGCCGTGTCAGCGGAGGCGGCTCGGGTGTCCTGCCACGTGTTCAACAGCATGAGCGCCGTCAGGGCGGAGGCGAGGATGCAGACGGAGGCGATGACCAGTCGCCACTGGGCCAGCCAGCCGGGCGTCGTTTTCGTCGTGGCGCGTGCGCCGGCCAGGCGGCCGGCCACGTCACCCGGAGCGGAAGGCGTCGTGGCAGCGGAAGCCGGCGGACCGGCATACGCCGTCGTCGTTGTCGACTGCGCGACTCCTGCGGACTGACTCATGACGCCTCCTCCCCCGTGGGCTTCGGCTCAGTCTGCAACAACTCGGCCCCCACCGGCGGAGGTCCGTCAGACAGGTCCTCCGCCTCCAGGGAGCGCAGCTGCTCAACGGTGGGCTCGTCGATCTCCCGCAACCGCCAGGCCTGGTGACCGACGGCCGCCTCGAAGACGTTGCGCGCATAGCGACCGTTGCCGAACGACGCGTCCCGGGCCTGCTGGGCGAGCAGCTCACGGAAGCGGGCCTCGACGGCGTCGGTCACGTCGTAGTCGGCGCCGCTCGCGATGCCGCGGAAGATCGCGACGAGCTCGTCGTCGGTGTAGTCCACGAAGTCGATCGTCGTGCGAAAGCGGCTGGCCAGGCCGGGGTTCTGGGCGATGAAGAACTGCATCGGCACGGGGTAGCCGGCGACGATGATGACGAGGTCGTCGCGCTGGTCCTCCATCTCCTTGACGAGGGTGTCGACGGCCTCGGTGCCGTACTGGTCGCCGGCGAGGGAGTAGGCCTCGTCGATGAACAGGACTCCACCGATCGCGGACTTGACGACCTCCTGGGTCTTCATCGCGGTCTGCCCGAGGTAGCCGGCGACCAGCTCGGAGCGGTCGACCTCGATGAGCTGGCCCTTCGAGAGCAGGCCGAGGGCGCGGTAGATGCCGGAGACGAGCCGGGCGACGGTCGTCTTGCCGGTGCCGGGGTTGCCGGTGAAGACGAGGTGCCGGGTCAGGTCGGGGGTCTTCAGGCCGGCGGCAGCGCGCTTGGCCTCGATCCGCAGGACCGCGACCTGGCGGTGGATCTCGCCCTTGACGCCGGCCAGCCCGGTGAGGGCGTCGAGCTCGGCGAGCAGCTCCTCGACCGACTTCTGCGGTTCCTCCGGTTTCGCCGGCTCGGGGGCGGGCTGCTCCGGCGGCTCACCTGCCGTCGCGGTGTCGTTGGGGCCGCTTGCGCTGGCTCGGCTGGCTGGCTCGGCTCGCTCGGCCGGGGACTGGTCAGGTCGCCGAAGGCACCCGGGCCCCACGGGTCGGCTTTGGGGTCAAGGTCCAACGGCGAGCCCGCGCGGACCTCCTCGGTGCGGGTGCGCAGGGTGTCGAGCTGACCCATGACCTCGCCCCAGAGGCCGCGGACCCCGCGGGTGAACTCGTCGGTCGGGCTGGTCGATGTCGCGACAGGAGGCTGCGAGGTCGGCGTGGGCTGGAAGGCGCCGAGCTGGGCGGCGGCGGCCTGCGAGGCGTTCCCGATGGTCTGGGTCGTCGGGGTCCCCAGACCGGCACCGGCCGTACAGACCAGGGCCAAAGCCTTCGCGTATGCCGGTGCCTCGGGTGAGCGTTCAGCGGCCAGTCGGGCGAGGGTTGGGGTGGGAGTCGACCGCCACCGGCGGCCGCGGGACGCAGCCGCCGCGAAGTCCTCCGCCGACCGGTCACCGCCGGTCTGGGCAACCCAGTCGACCCACGCGCCCGTTGCCGCCTCGGCCACGGTTGCCGCGAGGGCCTCGCCCTCGCCGCGGGCATCGGGCTCCGGCACGCCGGCCGCGATGGCCACCTCCAGCAGGGACGCCAGAGCGGCAGACAGGGTGGGGCTGGAGCTGGCCGAGTTGGTCATGGGGTCGCTCACTCCAGGTCAAGGCTGTTGGTCGACGGTGACTGTGGTGATCTGTCAGACGACGGGCTGGGCAGGGGAGTTCCCGACGGCACCTCGAGCGCGCCGCCACCACTCGGTGCACCGAACTTGGCCTCGAGGAACCGGCCGTGGGCGATGAGCGCCTGGGCGTCGGAGCGGTTGGCGGCGTCGAGCACCTTGTCCATCGTCGAGCCGAGCAGCTCGAGCTGGTCGACGAGCATCATCAGGGCGGTCCGGCCGGCGTCGATCGGCCGCGTGTCAGCCCAGTCGCGCGGCAGCCGCAGGTAGCCGGCCACCGCCTCCGGGAGGTAGCTCGTGGCCGTCGCGACCACGGCATACGCATCGGCACTGCCCAGCCCGAGCGCGGCGAGACGCGGCAGCGTGGCTCGCACGAGTCGGTCGATCCGGGCCACCCGCAACCGGATGAGCGGGGACGCCTTGGCCTCGACGAGCGCCGCGGACACCTTGTCGAGGGAGCCCAGGATGTCGGCCTCGGTGGGCGCCGCGGGCACGCTGGAGGCCGGGGGGTCGGGCGCCCCGCGCAGCCAGTCCCGCAGGCCCACCGCGGCTCAGGCTCCGTCGAGATCGAGGTTCTGGGTCCCGCGGGCGTCCTGGTTCTGGACCCGGGTGAGGTACTCCTTGGACTTGTCGACCTCGGTCTCGAGCACCCCGATCGTCTGGGCCATCGTGTCGAGCGCCTTGAGCTTGAACTGATCGATCGAGTCCATGGTCTGGTAGATGTTCTGGAACGCCGCCTGCAGCTCGGCCACCCCGATCGTCGAGGACGCCGCCTGCTCCTGGATCTGGGCCGAGTTGTCGCGCAGCATCTCGGAGGTCCGCTGGATCATGCTCGACGTCGTGGAGTTCAGCGCCGAGATCTGGTCGAGGACCAGCTTCTGGCTGCCGAGGGCCTGGGCGACGATGACCGCCGTCCGCAGGGCCGAGACCGTGGTCGTCGAGGCCCGGTCGACGCCCTTGATCAGCTCGATGTTGTTCTTGATGATGATGTCGATCGCGAGATAGCTCTGGATCGAGACGGCGAGCTGGGTGAGCAGGTCCTGGTGCTTCTGGCGCACGTAGAACAGGACGTCCTGGGACAGCGCCTTGGCGGTCTCGGGGTCGCTCAGCTCGAGCTCGGCGATCTTGGCCGCGAGCTTGGTGTCGAGGCGTTCGGCGATGTAGATGTACTGGTTCAGCCGGCCCATCGCGGCCCAGAGGTTGGTCTTCTCCAGGTTGAGGGCGACGTTGTCCTTGGTCAGCTCGTCCTGGCCGCTGCGCAGGCTGTGCAGGATGCCGTTGAGCTGGCTCTGGGCGGACTGGTAGCGCCGGAAGTAGTCGGTCACCTTGTCGCCGAACGGGATCATCCCGAGCAGCTTGCGGCCACCGGTCATCCGTCCCGGGTCGAGGTCCTCAACCGTGCGACGCAGCTCGAGCAGGGTCTTGCCGACGTTGCTCCCCTGCGACAGCGCGCCCTCCTTGAGCGCCTGGACCGGCTTGTCGAGCAGCCGGTTGGACGTCTCGGCCGCGCGCCTGATGTCGGCGTCGCCCATGGTGCGGACGTTGTCGGCCTGCTGGGCGAACTCGGGGCTGCGAGGCGCGGCCGTGGTCAGGGCATCCATGAACGACTCGACCTTGGCGTCCAGACCGGGCACGGCCTCCGCCGTCACCTGGGGCGCCATCTTGGGCGCCTGGGTCTCGACGACCTGTTTGGGCGCCTCGGGAGCGGTCAGGGTGAGCGTCTGGTCCGGGGGCTGGAGGGGCGCGACGGCTGCGGATTCGTCTGTTGACATTTGTGAGTTTCCTTGTGGGAGTGGACGATTCGCGTATGCCGGTCAGGCCGGCGGTTGCTCGGACGGAGACTGGGCTCGGGCTGGGTTGGGGGTGCTGGCGGCTGCGGCCGGAGGCGCTGCCTGCGGCTGGTCCGTCCCGACGTAGGACTGCGGCGGTGGGATCGTCGCGTCGCGCTGACCGAAGTCGACCTTGGGGGCCTCGCGCTGCTCGCCGACGGCCTCGAAGTACTCCGCCGTCTTGATACCGAAGATGCCGGCGACGAAGTTCGTCGGAACCGTCTCGACCTTGGTGTTGAGGTCACGCACGGTCGCGTTGTAGTAGCGACGAGCCGAGGCGATGCGGTCCTCCGTGCTGGTCAGCTCCTGCTGCAGGGCCATGAAGTTCTGGTTGGCCTTGAGGTCGGGGTAGGCCTCGGCGATCGCGAGGAGGCGGCCGAGCGCCTGGCTGAGGATGTTCTCGCTCTCGGCCTGCTGACGCGGGCGACTGGCCGGCGCCATCGCCTGGCTGCGCGCCTTGACGACGTCCTCGAGAGTGCCGCGCTCGTGCGCCGCGTAGCCCTTGACCGTCTCGACGAGGTTGCCGATGAGGTCGTGGCGTCGGGTCAGCTCGACATCGATCTGGCGCCACGCCTCCTGCACGAGGTTGCGCAGCTTGATGAGCCCGTTGTACATCCCGACCGCGACGAGCGCGAGCACAACGACGATGACGAGAACGATGATGAGCGGGATCACGTGGGCTCCCCTGCGAGTAGGTGACCTGTCCGAACTCGATCCTATGCGTGGCGCACGGCCCTGCATCGGGTTCAGCGATCGTCAGACCAGCCCGAGTTCCCGAACCCTCCGAGAGGGAAGTGTCTTTGCTTCACCATACGAAGCAAAGACACTTCCTTTCGGGTATGCCGTCCGCTCGGCTCAGGCGTCGTGCGCTCACCGGCAGCAGACCGGCCGCCCCTTCTTCGCGTCGCGGAGATGGACCATCGCGTCGTAGAGCTGGGCTGGCGTCCTGGGCGACTCGGGAATGGGGTGTGCCCGCTCGGCCCGGTACGCGTCGAGCATGAGGTGGAGGTTGCGTCGCCAGGCGTCCGGCGCCGTCGTGCCGGTGGCGTCGATGATCCGGCCGGTCGCCCAGATGAGGTTGACGATGTCGGCCAGGGCGATGTCCGGTCGGGCCGCGCCGGCGTCCTGGGCTCGAGTGAGCACGCCTTCGATCTGGTCGCACGTCTCGTCGTGCATCCGCTCGGTCTCCGCGTTGTCGGTGAAGCGGCGGGAGAGGAAGTGACTGAACCCACGATCGCCCACCTGCATGCCGAACAAGTGCTCCAGGTAGGCGACCAACGCTGCCCACGGATCGTCCATCGCCAGAACCTGATTGGCCCCATCGGCGAACTCCTGGAGTCGTGGCCTGAAGGCAGCCATGAGCAGGTCCAGGCGCGCCGGGAAGTGGCGATACAGCGTGCCGATCGACACGCCGGCGTCGCGCGCGATCTTCTCCAACGACGCATCCACACCACGCGCGGCGAACTCGCTCTGCGCTGCGGCGATGAGCTTGTCGCGACTCTCCCGAACATCGCGACGCGAGGGGCGCCGGATCAACTGCGGCGCAGCGGCGCGCCCACGTGGTGCAGGTGCCTCAGCGCCTCGGCATACGACTTCACGAGTGACGCCTCCGCGTAGTCGACCACGATCTCCGCGCAGTAGGCCTTCACGATGGGGCGGGCCTTGCGGAGCTGGGGTGTCGCCATGCTCGGGAACAAGTGGTGCTCGATCTGATCGATTCAAACCGCCCAGCGCGACGTCGACCAGCAGCCCTCCAGTGACGTTGCGCGAGGTCAGCACCTGCTTGCGCAGGACAGACGAGAGCGGAGCACCCGGGCCGGGTGCTCCGCTCTGTCGTGCTGGGCCTGCTGTCGTGCTGGGGCGTGGTGACGGTTGCGGTCAGACCGCCACAGCGGGTGACGGTGCCCCGTGGCCGAGGCGAACGTCCGCCGTCTCGGGGGTGCGCCGCGTGTGGCGGAAGCCCAGACCCGTGAGGATGAAGAGGACGATCGCGCCGAGGCCCGCGGCGATGGCGCCCCAGGTGGCGATGGCGCCGATCGTGCCGAAGGCGTAGGCGTTGAGGAGCATGCCGCGCAGGGCGTTGCCCATGAAGAGGGACTGGCGCAGTTCGCCGAGCTCCGCGACCTTGGCCGGGTCGGCAGCGGGGTCCTTGCTCAGGGCCATGTATTCGCCGCTGACCTCCTCATAGGTCTTGCCCGCACTCGACTTGTTCATGTGCACGAGGATGTAGTGGTCGGCGTAGGCCTTGGCCTGCGCACCGGTGGTCATCTCCTGACCGGCGTACTGGGCGAGGTAGGGCTTGATCAACGGGTCCTCGATGGCCTTGCCCGACGGCATCGTGATCTTTTGCCCGGTCAACTGGTCGCTGACGTTCCCCTTGGCGAACGATCCGGCCCAGAGGAGCAAGCCGGTGGCGACGAGCAGAACGATCGCAACGATCGCGCCCGCGCTGGTGAGCAAAGCATCGAGTGTCCTACGGCGCATGAGTTCTTCTCCTGTGAATGGGCCGGACATCGTGTCAAGCCGCTGTGGAACCGCGTGTCTCCAGAGTGGGTCACGCAGCGCGCCTGTCACAGGGACCAATGTCCTCACTTCAGCGGACCATCGTCGCCAGTGGATCTGCACCGATCAGGGGATCATCCAGCGCCTGAGCGCTAGTCCGGCATGGCCCCGATGCGGCGGACCTCCTGCGGCCAGCCACAGCCGACGGCCACCTTGCCCGCCCACATCTTCGCGGTCTCGTCGTCCGGCACCCTGACGACGCAGAACCCACCCAGGAACTCAGTCGTCTCGACGAACGGTCCGTCGGTGATGACCACCTCGCCGCTCGTCGCGTCGGCGGAGTAGACCGGCGCGCCCTCCTCGAGCCCACCGGCGAAGACATAGACGCCGGCCTCCTGCATCTCGTGCATGACGGCCACCGACGGTTCGACGCGGGAGAGGAACCACTCCTCGGAGTGGTCACCGACCCACTGCTGGTTGAAGTAGATGAGGTAGTCGGCCATGGGGTGCTCCTCTGTGCGAAGTGGCGGCGGACCCGGTGCCCGCGTCACCTCCATGACGAACGAGGTGACGCGGAATCGACACCCGGGCAGGACGTGTCTTTGCTTCACCATACGAAGCAAAGACACTTCCCATTCGGGTATGCCGTGCGCTCACCGCCCGCGTCCTACGACAGCTTGCGCTTCGTCCACCAGAAGGCGAGGCCGGCGAGCAGCGCGGACACGACGGCATACAGACCGGTTTCGGCCCACTGGAGCGGCCAGAAGTGTGAGACCGGTTGGACGACCACCCGCTGCTGGTAGCCCTCGGACCCGAGACGACTGAAGCAAGCGTCGAGCGAGGCCGCGGGAGCCTGCGACGGCACATCCCCAGAGCCCGCAGGCGGCTGCCGCGGCGGGCGCGGCATGCAGTCGGCGAACCACGCGGGCAGCCCGGAGACCTTGCCGGTGGAGTCGATCGTGTCGTTCGCGATCACCCAGTCGCCGGGGTCCTTGGCCTGGGCCTGGAACTCGACGACGTCGCTGCCCCCTTGGGAGCCCAGTCCAGCCATCGTCTCCATCGAGATCGCGACGGTCTGCGTCTCCGTCGGGATGAGGTGCGGTCGTACGAGGAACGGCACGGCGATCTGGACGACGACATAGATCGCCAGCGTGAGCGCCATCGCCGGGAGCGAGCGACGCAACAGGATGCCCAGGGTGACGCCGAGGACGAGGGCGAACACGGCATACGAGATGGGAACGATCCCGCGCATGGCGAACGCCACCGGAGCCATCCGCGAGGGCAGACTTCCGCGCGTTTCACTCTGTATGCCGTCCAGCGGGTCGGTCCACCATGTCACCGCGAGCGTGAGCGTGCCGACCGCGAGCGCCGTGGCGATGGCGGCGACACCGAGCTTGGCAGCGAGCCAGCGGGTGCGCGTCACCGACTGGTTCCAGGCGAGACGGTGCGTGCCGTTCTCGAGCTCGCGGGCGACGAGCGGTGCGCCCCAGAAGATGCCGATCAGCGCGGGGACGACCGCGAGGACCACGACGCCGGAGTAGTAGGTGAATCGGTCGAGCTGCGTCATCTGGCTGAAGATGCTGCCGTCCACTGGTGTGAGGTCGGCGAGTCGCGGACCGGTCACGGCGAGGACGACGGCGCCCGCTGCGACGAGTGCGTAGACCGCGAGGAACTGCGTGCGAATCTGTCGCCAGATCAACCAGGTCATGACAGCACCTCCAGGGTCCGTCGCGCGGGACTGCTCGTGGAAGGCGCGACGGGTCGAGCCGCCTGCTCCATGTGGGCGAGGACGAGGTCCTCGAGGCCGAGCGACCCCACCGACCACGCCGGGTCGAGGATCGGTGCCTCGGTGCGGATGACGAACGTGGACTGGCGATCGGTGTGGCTCTCGGCGACGACGTGCTGGTCCGACGGCAGGGTCGCTGCGTCACGCCGCGGGCCGGTGAGCCGGTGGTGACTCGCCAACAACGACTCGACATCGCCCTCGACGCGCACTTCGGAGTCGACGAGGACGACGACGTGGTCACACACGCGCTCCAGGTCGGAGACGACGTGCGAGGAGAGCAGGACGCTGAGCTCGTTCTCGGCGACGGCCTCCATCAGCGCCTGCAGGAACTCGCGCCGGGCCAAGGGGTCGAGGCTGGCGACGGGCTCGTCGAGGATGAGGAGGTCCGGACGCTTCGCGAGTCCGAGGGTGAGGGCGAGCTGGGCCCGCTGCCCGCCGGAGAGCTTGCCGGCCTTCTGCTTCGGGTCGAGGCCGAGGGCGGCGACGCGGGCCTGCGCGATGGACGCGTCCCAGCGGGGGTTGAGGTGCGCGCCCATGCGGAGGTGGTCGGCGATGCTGAGGTTCGCGTAGGTCGGGGTGTCCTGCGCGACGTAGCCGACCTTGGCCAGCTGGGCCGCGTCCGCTGCCGGACGACCACCGCAGACCTCGATGCTGCCCTCGGTGGGTTCGAGCATCCCGACGGCCAGGTTGAGCAGCGTGGTCTTGCCGGCGCCATTCGGGCCGACGAGGCCGGTGACGCAGCCTTCGGGGATCTCGAGCGTGCAGTTCTTCAACGCCCAGGTGCGGCGGTAGCGCTTGCCCAGTCCGCTCGCCGCGAGGATCGCGCTCATGCTATTTCCTCGTCGGCGGACCGAAAGCTACTCGTGAACAGGTCCTCGATGCTCTCCTCGTCGAGGCCGGCCAGCCGGGCCTTCGCGAGCCACTTGACGAGGTCGCGGCGCAAGGGCTCGTGGGCGGCCAGCGAGGAGCTGGCCAGGGTCCGCGTCACGAAGGTGCCGACTCCGGGGCGAGCGGCAACGAGGCCGTCCCGCTCCAGCTCCCGGTAGGCCTTGAGCACGGTGTTGGGGTTGATCGCCAACCTGGCGACGACGTCCTTGACGGTGGGGAGCTGGTCCCCCTTCTCCAGCAGGCCGAGGCGCAACGCCCGGCGCACCTGCTGAACCACCTGCAGGTAGGGCGAGACACCCGACCGCGCATCCAACGAGAACTCGATCATCGGAACCTCATTCCACTAGTTAACTAGCACAATAGGGTCTTGATCCAAACCTGACAAGAGCGAAACGTGAACATGCCGTCCGCTCGGGAGCGGACGGCATACCTCACCGTCGTTCCGTCACCACTCCACGTGGTGGAAGGAGTAGCGCGCCACCTTGGGCAACCAGATCTTGATGAGCTCGGGGGTGAGCGCGCCCGTGCGGAGGGCGGCGCACGCGTCGGCGATGGCCTGCCATTCGCGCTTCTTCGGCTCGCCGGACGCATCGCGCTTCACGGCTGCCGCGAGGAACGCACCGAAGTCCGACTGGGTCATCGACGCCAGCTCGACGATCATCGAATCCGTGACGGGCACGGTCCCCGTCACCAGCGCGAGGAGCACGAGGACCGGCTCGTACTCCTTGGCGGCCAGGAAGGCATCCACGTCAGGGACGGTGACCCGCAACAGCTGGTAGGTGTTGATGAACCTCTTGGCGGCGCGGGGCGTCCCGACGAGGGGGAGGAACATCGTCATGCAGTCGCGCTCGTTGGACGTGAGACGCAGGGCTTCGGGGTTGAGGTCGTCCGGTGGGGTCTCGTCGCTCTCGCCCGTGGTGGTCGTGCCGTCACCCCCGCCGTCACCGTCAGGGGTCTCGGTGGCAGGTGTCTCGGGCGGGCCACCGGTGACTGGATCCTCGACCGGGCCGGCGTGGCCCGCAATCAACGCGGTGTCCGTAGTGGGATCGGTGGGGCCGTGCAGTTCATTTGGTGCGTTCGTGGGATCGGGGGTCGGGGTGGCCGGCGACTGCGTGACCTCGCCGGCCAGGCTGGTGACGAGCTTTCCGAATCCCGTGGGCTTCATCGGCTGGACCCAGAACGGGATCTGGATGATCTTCTCGAGGTAGTTCTGCGGGGTGGGTGCGGCAGCGTCGCTCTTGTCGAAGGCTTCGCTGAACTCGGTGTCGAGGGAGCGGAGCAGCCAGCGGGAGTCGACGGCGACGACCACGACGAAGAGCTCGAAGCCGAACAACAGGTTCACCGCTTCGAGGACCTGGACGACCTGGGACGCCGGGCAGCGGTCGAGGTCGTCGATGTAGATGACGATCCGATCAATGCCGGGTATGCCGTCCTTGCCGTGAGCGAGGTCGGCGAGCCTTTTGAGGTCGTCACGGATCATCGGCGCCATGCCGAGGGGCTGGAGGTACTCGGCGGCCTTGCTCCGGTCGTCGACGAAGCCGTAGAGGCCTGCGAGGCCGGACATCTTGGCTGCCTGCATGTCGTTGGTGGCGCGGGCGAGATCCACCTCCGCGCGACGCAGTTCTTCCTTGTCCCTCTCGTCGGCGCGCAGGATCTTGCGGGCCTGCTCGAGTCCCTTCCTGAGGGGATCGAGCAGGGGGAGAACAGCGCCGAGCGCTCCGATGACAGCCCCCAGGAGGGCGATCATCCAATCGGGCTTCACGATGAGCATCAGGGCGAGAGCACCGATGACGGCGAGACCACCGACGAGAAGAACCCTGCGCGCCCATGACGCCGTGGACCACGCCCGAGCGACCTGGGCGGCGAGAGGCCTGAGCCTGTCGTACTCGTCCTTGAGCTCACTCATCTGCGACGTCGCGACGGACAGTTGCATGCCGATCTCGACCTGCTTCGCCTCGGCGGTGGTGATGTCGTCGTGCTCCTTGACAACGTCCCCGATCGGCCGGTCCTCAGCGGCGGGAAGGGCCTCGGTCACCTTCTTCTTCGCGGCGTCCAACCTCACCCGAGCCTTCACGACGGCGAGGTCCTTGTCGGCGAGCTTCTTCATCACCTCCTCGTAGCGGTTCTGCTCGGTGAGCTCCACCCGGACCTGCTCGAAGACCTTGTTGATGAGGGCGGCCCACAGCGCCGTCCCGTGGGCGTACTGCCACGCGTTGAACTCGACCGGGATGACCTCGGTCAGGTAGCCGGTCTTCGGCGGAGCAGGACTCTCGGCGGCAGGGGAGTCGGCCGTCGCAGGGGTGGGTTTGGACCGTTTCGCCAGGTCCTTGATCCGCAACTGGACCTGGTGCATGAGGAAGCTCTTGCCCGATCCCCACGGCCCGAAGAGGCCGATGGACAGCGGTGGCGTCACGTCCCTGGAGGCGATGAGCTTGGCGAGCATGTCGACGTCGGCACGGACGTCGAGGTCGTCGTTGGCAACGCTGAGCAACTCGGCGGCGGCCGAGTCGGCAGCGAAGTTGGCCCGCACGACACCGTGACGGCGAGCAGCCGCCCCTGCCAGGGCGGACACCGCGGAGACCTCACCCTCGTAGAGCGACTGGGCCCGCGACTGCTCGTCCGCCGAGAGTCCCGCCGTCAGTTGCACCCGGGTGTCGGGCGCCAGACCCAGGCCCGTTGCCAAGGACATGTCATCGGGCCGAACGACGAGGACCACGGTCGCGGCCACGGCATCACCACGAGCGAGGACCCAGTCCTTCACGACCGGGTAGCGCCCGGCCAGCTCGCCCAAGTTCTTGACCCAGACGAGATCGGCGCCTGTGGACAGCAATCGGTCGACGTCCTCGGGGGTGACACCGCCCGCAGCCTCACGTTCGGCGAGCCACTCGTGCAAAATCAACACCCGGTCGTCGGGTCGCTCCCGTCGCAGCGCCTCATACACGGTGCGGATCGCTCCACTCATGGGCGGAGCCACGACGGCCACCACCGGCAAGCCCTCTCGCAGATGCTGGCGCAACGCGTCGTCGACGTCCCGAGAGACATAGGGGCCGGGGTCAGTCGTCTCCGGCGGGAGCTGCACCCCGAACTGCCGCGCAGTGATGTCGCGCATCATCGGCAGGTCCGAGTCCTCGCTCTGCGGATCGGGGCTTTCGGCAGGTCGCAGGCGAAGCGACGTGAGGACTGAGTCAGCGTCCGCCCCCAGTCGCTTCAGCCGATCGCCGAGCAGGCCGCCGTGGGCCACGACGTCCTCGAGGATCGCCTCCGCAAGTGACCACGGCGTGACGATCAGCTGCATCGTGCGAGGTCTCTCGATGTAGGTCCGGAAGGCTCGCTCCAAGTCTTCGGCGAGCTCGTACGGCCCCGTGAATCCGCCTCGCTCATCGGTGACGCCGAGCAGATTCTCAAGTGCCTCGAGATGAATGCGGTTCTGGAAGAGGGCCACTCGGACGTTGTCATCGACCCATCCGAGCGCCAGCAGGAAGGTGCTCCGGTTGACCGCGCGCCCGTCCGCCTTCCCGTCCTCGGCGCGCTGCACGTGGGCTGCTGCCGCCAACCGTGCGACCTCAACCACCCTGGGATCAGCCTCGTGGCCGGCGTTCTCGATGATGGCCACGACAGGGTCGCGCGCCTCCCCGTACGGCACGCTGCTCGAGCTGGACGAACTTGATGAAGGGGCTTGGCTCATGCTCATGCACCCTCCGATCCCGTTCTGTCGTGCCTCCACTGTCCTCCACCAACAGCCCCTCGCGACAGGCCTTTTGCGCACCCAGTTCATGGCCGTGGACACGCCACGAGCCCGAAGGTCTAGCGTGCGTGAAGTGAAGCCTTCCGCCGAGGTCTTTGACCTGTATGCCGTGCCCGAGGACTCCGTGCCCCTCGCCGGCGGGCAGGGGCACAGCGTGCTGGCCGGTGACCTGGTCCTGTCACCCGGGCGCAACGAGTACACGGCGAACTGGCTCAACCCGATCATCGCTCCGCTGTCCGGTGAGCTCGACCACGAGCGACCTCGCTCGATCCGGCTCGCCATGCCCATCCCGACGCGAGACCTCAAGTGGGTCGCAAACGGTTGGGGCGCAACGCGATTCGAGCCAGGTACCCGCCCCTGCACGGACCTCGACGTCCTTCTCGCCACTGGCCGACTCCTGCACGCGCGCCTCGCCGCCAAGGTCGCCACGGCGCCCCTTGGCGTCAACCGACGTGACGACCGCTGGGCCACAGCAGAACGCATCGCGTTCGGCGAGAGCCAGCCGAGCGGCATACCCACTGCTGTGGGAGCGTTCGTCTCCCGGCTCATGGCCGAGCTCACGACGACAGGCCTTGGGCCCGACCAGCTCGTCCACGGCGACCTCGCCGGCAACGTCCTCCTCGACGCGACGGGGATCCCGTTCGTGATCGACGTGTCGCCGTACTGGCGGCCTGCGCTCTGGGCCGAGGCCGTGTGCGTCCTCGACGCCGTGATGTGGATGGGCGCGGACGCCGCGGTGATGGGCGAATGGTCCGGGGGAGCGCGGCGCCAGGCGATGCTGCGAGCGGCCCTCTTCCGGCTGCTCAGCGACGAGGACCCCGTCGTGGCCGCCTATGCGGCCACGACAGAGTTGCCGATCAGTGGCACTTGAAGAACTCCTGCGTCGTCCCGTCGGGGAGAACGTTGAAGTGATCCACCGTGTGGTTGGCGAAGGTCGAGCCGTCCGAACCCGTTCCTCGCACGTTGAAGGTGAACGTCCCGTTGACGTTCGCCTTGCTCTGGTTGAAGCCGCCCCAGATGGTGACCTTGCCGGTGTAGCTCGGCAGGGACGGGTCACTCAGGGGAACAGCGGTGAATGTTCCCGTGTCCGTGAACGTCACGTGCAGACGACCGTCGTCGAAGGCCGTCTCGTGCTCGATGCGGTTGGTCGTCGTGGTGATCGTGTAGAGGGGTCCGCCGCCCTCGCACGAGGGTACGAGGTCAACGAACGTCTCCACCACACCCTGCGTGGTGGTCGTCGTCGTGGTGGGCGGGGCGGCGATCGCCGGCCCGGCGAGTAGGACGAGGAATCCGGTGAGCAGTAAAACAGTGAGTCTTCGCAGCATGGCGTCCTCCTGGAGGTGTGGTTGCTGAATGTTTGCTGCATGCACGTCGCAGTCTTCGCCGCTCTCGCGATGAGGCCCATAGCACGATGACGCCCTCGGCCTCTGGCCCAACTGCGAGTCACAGACCGCGCTGGACAGCACGAGAAGCCCACCCCCGAGGACACGTTTTACGGGCCACTCACGGTCACAACGGCCTCACCCACGTGGTCGTGCGCCAGAAGCTCTGGCCCAGGGCCGGCCACTGACCGTCGGCTGAGGGAGTGCCTCGCGCCGTGGTCACTCCGTGATGCGAATGGGCGCGGACGCCGCGGTGATGGGCGAATGGTCCGGGGAGCGCAGCGCCGGGCGATGCTGCGAGCCCGCGAACGACCGCGCGACCAACTGAGCCCACCCTTCCTCTTCCGAGTCATCGGCATTCGGCACCGAATTCAGACCTGTTTTGTTACGCTGGATACATGTCCACGACGCTGCCACTGACCGAGGCCAAGGCCCGGCTCAACGAGCTCGTCGAAAGCGCCGTGACCACTCACGAGCGAGTCACCATCACGCGTCACGGCAAGCCCGCGGCGGTCCTCTTGGCCGTCGAGGATCTGGAGTCCCTGCTCGAGACCCTCCATTGGCAGTCGGAGCCGGGGATCGGTGGCGACATCAATCGGTCCGAGGCCGAGGCGAGTGCCGGCGAACTGTGGGGCGAGGACTCGGTGCGGGCGCGCTACAACGTCGACACCGCGTGACCTTCACGGTTCGTCTGTCCAGCTCCGCGATTCGCGACCTGGACCGCGTGCCTCCACGGGTGGCCCCCGCGATCCTGAAGTTCATCTTCGGGCCCTTGGCCCGGAACCCTCATCGCGTCGGTAAGCCCCTCCTCGAAGAGCTCGATGGATACTGGTCGGCCCGACGGGGCGACTACCGGATCCTCTACTCCATCCACGATGACGTAGTGGACGTCGTCGTGGTGCGGGTCGGACATCGCGCCCACGTCTACAAAGTGCGCTGATCCCCGCAAAGGGCGCAGCGGGAAAGCGAGGTCGTCATGGTGACCCTCGGAGGTGTTGCGGCCCTCGCGGGCCTGCTGGCAGTACCCATCGGAATCATCCTGCTCACCCGGTGGCGGCGCCCGATCGAGGACGTCGTCACGACGGGCTCCGCCCAGGGGCGGACGGGGCTGTCGATCCATCCCCACCGGGGTCACCCGTCGGTGAATGTCATCGCCGTGATCATCGTCCTCGGCGTGCTGGCGCTGGGCCTGTGGTACCTCAACTCGTCGCTGTATGCCGCCGGGTTCTTCCTCATCGGTGGCGGGCTCATGGTCTACGTCGGGTGGGCGCGCGTGACGGGCAGGGCGGGGGACGGGACGCTGACCTTCACCCCGGAGGGCCTGCACCAGCTGTATGGCGGCTCCGAGGTCTTCGTCCCGTGGGACGACGTCAAGGGCCTGGTCACCACCCCCACGGAGTTCATCGTCGAGACCAGACGGCCGGTCGTCCCTGTCCACCACATGCTCCCGCTGTTCGGGCGCCGCACGGTCGTCACCGAGGAGGCCATCGGGCTGCCCCATCGCCACCTGCCCCTGCTGCCGTACCAGGAGATGGTCGAGCTCTATTCGACCTCCCCTGCGGCCCGGGACGAGCTCGCCACCGATGCGCCGGTCCAGCGAGCGCGCGACTACATCGAGAATCCGCCGGTCAGGGAGTGACGTCCAGGGCGGAGGCCACCCACTCCCACACCCGTCGGCGCTCGTCCGAGCTGGGACTGTTGCGACCGAGGTAGGCGGTGGGCCTCTCGCGACGGTCCATCCAGAGGCCTCCGCCGCGCGGTCGGGGAGTGGCGGCGACGAGCCAGGTCGTCGTGTCGGCGCCGGAGTCGGCATCGCGCAGGATCGGCCCGAGGACCTTGTCGAAGGTCGGTAGTGACTCGGTCACGCCGGGGGTCGCCGCCCAGCCCGGGTGCATCGCATAGACCGCGACCCCGTCTGCGGCCCATCGCGTCGTGAGGATCGGCAGGAGTTCCACTTGGGCGCGCTTGCTCCGCGCGTATGCCGTGGCACCGGAGTACTCCCCGCGCTCGTAGTCGGGGTCGTCGGCCGGAAGCTTCTGCGCGTACATCCCCCCGGAGGTGACGAGCACGACGCGGGCCTCGTGACCCGTGAGGGCCGGCAGCAGCAGCTCGGTGAGCAGGACCGGACCGAGGACGTGCAACGACATCGACAGCTCGTGCCCTTGTGGCGACTCGGTGCGCTCGGGCGGCATGGCACCCGCGTTGTGTACCAGGGCGTGGAGCTCGAGTCCGTCGGCGACGATGCGGCTGGCGCAGTCACGCACGCTGTCGAGATCGCCGAGGTCGCAGACCCACGTCGTCGACGGCCCGGGGAGGTCGGCGGCGACCTCCGTGGCCTTGTCGGCGTTGCGAACGATGAGGTGGACATGCGCGCCGAGCTCGCTGAGCTGGCGGGCCGTCGCGACACCGAGGCCAGAGGTGGCGCCGGTGACGGCGACGTGGCGGCCCGCGAGGGCTCCGACGGCCGGGTCGGCCGGCCACGTCGGAAGGCGACGGCGCACGGCATACCCAATGCTCGAGAAGCCGGGCACGACCGCTCGGTCGAGCACGGTGTCGAGGGCACGGGCCAGGGGTCGCAGAGTCATCACCCGACCCTACGGCCACTCCCTGAACACCTGTCGCCGGTCGGTGGTCGGTGCCACGCTGGATCCATGCCGGTCACGATCGACGACGTGCGTGCGGTGGCGGCGGGTTGCCTCGCAGCTACGAGGTGATCGTGCGCGACCGGGTGAAGTTCCGGATCGGGAGCATCGTGTGGCTCGCGTTCAACCAGGAGGAGACAGAGATGGGGTTCGCGTTCCCCAAGGAGGAGCGCGTGGCCCTCGTCGAGAGCGAGCCGGACGTGTTCTTCCTGCCGCGCCCGTCGGACCTGCGTTTCAACTGGGTGGAGGCACATCTCAATCGGCTCGACGAAGACCGCATGAGCGAGCTCGTCCTCGACGCCTGGTGCATGGTCGTACCGCAGAAGCTCTGGCCCATGGCTGGCCGCTGACCCAGGGTTGCTCTGCCGGACTTTGCTTCAGCATTCGAAGCACAGACACGTCCCCAGCCGGTATGCCGTTTGCTCGTCTTCCCGTGTGCGCCCCGGCATCCCGGTAACCGGGTCTGGCGCTCACGGTCGGACCTGAGAGAGTCTGTCCCAGCAAGGGCAGTTCGGGGATCGGCGAAAGGGACGCTTCATGTGGCCGTGGCTGATGATTGCCGTCGGCGTGCTCCTCGTCGTCGGGAGGGCTCGTCGCCCGCCATCGGATGATGCGCGCCTACCAGGCCCAGCTTGCCGAGGAGGAGGCCACTGCCGATCCCACCGAGCTGGTGCAGACGAACACCTTCCGAGAGCAAGCCAGGGCCCGGGTCCAAGGCCGCGCCCAAGCCAGCGGCCGTGGCCACCCTGACGCCCGAGCCAAAGGCGTCGATCCCTTTCCCGGACCGCCCGGCTGCCCACCGACTCACCCCGCCACCGATGTTGCGCGCGCGCTCGTCGGACATTCCGTTGCTTGACTGGTTGCGCTACTACTCCGACGGCAACGCCTGGTCCGGCGTCATCCAGAGCATCTCCGACCGGATCTCCGGCGACCAGATGCTCAAGCCCTACTTCGGCACGATGGACCGACCCACCCTCCAGCGGCACGTCATGTCCACCGTGATGGAGCTGACCGGCGAAGGCCTCACCGTCGGCGAAGTGCGCCGCCTCGCCGATGCGCACCTGACGTTCGTCGCCAACGGGGGTGAGGCCATCACGGAACCCGTCTGGGACAAGCTCGCTGCCACGTTGGCCAATGCGATGCGCGAGCACCTCGTCCCCGAGGCCGCGGTGGCCGCCCTCGATGTCACGGTCGCGCCCCTCAAGGCGGTCATCGTCACGCGCTGCGACGCCAACATCGAAGATTGACGTTGCCCCGAGGGTCGTATCGGGCGTATCCCGTTCGTAGGTGAAGTGAGAGGCCAGCCACCCGGGCGGCCTCGCACGAGGAGGAACACCATGACCGCCACGTACACCTTCGACATCTTCTCCAGCCTCGACGGCTTCGGCGCCGCCACCGGCGACTGGACCGGCTACTGGGGCAAGCAGGGTCCTGAACTGCTCGAGCACCGCAACTCCCTGTATGCCGCGGACCAGCGAATGGTGTTCGGCGCCAACACTTTCCGCGAGTTCGTCGGGATGCTCGCCGAGAGCACCGAGGACTCGGACGTCCGCGACCCGTGGGTCACGCGCATGATCAACCTCCCCGCGACCGTGGTCTCGACGACACTGCACGAACCCCTCGACTGGGCCGACGCCACCGTCGTGACCGGCGACGCGGTGGACATCGTCGCCCGCCTCAAGGAGGAGTCGCCCGTTCCCCTGCGTTCGCACGGCAGCCTGTCGATGAATCGGGCCCTCATGGCTGCGGGCCTCGTCGATCGGGTCCAGGTGACGCTCTTCCCCGTCATCACCGGTCAGAACGGCGTCGCGCCGATCTTCGGTGGCGCGGCCGACTTCGACCTCGAACTCCTCGAGACCCGCACCCTCGACAGCAACATCCAGGAACTCATCTACCGCCCCACCCTCCACTGAGGTCTTGTCCCCGGCCGCGCGGAGGCGGACGATGAGGCATGGGTGTCGTCGAGTTCGAGCTGACGCGGACCGTTCACGCGCCGATCGATGACGTCTTCGCGCGCTTGGCTGACATTGCTCGCTACGACGACTGGATGCCCCGGCAGGGGAGCATCCTGAAACGCACGGAAGTGACCTCTCCCGGCGATCCGGAGCTGGGGACGACCTACCTGGACACGACCTCCTTCGGTGCCACTCCTGGCGAGATCGTCGAGTTCGAGGTGCCTCACACCCTGGTCTTCCACTGGTGGGACAAGACCAAGGCGGGCAAGGTCAAGGCCGAGGGGTGGCCCGGCTACTCGCTCGAGGCTGTTGATCCCGACAACACGCTCGTGCGTCACCGCGCCCGGCTGCGGACCGCTGGGACCTACCGCCTGGCCACGCCGGTCCTCGCCCGGATCGCGCGACGCGAACGCGCCGCCACCCTGGCAGCCCTCGCCACCTCCTTCGAGCCCCGCTGACCCAAACTCGAACTCGACCGCCGCCGGGCGCACCAACCAACCGGCGGCTCTATTTCGAGTCGGTACTTGGCGTCTTGGCAGGAATGAGTGAGATTTCTGCAATCGACGCGTCATAGTAGTACATTCCATTGTCGTTCTTCGATTGTTCGATAATGCATTCTCCCGGGTAGGTTGCCTTGATCGTGAACCGGATCCTGGTGCCGCTCGCCTTGACATCAAACCGCTGCGGTCCCTTTTCATCTGTGAGGTCGAGGTCGCTGATGAACTTTCCATCGATCTTGACCTCCAATTTCTTCACTCGCGGATTCCTCAGAAAGACCTGATCGCTCTTCTGGTTGCCGTTCTGGATGTAGACGGCCTTCAGCTCGGTCTTGGTCGGAAGAGTCATCTCTGCGTATTCATTGATCCCTTGGACCACGTCGCTGGTCACGGTGGCACCTGGAGACGTGCAGCGTTCATCGCGCGGGCGCCGGTCACGGGGTTCATCGCAGGGATTGCGCCGCTCGGTGCTCTTCCTCGCCTCGTCCTCTGTTCGACATTCGCTCCAGGCGGTCTTGAGGTCTCCGTCGATCAGATTGGCACCGGACCAGATGTTCCCGCCTTTGTCCTTGCGGTATCCGGATGTCTTGACAGTCACATTCGCCACAGACATCGGGACATCACCGTCGTTCGCAAAGAACGAAGCGAAATAGTCCTCTCTTGCCTTCCGAAAGGGAGACGGTTCGATGACCAGCAGAACAGAGAGCAGGAGTGACAGACCTGCGACCATGAAGGCGGCCATCTCCACCGACATGAAGCCTTGCTCGTTGCCGCCCGACGATGTTGGTGACTCCACGTGTGAAAACATCGACAATTCCTCCTTCATGAGCCCCGGGCGCGCCCCTGAAGTGACTGCTCAGGCCCTCGAGCCACATCCCCATGCTGCGGTCGGCCGACGACAGCTTCGAGATCATCGCAATTGTGGAGTTGCGTGCACGAGCTGTCGATGACCATTAGTGGAGTGGTGAAATGGCGACGTCTAGCTAGTGCGTCCGGCCCACATCTGCGACAGCCGCTCGTGGCTGGTTGCCTCCAAGCCGAGCGTCCACGCGCTAGTGAAGATCTCAGCAACGGCCCCGCCCCCGACACACGAAACCCCCGAACCAGAAGGTTCGAGGGTTTCGTGCCGTCCCGAGGGACAAACGTGCGCAAGGGG
Source organism: uncultured Actinomycetota bacterium (assembly GCA_963807825.1). Lineage (GTDB taxonomy): Bacteria > Actinomycetota > Actinomycetes > Actinomycetales > Dermatophilaceae > Knoellia. The sequence goes on from CAWEDC010000005.1 coordinate 24,856, forward strand.
GGATTTGAACCCCCACGCCCTTTCGGACACTGCGACCTGAACGCAGCGCGTCTGCCGTTCCGCCACTTGCGCTTGGAACTGGTCCAGTGTGCCGTAGACACGCGCCTGTCTCCAAATGGGCGACGTCAGGTCAGCAACTCGACCGCCCGCCCGACGCCGTCCTCACGCCGAATCTCGACACCCACGGCCGCCGCCCGCGCCGCGCACTCGCCCCGAGCGAACCCGCGCAGCACCTCGGTCAGCCACCTCACCGACAGCTCGTGGCGCCGCACCGGTCGCGCTCCGACGCCGAGCTCGTGCACCCGGCGCGCCCAGTACGGCTGGTCCCCGATGTGCGCCACCACCGCCTGTGGCACCCCCGCCCGCACCGCCGCCGCCGTCGTTCCGGCACCGCCGTGGTGGACGACCCCAGCCATCTGCTCGAAGAGCCAGGCATGAGGAACGCTCCCCACCGCGCGCACCCACGTGTCATCGACCGACTCCAGACCCGCCGACCCCGCGTGCAGGACCACCCGAACCTCAGCCGCCCTCGCCGCCTCCGCAACCATCGAACTCATCGCCGCGGCCTCCCGCGTCGGCATCGACCCGAATCCGACATACGCCGGTTTCGAACCTTCCTTCAGGTATGCCGCGAGCGCCGGTTCCGGTGTGTACGTTGCCTTTTCGTCGAGGAACCAATACCCCGTGGGCTCGGGGTTGCCGTTCCAGTCCGACGGCGGAGGCACGACGAGGGGTGATGCCGCGAGGATGCCGGGCGTTCGCCTGATCGCATCGAGGAAACCGCGACGACCTGTTGCCGGCAGCCCGAGTTCGCCTCGCATGAGGTCTCCGGGCAGCGCGAAGACCGACCCCATCGCCTGCTGCGTTGCCTGTCCCGCAACGAGATTCGCCACTGAGGACCGCGTCGGGAAGGTCGGTTGCATCGTCGCGGATCCTGACCGGGTCGGCCTCATCGGTGCGAACTCGGCGACGACGTGACGTCCACCGCCGACGGACACCAGGGCGTCGACGGCATGGACGGTCAGCACTCCACTCACCCACAGGTCCGCGGAACCGACGAGCGGAACGAGCGCACCGGCATACCCCTGCGTTGACGCCCGCACGAAGCGGCGAAGCGCGGCGAGCTCGTGGAAGGGGTTGCGGCTGGAGTGACCGAGCCAGTCCACGCCGAGTCGGGACGCGATGAGTTCGTCAATGCGGACGCCTGCCGGTACGAAGGTGAGTCCGTGGCGGGTGACGAAGTCCTCGAAGTCGTCGCCGGCGCAGATCGTGACGTCGTGCCCGGCGCGGGTCAGGCCGACCCCCAGCGCCACCATCGGCTGGACGTCGCCGCGCGAACCCGCGGCCATGATGTTGACCTTCATCGCTGAGCGGCACGCACCATCGAGACGTGCTGCTGGGCCAGTCGGCGCAACGCAGCAAGGACGGGGTCGACGAGGACCGTGCCGAGGATGACCTGCCGGATCGCGCCCTCGGGGTCGACGGGAACGGTCGCGACGTCGATCTCGGCGACGCTCTCGACGTGGTCGGCGTAGGCGTTCATCCGCGCCTCGTCGAGGCCGAGTCCGACGTCGTCGCAGGCGGCCCACGCGCGGTCGAGGTCGTCGATGAACGGGTCCGCCGGGTCGACGTGCCAGCCGCGAGCCGTCACCCAGGCCGACGCCCGACTACCGCGATCTTGGTCGGGCACACCGCCGTCGGGTGTGTCGCGTCGCGACTTCACCAGTGAGCGCTGAGCCGTCGAGAGCACCGTGATCCAGTCCTGGCCGGGCGAGGTGATGACGTCGAGCACCCGCCCGATCGTCGCGAGCGACAGCCCACCGACCTCGCTGAGCGCCCGCACCAGCCTCACCCGCTCGACGTGCGTCTCGTCGTAGTCGGACTGGGTCCGTGACACCGCCTGGCCGGTGTGCAGCAGGCCCTCGCGCAGGTAGTACTTCAGGGTCGCGACCGTCACGCCAGTGGTGTCGGACAACTCGGCCAGCCGCACGGCATACCTCCGTAGTGAGGAAAGGTCTTGACTTCGGATAGTACTACTCTCCAAACTGGGGATAGCCCAACTATCCCAACAGGAGCGAGCGATGGACGAAGGCACCGGCCTCAGGACCCACGCGCACGAAGGCGAGATCGTCGTGTTCCACATCGGCATGACCGTCCGCAAACCGCACCGACCGGACCTCTGGATGCCGGTCGCCGCCGCCATGCCCCGGATGTTGGCCGAGCTCGAGCGCAACAAGGCTGCGGCGGAGCGGGGCGAGGCGGATGACCTCGGGTTCCTCGGAGCCACCACCCTCGTCGGACTCAAGGGGCCGTGGACGGTGCAGTGGTGGCGCAGCACCGACCACCTGTACGCGTACTCGCGGATGAACGAGCGTGCGCACCTTCCCGCGTGGCGCGCCTTCAACGCGAACGCTCGCAAGCACCCGGACGCAGTGGGCATCTGGCACGAGACGTATGCCGTGCCCGCCGGTCACATCGAGACGATCTATGGGTACGGCGCGAACGTCGGCCTGGGCAAGGTCACCGGGACCGTTCCGGTGGGGCGACGCGGACGTGCGGCCCGCGAGCGCCTGGGAACAGCGATAGCGTGACAGGGCCGGCGTGCACGCCCCGACGAGAGGACCGCACGATGAGCCCCAAGTCCAGCCCCACCAGCACCAGCCCGCAGTGGCCCACACGTTCCGCGACCGGCGCCGTCACCCTCGACGAGCAGAGCCTGGACCGGATCCACCGGTGGTGGCGGGCGGCGAACTACCTCTCGGTCGGTCAGATCTATCTGCTCGAGAATCCGCTGCTGCGGGAGCCGCTGCACCGCGACCACGTCAAGCCCCGACTCCTCGGTCACTGGGGGACGACTCCTGGCCTGAACTTCCTCTACGCCCACCTCAACCGGGTCATCGACGAACGCCGACAGCCGACGATCTACGTCACCGGTCCCGGGCACGGCGGTCCGGGCCTCGTCGCGAACACCTACCTCGAGGGCACCTACACCGAGACCTATCCCGACATTGCTCAGGACACGGCGGGCCTGCAGCGGCTGTTCAAGCAGTTCAGCTTCCCAGGCGGAATACCGTCGCACGTGGCCCCTGAGACGCCGGGGTCGATCCACGAGGGCGGCGAGCTCGGCTACAGCCTGTCCCACGCCTACGGCGCCGCGCTCGACAACCCAGACCTCCTGGTCTTCGCCGTCGTGGGGGACGGCGAGGCCGAGACCGGCCCCCTCGCCACGAGCTGGCACGGCAACAAGTTCGCCAACCCCGCGACCGACGGCGTCGTCCTGCCCGTCCTCCACCTCAATGGTTACAAGATCGCCAACCCGACCGTCCTGGCGCGCATCGGCCACGACGAGCTCGAGTCGCTCATGGTCGGCTATGGCCACAGGCCCTACTTCTTCAGGGCCGGCTTCGACGACGAGGCGCCCGAGGCCTACCACCGCCGGTTCGCCGAGCTGCTCGACGAGGTCCTCGACGACATCGCCGAGATCAAGGCCGAGGCCGCCCGCGTCGGCGCCGACAACGTCGAGCGACCCCGCTGGCCGATGATCGTCTTCGAGACACCCAAGGGGTGGACCGGGCCCAAGCAGATCGACGGCAAGCAGACCGAGGGCCACTGGCGCAGCCACCAGGTGCCGCTCGCGAGCGCGCGGGACACCGAGGAGCACCTCCAGGACCTCCGGGCCTGGCTGGAGTCCTATGCCGTCGACGAACTCTTCGACGACGCCGGTCGCCTCCACGAGGACATCGCTTCACTCGCACCAGAAGGCGAGCTGCGGATGAGCGCCAACCCCCGCACCAACGGCGGCCTGGTGCGAACACCCTTGCAACTGCCCGACTTCCGCGACTTCGCGGTCAACGTCGAGGTGCCGGGAGCCACGATTGCCGAGGCCACTCGCGTTCTCGGCAACTGGCTCGCCGAGGTCCTTCGCGCCAACCCCGACACCTTCCGCATCTTTGGCCCCGACGAGACGGCGTCCAACCGCCTGGGTGGCGTCTTCCAGGTCACCTCCAAGCAGTGGAACGCGGCCTACCAGCCCTGGGACGGCGGCGAGCCGATGGCCAAGGTCGGCAAGGTTCTCGAGATGCTCAGCGAGCACCAGTGCCAGGGCTGGCTCGAGGGCTACCTGCTCACGGGCCGGCACGGAATGATGAGCAGCTACGAAGCCTTCATCCACATCATCGACTCGATGTTCAACCAGCACGCCAAGTGGCTCAAGGTGACGAACGACATCGAGTGGCGTCGCCCCATCTCGTCGCTGAACTACCTGTTGAGCTCGCACGTGTGGCGCCAGGACCACAACGGGTTCAGCCACCAGGACCCGGGATTCATCGACCACGTGGTCAACAAGAAGGCCGACATCATCCGCGTCTACCTGCCGCCGGACGCCAACACCCTTCTCTCGACGTGGGATCACGTCATGCGCACGGAGCAGTACGTCAACGTCGTCGTGGCGGGCAAGCAGCCCGGGCCGACCTGGCTCTCGATCGACGAGGCCATCGACCACTGCGCCCGGGGACTCGGGATCTGGGAGTGGGCCGGGACTGAGGGACCCTCGTCGGAGTGCGACGTCGTCCTCGCCTGCGCCGGGGACGTCCCGACGATCGAGGCCCTCGCGGCGGCGAAGCTGTTGCGCGAGAACCTTCCTGACCTCAAGGTGCGCGTCGTCAATGTGGTCGACCTCATGCGGTTGCAGGACGAGGCCGAGCACCCGCACGGGCTGAGCAACGGCGACTACGACGCGATCTTCACGACCGACAAACCGGTGATCTTCGCCTACCACGGCTACCCGACCCTCATCCACCGTCTGACCTATCGCCGCACCGGGCACTCGAACCTCCACGTCCGCGGCTTCAAGGAGGAGGGCACGACAACCACCCCGTTCGACATGCTCATGCTCAACGACCTCGATCGGTTCCACCTCGTCATGGACGTCATCGACCGCGTCCCCGCCCTCGGTCCAAAGGCCGCGGCGGTGCGACAGCTGATGCAGGACAGGCGAACTGAGGCGCGCACGTACGCCGTGACCCACGGCGACGACCTGCCTGAGGTGCGCGACTGGGTGTGGTCCGACTCCGGGGACACCGGGACTGCTGAAGGTGGCCCCGACGCGATCAGGCGGGCGACCGGTGGTGACAACGAGTGAGTCGCGCATGAGCAGCATCCTCGTGATCAACACCGGCTCTTCCTCCCTCAAGTACGCCGTCGTTGACCCGGACAGCGGCCTGGTTGCCACGTCCGACACGGTCGAGGAGGTCGACGACCACGGCGACGCGCTGCGCCAGGTCCTGGCGGAACTCGGCGATGCGGACTCACACGGAATCGTCGCCGTCGGGCACCGCGTCGTCCAGGGCGGCGACATCGACGGGCCGCGCCTCATCGATGACGCGCTCTGCGCCACCATCGAGGAGCTCGCAAGCCTCGCGCCGCTGCACAACCCGATCAACCTGCGCGCCATCACCACCGCACGCGAGCTCCTGCCCGACATCCCGCACGTGGCCGTCTTCGACACCGCGTGGTTCCATGACCTGCCAACGGCAGCCGCAACGTATGCCGTGGACCGCGCGACGGCGCGCGCACACGGCATACGCCGGTATGGAGCGCACGGCACGTCTCACGCCTACGTCTCCGGGGAGGTGGCGCGGCGTCTCGGGCGGGAGGATCTGCGCATGATCGTGCTGCACCTCGGCAACGGCGCCTCAGCAGCGGCCGTCTCTGCGGGTCGCCCGGTCGAGATTTCCATGGGGCTCACCCCCCTCGAAGGGCTCGTGATGGGCACCCGCAGCGGCGACATCGATCCAGCCGTCATCGGGCAGTTGCACCGCGTCGCCGACCTGAGCAGTGACGAGGCGGAGGACCTCCTCATCCACCGATCCGGGATGCTCGGCCTCACCGGCAAGGCAGACATGCGCGAGGTCATCGAACTGGCCGACTCCGGCGATGAGGACGCCCAGCTGGGGCTCGCCGTCTACGCGCATCGCTTGCGCAAGTACATCGGCGCGTATGCCGCTGTGCTGGGCGGGCTCGACGCGCTCGTCTTCACGGCGGGGATCGGTGAGAACTCGGACCGCGTCCGCGGCGATGCGCTGTCCGGGCTCGAGTTTCTCGGGATCCGGCTCGACCAGGGACGGAACCGTGTGGGCGACACCGTCATCTCGACCGACGACTCACCCGTCACGGTCCTCGTGATCCCCACCGACGAGGAGCTCGAAATCGCCCGCCAGGCACTGGAACTCGTCACCCCGGAGTGAGTTCCACTCCGCGCGACGTCTGCGCAGATGAAAGGACCAAAGGCCCATCCGCTCGCGAGGCCGCCGACCTACGTTGGAGTTACCGGAGGCAACTGCCACCGGACCACCCCCCACCGGAGGTTGTCACCATGCACGCCACCAAGAACGCGCCGGTGGTCCGGGAAACCGAGACCAGCCGCACCCACCACGACATCGAGGCGCCCGCCCACCTGGAGGACGTCGTCCGCAACCCGATCGCCCAGAAGGCGCTCGTCGGTCTGCGCTACGTCATCGGATTCACGTTCCTCTGGCCGTTCCTCGACAAGCTGTTCGGGCTCGGCTACGGCACTCCGTCGGCGAACGCCTGGATCAATGGCGGTTCGCCCACGACCGGGTTCCTCACCAAGAACCCCGCAGTCGTCGACGGCCCCTTTGCCGGCTTCTACGCCAACTTCGCCGGAGGCATCTGGGACTACGTCTTCATGTTCGGTCTCCTGGGCATCGGCGTCGCCGTCCTCCTGGGCGCGGGAATGAAGATCGCCGCCTGGGGCGGCACCCTGCTCCTGGCCCTCATGTACTTCGCAGAGTTCCCCCTCGGCCGCGGTGGTGAAGGCTTCACCAACCCGATCTTCGACAGCCACTGGATCGAGGCGCTGGCGCTGATCGTTCTCGCCTACACCTTCTCCGGGGACAAGCTCGGCTTCGGCCGCTGGTGGAGCAAGATCGTCGGCAACTCCTGGCTCCGCTGATCACCCCGAACGCGACCGCCGCATCTGCCTCCGATGCGGCGGTCGACTCATGTCCTGAGTTGGCTCAGGCGAGGCGGACGCGAGCGACGTGGAACCAGAAGCGTTCGCGCACGTCCTGCCGACTCGCGTCGTCGATGTCGTAGACACCGGCCCGCCCGGACAGGTCGAGGAGCAGGGCCCGGTCGAGCTCGCCCGGGATCGTCGGCTTCGCCGCCCTGAGCGCGACGAGGTCGTCAGGGGTTGCCGTCCGGCACCAGGAGTCGAGGACGGTCTTGGCGACGGCGTCGATGAGCTCGGGGTTGAACACTCCGTCGGCGTCAACCACTGGCAGGTCGCCGGTGGTCGTCGACCAGGTGGGCGTGGTCTGGGCAGAGGGGAGGACGACCTCCGTGGCCCGCTTGCGACCGAACACTGCCGGGGTCGGGGGAGCGGACGGGGTGGGCGCCGCCGGAGTCGGGGCTGCGGGCTTGGCTCCGGCAGGCTCCGGTTCGGCGCACGGTGCTGCGGGCTGGCTGACGGCAGGCGTGCCGGCGGCGCTCTCGGCGGGCACGTCCGGGGACTCGCCCTCGGGCGCCACCACCTGCTCGCCGACCGGGACGTCGGCCGGCTGGCTCGACTCGGAGACCTGATCATGCCCGGCCGCCTCGACCGGGATGAGGCCTTCGGGGATGGCTCGCGATCGCACGCACCGGTCAATGATCTCGGGGTCGATCGGCTGCTCCCCGTCGGCCGCGCGTCGCAGGTGTTTGGAGACGGCGTGACCGTGGCCGTTCAACCCGGGAACGCTGAGCAGCACCACCTGGACACCGGCACTCTGGGCCTCTTCGACGGCTTCGGTGAGGTCGTCGTCGCCGGAGACGAGGTAGACGACGTCCGCGACCCGGGCCCGACCCTGCAACGCCAGGTCCAGACCCAGGCGCACGTCGACGCCCTTCTGCTCACCGGCATACGAGAGACGGCCGAGGCGGAGCTTGATCCGAGGGAGGAGCCCGATCTGGTCCTGGTGGTAGTCGGGCTGCCCGCCGGAGCGCGCGCCCGAGTCGTACCAGTTGACCCGCAGCAGCGGTAGCCCCGAGTCGGCCTCGACCTGCGCGACGAGCCCCGCGATGAGGCCCGGGTAGTCGACCTCAATGCCACTGCGCAGCGATGACCCCGTGACGCGCGTCGCCGCCGATGCGAGGAGGTAGCCGACATCGACGTAGACCGCGCAGTAGGACCTCATGCCCCCACTGTCTCAACCCGAATGCCGATTACGGACCCGACGCCCAAACCTCGCCCGAGACTTCACTGGGCGCACCACAACCCCACCCCACCGCCCACACCCTCTCCAGAGAGAGTTCACGCCAGCCTCACGAGTCACCACAGCCCCGCCGGATAGCATCGAGCCGGACCGACGACCGTCATACCGCAGCCAGCAGCACCGATCGCACGACCAGAGGAGGCGCGCCATGGGACTGTTCGACCGCATCGAAGGCAAGCTCGAGCGCGCCGTCAACGGTGTCTTCGCCAAGGCGTTCCGCGCCGAGGTCCAGCCCGTCGAGATCGCGAGCGCCATCCGTCGTGCCATGGACGACCGCGCCGCCAGCTCCGGACGCTCCGGACGCTCCGTCGTCCCCAACGTCTTCACGATCGAGCTCAGCGAGACCGACTTCGATCGCCTCACCGACCACGGCCAGGAACTCGAGAACGAACTCATCGCCGCCGCCGAGGAGCACGCCGACAGCCAGCACTACCAGCCGGGCGGCCCGATCGACATCCTCTTCGACGAGGACGTCGACCTCGAGACGGGCGTCTTCCGCATCCGTCCCAGCACGGCCAAGCGCCCGCGCGCGACCGGCATGACCGGTCAGCATCCCGCGGCCCCTGTCGCACCTCCCGTCGCGACTCCGGCCCCCGCCCGCCCGGCCCCGAACCGACCACGTCACGAGCCGGTAGCCGACGACGAACTCGGCGAGACGGCGGCATACCGACCGGCGAAGCCGCCCGCGCAGAAGAAGCGCACCAATCCGGCCGACCGTCCGTGGCTCGACGTCGACGGCGAGCGCTACCCGCTCATGGGTGCCATCACCGTCCTCGGCCGTGACGACAGCGCCGACATCATCCTCGACGACCCGGGAATCTCCCGTCAGCACAGCGAAATTCGCGTGACGCAGGACGGTCCGCACACTGTCGCAACGATCCGCGACCTGGGTTCCACCAATGGCACGTTCGTGGGTGGCGAGCGTGTCACGTCTGAGCACCTCGAGGACGGCGACCGCATCACGGTCGGCCGCACCTCAGTCACCTATCGCGCCGGCCGAAAGTGAGCACCACGCACCCATGAGCGAGCTCACCATCACCCTCATGCGCCTCGGGCTCCTCGTGGTGCTCTGGGCCTTCGTCATCGCCGTCGTCGGTGTCCTGCGCGGCGACCTCTACGGCACCCAGGTGACCCCGCGTCGGGCCGCGCCCCCACGCTCGCCCACCCCACGCCCCGCCGCCCGCGGAGGCAACCCGGCCGCAGTCCCCGCCGAACAGCGCCCCGTCACCCCGCGCCCGACCGGGCGCCGTTTCAACGCCCGCCCCGCCGAGCGCGAACCCAACCACCTGCGCGTCACGAGCGGCCCCCTCGCCGGCACGAGCCTGCCGCTGCGTGAGTCCGGCACCCTCGTAGGCCGCAGCCCCGAGTCCGCGCTCGTCCTCGAGGACGACTTCGCATCCGGTCGGCACGCCCGCATCTACAAGGGACCCGATGGCTGGATGGTCGAGGACCTCGGCTCCACCAACGGCACCTTCATCGGCCAACTGCGGCTCACCACACCGACTCCCGTGACGGCCGGTACCGAGATCCGGTTCGGCACCACCGTCGTCGAGCTGCGGAGGTAGCGGATGCCGATCGCCTTCCACTTCGCCGCCCGCTCCGATGTCGGGATGGTCCGGACCAACAACGAGGACAGCGGGTATGCCGGCCCGCACCTTCTCGCGATGGCCGACGGCATGGGTGGTCACGCCGGCGGAGACGTCGCCTCCTCCGCGATCCTCGGCGCGCTCGTCAGTCTCGACGGGGAGGCGTTCTCGGGCGCTGACGCGACCCAGGCCCTGTTGCGCCGGATCACGGCCGCCAACACCCAGCTCGGCGAGCTCGCCCACGACGACCCGGACCTCGATGGCATGGGCACGACGCTCATCGCCATCCTGCGTGCCCGCGACAAGCTCGTCCTCGCCCACATCGGCGACTCGCGTGCCTATGTCGTGCGCGCGGGCGAGGTCAGCCAGATCACCAAGGACCACAGCTTCGTCCAGTCACTCGTCGACGAGGGCCGCCTCACTCCCGAGGAGGCCTCGACCCACCCGCAGCGTTCCCTCGTGACGCGCGTCCTGACCGGCGCCGAGGGTGAGGAGCCGGACGTCGTCGTGCGCCAGGCGATCGTCGGCGACCGCTACCTCATCTGCTCCGACGGACTGTCCGACTACGTGGCCCGCGACACCATCGACGAGATCCTCACGACCGAGCGCAAGCCCGGTGACTGCGCCGAGCGGCTCGTCCAGCTCGCCCTGCGCGCCGGCGCCCCCGACAACGTCACCGTCGTCATCGGCGACGTCGTCGACCTGACCAAGTTCGTGCCGAGCGACTCACCCGAGATCGTCGGGGCCGCGGCCGCGATCCGCCGCCACACCCGACCGATCCCCGTGACGCCCGCAGCCAAGGCTGCCGCCCTCTCCCAGGAGGCAAGCGGTGGCGCGGACGACGACGTCGAGCTCGCCGACGAGGGTCCGCGCAGCCGCACGACCACGATCCTGCGCAGCGTCGGCGTCGCCCTGGTCGCCGCGATCCTGCTCGTCGGCGGAGGGTATGCCGCGTGGTCCTGGTCGCAGGCCCAGTTCTACGTCGGCGTCAACGACGGCCGCGTCGCTCTGTTCAAGGGCGTCGACCAGACCCTCGGCCCGATCGAGCTGTCGCAGGCCGAGACGACGAGCGCCATCGACATCGACGACCTCCCCGACTTCTACCGGGGACAGCTCGACCGCGGCATCACGATGGACACGCGCTCCGACGCCGCCGCCCTGATCCGCAACCTCGAGGTCCAGGCCCAGGCGTGCCGCTACGCGAAGTCGCTCGGCCGCTCCTGCGCGACCGTGCCCTCCACGTGGACGACGCCCACGCCCACCCCGACGCCGAGCGGCTCAGCCACCGTCAGCCCGACGGGTCCCGCCTCCCAGCAGCACGCCCAGCGGCTCCCCGTCCCCGAGCATCAGCCCCAACGCATGACGACAGTTTCCTCACTCGCCTCCCGCAAGGGCCGCAACGTGGAGCTCGCACTCCTCGTCTTCGCGGTCAGCATCGTCGTGCTCGCCTACGTCAACGTGGGTCTTGCCGTCGAGGGTGCGATCCCGCCGAGCCTTGTCGCCGTGGGTTCCGGCTTCCTCATCATCACGGCCGTCTTCCACCTCGTCATGCGCTGGCGCGCGCCCTACGCCGACCCGCTGATCCTGCCCATCGCCACGCTGCTCAACGGCCTCGGGCTCGTCATGATCAACCGGCTCGACCTGGCCCGCGGCCGGGACCTCGCCGAGGGGATGGCCCTGCGCCAGCTCATGTGGAGCGCGCTCGCCGCGGGCCTGGCGATCGCGGCGCTCATCATCCTGCGCGACCACCGCATCCTGCGTCGCTACACCTACCTCGCCGGGGCGCTCGGTTTCGGGTTGCTCCTCCTCCCGCTCGTGCCGGGGCTCGGCATCGAGAACTACGGCTCGCGCATCTGGATCAAGCTCGGCCCGTTCTCGTTCCAACCCGGTGAGATCGCCAAGCTCGTCCTCGCGATCTTCTTCGCCGGCTACCTCGTCCAGACCCGTGACGCCCTGTCCGTGGCCGGTCGTCGCATCCTCGGCCTCACCCTGCCCCGGGCCCGCGACCTCGGCCCGATCCTCGTTGCCTGGATGCTGTCCGTCGGTGTGCTCGTCCTCGAGAAGGACCTTGGCTCCTCGCTGCTGTTCTTCGGCCTCTTCGTCGCCATGCTCTATGTCGCGACCGAGCGCACGTCGTGGGTCGCCATCGGCATGCTGCTGTTCTGCGTCGGTTGCTACGTCGCCAACATGCTCTTCGACCACGTGCAGCGACGCGTCATCCTCTGGCTCGACACGTTCAGCCGGGAGGCCCTCGACATCTCCGACCAACTGGCCAAGGGCGTCATGGGCATGGCCTCTGGCGGCATGTTCGGCACCGGCCTCGGTCGTGGTCGCCCCGACCTCACCTACTTCGCGGAGAGCGACTTCATCATCCCGAGCTTCGGTGAGGAGATCGGCCTCGTCGGGCTCTTCGCCCTGCTGCTCCTCTACGTGCTGCTCATCGAGCGCGGCCTGCGCACCGCCATCGGCGCCCGCGACGGATTCGGCAAGCTGCTCGCCTCGGGTCTCGCGTTCTCGGTCGCACTCCAGTGCTTCGTCGTCGTCGGTGGCGTCACCCGCGTCATCCCGCTCACCGGCCTGACGATGCCGTTCCTCTCCCAGGGTGGCTCCTCCCTCCTTGCCAACTGGACGCTCGTGGCGCTGTTGCTCCGCATCAGTGACCACGCGCGCCGACCTGTCCCCGACCCGGACGCTCCCAGCCCCGTGGCCAGCGACCAGACCCAGGTGGTGAAGGTGCGATGAACTCACCGATCCGCCGCCTCTCCTTCGTCGTCGCCTTTCTCTTCGCGACCCTGCTGGTCTCGACGACGCTCATCCAGTTCGTCTACGCCAAGGACCTCAACGCCCGCCCGGACAACCGGCGCACCCTGCTCAGCAGCTACGCCCGCGAGCGCGGGCAGATCCTCGTCGGCGACACCGCCATCGCGAAGTCGGTCCCGGCCAGCGACGAATACAAGTGGCTGCGCACCTACCCCAGCGGCGCGGCATACGCCCACATCACCGGCTACTACTCGTTCTACGGCGCGGGCGGCGGCCTCGAGCAGGCCGAGAACGGTCTGCTCTCCGGCAGCAGCGACAAGCTCGCCTTCCGCCGCGTCTCCGACTTCTTCACCGGGCGCAAGACCTCCGGCGCCAGCCTCGAGCTGACCATCGAGGCCGCCGTGCAGGAGGCCGCGATCAAGGCCCTCGACGGTCGCAAGGGAGCGGCGGTCGCGGTCAACCCGTCGACGGGCGAGATCCTCGCGATGGTGAGCAACCCCGGATACAACCCCGCCGAGCTGTCGACCCACAACCTCACCAAGCTCGACGCGGCATACAAGGCCCTCAACACCGACAAGAACAAGCCGCTCGCCAACCGCGCCATCGCCGGCGACCTCTACCCGCCGGGCTCGACGTTCAAGATCGTCACGGCCGCCGCGGCGCTGTCGAGCGGGAAGTTCCAGCCCGACACCGAGCTGCCCGGCCCCGCCGTGCTCGACCTGCCGCAGACGACCGTCGGCCTGCCCAACATCGGCAGGAAGTCGTGCGGTGCCAACGACAAGACGACGTTCCTGCACGCGATGGAGATCTCGTGCAACAGCGCGTTCGGCTACCTCGGGTTGCAGCTCGGCGCCGATGCACTGCGTGACCAGGCCGCGAAATTCGGTGTGGGAGACCAGATTTCGATCCCGATGCGGGTCACTCCCAGCAGCGTTCCCGCCGAACTCAACCAGCCGCAGCTCGCGCAGTCGGCCGTCGGTCAGTACGACGTGCGGGTCACGCCGCTCCAGGTCGCGATGCTCAGCGCCGCCGTCGCCAACCACGGCGTCGTCATGAAGCCCTACCTCGTGAAGTCGGTTCTCTCGAGCGACCTCAGCGTCATCGAACGTGCCGACCCCGAGCAGCTCTCCGAGGCCGTGACGCCCGAGGTTGCCGCGCAGCTCACCGAGATGATGGAAGCCGTCGTCGAGAACGGCAGCGGCAAGCCCGCCCAGGTCGACGGAGTGCGCGTCGCGGGCAAGACCGGCACGGCCGAGACCGACGGAGTGGCACGCGCCCACGCCTGGTTCACCGGGTTCGCGCCCGCCAACGACCCGCAGATCGCCGTCGCCGTCGTCGTCGAGAACGGCGGCGACCCCGACAGTGAAGCCCGAGGTGGTGGCGCCGTTGCCGGCCCAGTCGCCAAGGCCATGCTCGAAGCTGGACTGAAGAAGTGAGGAACCAATGAGCGAGGATCCCCTGCTGCTCGGGGGCCGCTACGAAGTGGGGGAACTCATCGGGCGTGGTGGCATGGCCGATGTCCATCTCGGCCATGACACCCGTCTGGGGCGTCAGGTTGCGATCAAGATGCTGCGCAGTGATCTGGCGCGCGATCAGTCCTTCATCAAGCGGTTCCGGCGCGAGGCACAGTCCTCGGCCGGGCTGAACCACGCCTCGATCGTGGCCGTCTACGACTCCGGTGAGGACCACTCGGTCGAGTCCGGCGGCGCCAAGGTCCCCGTGCCCTACATGGTCATGGAGTACGTCCAGGGGCGCACGCTGCGCGAGATCCTCACCGAACGCGACAGGCTCCCCACCGAGGAAGCCTCCCGTGTCACCGAGGGGGTCCTTGACGCGCTCGCCTACAGCCACCGCATGGGCATCGTGCACCGCGACATCAAGCCGGCCAACGTCATGATCGCCAAGGACGGCACGGTCAAGGTCATGGACTTCGGGATCGCCCGGGCCATCGCCGACACCGCCGCCACGATGACGCAGACGCAGGCCGTCATCGGCACCGCGCAGTACCTCTCACCCGAGCAGGCGCAGGGCCACAACGTCGACGCGCGCTCGGACCTCTACTCCGCCGGCTGCATGCTCTACGAGCTCCTCGTCGGCCGCCCTCCCTTCGTCGGCGACAGCCCCGTGTCCATCGCCTACCAGCACGTGGGCGAGCAGCCGGTGGCCCCGTCCGCCCGCGAGGAGTCGATCAGCGAGGATCTCGACGCCGTCGTCCTCCACTCCCTGGCCAAGGACCGCGAGAAGCGCTACCAGGACGCCGGATCCTTCCGCAACGACCTCCAGGCGGCTCGCCTGGGCCGCCCGATCAGCGCTGCCGCGATGGCGTCGCTCGCCGCACTCGCCGCCGGTCCCGCCGCGATCAACACCTCCGAACCGACAGAGGTGTATGCCGCCACCACCCGTCCCAGGGACGGCTCATCCGGGCCTGCGCCCGGGTCCACGACGTCAACCTTCCCGGCCGCGGTGGACCCGGCAGAGCGAGGTCGGCGCCGTGGCGCGACCTACGTCATGCTCACGGTCGGCATCATCGCCGCGCTGGCCCTGCTCGGGTTCGGTGGTTCTCAGTACCTCCAGATGCGCGAGGACGCCAAGAAGGTCTCCGTCCCGGTTCTCGAGGGCAAACCTCGAGCGACCGCCCTGAAGTTGTTGAGCGACGCCAAGCTCGCCCACACCGAGACGACAGCGAAGAGCGACACCATCCCCGAGGACTCGGTCATCTCGCAAACTCCCGGTGCAGGCACGCGCATCGACCCCGAGAAGACGAAGGTGGCGATCGTCATCTCGGCCGGGCCCAACGCCGTGACCGTTCCCGACCTCAAGGGCATGACCGTCGCCGAGGCCACGACCGCGCTCACGGAGGCCAAGCTCGCCATCGGCACGACCACCAAGGTCGACACCGACGACCAGCCCAAGGACAAGATCGTGTCGAGCGACCCGGTGTTCGGGACGTCGCGACCGCCGGGGTCGATCGTCAACATCAGTGTCTCCACGGGCCAGGTCGTCGTCCCGGACCTGAAGGGGAAGACCCAGGACGAGGCGTCCGTGCTCCTCTACTCGCTCGGTCTCACTCCCAAGACGCAGTACAAGCAGACGTCCGCGGCCAAGGTCGGCTTTGTCGTCCAACAGGATCCGGGCAAGGACGACAAGGTGGCCGTGGGTTCGGTGGTGACGATCGTCGTCGCCCAGAAGGTGCCGCCGCCCCCCGTGACGAGGACGCCCTCATCAACGCCGACCGGGTCCCCGACACCCTCGAGCACGCCGACCACCACCCCCACCGGACCGGGGCTTCCCACGATCCCGCCCACCCCATAGCTCCCACTTCGTGCCCCACCCGGACAAGCACTCCGGCCGAAGGCCCATCGCTTGTCCGTGCGGGGCACGGAGTCGAAGTTCAGGTCAGCCGGCGACCTTGGCTGCGACGTCGGCGCCGTCGTGGACCAAGGGGCTGAGCCCGACCGAGCGCGCCACAGCGTCCGCGTCGCCGCACACCTCGAGCCAGTTGGCGAGGAGCCGGTGACCACCCTGCGTCAGGACGGACTCGGGGTGGAACTGCACCCCGTGCAGCGGCAGCTCCCGGTGCTGGACGGCCATGATGATGCCGCTCTCGGTGTGCCCGGTGCCGATGAGCGAGTCGGGCAGGGACGGCGGGTCGATCGTCAGCGAGTGGTAGCGCGTCGCCGTGAACGGTGTCGGCAACCCGGCCAACACACCCACACCCGAGTGGTGCACGAGCGAGGTCTTGCCGTGGAGCAGTTCGGGCGCGCGCCCGACGACACCACCGGCCACGACGCCGAGCGCCTGGTGTCCGAGGCAGACCCCGAGCATCGGCTGCGACCGCTCGCCGCACGCCTCGATCATGGCCATCGAGACACCGGCTTCCTCCGGCGTGCCCGGACCCGGTGAGACCAGGACACCGTCGAAGTCGGCACCATCAGCCGGCGCGATCGCGTCGTTGCGCACCACGGTGCACTCCGCCCCGAGCTGCTCGAGGTAGCCCACGATCGTGAACACGAACGAGTCGTAGTTGTCGATCACGAGGATGCGACTGGTCGGTGCAATCGGCTCACTCGGTGCGTTGTCGGCGTTCATCACAGGACCTCACGGTGCGAAAACAGTTGGGGCAGAAGGGCACTGGCACCAGTGTCAGCGCCGACGGTGGTCTCGTCGTAGGGCAGCCACGACGCGATCACAGGGAAGACCCACTCGAAGCACACCACGACCACGCCCGCGAGCAAAGCCACGAGCAACAGGGCCTTGAGCGCGACGGGACCGGGAAGGACACGCCAGAGAGCGGCATACATCAGGTTCCTCCGTTCGCCGGTGCGTCGGCAACCGAGACCGCGAGCGAGGGTGCGCCCTGTGCCCGGGTGCGTGTCTCGACGAGTTCGGCGTGCACGACCCACCGCTGCTTCGCGCTGAACTTCGGGTGGCACGACGTGAAGGTGAGCATGCGCTTCGTCGGCTTGGCGCCGCGCTTGCCGGGCACCGGCGCGATCACCTCGGACTGCGACGGGCTGACGATCTCGTGGCTCGACACGGCATACACGGTCCATCCGGCGGCGGTCTCGACGACGATCCGGTCGCCGTTGCGCAGCAGGTCGATCTGGCTGAGCGGCTTGCCGTAGGTCGTGCGGTGCCCGGCGATGGCGAAGTTGCCGACCTCGCCCGGCCCGGCCGTGCCGGTGTAGTGCCCCAGGCCTTCGGCCAGTTGCTTGGCGCTGGTCCCCTCGACGAGAGGGCGCGCGTAGTCGGCACCGAAACGCGGCACCCGCACGATCGCGAACGCGCCGTCCGGAACCTTCGTCGTGCCAGGAGTGCCCGAACCAGCCCCCGGTGCCGGCGCGGCAGCGAACTCCCGCGACAGCGTCGACACCGTTGCGGCGTGGGCCTTGTCGGACTGGACGTCGGTCCACCAGACCTGCCACACGACGAAGAGAAGGACGAGAGCGCCAAGGGTCATGACCAGCTCGCCGATGACCCCCAGGACGCCGCCGCCACGTCGCATCTGCCGGTGCCGGTGACGCGCTCCGCTCACTTCGCCACCGTGGCGTACTCGGGCGTGATCGACCCCGCGTATGCCGGGAACTCCAGTCGGTCGTGTGACGTCACCTCGTAGCCGAGGCCGACCGCCTGGACGTACTCCTGGTAGATCTGGATCTGTGGCGACTGGGTCAGGATGTCGCGCAGCTTGTCCGGGTCGCCGATGGCGCGAATGCGATAGGGCGGCGAGTAGACGCGGCCCTGGAGGATGAGGGTGTTGCCGACGCAGCGGACCGCGCTCGTCGCGATGATCCGCTGGTCCTGGATCATCATCGCCTCGGCGCCGCCGGCCCAGAACGCGTTGACGACGGCCTGCACGTCCTGCTGGTGGACGACGACGGAGTCGAGACCCAGGCCTTCGGGGATCCGGTCGGTGGGCAGCTTCGAATCATCGAGCTGGACCTCGACGGCCGGGCCCTGCACCGCGGTACGACCGGCGCTGACACCCAGCGCGTCGGACTTCTCCTCGAGGCCCTGGACGGCGGCATTGCCGGGGGCTCCGTCGTGCGTGAGCTCGTCGACCTCGGTCCTGAGCTTCTCCAGGTCCCCGGTCATGCGCGTGTTGTCCTGGGCCTTCTCGCGGATGATGTCCGGCAGGCCGGCGGCGTCGGAGCGCAGGCTGCGGCCCTGCGCGGCGGTCCCACTCGTGGCAAAGAGGATGCCCGCGATGACGGCCACGATCGGCACGAGCACCGACCATGGGCCGGGTCGCGTCGTGAGGAACGCCTTGCCTCGCACCACGGGTCCACACCTCTTCCTGTTCAGGCTCTACGCTAGGCCACGACACCACACGCCAAGGAGACAGTCCGTGCCAGAGTCCAAGGGCCGCGCAAAGCCCGCATACACCCCGCCCCGCACGGCGCAGAGCCGCGTCAACAAGCCCAACCCGCGCTGGTTCGTGCCACTCATGCTCGGGCTCATGATCATCGGGCTCCTGTGGGTGGTCACCTACTACATCTCCGGCGCCAACGAGTACCCCGTTCCGTCGCTCCACCGCTGGAACCTCGGAGCCGGGTTTGCCTTCATGATGGCCGGCTTCCTCATGACGACGCGCTGGCGCTGACGCCACGCCCCACGCAACGCTGAACGGCCCCTGACCTTCGTGGTCGGGGGCCGTTTCGCTGTGCTCACCGCACACACTGGGCGTATGCCGTGTGGACAGTCCTGTGGACAACGCGCGAGTTGTCCACAGGGGTTATCCCCAATGTGGATGAATGACACCGATGTAATCCACAGCCTTGAGACCCGACTTCGTGCGGGAACGGCGGCTCAGATGGGGGAGGTGGTGAAGGCGTACTTGAGCACGGCGAGCACGACGAGCAGCACGGTGATGCCGGCGAGCGCGAGCCAGTGGATGGCGAAACTCGCCCGCTGGGTGCCGCCGACCTCGGGCCGCTTGCCGAGGTAGGCGAAGACCGCGGCGCACGCGATGCCCACGAGGAACCCGCCGAGGTGGGCCTGCCAGGCGATGCCGGGGACGACGAACCCGATGACGCCGTTGATGGCGATCGTGGCGTACATCGTCGCGGCGGACCGGCCGAGCCGGCGCTGCAGGATGAGGAACGCGCCGAACAGCCCGAACACTGCGCCCGATGCCCCGACCGCCGCGGTCTCCCACGGGCCGTAGTCGCGGTTGTTGAGCTGGGCGATCGAGTGGGGGAAGGCCAGGAGCAGGTAGACGACCGACCCACCGAACGCGCTGATGAGATAGAGCGCCGCGAACCGGGCCCGACCGAGCATGGGCTCGAGGTACTGGCCCATCATCCACAGCGCCCACATGTTGAAGCCGATGTGGAGGAAGTTGTTCGGGGCGTGCGCAAAGGCCGACGTGAGGAACCGCCACGGCTGCGTGTCACCGAGGTAGGGCGCAAACGCCACGTCGTCGGTGAGGCTCGGTATCGCCATCTGCCCGACGAACACGGCCACGCAGATCCCGATGATCGTCATCGTGACGAGGGGCCGCCCACCGATCGCGGCGACGTCACCGCCGAAGATCGTGCGGCCCTGCCGGATCGTCTTCGCGCCCTCCCGCACACAGTCGACGCACTGCACGCCGACGGCGGCGGCGCGCTGGCACTCGGGGCAGACGGGCCGGCCACATCGCTGGCAGCGGACGTAGGAGACGCGGTCGGTGTGGCGCGGGCAGACCGGAACCTCGTCCGGGGCGTTGGTCTGTCCGTATGCCGTGGGCTCACTCACCGTCCCGAGTCTAGTGGCGCGGTCTGGACCTTCCCTGAACGCGGCACCTGCTCGGAACGCGGCACCGCTCCTGGAAGGGCGGACTCGGCAATGCAGAGCGCCGCCGAACGTCACAGGGACGGTGGGGCGCTCCGCGGTGGTGCAGAAAGCGAGAGGGGTGCTCAGGCCTCGATGTCGAAGCTCTCGATGATGACGTCGTCCTTGGGCTTGTCCTGCCCACCGGTGGAGACGGCAGCGATCTTGTCGACGACGTCGCGGCTCTCCTGGTCAGCAACCTCACCGAAGATGGTGTGCTTGCCGTTGAGGTGGGGCGTCGCCGTGACGGTGATGAAGAACTGCGAGCCGTTGGTGCCCTTGCCCGCACGCTTGCCGGCGTTGGCCATGGCGAGGAGGTAGGGGCGGTCGAACTGGAGCTCCGGGTGGATCTCGTCGTCGAACGCGAAGCCGGGGCCACCGAAGCCCTGGCCGAGCGGGTCGCCGCCCTGGATCATGAAGCCGGGGATGATGCGGTGGAAGATCAGACCGTCATAGAAGCGGTCGGGGTTCGTGCGACCCGCGTCGTCCTTGAACTCGAGCTCACCCGTGGCGAGGCCCGTGATGGTCTTCACCGTCTTGGGAGCCTGGTCCGCGAAGAGGTTCAGGTTGATGGTGCCGTGGTTGGTCTTCAGAGATGCCTTCATGCCTCCACTCTATGGCCGCTCCACAGGGGCGCAAACGCCGAGGTGACGAGGTCGCGAAGGTGGGCGGACGGCATACCCAAGAAGTGGTCTTGGGGGGCACCCCGACTGTCATGACCAGCGGAAACAGTGTTTGATGGGAAGCAGTCGTTCATTAGTCCCTCGATAGGAGAACGCTGTGTTCCGCACCAAGAGCAAGACCGAGCAGGCGCGCGAAGCCGTTGCCGCTCGCGTCGAAACCGCTGCCTCCACCGCATCCGACGCGACGTCGGCGGCACAGTCCACCGCTGCAGACTTCACGTCGCGCGTTGCTGACTTCAAGGACAAGGCCGGCCCCCGCGTCGCCGACCTCCGCGACAAGGCTGCGCCGCACGTCGAGAGCGCCCGCGAGACGGCTCGCGCCTACGCCGACCAGGCAGGGCCGCGCGTCCAGGATGCCGCTGACAACCTCGCGCCGAAGGTCCAGGACGCCAAGGACACCTTCGTCGACGACATCGTCCCCAAGCTGGCGTCCGCGCTCGCGACCGTCATCGCCGGTGCCGCTGCCGCCAAGGGCGCTGCGTCCGAGGCTGCCGACCGTGCGCCCGACGCCTACCACGTGCTCAAGGGCGACGCCGTTGCCAAGCAGAGCAAGCGTGGCGGCAAGGGACTGCTCGTCCTCGGCCTGCTCGCTGCCGGTGCCGCGGCCCTCGCGTGGAAGAAGTCGACCGAGAAGAAGGACCCGTGGGCAACCGCAGGCGCCTACACCCCGCCGGCCGGTGGCCGCGCGTCGACCGTTGGCGGCCACGCCGCGTCCAACGGTTCGTCGGTCAGCGACAAGGTGACCGACCTCGCCTCCGCCGCCAAGGACAAGGCTGCTGCTGCGGGTTCGGCCGTCAAGGAGAAGGCCGCCGAGGCCAAGGACGCCGCGTCCGACAAGGCCGCTGAGGTCAAGGACAAGGCTGCCGACATCAAGGACAAGGCGGCTGACAAGGCCGACGAGCTCGCCGACGAGGCGAAGGCTTCGGAGTTCAGCGGCGAGCCGACGACCGAGTCCGTCGAGGGCGACGCCTGGTCCAGTGCGGGCGAGTGGGCCGATGGCTCCGCTCCCTCCACGTCGGGCACGTCCGAGGGCGCTGACCTGTCGACTCCCAACATCGACAAGGGCCACGACAAGGCCTGACCCCTTCGGGTCAACACAACGCGAGGCGGTATGCCGGGTGCCCACCCGGCATACCGCCTCGCGTTTGGTTTGTGAACAGCCGCCGATAGGTTGAGCGGCATGTCATCGCCGACCTCGCCCCTCCCTGCGCCCCTCGTCGACACGGGGCTGCGGACCGAGCCCGACCGGGCCTGGGTGCGCGAGGCGATCCGCAAGCTGCGCGCCGACGCGACGCGCACCTCGGACACCCACCTCATCAAGGTGCACCTGCCCGGGTGTGGGCGCGTCGATCTCTATCTCAAGGACGAGTCGACCCACCCGACGGGTTCGCTCAAGCACCGGTTGGGGCGCTCGCTCTTCCTCTACGGGCTGTGCAACGGGCTCATCGGGCCGAGCACCACCGTCGTCGAGGCGTCGTCCGGGTCGACGGCCGTGAGCGAGGCGCACTTCGCGCGGATGCTCGGCGTGCCGTTCGTCGCGGTCATGGCCTCGTCGACGTCGCCCGCGAAGATCAAGCTCATCGAACGCGAGGGCGGCACCTGCCACCTCGTCGATGACCCGACGACGGTCTATGACGAGGCGCGGCGGCTGGCCGACGCCGCGGGCGGGATCTATCTCGACCAGTTCAGCAACGCCGAGCGGGCGACGGACTGGCGCGGCAACAACAACATCGCCGAGTCGATCTTCGAGCAGATGGCGATGGAGGAGCACCCGGTCCCGACGTGGATCGTCGTCGGCGCGGGCACGGGCGGGACGTCAGCGACGATCGGGCGCTTCGTGCGCTACCAGGCGCTCGACACCCAGGTGTGCGTCGTCGACCCGGAGCGTTCGGCGTTCCTGCCGGCGTGGCAGGGCGACGGCGAGGCCCGGCTGGAGCCGTCACGGATCGAGGGCATCGGGCGGGCACGGTTGGAGCCGTCGTTCCTGCCACTCGTCGTCGACCGGATGCTCGGCGTACCCGACGCGGCGTCGATCGCGGCGACGCGATTCCTGCGCGAGCGGACCGGCATACACGCTGGTCCGTCGACCGGAACGAACATCTATGGCGCGCTCAAGCTGGCCGCGGAGATGCAGTCGGCCGGCCAGCGCGGGTCAATCGTGTCGCTGGTGTGCGACCGCGGCGATCGCTACGAGGACAGCTACAACAACGACGCCTGGGTGACCGAGAAGGGTCACGACCTCGAGGCGTATGCCGCGGTGCTCGCCGCCGCGTGGGACGAAGGAATCTGGATCGGCTGAGTTCTATCCGAACCGCCCCGAGCGGTGGGTCAGGCGCTGGCGAGGACCTTGGCCACGGCCTTGTTGAGGACGACGAGGCCTTCGCGGGTCAGCATCGTGGCGGTGCCCTTGGCCGTTGCCCGGTTGTCGCACGCGGGCGTCCACTTGAGGCCGGACTTCCCTGCGATCAGTGCCGAGGTCTCGGGCATGGTCCCGGCCTTGACGCCACAGGACTTCGCCGCAGCAGCGAAGACCTCCACGGGCAGGCTGCCGTCGGCGCCGACCTTGGCCATGGGGATGGCCAGCTGACGGCACAGGCGATCGAGCTGCGCCTGCATGCCGTTGCCGAAGACGTTGCGTCCTGCAGTGGGTGACAGAGCACGATCGTCGTCACCTCGGCACGATGCACACCACTCGGGGTTCAAACCGTGCCTGCAGTCTTCGCTCATGTTCGCAACCTAGCCCCTTTGGCCAGGCCCTCCGACCACGGCGACGTTCCCGGGGCCCTGTTCAGGCTCGGGCCGCCGAAGGTTGAACCCATAACGTCACCGGGAGTGGGCCGCTACGATTTCCCGCGGGGGGTCACATTCTGTGGATTGACGACTCCAAACCTGATATCGCCACGTCTGACAGGAGTTGTCCGTGTCCATGAACGATCTTGCTGGTGCCCCGATGCGGAGGGTTCGGCGATTTGCCGTGCTCCTGCTCACCGCCATCCTCGGCCTCACCTTCGCGCTGGCCGCGGCCACGCCCGCGCAGGCGGCCTCCGGCTACACCATCACCGGAGTCGTCACGGGGCTCGACGCCGCGGGCAACCCGGTCCCGATGCGCTGACGCGTACCTGTATGCGGAGCCGGTCGACTGGGAGGACAGCCGCAACATCTATGGCGAGGCAGACGCCACCGGTCGCTTCACGCATCGATGTCGGCGAGCCGGGCGAGTACACGCTGTGGGCGAACTGCCAGACGACGGCGTGCAGCGACGTCTACGCGGACCAGTACTACGACCAGGCCAACGGTCACGGCGACGCCAAGACCATCGTCGTGAGCACGACGACCCCCGTGACGGCCAACATGCGCATGCCGCGCTGGGCCACCGTCAAGGGCAAGGTCACCGACACCGCCGGCGCGGCCATCCCCGGGATCACCGTCGAGAGTGCACCCTCCGCTGGCGGCTCGGTCATCAGCACCACGAGCGACGCCTCCGGCAACTACACCCTGTCCAAGGTCATGCCGGGCAAGGTGAACATCACCGCTCGCGAGGGGTGGGACCAGCACACCTGGACCGCTGAGTACTGGAACGGCACCACCCAGAGCACCCCGACGTACCCCAACCCCTCACCGGTTCTCCCCGCAGGTCCGACGGTCACGACGGCGAACTTCCAGCTCGCCCAGACGTCGGGCTTCTACGGGCGGGCCGTCGACACCGCCGGCGCCCCCATTCAGGGAGTGGGTTGGACCGTCTACACCTACAACACGGCGACGGGCGCGTGGGACACCCCGCAGTACGGCCCCCTCATGACCGATGAGAACGGTCAGTTCTTCTGGAAGACCGTGGCCGGCGGCCGCTACAAGGTCTGCTTCTCCGACACCTACTACGACCAGGAGGCACCTGACCGCGATCTCCGCTATGGCTCGCGCTGCTGGGACAACGCCGCGGACAGCACCTCGGCCACCATCTTCACCCAGCCGACGACACCGCTGCAGCGCACCCTGAGCGTGACCCTCCCCACCCTCGGCAAGTCGCTCACGGCGAGCACCCCCTGGGTTGATGGCGTCGCGAAGGTCGGATCCCCGCTGAAGGTCTACCCCGGCGCCTGGGGACCCACGGGTGTCCAGCTCGCGTACCAGTGGGGCTGGTACGACGAGGCGAACGACTTTGCCTTCGTGCCCGTCACTGGTGCCACTGCCACGACTTTTACTCCCACCGCCGACCTCACGGGCAAGTACGTCGTGGTTCGGGTCACCGGGACGCTTGCCGGTTATGCCACGGCCCAGATGTTCGCGGGCGCTTACGGCAAGGTGGGTGAGAGCGGCGTCGCCCTCACCTCACCGCTGACGATCACCGGGACGCCGGCTGTGGGCCAGGTCCTCACCGCGACCCACGGCACTCCGGCCAACGGAGCCGAAATCGACTACGACTCCTACGAGTGGCGCGTTGACGGCGTCCAGGCGGGCTGGGACAAGACGCTGACGCTGACCTCGGACATGGCGGGCAAGACGGTGCACGTGCGCTACTACCTGCGCACCACGGCCGGCAACGACGACACGACCTACGTCGCGGCGGCGGGTCCAGTCACTGCACCACTGGGCACCCTCACCGCACCCACGCCGACGATCACTGGCACCGCCAAGGCGGGCTCGACCCTCACGGCCGTCCCGGGCACCTGGGGTCCGGCACCGGTCACGCTGGCCTACCAGTGGAAGCGGGCCGGTGTCGCGATCACCGGCGCGACCGCCAGCACCTACGTGCTGACCGGCTCCGACACGGGCAAGGCGATCACGGTGACCGTCACGGGCACGAAGTCCGGCTACACGACGGCGGCCAAGACGTCCGCCGCCACGGCTGCTGTCGCTGCCGGCACGCTCACGGCCCCGGTCCCGACGATCTCGGGGTCCAAGACGGTGGGTCAGACCCTCACCGCCGTTCCCGGCACGTGGGGACCGGCACCGGTCACGCTCGGCCTACCAGTGGTACCGCTCGGGTGTCGCGATCACCGGAGCCACGGCGAGCACCTATGCGCTCACGGCGTCGGACCAGACGAAGACCATGACGGTCCGCGTCACCGGCACCAAGACCGGCTACACCTCGGTCGCGAAGACCTCGGTGGCCACGACGGCCGTGCTCGGCGCACTCACGGCTCCCACGCCCACCATCTCGGGCTCCAGGACCGTGGGCGGCGACCCTCACCGCCGTTCCCGGCACGTGGGGTCCGGCACCGGTCACGCTCGCCTACCAGTGGTACCGCTCCGGTGTCGCCATCACCGGAGCCACGGCGAGCACCTACAAGCTCACCAGCACGGACCTGAGCAAGACGATGACGGTCCGCGTCACGGGCACCAAGACCGGCTACACCTCGGTCGCCAAGACGTCCGCCGCAACCACGCCCGTCCTCCTGGCCCTCACCTCGGGAACGCCGACGATCACCGGCACGGTCAAGGCGGGCTACACCCTCACGGCCAACCCCGGCACGTGGGGGCCGGCACCGGTCACGCTGGCCTACCAGTGGAAGCGAGCCGGAGTCGCCATCACCGGAGCCACCGCGAGCACCTACAAGCTGACGGGCTCCGAGACCGGCAAGACGATCACGGTGACCGTCACGGGCACGAAGACCGGCTACACCTCGGTGGCCAAGACGTCGGCGGCGACCGTCGCCGTCGTGGCCGGCACCCTGACCGCTCCCACGCCGACGATCACGGGAACCAAGGCTGTGGGCTCGACCCTCACCGCGGTCCCCGGGACGTGGGGACCGGCACCGGTGACGCTGGCCTACCAGTGGTACCGCTCGGGTGTCGCGATCACCGGAGGCACCGCAAGCACCTTCGCGCTCACGACGCTCGACCGGGGCAAGACCATGACGGTCCGCGTCACGGGCACGAAGACCGGCTACACCTCGGTCGCCAAGACCTCGGCAGCCACGACGGCGATCCTCTGATCACGTTGGCGTGATCACCTGCACGACGGAAGGGCCCGACCACCAGGTCGGGCCCTTCCGTCGTTCCCATCACGACCGGCCTCAGCGCGTCGGGGCGTGGTGTCGGATCGCTTCCGTGAGCCGTTCCACGAGGGGGGAGCGCAGACGCCAGGACTGCCAGTGGAGCGGGACGTCGACGTGCTCGCGAGCACTGAGCCGGACCAGCCTGCCCGCGCTCGAGGTCGTCGGCGCACTGCACGGTCGGCAGGGCGCCCCACCCCAGTCCGGCGCGCACCGCCTCGGCGAACGCTTCCGACGACGGGATCCGGTGCGTCGGCGGATCCACCTCGACGCCCCGTCCACGGAGGACACCACGCTGGAGGTCGTCGTGGTCGTTGAACTCGAGCACCGGCATACGCGCCCAGTCGACTCCGCGACCCAACGCGAACTGCTCGCGCAACTCAGGTGTCGCGACCGGGAGGTAGCGCATCCCACCGATCCGCTCGACCGAACACCCCTGCACCGGAACGGGATTCGACGTGATCGCTCCGAGCACCGTTCCGGCGCGCAGGAGCTCGTGGCTGTGTCCCTCGTCCTCGACATAGAGCCGGAGGACGACGCCGTCCCACTCCGCCACCTCGCGCAGGATCGGCCGGAACCACGTCGCCAAGCGAGTCGGCGTTGACGGCGATGGGCAGCTCGGTCGCCGCGGCTGACTCGTCGAGCGCGGCCCGCGCCTCCTGCTCGAGCAGGTGCTGCTGGCGGGCGAGCCGGACGAGCACCTCGCCGGCGGCGGTCGGTTCACAGGGCTGTCCGCGCCGCACCACGACCTGACCCATCGAGTGCTCGAGCGCCTTGATCCGCTGGCTCACCGCCGACGGGGTGACGTGCAGTTCACGGGCCGCGGCCTCGAACGTCCCGGTGTCGATGACGGCGAGCAAAGCGCGGAGCTGGTCGGTGTGCACGAGCCGATCCTACGATGAAGCACTGCTAAGGAACCCGGAGAAACCTTCGCTGGTCTTCACTCACGCGAGCCCTAGCGTCGACGGCAATGAACACCACGATCCTTGCCGCAGTCCTCGGAGGCCTCCTCTCCGGCTTCTCCCTCATCGTTGCCATCGGCGCCCAGAACGCCTTCGTCCTGCGCCAGGGTGTGTCCCGTCAGCACATCGGGGTCGTCGTCGCGATCTGCGCGATCAGCGACCTCGTCCTCATCATCGCCGGGCGTCGTCGGCGTGGGTGCGCTCGTCGCAGGGGCACCCCACGATCCTTCGCGTCGTGACGGTGGGCGGGGCGGCATACCTCGTCTGGTTCGGCGTGCGATCGCTCCTCGCGGCGCGGCACCCGAAGACGCTCGTCGCCGGCGCGCCGTCGGCCAAGACGTCCGCGGTGGCCACGGCCTTCGCGCTGACCTGGCTCAACCCGCACGTCTATCTCGACACGGTGCTCATGCTCGGCAACCTCAGCACGTCCTACGGACCCACCGGCCGTTGGTGGTTCGGTGCGGGTGCCGGGGCGGCGAGCATTCTGTGGTTCACGACTCTCGGGTATGCCGCCCGCCTCGCCTCGCGCTGGTTCGCTCACCCGCGCACGTGGCAGGTGCTCGACACCGTGATCGGGCTCGTCATGTTCGCGCTCGCGGCGATGCTGCTGCGCACCAGCTTCTGAGGGTCGTGGAACACTCCTCGACGTGGCCATCGACCCGCGCAACCTGTCCAGTGACGCCCTCGACTTCCTGACCGAGCGACACCTCGCAACGCTCACGACGCTCCGGGCCAACGGCTCGCCGCACGTGGTGCCGGTGGGGTTCACGTGGGACAACGAGGCCTTCGTCGCGCGGGTCATCACGAACGACGTGTCCCAGAAGGCGATCAACGCCGCCCGGTCAGGCACGGCTGTCATCTGCCAGGTCGACGGCCGACGCTGGCTCTCCCTCGAGGGGCAGGCGCGCGTCCTCGATGACGCGGAGTCGGTGCTCGACGCCGTGACGCGCTACGCCGGTCGCTACCGGCAGCCGCGCGTCAACCCCACTCGAGTCGTCATCGAGATCGCCGTCACCCGGATCCTCGGCAACCTCTGAGATCGACGGCGGCCGCCGGCCCGCTCACTGTGACGGCGGGCGGAGCCAGGCTGCAGCGTCGACGGGCAGCAGCCCGTTGACGACGGGAGCACTGCTGAGCACCACGTCCGCGGCGGGGATCTCCACCGGTTCCTCGCTCAGGTTGACCACGCAGCGCAGGGCGGTGCCTCGGTCGAAGTCCAGTACGCCAGAGGGAGATTCGCGCCAAGCCAGCCCCGCGGCATACAGGCCCTCGGTCGTGCGCCGCAGGCGCAGCGCGCCTCGATAGAGCGACAGCATGGAGTCCTCGTCGGCGGATTCGGCCTCGACGGTGAGCGCACTCCACGACTCCGGTTGGGGCAGCCAGGTCTCAACACCGTTGGGAGAGAACCCAAACGGCGGCTCGGTCCCGCTCCACGGCAACGGCACCCGACACCCGTCGCGACCGCGCAGGACGCCGCCGCTGCGCAGGAACATCGGGTCCTGGAGCACCTCGTCGGGCAGGTCATCGACGTTGGGCAGGCCGAGCTCCTCACCCTGGTAGATGTAGGCGCCCCCCGGCAGGGCGAGCATCAACAGCGCCGCAGCCCGGGCCCGCCGGGTCCCGAGCGCGAGATCTGACTCCTCGCCCTGACCGTCTGCGACGAAGAACGAGCTCGTCGTCGTCCGGCCGTACCTCGTGACCGGACGGGTCTCGTCATGGCTGGTGAGGACCCAGGTCGACGGGACGCCGAGCGGGTCGAACGAGGCCATCGTCGCGTCGATGATCTCGCGCAACGACTCGGCCTCCCAGGGGCCCTTGAGGTAGGGGAAGTTGAACGCCGTGTGCATCTCGTCCGGCCGCACGTAGCGCACGAGACGCTCGGGCGTGTTCACGATGGCCTCGGCCACGAACACCCGGTCGCCGTCGTAGGTGTCGGCGATGGCCCGCCACCTGCGGAAGATGTCGTGGACCTCGTCGACGTCCCAGTGAGGGTTGCCGTCCCAGTCGACCGTCCGGAACTGCAGGACCCCGCCGTAGTCGGCATCGGGCAGGCCGTCCCGCTTCGCCATGGCCGGGGCCGCGTCGATCCTCAGCCCGTCGACGCCCCGGTCGAACCAGAACCGCAGGACGTCATCGAAGCCCTCGAGCACGGCGGTGTTGGTCCAGTCCAGGTCCGCCTGCTCAGGAGCGAAGAGGTGGAGGTACCACTGGCCAGGTCTCCCGTCGGCCTCGGTGACCCGACTCCAGGCCGGCCCACCGAACGCGCTGATCCAGTTGTTCGGCGGCTCGGCACCATCGGGGCCGCGGCCGTCCCGGAAGAAGTACTTCGCCCGCTCGGGGGAGCCCGGCTCGGACGCGAGCGCTTCCAGGAACCACGGGTGCTGATCCGACGTGTGGTTGGGAACGAGGTCGATGATGATGCGCAGTCCGAGGGCTCTCGCGTCCCGCAGCACGGCATCGGCATCGTCGAGCGTGCCGAACATGGGGTGTATGCCGCGGAAGTCGCTGACGTCGTAGCCCCCGTCCGCCATCGGCGACGGGAACCACGGCGAGATCCACAAGCCGTCGACGCCGAGGTCGGCGAGATAGGGAAGCCGCGCACGCAGGCCGGGGAGATCACCCGTGCCGTCGCCGTTCCCGTCGGCAAAGCTGCGGGGATAGACCTGATACATGACGGCCGTCCGCCACCACGGCGAGGGTGATCGTGCGCCGTCGCCGCTCATACGAGGTAGCCCTCCTCGTCGAGGGTGACGGGGATCGGGTCGCAGATCTCGAAGCTCTCCTGACCACGGTCCTCCAGGTTGTGGAAGCCGAGGATCGCCCACGTGCCATCGCGCTGCTGGATGAGCGGCGCGGCGAAGAGCGTGGGGTCGGCCGTGAAGGGTCGCGCCGCGTCGATGTCGAACGGCCCGAGCGGGCCCGCGACACGGCACGGACCACGTGCAGAACTCGCCGGTGCGCTCGACCCGTTCGGGGGTCATCTCCTGCGGGTGGCAGGTGAAGACGAGGACCCACCGACCGTCGATCTCGTGGACCTGCAGGACTTCGAGCTGGCCGAATCCCGTTCCCGCAGAGGACAACGGCGGCAGGACCGTCCAGGTCGCGAGGTCGGAGGAGTGCAGGTGTCCGACGACGCCGTCGTCGTTGCGCCCGGCGACGGCTGCCCGGGCGGTGACGAGCAGATGCCACCCATCGCCGTCGGGGTCGGGAATGGCGAACGGGTCGCGCCAGGTCTCGCTCGCCGTGTCCAGGCTCGGGCCCGTCGTCGTGACGTCCGGGTAGTCGGCGAGCGTCTTGTACCAGCGGCGGTCCGGGCCGGCGATCGGCGCGGTGGAGCGGTCGGTCCACGTGTGGAGGTCGGTCGAGGAGGCCATGCCGAGCCGCTGGTCGCGCAGGCCGTGCCCGGCGCTCGAGATGGCGGTGTAGAAGAGCCGGTAGGTGCCGTCACCGACCGCGATGACCGAACCGGTCCACGTCGCGAGGTCATCAAAGGCGCCCGCTTCTGCCGGGCCGAAGGTCTCGCCGAGCACCTCCCAGGAGGTCAGGTCCTTCGACACCGCATGACCGATCCGGGCCTTGTCGTGACGCAGGTTCGGGTGCTCCAGACGGGGCGCCTGCAGGTAGTACAGGTGGTGACGGGTGCCGTCGTCGAAGGACCACGAGTCCCAGATCCAGGCGTCGTCGAAGCGCAGCATGGGGCACAGCATGGCAGTCCTCAATGTCGCCGTCAGAGCAGTGACGACATCCGGGACGCGGGCACCGATCTCGCGATCTGTAGGACATCGGGAGCGAAGAGGCGCATCATCGAATGTGTGGGCCGTGCGCCCGTCCGGCTCCGCGCAGGAGGTGGACGATGTCCTTTCCGCGACGCATGTCGGCCTGGGTGGCCGCACTGCTCACAGCAGGTGCCATCGGGGTGGTGCTGCCGCCCACGGCCAGCGCCGATCCGAGCACTCCCGCGACCTATCCCACGGCGTCATCGGCCACCCGCCTGAGCGCTCGCTTCTTCGACACCTGCACCGCGCCGCCGCTCACGTCGCTGGCTGCTTGGCGTGGGACGTCGCCCTACACGGGGGTCAACATCTACTTCGGCGGTCGCAACCGCGGATGCGCTCAACCCAACCTCACGCCGGCCTGGGTGCAGAGCGCCGCGACCGCTGGGTGGTCGCTCGTGCCGACGTACTTCGGTGACCAGCCGTTCTGCGTCTTCGGGACCAAGCCCTATCGGTATGCCGCGTCCGGCGCGGCCGCTCGTGGCACGGCCGACGGCAACGACGCCGTCACGCTGGCTCGCAACCTCGGACTCCGTGCGGGCAGTGCCCTGTATGCCGACGTCGAGAACTACGACCGTGCAGCCGTGGGATGCATTGCGGCAGTTCGGACCTACGTGTCGGAGTGGACCCGGGCACTGCACCGGGCCGGCTACGTCGCTGGCGTCTACGTCCACCAGGACTCGGGGCTGCGCGACCTCGCCGCGAGCTACAACACCACGAACCTGGCTCGGCCCGACGCAGTCTGGATGGCTCGGTGGGACAGCGTCGCCACGGTCACCGGTTGGCCGACGGCCGGCGACACCCTCTGGGCCGAGTGGCAGCGCTCCAAGCAGTACCGCGGCGATCACCCCGAGACGTGGGGTGGCGTGACGATGAACATCGACAGCGACATCATCAAGGGCCCCGTCGCCACCGTCTCGAAGACCTATCGCGTCACCAGCTCGGGCACCCTCAACGTCCGCAGCGGCCCCTCGAGCTCGTTCGCGATCGTCGGCACCCTCCCCGCAAACGCTGCCGTCGCGGTGATCTGCCAGGCCCGCGGGCAGCTCGTCGGCACGACCTCGGTGTGGGATCGCATCAGCACCGGCGGCTTCGTGTCGGACCGCTACGTCTCGACGCCGTCGAGCACGACGTTCAGTTCGACCCTGCCCCGCTGCAGCTATCCCGGGCAGGTCAGCATCTCGACTCCGGTCAACACGCGAGCCGGACCCGGAACCTCGTATGCCGTGAACGGCTCGGTCCAGGGCGGCGGCCTCGGCTACGTGGCCTGCCAGAAGGCGGGCACGCGCGTCGGCACGAGCACCGTGTGGAACCAGCTCGTCGACGGCCGCTGGCTCAGCGACTACTACATCGCGAACGCCTCGAACACGACGTACAGCGCACCCATCCCCAGGTGCCCCTAGGAGGCAGGCGTCGTCACAGACCACGCCGTCGAGGAACTCGTGGATCCCACCGCACTCGTTGCAGATCAGCGCGAGGCTCTCCTTGTTGGCCCACGCGAACCCGAAGAACTCGGCCCCCGAGGTGTTGAGCTTGATCCGCCGCGTCCCAAACTTCGTGTTGTCGCAGTAGCTGCACGTGACAGCTCGCTCCAGCACCGTCGCAGTCACCAGCACTGACTCATCAAAGAAGTTCCCCATGCCAGCACCCTCCCACCTCGCTCTGCGCAGTGGGTTTCACACAGAAAGAGGCCCTTCCCGGATGCCGGGAAGGGCCTCTTCGTGTGGTGGAGACTAGGGGGTTCGAACCCCTGACCCCCGCCTTGCAAAGGCGGTGCTCTACCAGCTGAGCTAAGTCCCCTGGTTCAGTTCTGCGGGGTGACCGCGGGGCGGTCGTCGGTGGCCTCGGCCCACAGTCGCTGGTCGGCACCCTGTGCGTCGAGCTTCTTCTTGACGAGGCCGGCGGTGAGCGCGGTCAGGGCAACGAGAAGGATCTTCTTCACAGCAGTACCACCTGAGTTGAGTCGAGGATCGGATGGTGGGCCTAAGAGGACTTGAACCTCTGGCCTCTTCCTTATCAGGGAAGCGCTCTAACCGTCTGAGCTATAGGCCCGTCGCCGATCCGGCGGCGCTACCTTCACGGTGGCGCGAGAGACGAGGTTACCTCACACCCTGCCCTGCCAACAAAACGGTTACTCGGGGCCTGCAGGTCCCGTCCATCCATGTCGATCTCGCTGAGCCATGGCCCCAGGGCGACGTGGCCCAGCGAGAACGACATGGGCGGGCGAGAACGACCTGCGGCGCGCGGCAAATGCGTCCCCACCAGCGACGCGACGGCCGTGGACTGGCCCACAACGCAGGTATGCCGCCCGCTCGCGTGAGCGGGCGGCATACCGGATGTTTGTGCGTGAGTCAGTCGTCGGTGAGGGTGAGCTGGAGACCGCCGACGAGGCTGGTCGACACGTTGTAGAGGAAGGCTGCGAGGGTCGCGAGCGCCGTCATGAGGATGACGTCGATGACGCCGACGACGATCGCGAGCGAGACGACCCGGCCGAAGCCGAGGAAGTCCATGATGTCGAAGGTGTTCTCGCCGTCCTGGATGATCTGGCCGACGAGGCCGTTGACCTGGTCGAAGACACCCATGCCCGCGAGGATCATCCACAGCACCGAGATCATGACGACACCGGCGATGCCGAGCGCCACGGACAGCAGGAACGACATCTTCATCGCCGACCACGGGTCGACGCGAGAGACGGTGAGTCGCACGCGGCGACCGGTGCCGCGAGCGGCTGCCTGCGGCACGGACGATGCCGAACCGTTGGCCGCGGGGGCTTCTGCCTGAGCGCGCGTGAGCGGCCGGGCCTCAGCGGAGGAACCCGATGCCGATCGCATCGAGGTACCTGCCTGGTCTGCCGTGCTCACTCGTCGCCTCCGTCGCCCTCTGCTTCACCGGCAGCGTCGATGTCGTCGTCGCTTTCGGTGGTCTTGTCCAACGACGGTACGCCATCGGCTGTGCCGCGGTCACTCTCCGTACCTGTGGGTGCGGACGTGTCGGTGTCGACCGGAGCGTCGTCAACCGGCGTGCCATCCACCGGGGAGACTCCCTCGGCGTCAGCCTCGGCAACCTCTTCCTCGACGGCCTTCTCGGCGTTGCGGGCCACTCCGACGATCGCGTCGTTCTTGCCGGGCTTGGCGAACCAGACGCCGGCGGTGTTGCGACCGGTGAGGCGGACCTCGTCGACGCGCGAGCGCACGATGTTGCCGCGCTCGAAGACGACCATGACCTCGTCGTCCTCGGAGACCGTGAGTGCGCCGACGAGGTCGCCGCCCTTCTCGGTCTGCTTCGCGACGGTGACGCCGAGGATCGCGCGACCCTTGACGTTCCACTGCGAGGCCTTGGACCGCTTGGCCAGGCCGGACTCGAAGACCACGAACACGTCGGGGTCGGTGCCCTCGTCGATGACGGACATCGCGAGCAGCGAGTCCTCGCCACGGAACTTCATGCCCGTGACACCGGACGTCGAGCGACCCATGGGCCGCAGCGTCGCGTCGTCGGCGTGGAAGCGCACCGACTGGCCCTTCTTGGACACGAGCAGCAGGTCGTCGGCCGACGAGGTCAGGCCGGCGCCCACGAGCTCGTCCTCGTCGCGCAGGTTGACGGCGATGAGGCCACCGGTGCGCGGGGAGTCGTACTCGGACAGGCGGGTCTTCTTGACGAGGCCGTTCTTCGTGGCGAGCACGAGGTAGGGCGAGATCTCGTAGTTGCGCAGCGCCAACACCTGGGCGATGTGCTCGTCGGGCTGGAACGCCATGATGTTGGCGACGTGCTGACCCTTGGAGTCACGGCTGGCGTCGGGCAGCTCATAGGCCTTGGCGCGGTAGACCCGGCCGAGGTTGGTGAAGAAGAGCAGCCAGTGGTGCGACGTGGTCGTGAAGAAGTGCGCCACGACGTCCTCGCCACGCAGCGAGGCACCCTTGACGCCCTTGCCGCCGCGCTTCTGCGAGCGGTAGGCGTCGACCTTGGTGCGCTTGGCGTAGCCACCGCGGGTGATCGTCACGACGACGTCTTCCTCGGGGATGAGGTCTTCCATCGACATGTCGCCGTCGAAGCCGTGGATGATCGAGCGGCGGTCGTCGCCGTACTTCTCGACGATCGAGGTGAGCTCGTCGGACACGATGGTCCGCTGACGCTCCGGCTTGGCGAGGATGTCCTCGTAGTCCTCGATCTCGAGCTGGATCGCGTCGTGCTCGTCGATGATCTTCTGGCGCTCGAGGGCTGCGAGACGACGCAGCTGCAGCTCGAGGATGGCGCGGGCCTGGATCTCGTCGATCTCGAGGAGCTCGATGAGTCCGTCACGCGCTGCCTCGGCCGTCGGGCTGCGACGGATGAGGGCGATGACCTCGTCGAGCAGGTCGAGGGCCTTGAGGAGTCCGCGGAGGATATGGATCCGGTCCTCGGCCTCCTTGAGGAGGTAGGCCGTGCGGCGCTGGATGACGTCGATCTGGTGGTCGACCCAGTGGCGGATGAACGCGTCGATCGGCAGCGTGCGCGGCACACCGTCGACGAGCGCGAGCATGTTGGCGCCGAAGTTCGTCTGCAGCTGGGTGTGCTTGTAGAGGTTGTTGAGCACGACCTTGGCGACCGCGTCACGACGCAGCACGATGACGAGGCGCTGCCCGGTGCGACCGGACGTCTCGTCGCGGATGTCGGCGATGCCGTGCAGGCGTCCGTCCTTGACGTGCTCGGCGATCTTCTGCGCGAGGCTGTCGGGGTTGACCTGGTAGGGCAGCTCCGAGACGACGAGGCACTGACGTCCCTGGATCTCCTCGACCTCGACGACCGCGCGCATGATGATCGAGCCGCGGCCGGTCCGGTAGGCGTCCTCGATGCCCTTGCGGCCCATGATGAGCGCGCCGGTCGGGAAGTCAGGGCCCTGGATGCGCGCCATGACCGCGTCGAGCATCTCGTCACGCGTCGCCTCGGGGTGCTCGAGCACCCACAGCGCGGCCGCGGAGACCTCGCGCAGGTTGTGCGGCGGGATCTGCGTGGCCATGCCGACCGCGATGCCCGACGAACCGTTGACGAGCAGGTTGGGGAAGCGCGACGGCAGGACCTTCGGCTCCATCGTCTTGCCGTCATAGTTCGGCGCGAAGTCGACGGTCTTCTTGTCGATGTCACGCACGAGCTCCATCGACAGCGGCGCCATGCGGCACTCGGTGTATCGCGGAGCAGCGGCCGGGTCGTCACCGGGGCTACCGAAGTTGCCCTGTCCCTGCACCAGCGGATAGCGCAGCGACCAGTCCTGCACGAGACGCACGAGGGCGTCGTAGATCGAGGAGTCACCGTGCGGGTGGTACTGACCCATCACCTCACCGACGACACGGCTGCACTTGTTGAAGCCGCGGTCGGGCCGGTAGCCACCGTCGTACATCGCGTAGATGACGCGGCGGTGCACCGGCTTCAAACCGTCCCGCACATCCGGGAGCGCGCGCGACACGATGACGCTCATGGCGTACTCGATGTAGCTGCGCTGCATCTCGGTGTTCAGGTCGATCGGCTCAACCCGGTCGGTCTCACCGGGGGACCGGTCCTGCACCACGGATCCGAGCTCGTTGGGCGCGTCAACGTCCTCGTTCTCGTTGTCCGTGCCGTCGATGTCGTCAGCCATCAGTTCCCTTGTCTCTCAGTGCAATTCAGAAGCGGGGTATGCCGCAAAGTTCAGTTGGTCGGTGCCGCGCCGGTCCCAGCCGGGCTGGCGTCCGCAAAGGTGGTCGCGATCGCGACCAAGGTTGCGGACGCAAGCCAGCAGGACGGCATACGCATGCATCAGATGTCCAGGAAGCGCACGTCGCGAGCGTTGCGTTGGATGAAGGACCTGCGCGACTCGACGTCCTCACCCATGAGGACCGAGAAGACCTCATCGGCAGCGGCCGCATCGTCGAGCGTGATCTGGAGCAGGACCCGGTGGTCGGGGTCCATCGTGGTCTCCCACAGCTCCTGGTAGTCCATCTCGCCCAGACCCTTGTAGCGCTGGATCCCGTTGTCCTTGGGCATGCGCCGACCCTTGCTCTGACCCTCGGCCGTGAGGGCGTCGCGCTCGCGGTCGGTGAAGGCGAACTCGTGAGGGGCGTTGCTCCACTTGATGCGGTAGAGCGGGGGCTGCGCGAGGTAGACGTAGCCGGCCTCGATGAGCGGCTTCATGAACCGGAAGAGCAGCGTCAGGAGCAGCGTGCGGATGTGCATGCCGTCGACATCGGCATCGGCCATGATCACGATCTTGTGATAGCGGGCCTTCTCGATGTTGAAGTCCTCGCCGATGCCGGTGCCGAACGCCGAGATGAGCGCCTGGACCTCCTGGTTGGCGAGGGCCTTGTCGAGGCGGGCGCGTTCGACGTTGAGGATCTTGCCGCGGATCGGGAGGATCGCCTGGTTGAAGGGGTTGCGACCACGCACGGCCGAACCACCGGCGGAGTCACCCTCGACGATGTAGACCTCGGAGACGGCCGGGTCCTTGGCCTGGCAGTCACGCAGCTTGCCGGGGAGGCCGCCGGACTCGAGGACGCGCTTGCGGGTGGCTTCGCGCGCCTTGCGGGCGGCGAGGCGAGCGGTCTGGGCCTGGATCGCCTTGCGAACGATGTCCTTGCCCTCGTTGGGGTGGCGCTCGAGCCAGTCACCGAACGAGTCGGTCATGGCGCGCTGGACGAAGCCCTTGACCTCGGAGTTGCCGAGCTTGGTCTTGGTCTGGCCCTCGAACTGGGGCTCGCCGAGCTTGACGCTGATGACGGCGGTGAGGCCTTCACGCACGTCGTCGCCGGTGAGGTTCTCGTCCTTGTCCTTGAGCTGGTTCTGCTTGCGCGCGAAGTCGTTGATCATCTTCGTCAGCGCCGCGCGGAAGCCCTCTTCGTGGGTGCCACCCTCGTGCGTGTTGACCGTGTTGGCGTAGGTGTGGACCGACTCGCTGTAGGCCGTGGTCCACTGCATCGCGAGCTCGAGGTTGAGCTCGCGGGCCTTGTCCTCGACCTCGATGCTGATGATGTCGGGGTGGACCGGCTCGGACTTCTTGCTGCCCACGAGGTGGGTGACGTAGTCGATGAGGCCGCCGGGGTAGCAGTAGGAGACCGTGCGCTTGCGGCGCTCGTTGCCCTCGACCGCGTCGGACTCCGCCTCGTCCTCGGCGGTTTCCTGCACCCGCTCGTCGGTCAGGTTGATCGTCAGGCCCTTGTTGAGGAAGGCGTACTGCTGGAAGCGCGCCCGGATCGTCTCGTAGTCGTATTCGACGGTCTCGAAGATCTGGTCGTCGGCCCAGTAGGTGATGGTCGAGCCGTGGTCGTCGGTCTCGCCGACCTGCTCGAGCGGGGCGAGGCGCTCACCGTGGTCGAACTCCATGCGCCACACGTGACCGAGCTGGCGGACCTCGGCGATGAGCCGGGTCGAGAGCGCGTTGACGACCGACGAGCCGACACCGTGGAGACCACCGGAGACCTTGTAGCCGCCACCGCCGAACTTGCCACCGGCGTGGAGCTGGGTGAGGACGAGCTCGACGGTGGAGACGCCGTAGGCCTCGTTCATGCCGGTCGGGATGCCTCGGCCGTTGTCCTTGACCTGCACGCCGCCGTTGCCGAGGAGCGTGACGTCGATCGTGTCGGCGTGCCCGGCGAGCGACTCGTCGACGGCGTTGTCGACGATCTCCCACACGAGGTGGTGCAGACCGCGCTCACCGGTGGAACCGATGTACATGCCCGGGCGCTTGCGGACGGCGTCGAGGCCCTCCAGGACCTGGATGGCGGACGCGTCATAGGTGGCATCGTCCGCGACGGCCGAAACGCTGCCGGTGGGTGCCGTCAGGGCGCCCTCCTCCGGTGCGGCGGGCCGTGCGGTGGGCAGTGCTGCGGACTCTGCCGCCGAGGCATTCGGCGACGTGTCGGACACCGCGTCTGCGGTGGAGTCCTGCGTCTCGATGCTGTTGTCGTCGGGCGTGCTGGGCACGGTGCTCCTTCAGCTGGTCTGGCTCATGCATCGCGCCCGGGGCGGGAAATCGCCCTGGGCGCGACGTTCACTCCAAAGTTTACCTGTCAGCACCGTCATCGCGAGCCGGTGGAGGCCCGGGAACGCACTTTTCTCAGGTTTCCACGGGTGCGCACGACCCGGCATACGCCCCCCACCCCTCTCAGACGCTCTGGCGGCCTTTCCACTGCCTTCGGTCGTCTGCCTGCGAGGGCGTCGCGGCCCACGTACTCTCGACGCATGTCGCGACCCGCCATCACCGTTGTCCTGGCCCTCTCCTTCGCCCTCGCCGGGTGCGGTTCGGCAGGTGACAAGACCCCGGCCAAGCCAGTCGCCTCGACGCCCGCCGCCGCGTCGAGCGGGTCGACCGGATCCGCCTCCTCTGCGCCGAGCGCGGCCACCGCTCCGGCGCTCCCCAAGGGCTATGCCTGGCAGACCATCGAGGACGCCTCGCTGAAGTTCGCCGTCCCGGAGGCGTGGTCGGCCATCAACCCCAAGAAGCTCATCGCCGAGGGGGACACCTCCGTGTTCGACGACATGGCCAAGAAGATGGGTGTCACGTCCGACCAGATGATGCAGGCCGTGGGCAACGCCGACCTCATGCTGCTTGCACCCCCGAAGGACGGCTACGCCAACAACGTCTCGGGGCTCATCGTTCCCCTGACCAGCCTCCCGACGGAGGCCCAGCTCAAGGGCCAGTTGGGCTCCATGTCCGAGAGCGACGTCCTCGTCACCCCCGGGACGTCACCGGCGGGACCGATGATCGGGGCCGACTACGTCCTCAAGGTCGGGGCCCAGTCGGTGCAGGGCCGCACCCTGTTCTTCCAGGGCGAGGACACCGTGCTCAACCTCGCGATCTCGACCCTCGACGCCAAGACCACCTCAGCGGTCAGCGAAGTCATCCGCACGACCATCCACAAGGTCTGAGGGTTCGGCCTCAGCGGCCGGTGGTGAAGAAGGTCCAGGTGCCGTCGCTGGCGATGCCGGCGCGGTAGCCCGTGTAGGCGCCGTCATCCAGACGCATCTTGGTGGCGGCAGCCTTCGTGAGGAGTCCGGCCGCGACGACCTTGTTCCACTCGGCGTCGTCCTGGGCGTAGCGCTCCGAGAAGACCTTGGGCTGGATCGTGCCGTCGAACGTCTCGGTGGGCTCCATGGTGAGCAGGGTCGCGAGGGCGACGAAGTTCTGCGGGGTGCTCGACGTGAAGATCGCGCTGGGCGCCTTCTCCCCGGCCAATCCGGTCGAGTCGGCCTTGGCGAGCGTGATCAGGGTCTTGGCGTCACAGGCCTTGGCCGCGGCCATGATCTTCTTCGCCTTGGCCGCGGCGGCCGCCGACATGCCCGTGGTGTTGGCCGCGCCAGCCTTGGAGGCCGCGCATGACGCCGGGGTGACCGTGGGTTTGGGCGTCGAAACCGGTGGCGTCGTCTTCGTCGGCGTTGCCGTGGGGGTGGCGCTCGGGGTCGTCGAGGGGGTCGCCGTGACGGTGGGGGTGGCGCTGGGGGACGTCGTCGGAGTGTCCGACGGGGTCTGGCTCGTGCTCGGCGATGGCGCGGCGTTCGGCTCGTCGTCGGAGCAGGCACTCAGGGCGAGCGCGGCGAGCAGCAGCGGCGCCGCCACGCGAGTGAGGCGGGCGGACAGGTTCGTTCCCCGGGACGTCATGGCGCTCACTGTAACGGGAGTGACTGATGTGACTGGGGATCACCGGGCCCGCGTCGCTACTCGGGGCGGTAGAGCTGAACCGACCCGACCGGCTCGAAGCCGGCCCGGAGTGCGGCCCGAAGACTCGAGACGTTGCCGGGAGAGACCAGCGCGACCACCGGTTCGCCCGACGGGACGAGCGCTCGCGCGGCTTCGACGGTGCGTGTGCCCAACCCCTGGCCGCGCGCATCCGGGGCGATCTCGTAGCTCACGACCGCCAGCCCACCGAAGGACGACCCGCGGGTCACGACGACGTCATCGCGGTCCGGCCACCCGAAGACCTCGACGTCGTCCCGCAGCTCTTCGGCGTGCGCCACTCGAGGGTGACCTGCGAGATCCGGTCGCGCCACGAGCCCACCGCTCGCCGGTGCCGGGCCGGCCAACGAGCACGGCGTCGAGCACGTCGACCCAGCCGTCCTCGCCAGCCAGTCGCGTCATGACCCGCGGGTCGTGCGCCCCGCCGAACCCGTTCGACACCCCACGACGTCAGGTCGGCATCGCTCACGAACTCCGGGGCACTCAC
The DNA here is from genome assembly GCA_963807825.1 of uncultured Actinomycetota bacterium. Taxonomy (GTDB): domain Bacteria; phylum Actinomycetota; class Actinomycetes; order Actinomycetales; family Dermatophilaceae; genus Knoellia. The sequence continues at coordinate 66,363 of CAWEDC010000005.1, forward strand.
CGCAGCGTGACCCGTGAACGACAACACGGCATACAGGCCGGGTTTCCAGGGTGCGATGCGCTGCCACGACCCATCGGCGGGCCGATGCTCTCCGCGCCAGGCCGCGACGATGAGGTCGGCGGCCGAGGTCACGGCTGCAGAGCGTGAGCTCGCTCGATGACGGCGCGCACGTCCGCCGGGATCGGCACCGAATGCCGCTGCGCGCGGTCGATGTAGACCTGCGCCCACAGCCCGTGCGCCGCGATGTCGTCGCTGCCCTCGGCAAAGAGGCCGAAGGCGAAGGTGGCGCTCTTGGTGCCGATCCGCTCGACCCGCACGCCGACGTCGATCGGCTCCGGATAGGCCAGCTCGGCATAGAAGCGGCACGACGACTCGGCCACGACACCGAGCGTCGGCGTGCTCACCTCGTCGGTCCCGGTCTCGCGGATGAGCCAGGCGTTGAGGACCGCGTCGAACAGCTCGTAGTAGACGGCGTTGTTGAGGTGGCCGTACATGTCGTTGTCGGCCCACCGCGTCGTCATGCGCTGGATCTCCGGGAAGTCCGCACGCCGCAGGGTGCGTGGATCGGCAGTGTTTGCAGGGGTTCCGGCGTCCGACGTCATGGGGCTGAGCCTAGTTCGGCCGCCGGTGCGAGGATCGGAGCATGGAACGCATCGCGCTGGTGTCCGACGTCCACGGCAACCTCACGGCCTACGAAGCGGTCCTCGCCGACATCGATCGCCGCGGGATCACGCGGATCTTCAACCTCGGGGACTACGTCGGCAAGGGGCCGCGAGGGCGCGAGGTCATCGAGCTCTCGCAGCAGCGGTGCGAGGTCAACATCCTCGGCAACTGGGACGACTTCCTGCCCGATCCGGCGCGCGACTTCGACGACGAGGCGCTGCAGTTCTGGCTTGAACCAGCTCGCGCCGGGTCAGGGCGACTGGTTGCGCGCGCTGCCGTTCAGCCACGACTTCTGGCTCAGTGGGCGTCGCGTCCGGCTGTTCCACGCGAGCGAGGAGACGGTGCACCGGCGGGTGCGCTACGTCCGCACGCAGGCCGAGTTCGAGGGGCTCTTCGCCAACACCGAAGCCACGGGAGACGGGCCGCTCCCTGACCTCATCGGCTACGCCGACACCCACGACCCGATGTACGAGTGCCAGCTCGAGGGGCGCACCGTGTTCAACACCGGCAGCGTCGGCAACTGCATGGGCGACCCGACCCCGATGTACTGCATCCTCGAGGGCGAGTTCGGCAGCGAGGAGGTGGCGCCGTGGTCGGTGGCCTACGTCCGCGTGCCCTATGACGTCGAGGCCGAGCTGGCGGTGACCCGGGAGATGGGTATGCCGCACTACGACGGCTATGAACTCGAGCTGCGGCACGGCATCTACCGCGGCTCCCTCAAGGAGTGGCAGGCGGGAGAAGCAGTCACCGGCTACCACGAGCGATGAGTCGTGGCAGCCGGTGACGGTGTTGCGATCACAGCAGGTCTGATCAGGAGGCCGGGAGCACCGAACCGTCGGACCAGGTCTTCTCGATGTAGGCCTTGACCTCAGGGGAGTGCAGCAGCTCGTCGAGCTTCTTGAGGGACGCGTTGTTCTCGTCCTTCTTGGCCACCGTGAGGAAGTTGGCGTAGGGGTTGCCCTTCGCCTCCTCGACGAGGATCGCGTCCTTGGACGGCGACAGGTTGGCCTCGAGCGCGTAGTTGCCGTTGATCACGGCGACGTCGAGGTCATCGAGCGAGCGCACGAGCTGCGCCGGGTCGGTCTCGACGAACTTCAGCTTCTTGGCGTTCTGGTCGACGTCGTAGATCGTCGCGTTGGTCGCGTCCTTGCCCGACTTGAGCGTGATGACGCCGGCCTTGGCGAGCAGCTCGAGCGCGCGGCCCTGGTTGGACGGGTCGTTGTTGATGCCGACCTGGCCGCCCTCGGGCAGCTCCTTCACGTCCTTGATCTTCTTCGAGTACAGCGCGAACGGCTCGATGTGGATGCCCGCGTAGTGGGCGAAGTCGTAGCCGCGGTCCTTCACCTGCGCGTCGTAGTACGGCTGGTGCTGGAAGTAGTTCGCGTCGAGCGTGCCCTCGGACAGCTGCACGTTCGGCTGGACGTAGTCGTCGAAGCTCTTGATGTCGAGGTCGAGACCGGCCTTGGCCGCGAGGTTGGCGTCGACGAACTCGAGGATCTTGGCGTGCGGCGTCGGGGAGGCACCGACGACGAGCGTGGTGATGCCCTTGTCATTGGCCTTCGGGACCACTCGAGTCACCACCGCCGGCACCACAGGCCGCGAGGCTCGAGACGGCGAACAGGGCGATGCCGGCGACGAGTGCGGGACGGCGGGGCGAAGACATGGGAAATTCCTTTCGGTATGCCGGTGAGTCACCGACGTGGGTAGGCCGCCTTGGGCGGCGGATCAGGTGAGCCGACAGCGCTGTCGGGAGCGGGCGGCATACGCCGCCGTGGTTCTGGGGTGGCTCAGCGGTGGTCGACGGTGCGGGCGACGCGGTCGCCGACGACCTGGACGAGCTGGACGACGATGACGAGCAGCACGACGGCCGCGATCATGACGTCGGTCTGAAAACGGTTGTAGCCGTACGACATTGCCGTGGCACCGAGTCCGCCACCACCGACGGCTCCGGCCATGGCGCTGTAGCCGATGAGGGCGATGACGGTCGTCGTCAGGCCGGCGACGATGCCGGGCAGGGCCTCGGGCAGGAGCACCTTGCGGGTGACGTTCCAGCGGGTCGCGCCCATGATCGTGGCGGCCTCGACCTTGCCGGACGACACCTCGCGCAGGGACGTCTCGACGAGGCGTGCGAAGAACGGCACGGCGCCGACGGTGAGCGGCACGATCATGGCGCGCCAGCCAACGGTCGTCCCGGCGATGAAGCGGGTGATCGGGATGATCGCGATCATCAGGATGAGGAAGGGCAGCGAGCGCCCGACGTTGACGATGGCGCCGAGGACGCGGTTGACGCCGCGGTGGGGGGAGATGCCGCCCGACGAGGTGTTGTGCAGGAGCACGCCGACGACGACACCGAGGACTGCGGTGATGAGGGCCGAGCCGACGGTCATCGCGAGGGTCTCCCAGAGGGCCTTGGGCAGGCCCTCGGTGATGACGGGGTTGTCGAGCCAGGTCGGGTCGCCGTTGAAGGTCATGCCGCCACCTCCGGGTGGAGTCGGGCGGTCTCGAGAAGTTCGCGCGGCGCGGTCGGTGGTCGTGGCGTCGGCGAGTTCGACGAGGAGTCGTCCGACGCGGCGGCCGGCGATCGTCTCGACGGTGGCGGCGGCGACGTCGGACTCGATGCCCTCGTGGCGCAGCAGGGCGACGATCCCGTCGATGGTGCCGACGGTGGCGTCCGGGTGGCCGAGGGCAACCTGGAGTCGCACGAGGCCCGCGGGTGCCGGCTCGACGAGGGGGATGAGTTCGCGGTGCAGGCGGGTGGTGGGGTCGGCGATGACGTCGCTGAGGCGGCCCTGTTCGACGACCGCGCCGTCACCGAGGAGGGTCACGGCGTCGCAGATCTCGCGGACGACGGACGGCTCGTGGGTGATGATCACGACGGTGATGCCGAGGCGGTCACGCAGCTCGCGGAGGAGGGCGAGGATCGAGCCGGTCGTGTTGGCGTCGAGGGCGGAGGTCGGCTCGTCGCACAGGAGGATCTCGGGTCCGGCGGCGAGGGCTCGGGCGATGCCGACGCGCTGCTGCTGACCGCCGGAGAGCTGGCCGGGGTGGTTCTGGGCGCGGTCGGACAGGCCGACGAGCTCGAGGAGCTCGGCGACCCGGGCGTCGCGCCTGGCCTTGTCCCAGCCGGCGATCTCGAGCGGGAGGGCGACGTTGTCGGCGGCGGTGCGGGAGTCGAGGAGGTTGGCGTGCTGGTAGACGACGCCGAACTGGCGGCGGGCCGCGCGCAGCTCCTCGCCGCGCAGGGTCGTGATGTCCTGGCCGGCGACGACGACCTCTCCCGACGTGGGGCGTTCGAGGCCGGTGAGGCAGCGGATCAGGGTCGACTTGCCGGCGCCGGAACGCCCGACGATGCCGTGGATCTCGCCGCGGGGAACCGACAGAGAGACTGCGTCGAGGGCCTTGACCGTGGCCCCTCGAGCGTCGAAGACCTTGGTCAGGTCACGGACGGCCAGGGCCAGCTGGTCCGATGAATTGTCAACCACGCGACCATAATGTCAAGTTATTCATGTGATAACCAAATCGTCAGCACGCACCCCGGGTCCAACCACGCGAGATCAGCTGAGGATGTCCTGGCGGCGGAACCGTCGGTAGCCGAGCGCGACGAAGAGCACCGCGTAGAAGACCGACCACAACGCCCCGTGGCGCAGGTCGACCCAGTTGATCGGTCCGTCGACGAGCAGGTCGAGCCAGGCCCGTGAGTAGTGCGCGGGCAGCGCCTTGCGCCAGTCGCCCAGGGCGTCGATCGAGTCGAGGATGCCCGAGACGATGAGCAGGATGAGCGCGCCACCGACAGCAGCGAGGGGCGTCTGACTGCGCACTCCCACCCAGAACGAGAAGGCACCCACGGGAGCGATCGTCACGAGGACGTAGCCCATCGCGATCAGCATGCGCGGCAGCCACTGACCCCACGCCATCTCGCCGCCGCCGAGGATCGAGAAGGGTTGCGGGCCATAGGCGAGGGTCCCGACGAGCAGGGCCCACGCAGGCAGGACGACGACCAGGGCCGCGGTCGAGAAGAAGCCGACGACGAGCTTGCTCGTGAGGAGCCGGGCCCGACTGACCGGCGCGGTGAGGAGGTAGCGCAACGACGCCCACGACGCCTCGGCTGGGACGGGGTCACCGGCGAAGAGTGCGGCAACGATGAAGAGGAGCAACTCGGCCGACACGACGAGCATGAAGACGGTGAAGTTCGGACCGCCGCTCGTCGCGAGGTCGACGAGCCGGACGGTGGTGTCACCCGGGCGGCCCGGGTCGTCGTCGAGCGAGAACGCCGCGACGAGGAGGAGGGGGAGGACGGCGACGATTCCGGCCACCCAGAGGGTCCGACGGCGTCCGAGCTGGCGCCGGAATTCGGCCCGCCAGGACAGGGGCTTGCTCACGGGCCGGCTCTTCGTGGTTTCGTCTTGGGTTGCTCATCGCGCTCTCACCTGTCGCAGCCTCTCGATGAGCGAGGTGTCCCCGCTCCCGTCGTCGGTCGGCCCTTGCGACGACGCGATGACCCCGAGGAAGACCTCTTCCAGGTGACGCCGGCTGCCCACTCCGACGACGTCGGCGCCCGACGCGACGAGCTCCCGCACGACCTCTTCGCGAGGTCGGTCGGAGACGACCGTGAGGGTCGGCTTCGACGGGTCGTCGATGATTTCAACGGAGCGTATGCCGTCCATGGCAGTGAGCGCGGTCCGCGCCGGTTCCAGCGTCCCGAGCGAGGCGAACTCGAAGACGGTGGTGTCATCGCTCGAGAGGAGATCCGACGACCGGTCCCGCGGTGACGACCTTGCCGGCGTGCATGACCACGACGTGGCTGCAGGTCAGTTCGACCTCGGCCAGCAGGTGGCTGGACACGACAACGGTGCGGCCCGACGCGGCATACGACTGCAGGATCGGTCGCATCGCCGCGATCTGGGGCGGGTCGAGTCCGTTGGTCGGCTCGTCGAGGAAGAGGACTTCGGGTCGGCCGAGCATGGCCTGGGCGATCCCCAAGCGCTGCTTCATGCCGTGGCTGTAGGTCCGGACCGGTCGATCGAGTGCCCCGCCGAGCGCCGCGACCGAGAGGGCCTCGTCGAACTCGGCCTCTTCGGCGGGGCGCCCGGTCGCGGCCCAGAAGGCCTTGAGGTTCTCGCGACCGGTGAGGTGGGGGAGGAAGCCGGGGCCTTCGACGAGCGCGCCGACGCGGCTGAGCACCTCCGAGCCCGGGTGGACCGGTCGACCCAGGACGTGCACCGACCCCGAGTCGGGAGTGATGAGTCCGAGCATCATCCGCATCGTCGTGGTCTTGCCGGCTCCGTTGGGGCCGAGGAGTCCGACGACCTGACCGCGTTCGGCCCGCCACGACACGTTGTCGACGGCACGGTGCCCGTCGGCATACGTCTTGACGAGTTGGTCGACGACGAGAGGGACGTCGGCGTAGTCCTCGCGGACAACTTCACGCTGTCGGCGGCGACGACGAAGGAGAGCCGATGCGGAGATCCCGACCAGCAGGGCGAGGATGCCTCCGACGAGGGCGATGGACTCGGTGTCGCGCTCGGTCGTCGCCGGCAGGATCGCGCCGTTCGCGGTGGGCAACGTGAGGGTGGGCGTGGCGAGAGTGATCCGGTCGGCGCGAGCTTCCCGCGGAACGGTGAACGCGTTGTCCGTCGACGTGACCAGCACGCGCCACGTGCTCCCGGCGGCCATCGACCAGACCGAGGACGGCAGATCGACGGTGACGTCCGTGGGTTTGCCGGGCGTCAGTGCCACCCGGACCGGCGCGGTGAGTGAGCGCTGCTGGACGGCGTCGGAACCCTCGACCCGCCAGAGCGAGACGAACAGCGTGGCTTCACTGCCCGTGGACGTCACCGAGAGCTTGACCGTCGGCGTCCCCACGACGGTCAGCGAGCGCGACAGGGTGCCCGTGTCGAAGGCGGTGGACATGCCGGGCAGGGCTGCGAGCCGATACGTCGGCAGTTGCAGGGAGCCCAGCCCGGGGATCGAGGTCATCGAATTCGGTTGTCCGCCAGGCGGGGTGAGGAGGACGGCCGGTTCGGCAGGTTTGCGCAACGGGAGCTGCTCGGTGCCGCCCCGCAGGCCGGGATAGGTGTCCAGGGTGGCGACCGGCGCGGTGTCGCTGTTCCGGGGGACGGGCAGCGAATACGTGAAGGCCGGCACCGGAAGGGGGTCGGTCCGCGTGCCACCGAGGTAGGTCCGGATCCAGGTCCGAGCAGCGTCCTCGTCGAGTCCGGGGTTCGAGGAGACGCTGTCGTGGCCGCCGTCGGTCCAGCGCACCGCGTGGCGCGTCCCCTTGCTGGCGAGACCCGCGGCGTTGGCGTCGGCCTGGTCCAACCCGAAGAGGGTGTCCGCCTCACCCTGGACGAGAAGGGTCGGTGCGGTGACATCCGAGATCGTGTCGCGAGGACTGTTGCGGCGCAGGGTTGCCGCGAGCGCCGGGCTCGGGCGGCCGGACTCTGCCGCGGCCTGCAGTTCGCCACAGAGGGTGACGTCGAAGCGGCCACACAGGATGTCCGAGGGTGTGGTCGGCGCAGCCCCGACCGAGCCGACGCTCGCGGTGAAGAAGCGCGTGCCCCAGAGCTGTTTGTAGGGGCCGGGCGTCGTGCTGCCCTGCGCCGCCTGGGGGAAGAGTGACGTCGAGAGGTCGTTCCAGGTGATCGCAGCGACGGTGGCGTCGACGCGCTGGTCCGCGCCCGCGAGCATCAGGGCGAACGCGCCTCCGTAGGACGCGCCAACCACAGCGACCCGTGGGTCCTTGTCGCCGTCCTTGCGGACCTCGGAACGAGTGGCGAGGAAGGTCGAGCAAGGTTCCACCGTCGCGGACCTCGTAGTCCGGTGAGTTGAGGTGGATCTTGCCGCCGGAGCGACCAAAGCCTCGGGCCGAGAAGGTGAGGACGACGTTGCCGTCCGCGGCAAACTCCTTCGCCTGCGCGACGACGCTGTCCTTGCTGCCACCGAAACCGTGCGCGAGGAGGACCGCCGGATGCGGACCGCTTCCAGCCGGCAGGTACAGGCGGGTGTCCAGCCGGACGGCGGTGCCGTCGGCCTCTGCGCCGACATCGACGAACTGGTCGGTCGTGGTCACGGCCGGGTCAGTGGTCTCGGCAGGTGCACCCTCCGCGGGGCCGACCACCACGACCAGACCCGCCAGCGCGAGAACAGCAGTGGCCGCGAGGAACCGGCGGGGACGTCGAACGAGCCGCTGCATGGCTCATCCTCTCCCGACGGAGTTCGCTGAGCCGCACTGCGTCATCCGCACAACCCACGAACGCTTCGGCACCCCGAAGTGGTTCCGCCATGACCGCCGGTGCCAACCAGACCTTGAGGCGTCAGCCCTCGAGGGTCCGGTCGAACAGCTCTCGCACGTGGTTCGGCAGGGCCGGCTCCTGGATCGTCAGGTCGAGCGGAGGAACGTCGCAGCTCACGCCGTAACAGAAGCGGTCCGGCTGAGTCCGGCCACCGGCATACGCCTGCAGTTCGGGAGTCGGGCCGGCGAGCAGGCTGCGCCAGGCGGTCGCGTCCGTCTCGGGCAGCTCATCGAGGATGACCGTCTTCTCGCGCACGATCCCCGCGAAGCCTCCGGTGCGTCGGACCTGGACCTGGCTCGGCGCATCGCTCGGAGCAGGCGCAGGCGTCGGCGTGGGTGCCGGTGTGGGCGTGGGTTCCTCGGCGCCCTGGGTGACCCCCACCTCGGCCCAGGCGTTGCGCACCGCGTCGGCCTCCGCCGAGTCCTCGCCATGGGCGGCGACCGCGGCCGCCTCGGTGAGCGCGGCGAAGGTCGTGAAGTCGCAGTCCGCCTTGATGTCACCGGTGATCGCGGCATACCAAATGGCTCCGGCGACCTCCCACGCATTGCCGCCGAGCGTCGTCGCCACGAGGTGGAACGCGCGGTTGGGGATGCCCGAGTTGATGTGGACGCCGCCGTTGTCGTCATCGGTGACCACGAAGTCGTCCATGTGTCCCGGCTGCGGGTCCTTGCCCAGGCGCGGGTCGTCATAGGCCGTGCCGGGCGCCTTCATCGAGCGCAGGCCCACACCGTTGATGCCCGGTGCGAGCAGCTCGGCGCCGATGATCCAGTCCGACTGCTCGGCACTCTGCCCCAGACTCCGCTGCTTGACGAGGATGCCGAAGACGTCGGAGACGTGCTCGTTGAGAGCGCCGGCCTGGTCCTGGTAGTTCAGCCCCGACGTGTACTGCGTGACCCCGTGCGCCAGCTCGTGCCCGATGACGTCGAGGCTGCGGGTGAAGCCGAGGAACACCTCGCCGTCGCCATCACCGAAGACCATCTGCGACCCGTCCCAGAACGCGTTGTCGTAGTCGGTGCTGTAGTGCACGGTCGCCACGAGGCCGAGCCCCTTGTCGTCCAACGAATTGCGGGCGTATGCCGCGTGCCACAGTTCCCAGGTCGCGCCCAGTCCGTCGTACGCCTCGGTGACCGCGACGTCGTCCGTGGCCGGCTCACCCTCGGCGCGCACCTGGGTGCCGGGCAGGGTCGTGCCGTTCTTGGCGTCGTGGATCAGCCGGTTGGGCGTCGTCGGTCGTGGCCCGGTTGGCGCGCCGACTCGCGGCCGAGCCGCTGGCCCGAAGGGTGTGCTCGCGGGCGTGCTGCTCGTAGCGGAGCTGGTCGATGCGCAGCGTCTCGCGGGCGCGCAACTCGACGGCCGGGTCTCCCGACGTGGCCAGCGCCTCGAGCAGGTAGGGCGGCACGATCGAGCAGGAGTACGGGGCAGGGTGCGTCGTCATGCCTCCATCCTCACGCGGCGCACCGACACCCGCACCTCGCCGAAGGCCCAACAAGGGAAACAGTTCTCGAGCATTGGAACAGTTCCCTTGCTCCGGACCCCTTTTCCGGGGGCCCCGGAAAAGGGGTGGCGACGTCATCAGCCGTAGGTGTCGCGCGGCCCGCGGCCGTCCTGCACGCGCCGCATCCCCTTGGACCACGACGGCGCACTCGGCCCGACGACCTTGATCTGGGTCACCGTGCCCTCGCCGACCTCGCGCGCCAGGCTCCCCATGAGCGTCGTCGACATGAGGCGCAGGTTCGTCGCCCACGCCGTCGAGTCGGCCCGCACCGTGAGCACCGAGTCGACGAACTCGACCGGGTGGCAGTGCTGCGCCACGTCCTCGCCGACGATGGTGGCCCACCGGCCGATGACGGCACCCACGGCGACGTCGACCTTCCACCCGCGCTCACTCACGAACGAGTCGAGCTCATCACCGAGCAGCATCGGGTCGCGCCCACTCTTGCGCCCACCCAACCCGTCGGGCACGTCCTTGAACCGGCGCTTCGGCTTGATCCCCGGCCGCAGCCCCCGCGATCGAGCCGCGGCCCGCGCCCGGGACAACGCATCTGCGGGGGCGCTCAGGAAGTCCTCCGGCGTTTCACGTGAAACCAGTTCCTCGTCACCGCCGCCCGATGATGACGAATCCCCCTGTCCCACAGGCAGATTCGGATCGTCACTCACGCGCGGTCACCTCACCCAGCGACACGGCATACGTGCGTCCGCGTAGTTCGGACGGAACGTCCGCCTCGACCGCCGCGGTGATGAGCACCTGCTCGCAGTCGGCGACCATCGCGGCAAGCCGTTCGCGCCGGCCCGAGTCGAGCTCGGCGAAGACGTCGTCGAGGATCAGGACCGGGTCGTCACCGAGATCGTGACGAAGCAGGTGGTATGCCGCGAGCTTGAGTCCCAGCGCGAACGACCAGCTCTCGCCGTGGCTGGCATAGCCCTTGGCCGGCAGCTCGCCGAGGGTGAGCACGACGTCGTCGCGGTGCGGCCCGACCAACGTCACGCCCCGCTCGATCTCCTGGCCGCGGACCTCGGCAAACGACGCCAGCAGCTCGGCGTGCAGCTCCTCGAGCTCGGGCACCTCGCCAGCAGCGATCCGAGCCGCGAACTCCTCACGCAGAGAGGCCTTGTAGCTCACCCGGGCATCGGACTGCCCGGCGCTGACCTCGTCATAGGCCTTGCCGAGCAACGGCGCGAGATCCCGGAGCAACCGCAACCGGGCATAGAGCAGGGGAGCGGCGACCTGGGCGAGCTGCGCGTTCCAGACATCGAGGGTGTGCAGCGCCGCCTCCCGCTCCGACACGGCATCGACACCCTCGACCGGCCGGCGCTGCTTGCCCCGACCCCGCAGCACCGGCGCCGCCGACTTCAGCAAAGCGTTGCGCTGCTTGAGGATTCGGTCGTAGTCACCGCGCGCCCCGGCCCATCGCGGCTGCCGAGCCACGAGCAGGTCGTCGAGGAAACGCCGCCGCTCCGACGGGTCACCCTTGACGAGCGACAGGTCCTCGGGGGCAAAGAGCACGGTCCGCACCTGCCCCAGCACGTCTCGGGTTCGGGTCAGCGGCGACTTGTTGAGCCGCGCCCGGTTCGCCCGCCCCGGCGTGATCTCGAGCTCGACCAACGTCTCGCGACCATCGCGCACGACGGCGCCGCGGATGATCGCCTGCGCCGCACCGAACCGCACGAGCGGCGCGTCGTTCGCCACCCGGTGCGAGGACAACGACGCGAGGTAGCCGATCGCCTCGACGAGGTTGGTCTTGCCCTGCCCGTTGAGCCCGACGAACGTCGTGATGCCCGGCTCGAGCGGGAGCTCGGCGCTCGGATAGCTCCGGAAGTCGCCGACGGTGAGGTGCCGGACGTACACCTAACTCGCTCAGGCCTTCTTGGCGGTGCGCTTCCGCGTCGCGCCGGTCGAACCGGACCCCGACGACGGACCGGCCGCTGCAGCCTTGCGACCCTTGGCCGCGGCCTTCTTGGCGGTCGGAGCCTTCTCCTTCTTGGCGGCTTGCGCGACAGTGGCCTTGGCGGTCTTCGGCCCGGCAGCAGCCTCGGTGCGCAGCTTCTCGCCCTCGGCCGTGGTCATGACCTGGTGCCCACCGAACTGACCGCGCAGCGCGGCGACGGCCTGCATCGTCGGTGACGAGTCCTGGCGCGACGCGAAGCGAGCGAACAGTGACGCGGCGATGACCGGCATGGGCACCGAGTTGGCGATGCCCTCCTCGACGGTCCAGCGACCCTCGCCCGAGTCGGCGGTGTAGTCGGAGACGTCCTCGAGCTGCGGGTTCTCCTCGAGGGCCTTGACCATGAGGTCGAGCAGCCAGGACCGGACGACGGTGCCGCGGCTCCATGCCTTGAACGAACCGGGGACATCCTTGACGATGTCCTTCTTCTCGAGCAGCTCGTAGCCCTCGGCGTACGCGTGCATCAGGCCGTACTCGATGCCGTTGTGCACCATCTTCACGTAGTGGCCCGCGCCGGTCTCGCCAGCGTGGACGAAGCCCTCGTCGCGCGGACCCTCGGGCCGCAGCGCATCGAAGATCGGCATCGCCTTGGCGACGTTGGCCTTCGTGCCGCCGACCATGAGGCCGTAGCCGTTCTCCAGGCCCCAGATCCCGCCCGAGACACCGCAATCGACGTAGCCGATGCCCTTGGCCTTGAGCGCCTTCTCGTTCTCGATGTCGTCGGTGAAGCGGCTGTTGCCACCGTCGATGACGAGGTCGCCCTTGTCGAGCAGCTCGCCGAGCTTGGCCACGGTCTCGCGGGTCGGGTCACCGGCAGGAACCATCACCCAGACGACGCGGGGAGCATCGAGCTTCTTGACGAGCGCCGCGAGGGTCTTGACGTCCGACACTGCGGGGTTGCGGTCGAAGCCGACGACTTCGTGGCCGGCGCGGCGGATGCGCTCGCGCATGTTGCCGCCCATTTTGCCGAGCCCGATGAGTCCCAGTTGCATTGACTACCCCTTCACGTGACGAGAGATCGTTGCCGTGGTGCTGTCATTCGCCTTGCAAAAATCGCAGGTATGCCGGGTGCTCACCTGCGTGAGCGGCATACCTTGTCGTTTCCTGACGCACGACTGCCTCGTCAGGCTACGCCGGTCAGCTCGCGAAACGCACCGGCATGATGACGTAGCGATAGCTGGTGTCGGCCTCGCCGTCGGCCTCGGCCTGACCGCTGAGGACGGCCGGGCGTGAGGGCTGGGTGAACGAGAGCCGGCTGAACTCGGTGCCGACGGCGCCGAGGCCGTCGAGCAGGAAGCCGGGGTTGAACGCGACCTCGACATCGGGGCCGGTCAGGGTGGCCTCGACGGCCTCGCTGGCCTGGGCGTCCTCGCCGGTGCCGGCCTCGATCGCGACCTGGCCCTCGGTGAAGCGCAGGCGGACGGGGGTGTTGCGTTCGGCGACGAGGGCCACGCGCTTGACGGCCTCGACGAGCTCGGCCGTGTTGACGACCGACTCCGTCTCGGAGGTCGTCGGGAAGATCGAGCTGACCTTGGGGTACTCACCGTCGAGCAGGCGAGTGGTCGTGCGGCGGGAACCGGCCTCGAAGCCGACGAGTCCGTCGCCACCCGCAGCGGAGCCGAGCGCCACCTCGATCGAACCGGAGGCGCCGAGCGAGCGGGCCGTGTCGGCCAGGGTGCGGGCCGGGACGAGAACGATGTGGCTCGCGGCGCTGTCGGTGGGGTTCCACGTGAGCTCACGCATGGCCAGGCGGTAGCGGTCGGTCGCGAGGAGCGTCATCTTGTCGCCCTCGATCTCGACGCGGACGCCGGTGAGGATCGGCAGGGTGTCGCCGCGGTCGGCCGCGATCGAGACCTGGTTGACGGCCTGGGTGAAGAGCTGGCCGTCGATGGAACCACTCGGCTCCGGCGAGGACGGCAGCGTCGGGTAGTCGTCGGAGGGCATCTGCAGCAGGCTGAAGCGGCTCGAGCCACACACGACCTGGACCTTGGAGCCGATGCACCTCGACGTCGACCGGCTTGTTGGGCAGGTTGCGGGAGATGTCGGCGAGCAGGCGGCCGAGCACGAGCACGGTTCCGGACTCGGTGACCTCGGCGGGCACGGTCAGGCGAGCGGACACCTCGTAGTCGAAGGCCGAGAGCGTCACGGTGCCCTCGTCGTTGGCCTCGATCAGGATGCCGGCCAGGACGGGCACAGGAGGGCGCGCAGGAAGTCCGCGGGCGACCCAGGTGACCGCCTCGGCCAGGACTTCACGCTCGACGCGGAACTTCACGGCATACCGACCTAACTGTGTTTGGGGTGCAACAGGCACAACAACATCCATGACCGCGAAGCGCCGGGCGCCAGGAGGCGCAGGCAAGCGGGAAAGATGACATTAGTGCACGGGAGTGAGCGGGGACACCCGAGTCGGATGTTGTCATTCGCCGGGCTCTGGGTCGGCATTCCACAAGCAGGTCCTCGGGGCAGAACAATTGATAGGGGGATCTCGTCAGAGTTGTAGGAGGTGTGGATCCTGTGGACAACCGGTTGTTCGTGCAGGTCAGCGGCCCTTTCGGTCCGTGGACGAAACGTGGACGGTGTGTGGAGGAATGACCTGCGCCTGTTGACGGCTACTTCGGCGTTTCGGCTCGTCCACTGCGACGACACCTGTCGTCCACCCCTCTGAGGCGGTTGTCCACAGTTGTCCACAGGGATTGGGGACAAAGCCCCATTTCCGGTGATCCCCAGGTTGTCCACAGAGGAAGTTGTCCACAGAGTTCTCCACACACCGTGGACGGGGGCGTCCCGGAGCCACGCGGGCGCTCCAAGGTGACGAACAGGTGACGGGGCGCCCACAGCTGTGGATCAACCTGTGGACAACCGACTTCGTGCCCGGCACGGACCAAGCGAGAACCGGAATCTTTTTCTGCTCTGGTCAGCGGGACTGTTGCTTGATCCGGTTCGTCAGCTCGGTCACCTGGTTGTAGATCGCACGCCGTTCGGCCATCAGCTGGCGGATCTTCTTGTCGGCGTGCATGACCGTCGTGTGGTCACGGCCGCCGAACTGCTGCCCGATCTTGGGCAGGGACAGGTCGGTGAGCTCGCGGCACAGGTACATCGCGATCTGGCGGGCCGTCACGAGGACCCTGGAGCGCGACTGCCCCTGCAGGTCCTCGAGGGTCAGCCCGAAGTAGGCCGCCGTCTGCGCCATGATCGTCGCGCTCGTGATCTGGTTCGCGGAGTCGTGCGGGATGAGGTCCTTGAGCACGATCTCGGCGAGCGAGATGTCGACCGGCTGGCGGTTGAGGCTGGCGAACGCGGTGACGCGGATGAGGGCGCCCTCGAGCTCGCGGATGTTGGTGCTGATCCGCGAGGCGATGAACTCGAGGACGTCGTCCGGGACGCTCAGCTTCTCCTGGGCGGCCTTCTTGCGCAGGATCGCGATGCGGGTCTCGAGGTCGGGAGGCTGCACGTCGGTCATGAGGCCCCACTCGAACCGACTGCGCATCCGCTCCTCGAAGCCGCTCAGCAGCTTGGGCGGGAGGTCGCTGGTGATGACGACCTGCTTGTTGGCGTTGTGGAGCGTGTTGAACGTGTGGAAGAACTCTTCCTGCGTCTGCACCTTGCCCTGCAGGAACTGGATGTCATCGATGAGGAGCACGTCGACGTCGCGATAACGGCGCTGGAAGTTCGCGGCCTTGTCGTCGCGGATGCTGTTGATGAAGTCGTTGGTGAACTCCTCGGAGTTCACGTAGCGCACCTTGACGTGGGGATAGAGGTTGCGCGCGTAGTGCCCGATCGCGTGCAACAGGTGGGTCTTGCCCAGTCCTGACTCGCCATAGATGAAGAGCGGGTTGTAGGCCTTGGCCGGCGTCTCGGCGACCGCGAGGGCTGCAGCGTTGGCGAAGCGGTTGCTGGCACCGATGACGAAGGTGTCGAACGTGTACTTCGGATTGAGCCGGGTGAGCTCGACCTGCTCCGGAACCGTGGCACCGGGGCGGGGGCGCAGGGCTCCGGGTGACCGCGTGCGTCCGATGGCACCGTTGCTGCGGTTGTCGTCCTCACCCTCGTCGTCCTCGACCAGGGCGATCCCGTCGAGTTCGGCCCGTCGCTTGGCGCGGCGCCCGTCGGCATCGGCGGGACCCGGCTCGATGCCGATCGTCGTGGCGGTGCGCGGAACCTGGTCGGCGCCCTGGCCGTCGACGGAGAGGCTGTCAGCAGGGATCGAGGTGGGGACATCGGCCAGCGAGTGGTCGACCGTGACCGCGAGTCGCACGTCGTGACCGAGCTGGCTGCTCAAGGTTTCGGTGACCCGGTCACGCAGACGGGTCTCGACGATGTCCTTGGTGAAGTCGTTCGGGACGGCGATGAGAGCGGTCTCATCGAGCAGTCCCACGAGCTTGGCGAGCGAGAGGAAGGCGCGCTGCTGGACGGGGATTCCGTCAGAGTCGAGCGCATCGAGCGTGGTGCGCCAGATCTGGTCCATCCCGACATCCGGCACCTGATCACCCGTACCTTCCGTGTCATTCGTGCGTGGAACCGAGGATGTCCACAGAGTTGTCCACAGACTGTGGGTATGCGCAGTGACGCTAACAAGGGGGTGCGCCCCCGGCAAGCCGAAACAGTCTGCGAAGCCGCTCACCTGCATGTGCGCCCCGCGTGTCGTGCCAGATGCTGACACCGTGAGGTGAGAGCATAGGCGGTTCTTCGCTGCGCGAGGGCTTTCTCTCGCGAGTTTGACCCGGTATGCCGCCCTCACGTACCTTTGACACGCCTGTTGTGGCGGCCGTTGACGCCTGCCCACAGCCTCTGAGCCAGCACGACCCAGACAGCCCCAGACCATGCGGTTTTTGTCCGTATGGGTCCGTCCCGTGAGAAGAGATTCACCGTGAGCAAGCGTACGTTCCAGCCCAACACCCGTCGTCGGTCCAAGACCCACGGCTTCCGTCTGCGCATGCGTACCCGTGCGGGTCGCGCCATCCTCGGTGCCCGTCGCCGCAAGGGCCGCTCCGAACTCTCCGCCTGAGGCTTCGGTGCTGCCGGCGCCGAACCGACTGCGTGAGCGGTCGGAGTTCGCGTCGGCGATCCGTTCCCCTGGTGCGATGCGAGCGGGATCGAGGATCCTTGTGGTGCACGCCAACGTGACCGACTCTCGTGCGGGACTCCCGCCGCGGGTCGGTTTCGTCGTGTCCAAGGCCGTGGGCAACGCGGTCGTTCGCAACCGGACCAAGCGCCGACTGCGCGCCGTGATCGCCACCGAGCTGACCGGCATACCGGCGGGTGTTGACGTCGTCGTCCGAGCGCAACCGGCGGCGTCCGAGCGCAACGTTCGTGGAGCTGTCCGAATCGCTGAAACCGTTGCTGCACAAGGTAATTCGCCGTTTTGAGGTCGTCTCATGACGATCGGTCAGATCGCTGCCAAGCCTCTCGTCTGGCTCGTGCGCGCCTACCAGCTGGTCCTGTCACCGATGCGTCCGGCGACCTGCCGCTACTACCCCTCCTGCTCTGCGTATGCCGTGACCGCCCTCGGTCGGTACGGCGTGTTCAAGGGAACCTGGCTCACGCTTCGGCGGTTGGGCAGGTGTCACCCTTGGGCGGCCGGCGGGGTCGACCACGTTCCACCTCTGCCCGGGGAGCTCGGATGACGGCGAGCTCATCGCTCGGCACATCCCCCACGAGACCACCACCTGACCCACACGCCAGCACCACTGTGTGGGCCCACCCCGGCAGAGACGCCGGAACAACTAGAAGGACAGCATGGGAGACTTTTTCAGACACCCTGCTCCACCCGATCGAGCTGCTCGTCGCGTGGATCATGTACGGCTTCCACTCGGTGTTCACCTGGATCGGGCTCGACCCGGCCTCGGGCGCCGCGTGGGCCCTGTCGATCATCGGGCTCGTGATCGTCATGCGTGCCGCGATGATCCCGCTGTTCGTCAAGCAGATCAACGCCTCGCGCAAGATGCAGCTCATCCAGCCCGAACTGCAGAAGATCCAGAAGAAGTACAAGGGCAAGAGCGACCCTGAGTCCCGCCAGGCGATGACCCAGGAGACGATGGCGCTCTACAAGTCGGAGGGCACCAACCCGTTCTCCTCGTGCCTGCCGATCCTCGTGCAGTCGCCGTTCTTCTTCGGCCTCTTCCGCGTGCTCAACGGCCTCGAGAAGATCTCGGACGGACGTCACGACGAGATCGGCCCGATCACGCAAGAGCGTTGCGGGTCAGGCGGAGAAGGCGACGCTCTTCGGCGCTCAGCTCTCGGACACCTTCCTCGGGCGCGAACAACACGTCGACCTACGTCGTCACGGTCCTCCTCATCATCCTCATGTCGGCGACGACGTTCACGACGCAGCGTCAGCTGATGACCAAGAACATGCCGGCCTCCGCCTGGACAACCCGTTCGCGAAGCAGCAGAAGCTGATCATGTACGTCATGCCGGTCGTCTTCGCCGTTTCCGGCATCAACTTCCCGATCGGTGTCCTCCTCTACTGGTTCACCACCAACGTGTGGTCGATGGTCCAGCAGTTCTACGTGATCCGGAAGATGCCCGCCCCCGGCTCCGCTGCCGAGAAGGCGCTCCACGAACGTCTCGCCAAGCGTGGCAAGCCGATCCCCGGTGAGGCCGAGCGCAAGGCCGCTGAGGCTGCCGAAGCCGAGGCTGCTGCCGAACGTTCTCGCCAGCGCGTGCAGCCCAAGGGCAAGAAGCGCGCCAAGAAGAGGGCGGCGTCGGGGCCCGTCGCCGAGAAGAAGCCCCAGACCGACAACTGAGACCACAACTGCCGTATCAGGGCTCTGACCTGCGACGATACGGCGCCGGACCGGCCGACGAAGGTGTCAGCCGCCACGAGAGGAACGACCAGATGAGTGAACTGACCGACCAGGAGACCGCGGAGACCACTGAGGTCGACGAGGACTCCACCTCCACCGTCGAGGCCACGGAGACCACTGAGGCCTCGGACGTCGAGGAGTCGCAGGACGACGCCGAGACGGAGGAGTCCGAGACGGAGTCGACCTCCGAGAACACGGACAAGCCTGTTGCCAAGGAGGCACCCGCCGACCTCGAGAAGGAAGGCGAGGTGGCGGCCGACTTCCTCGAGAACCTCCTCGACATCTGCGACCTCGACGGTGACATCGACGTCGACATCGACGGCGACCGCGCTGCCGTCGCGATCGTCGACTCCGAAGAGGGTCGCGTTCCGCGTCGCCTCGTCGGTGACAACGCCAAGGTGCTCGACGCCCTCCAGGAGCTCACCCGCCTGGCCGTGCAGGCCGCCACCGGTCACCGCAGCCGCCTCATGCTCGACGTCGCCGGTCACCGCGCCGGTCGTCGCGCCGAGCTGGTCGAGGTCGCCAAGGTCGCCATCGCGTCGGTCAAGGAGTCCGGTGAGAAGACCGCCCTCGACCCGATGACGGCGTTCGAGCGCAAGGTCGTCCACGACGAGGTCCTGGCCGCCGGCCTGTCCTCCGAGTCCGAGGGTGTCGAGCCCCGTCGCCACGTCGTGGTCCTGCCCGCGTGAGCGATGTTTCACGTGAAACGGTGACGAACGAAGAGTTCGACACCACCCCGCCAGCCGCACCTTCGGGTGCGGCTGGTGTGTTTGGTGACCGCATGCCGGCCGCCACCCGGTTCGTCGAGATCCTCGCCGACACCGGCGTGACGCCACGGGCTGATCGGGCCGCGCGAGGTCCCCCGCCTGTGGGAGCGCCACGTCCTCAACTGCGCCGTCATCGAGGACGCCTTCCCGCAGGGCGCCAAGCTCATCGACGTCGGATCCGGCGCTGGCCTGCCCGGCGTGGCCCTGGCCATCGCCCGCCCCGACCTCGACATCCACCTCGTCGAGCCGATGCAGCGCCGCACCGACTGGCTCACCGCCACGGTCACCGACCTCGGCCTGGACAACGTCACCGTCCACCGCGGCCGCGCCGAGGAGTTCGTCGGCGTCCTCTCCGCCCCCTGGGTCACCGCCCGGGCCGTTGCCCGCATCGCCAAGCTCGCCCGCTGGTGCGTCCCCCTCCTCGATGGCCGCGGCACCGTCGTCGCCATGAAGGGACGCTCCGCCCAGGAGGAACTCGACGCCGACCGTCGCGAGCTCAACAAGCTCGGCCTCGTCGAGGCGGCGATCACCTCCCACGGCTCCACCGCCCTCGACGAACCCACCCTGACCCTGGACCTCACCTTCCAGCCCAAGACCCGAGTCGCCAAGGGCAAGAAGAAGCGCTAGACTCCTCGCTCGTCACAGCGGCCCTGGTTCTCCTCGAACCGGGGCCGCTTCGTCTTTGCTTTGGGGTCGTACCGAAATGCCCGTTCGCCGCAATCCCATCCGCGCTGCGCGCGCTAGACCGCACTCCACGCTCCCGCCAGGCCCAGCCAGCGGCGAACGGGCATTTCGGTACTCCCGGTGCGCACCTCCCAGCGTGGTCCGGTTCGTAAACCTGGTCGGCCGCTCCTCGGTCCGGGTCACCGCTTCTTCTTGCTCACCTTTGGCTCCCAGCCCTCACCGTGGTCGCCTGAGGAGACACGGTCACCTTGGTGGGTTGTCTCGTTCTCCTGCAGGCTTACGGCGCCAACGTCCTTCTCCTTATATATAGGGAGGGTCGTCGGCGGGATCGGCGATTCGAGCCAGAGGGATGTGCGGTGGTGGGTAGGGCATGTTTCACGTGAAACATGGATGGCTGTTGACCCCTCCTTCGGGACTCGCCTTGCCTGCCGTCCTTGACTGCGGGCGTCTCGGCGAACCCCCGGGTGGCGCGGTCATCGCTGGCGACGGGGGAAGCCCGATGTTTCACGTGAAACAACGACCCGCGCCGGCCGACGTCTCCAGCACCCAACCCGTCATCGGCTGGTTGAGTAGGGGTTGGGCCTGGAAGGTCACGGGGAGACTTGCGGCAAACCCCAGGCGGTGCGGTGATCCCTGGTGACGCGGGAAGCGCGACGTTTCACGTGAAACGCGACCACAGCGGCAGGTGACCTTGAGGAGTGGTGAACCTTGGGATCGCCGCTGGCTGGGTCTGGCGGGAGCGTGGAGTGCGGTCTGCGCGCGGAGCGCGGATGGGATGGCGGCGATCCAAGGTTCACCGCGACGACAACGAAAGGTGAGCTGGAGGGGCGGGTTTCACGTGAAACGTTGTGCTGTGAGCGGAACTGGGGGATTGGCGTGTCTGGGGTTTGGCGTGTCGGGGGTGGTTGGGTTTGGATTGGGTGTCCCTGACCGACGACCCGTGAGGTGGTTCCCGACGATGGCAGTCGAGGCCGAACGCCGCGTGACCCCTGGGCTGGGATTTCCTGCCCTTCCTGGCTCCGAGAGCGCTCCCTTGGGGTGGCCCGGGCCGGACGGAGTGGTCCGCACCACGGATGTTTCACGTGAAACACCGGGTCGTGAGAATGCTCCGGCGGCATCGCCCGAGGAACCGGCTGAGGCGGGCGTGGGCCGTGATGATGACGAGTCGGTGCTGGAGGCTGGGTCGGTGACGGGGAGTGACAGTGCTGTGGGGGAGACTGTGCCTGTGTCAGTCCAGAACGAAGTTGACGATGTTTCACGTGAAACGCAGCTGAGCGAGTCGGAGAAGGCAGCCGACGCGCTGGCCCGGGTTTCGCGCGAGGCAAACGGGGACGTGGCTGACATCCCCGAGGCTGGCGCGGACACTCCGCTGGCCCAAGCCGTGGCAGCGGACACCCGCAAGCGCATCACCTTGGTGGGGCGCGACCTTCCTCGTCCGGCACGAACGCGCGTGCTCACCGTGGCGAACCAGAAGGGTGGGGTCGGCAAGACGACGACCACCGTCAACGTTGCCGCGGCTTTGGCTCAGGCCGGTGCCAGCGTGCTCGTCATCGACCTCGACCCCCAGGGCAACGCGAGCACCGCCCTTGGCATCGAGCACCACGCCGAGGTCCCGAGCATCTATGACGTCCTCGTGGACGGGGATCCGCTGAGCAAGGTCGTGCAGGCCTGCCCCGACGTGCCCGGTCTGTTCTGCGCCCCGGCCACCATCGACCTGGCCGGCGCCGAGATCGAGCTCGTTTCGCTCGTGGCACGCGAGACGCGCCTGCAGAAGGCCGTCACGAAGTACATCGCCGAGCTCGATGAGCAGGGGGAGACGCTGGACTACGTCTTCATCGACTGCCCGCCGAGCCTGGGACTGCTCACGGTGAACGCCTTCGTTGCGGGCAGTGAGGTGTTCATCCCGATCCAGTGCGAGTACTACGCGCTCGAGGGCCTGTCGCAGCTCCTCAAGAACATCGAGCTCATCCGCGACCACCTCAACCCGAACCTGCACGTGTCGACCATCCTGCTCACCATGTTTGATGGCCGCACCCGGCTCTCGGCCCAGGTTGCCGACGAGGTCCGCAGCCACTTCCCCGACCAGACGCTCAAGGCCTCCGTGCCGCGCTCGGTCCGCATCTCCGAGGCACCCAGCCACGGCCAGACCGTCATGACCTACGACCCCAACAGCAGCGGCGCCCTCTCCTACCTCGAGGCCGCCTCCGAGATGGCAGCGCAGAACGCCGCCGAGAACAGTGAGGATCGCTCATGAGCGACAAGCGACGTGCCCTGGGCCGCGGACTCGGTGCCCTCATTCCGCCGGGGTCCGGCGGCGCCGGCGCGAACCGTCCGACCGACGTGTTCTTCAAGGAGCGCCCCGCGGAGCAGGCGCCCTCAGGCTCGGTCGACACCGCCGAGCGCCCCACCACGGGCGGCGATGACCAGAGCGTGCAGCCCTCCTCGAACGGCGACCAGAACGATGCATCGTCGCAGGTCAGCGGCCATAACGGCGCGGACGACCAGTCGGCCAACGGTTCCTCGAGCGCGACTCCTGACGGACCCGAACTCGTCGCCGTCCCAGGTGCGCAGTTCGCCGATCTTCCGCTCGACTCGATCCGCCCCAACCCCCGTCAGCCGCGCACCGTCTTCGACGAGGACGACCTCGCCGAGCTCGTGCACAGCATCCGGGAAATCGGCGTCCTCCAGCCGATCGTCGTGCGGCCCATCCCGGCCGACGCCACAGACGTCCCCGAGGGCGTCCAGTACGAGCTCATCATGGGCGAACGCCGCTGGCGCGCCAGCCGTGAGGCCGGCAACGACAGCGTCCCGGCCATCATCAAGGCCACCGAGGACGACGACCTCCTGCGCGACGCGCTCCTCGAGAACCTCCACCGCAGCAACCTCAACGCCCTCGAGGAAGCCGCGGCCTACCAGCAGCTCCTCGACGACTTCGCCTGCACCCAGGAGGAGCTCGCCACCCGCATCGGCCGCTCGCGCCCGCAGATCAGCAACACCCTGCGCCTGCTGAAGCTCCCTCCGATCGTCGCCCGCCGCGTCGCCGCCGGCGTCCTCTCCGCCGGGCACGCCCGAGCCCTCCTCGGGGTCTCGGACAACGCCGCCATGGAGCGCCTCGCCCAGCGCATCGTCGCCGAGGGGCTCTCGGTCCGCTCGGTCGAGGAGATCGTGTCCCTCGGCGTCGAGGACGAGAAGCCCGCCGAAGCGTCGTCCCCGCGCCGGCGGCCGCCACCCCCAGCTCGACGACCTCGCGGCCTCCCTCTCGGACCGCCTCGAGACCCGCGTCGGCATCGCGCTCGGCAAGTCGCAAGGGCAAGGTCACCATCGACTTCGCCTCGGTCGAGGATCTCAACCGCATCCTCGACGCCATGCACCTGAGGGGCTCAGCCTGATGGAGTGAATTCCGTTGCAACACAGCGGAATTCACAAGAACGACGAAGCCCCCGGTCAGTGACCGGGGGCTTCGTCGTTGAGGGTGATCTGCGTCAGGCGAGGAACGGCTCGAGCTCGCGGAGGAGCTTGGGCTTGGGCATCGCGCCGACGATGGTCTTGACGATCTCGCCGTCCTTGTAGACGTGCAGCGTCGGGATCGAGGTGATGCCGAGCTTGCCGGTGACGGCCGGGTTCTCGTCGGTGTTGAGCTTCACGACGTCGAGGACGTCGGCGTGGTCACGCGCGATCTCCTCGAGGACGGGGGCGATCGCCTTGCACGGGCCACACCAGGGCGCCCAGAAGTCGACGAGGGTGATCTTGGAGTTCTTGAGGACGTCAGCGTCGAACGAAACGTCGTCGGTGGTGCGGGTGAACGTGGTGGTGTCCATGGTGGGTCCTTCCGGGGTGGGGCTGAGGGTGGTCAGTGGGCGATGAGGGCGGCGTCGGGGGCCGGGGCGCCCGCGTGCTCGGATGCGGCGAGGAACTTCTCGGCGTCGAGGGCGGCCGCGCAGCCGGAGCCGGCAGCCGTGATGGCCTGACGGTAGGTGTGGTCGACGAGGTCGCCACAGGCGAAGACGCCGGGGAGGTTGGTCAGCGTGGAACGGCCCTCGACGAGGACGTAGCCCTCGTCGTCCAGATCCACAACGCCCTTGATGAGCTCGTTGCGGGGGTCGTGGCCGATGGCGATGAACAGGCCGGTGACGGCGAGCTCGCTGGTCTCGCCGGTGACGGTGTCGCGCAGGGTGACGCCGGTCAGCTTGTCGCCACCGTTGACCGCGGCGACCTCGCTGTTCCAGGCGAACCTGATCTTGTCGTTGGCAGGGCGCGCTCGGCCATGATCTTGGAGGCGCGCAGCTCGTCACGACGGTGGATGAGGGTGACCGACTTGGCGAACTTCGTGAGGAAGGTGGCCTCCTCGATCGCGGAGTCACCGCCGCCGACGACGGCGATGTCCTGGTCACGGAAGAAGAAGCCGTCGCAGGTCGCACACCACGAGACACCGTGGCCGGACAGGCGCTTCTCGTCGGGCAGACCGAGCTCGCGGTAGGCCGAACCCATGGCCAGGATGATCGAGCGGGCGCGCCAGGTGCGGCCCTCACCGTCGACGACCGACTTGATCTCGCCGTCGAGGGAGACGGACTCGATGTCGTCGGTGACGAGCTCGGCGCCGAAGCGCTCGGCCTGGGCGCGCATCTGGTCCATGAGGTCCGGGCCCATGATGCCGTCGCGGAAGCCGGGGAAGTTCTCGACCTCGGTCGTGTTCATCAGGGCACCGCCAGCGGTGACGGCCCCTTCGAACAGCGACGGGCTGGAGGTTGGCGCGGGCGGCATACACGGCAGCGGTGTAGCCGGCAGGGCCAGAACCAATGATGATGACGTTGCGGACGTCCTGGTCGTCGGTCGCGATCGCAGTCGCGTCGGCGGAGGAACTCACGAACACCGTCCCTTGTGGCAGTGATGGGAAACCACCGCTACATACGGTGGTCAAGATGCAACTGATCCTAGGCGCTCAGTGTTCCCGACACGCGGCCCGACCCGCGGTCAGGGGAGGGTCACCGGTCCGGAGAGCAGCGAGGGGTTGCCGGTGGTGCAGTCACGACCGACGGCGTATGCCGTCCGCTTGCCTTCCACGGTCACGACGAGGACCGCTGCGGGTGTCCCGTCAAGGGTGCCAAGGTCCACGTCGGCGCGAGTCGTGCGGGGCGAGCCCGAGTGCCTCAAGGCAGCGAGCGGACCCCGATCTCGGTGCCGATTGGACCGATGCTGGGGGTTTCGGCCGTGAGTGGCAGCAAAGTAGCGCCGGGGGTCGCTCCAGAGACTTGACTTTCCAGCTCGTCGGCTCGGTAGGCGCGGTCGGACTGGCGAATGGAGATGCCGCCGGGCACGGCCTCAGCTGAACCCTGAGCAGCCCGGGGGACGGCGGAGTCAGGTTCCGACTCCTCATAGCTCTTGGCCTGGTTGTCGGACGTGTCGGAGCCGGCGGAGGAGGTGCTGGCATCGTCGCCGGAGCCGAACGAGCCGAGTTGCCCCGAGGCCATGGCGCCGCCCCCGATGAGGACGACCGCCGCGATGGCGGCCTTGCCCGCATGGCGGATCCACCAGGCCGGTCGGGTGGCGCCGGTGGTTCCACGTGAAACATCGCCACTCGCGGCGTCGCCGTGCTCCGACGTGGCCTCGAACGGTGGCAGGTCGGCGAGGGAGGCCTGGATCCGGTGGACGAGGTCGTCGGGCATCGGCCCCGGATCCGGGAGCCCGCGCAGCAGCGCACGCATCCCGGTCGGGTCCGTGTCGTCGTCGTGCGTGTTCACCACCAGCTCCTCAGACCATGTGTCGTGTCCCTGCCCGCGAGGTCGCAGTACGCGCGCGGGAAGATGCGGTCCTCTGGGTACGACGTCATGAGGTCGCCTCAGGTTCCCGTTCGACCACATCGCGCGCCTGACCGAGCAACTCGGCCAGGGCGGCGCGGCCTCGCGCGCAGCGCGACTTCACGGTGCCCACAGCGACACCGAGGGTTTCGGCCACCTCCGCGACCGGCATACCGTGCATGTCCACGAGGACGAGGACGACGCGCTGGTGCTCCGGAAGTCGAGCGAGAGCCGCGCGCACGTCGATCCCGGTCTCGGACTCACCGTGCCGGTCGTGGCTGTCGATGATGTCGATGTCGGCGGCGTCGCCAGCGCGACGCAGGACGTCGCGCTCGCGCCGCATCCGGTCCAGGCAGGCGTTGACGACGATCCGGTGCAGCCACGTGGAGACCGCGGCATCGCCGCGATAGGACCCGGCGCCACGGAAGGCCTTGATGAAGCCCTCCTGGACGCAGTCGGCGGCCATCTCCCGATCACCGATCGTGCGGACCGCGACGGCCCACAGCCGGTCACGGTGGCGTCGGAAGATCTCCCCGAAGGCGTCCGGGTCACCTGCGACATGTCGGGCCATGAGGGCGCGATCGTCGGCGCCCTCGAGGTCGGACATGTCAGTTCTTGACCTCGACCTCGCCCAGGACGGCGCGGTAGCGGCCGTTGTCGTCCTGGGTGAGCCGCGTGAACCAGACGATGACGTACTGACCCGTCGTTCCGGCCTTGACCGGGAAGGCCACGGTGCCGTCGGCGTCTGCCTTCTCGCCGACCTTGGTGGCTCCGGTGAGGGTGCGGTCGCCGTTGATGTAGACCTCGACGTCCGCGCGGTTGGCCAGAATGAGCGTGATCTCGCGCGCCGCGACGTTGGGACCGAGGTCGACCGTGACGCCGACGCCCTTCTTGAGGCCGCCGAAGGCCGCGGACGAGTAGCCCTCGGACTGCCAGGCCGTGGAGGCCTTGCCGTCGAAGACCCGCGGGGCCCGGGTGCCGTTCTCGCGTCCGTCACCTTGTGGGTCGAACCCGTCGGCACCCAGGATCTGCAGGGCCTGACCGGTCGTCGCACTGGCGCTGGGTCCGGCGCCGGTGGCCGAGCTGCTGGGACCGGCATTCGACGCGCGGGTCGGGACACCACCGAAGTCGATGTTGGTGTTGGAGCCGATCTGGCGGACGCCCCAGACCCCGAAGACAGAGCGCGATCACGAGGAAGACGGCAACGATGGCCAGCGCCACCTTGGATTCGTCCCGGGTGAGCGGCTCGGCGGGGACGAGCGGGGCCGGGGCCTCGAGGAACGCGTCGGTTCCGGTGCCCGGGCGAAGGCGCTCGCCGTCGGGCGTGAGGCCGGGTGCGTTGGGCGCGGTGATGCGCTCATGGAAGCCGCGACGCTCTGCGGCCTTCTCGGAGGCGCGGTCACCCACGTGACGACCGAGGGTGCCGACGCGCGATCCGACGCGGCTCATCGCACCAGCGACAGCCGATCCGGCTCCAGCCATGGCGGCACCGGCGGCCGATGCCGCTGCTGAGGCACTCGCCGCCGCGCTCGCAGCGGCCGCGGCTGCTGCGCTGGGACCAGCCGCTGTCCGGAGGGGCAGCGTGCGCAGGTGTGTGGCCAGCCGTGCCCTCGCTCCCGTCGTCGGCGGAATGTGCACCGTCGGCAGGTGCGGTGCGTGGAGGGGGGACGACGTCGAATTCGGCGGTGCTGTCGAGCTGGTCCGCGCGGGGTCGTGCTCTCGGCGCCGTCCGAGAGCGGGATGGCCTCGGTGACCGGGCTGGGCTCGGACACGGCCGGTGCATCGGGCGCCGCCGGCGCCTCGGAGTCGACGGGGGCGTCGTGCTGCGGGCGGTCGATGACGCGCGTCGGGGTGTCGTCCTCGAAGACCTCGACCAGGTCGTCCTCGTCCGCGGCGGCGCGGGAGCGGCTGGTGCGAGAGCAGCTGGGGTGAGAGCAGCGGGCGTGACAGCGCGGGCGGCGTGGCGATCGGCGCGGGCTGCGGCGACGGGGTCGGGACCGGAACGGTGGCAGCAGCGGGTGCAGCAGCAGGCGGCGCCGGCGGCGAGACACGTGCCGACGGCGCGGTCGAGGTGGACAGGCCAGCCGGAACGCGGGGATCGATGGCGCCAGTCGTGGCGATCGTCGACCGCCCGGCCACCTGACGCGAGGGCCACGGCGCGATCTGGCGGGCGAAGTCACCCGGCGACGTCGGGCCCTGGTCCTCACCCAGGGTCAGGCGGCACAGCGCATCGAGGTCGCGCGGCACACCGGCAGCGATCTCGGACGGAGCGGCCACGCCGCCGAGGACGCGCGGAGCGGACCCGAGCGACGTCTGACCGGGACCCGGCCACAGACCGGTGAGACCGGCATACGCCAGGGAAACGACGCCGATGGCGTCGCGACGGGAGGCATCGTCGGACTCGAGGTCGTCGAGCTCGACGAGCGCAGCGCTCGTGGCGACGCCGCGCACGCGCACCTCGCCGTCGATGGTGCGCAGGACGTCCTCGGGTCGGAGGTCGAGGTGGTGCAGGCCGCGCTGGCGGGCGGACTCGAGGGCGGTCGCGACCTCACCGACGATGCGGCGGACCTCGTCGGCGGGGAGGCCGCCCTCGTGGACGAGCTGGGCCAACGATCGGGCACCGGCGTTGTCGGGCTCGACGACCCAGGCGACGCCGTTCTCGCGGCCGACGTCGAGGACGCGGTGGAGCGTGGAGGCCTCGAGTCCTGCGGCGCGGCGGGCGGCGTCGAGCAGGGCGCTGGAGCGGTGGTCGCTCTCGGGCAGGCAGAGCACCACGACGGAGCGCCCGAGGGTCGTGTCGTCAGCGGTCCAGCGTTCGCCTCCGTGGCGTTGCTCGATCCTTCGCTGCGTGGTGTACCGCCCATCGAGGGTGGTTCCCGGTCCGACGCCCTCCAACGGGTGCCCCTTCCGCTCAGTGTGGCGCCCATCCTAGGCGTCAGGGTGAGGAGGAGGCTGCTTCACTCTCCGGCGAGGCGCTGCCAGGCGATGCGGGCGATGCGGCGTTCGTTGGGGAAGGTGAGGTGCCGGTGGGCGTCGCGCAGGAGGAACCAGGCGACGTCGATCGCCTCGTGGTCGGGGTCGTTCTCGATGGTGAGCACGCCACCGACCGCCTCGAGGAGGTAGTGGTGGACGTACTTGTGGATCCGCCGGTCACCGACCGCGAACCAGTAGTCGATCGTGCCCAGCTCGATGAGGACCTTGCCCTGTATGCCGGTCTCTTCCGCGACCTCGCGGGCGGCGGTCTGCGGGAGGGTCTCGGCGCCTTCGATGTGCCCCTTGGGGAGGCACCACTCGACGCGGCCGGCGCGGTTGCGCCGCGCGATGACGGCGATTCGGGCCTCTCCGTCGTGCACGTCGACGACCACGCCACCGGCGGATCGTTCCTCGACCGCAGGGAGCCGCCGGGTGACCCGGGGTGGTTCCGCTGCGGCATGGCTCATCTAGTCACTCTAACCACGCCGGCTGATGCACCTAGTCTTGTCACTCGTGTCGCCCACCCCGCCTCCCGCTGCGCTCATGAAGCAGGCCGTCGCCCGTCTCGCACCGGTGCTGCCGCTGCTCACCGAGCTGGGCGCCCTGTTCACGCAGGCAGGTCACGAGCTCGCGCTGGTGGGCGGTCCCGTGCGGGATGCGTTCCTGGACCGCACCCCACCTGACCTCGACTTCACGACGAGCGCGTCACCGGACGAGACCGAGGCGATCCTGCGCTCCTGGGGCACCGCGACCTGGGACATGGGCCGCGAGTTCGGAACGATCGGTGCCCGTCGGCGTGTCGACGGCGTCGAGACCATTGTCGAGATCACGACCTATCGCGCGGACGCCTATGACGGCGTGACCCGCAAGCCGGTCGTGGCGTTCGGGGAGTCGCTCGAGGAGGACCTCGTCCGGCGCGACTTCACGGTCAACGCGATGGCACTGCGGTTGCCGTCGCTCGAGTTCGTCGACCCGTACGGCGGACTCACCGACCTCGAGGCGGGCTGGCTGCGCACGCCCGCCGCCCCCGAGGTCAGCTTCGGGGACGACCCGTTGCGGATGATGCGGGCCGTGCGCTTCGTCGCGCAGCTCGGTCTCGACCCGGCCCCTGAGGTGTATGCCGCGATGCAGGCCATGGGGGCGAGTCTCGAGATCGTCTCGGCCGAACGCATCCGCGACGAGCTCGTCAAGCTGTTGCTCGCTCCCCGGCCCCGAGCGGGACTGGAGCTGCTCACGGTGACGCGGGCTCGCGGCATACGTGCTGCCCGAACTTCCGGCACTGCAGCTCGAGGTGGACGAACACCACCGGCACAAGGACGTCTACGACCACTCGCTCATCGTTCTCGAGCAGGCGATCGACCTTGAAGGCCCGGCCGACGGACCCGTTGAGTCGGTTCCCGGGCCGGACCTCGTCCTGCGACTCGCGGCGTTGCTCCACGACATCGGCAAGCCGGCGACGCGTCGGTTCGAGCCGGCTGGGGGCGTGAGCTTCCACCACCACGAGGTCGTCGGCGCGAAGCTGACGGCCAAGCGGCTCAAGGCACTGCGCTTCGACAAGGAGACGATCAAGGCGGTGTCGCGGCTCGTCGAGCTGCACCTGCGCTTCCACGGGTACGGCGACGGGGCGTGGACCGACTCGGCGGTGCGGCGCTACATCACCGACGCCGGGCCGCTGCTGCCGCGACTGCACCGGCTGACCCGCGCCGACTGCACGACGCGCAATGTCCGCAAGGCACAACGGCTGTCGCGCACCTACGACGAGCTCGAACGGCGCATCGGCCTGCTCCTCGAGCAGGAGGCGTTGGCGGCGGTGCGACCCGAGCTCGACGGCAACGAGATCGCGACCGTGCTGGGCATCAAGCCCGGGCCGGTGCTGGGTCGCGCCTACAAGTACCTGCTGTCGGTGCGCCTCGACGAGGGCCCCATCGGTCCCGAGGCAGCCGCCGACCGGCTGCGCACCTGGTGGGCCGAGCAACCCGAGTCCGCAAACAGCTGATGAGCCGGCGACTGACGGGCAGGCTCGCGTGCACACGTCATCAGGGGCGGGGCGAGACGAGCGTGAGACTGAACTGCTGGTCGGCACCCAACGTCGATCTCATGATCTGCACCGAACTTCCCTTGGTGCCGGCAGCCGTGACGTCCAGTACGTAGCCGTCCTCTGGCCCAGATGTGTCGGCCACGGAGAGGGATCCCAGCGCAGAAGCGATGGTGTACGTGCGACCGTCCAAGGTGCTCACCCGCCATTTCTGCGCGTTCGAGCCGTTGGGTGCGTACTGCCAGACGCTGGTGCCGTTGGCCCCGACGCCACCCTTGACCTCCAGCGCCAGGCCCGAGTTGACGTTCGTGATCGTGTAGTAGGAGTCCGCCCTGCGTTGCAAGCCGGAACTGCTGTGCGGTGGATCCATTGGGTGTCCACAACTGGAGGGTGCCGCCCGGGGCGAGCGAGGCGGACCGGACATCCAGGGTGACGGCGCCATTGCCGATCGTGTAGATGCCATCGGCCGGCAGGGTCCCGGACGCGTAGGTGTCCTGGAACACGCGCATCAGCCAGGCTGTGGCGGCGTGTCACGTAGGCGCTGAGGGACGAAATGTCCCTGCTTGGCGTGCTGAAGCTGACGCTCAGGTCGCTCGGCTGCCACCTCAGCTTGTTGAGCGCGGCAGACCGCGACACCTCCGCGGCATCGCGCACGAGGAGACCTTTCGGACCCACGAGCGCCCCAGCCACAGGCCCGACCACCGCTTTGTACTGCGCCTGCACTGCCTCGCGGAAGGCCGGCTGAGCCAGCAACTGGGGGATCCATTGCGGCTTCAATCGCGCCGGATCACCGACGTGGGCACGGCTCGCGGCCGGCGCGGTACGCAGCGATCCGAGGCTCCTGTCGGCGTCCCACACGGGGCCGGGGCGCAGCAGGCCTCCGTTGTCCAGGTAGAGGTAGGTGCTCGACTTGAAGGCGTCATCGTTCGCCGTCATCTCCTGGACCAGGTAGTAGCGGGCCCACGACTTCACATCCATCAGCTCGGAGAAGTGCACACCGGCCGAGTTGCGGCCGGTGGGCGAGTAGATCGCGTCCTCGAGCTGTTGCAGCCGGTTGCCGATGAAGGCGACCTCCGCCGCGTTTGCGTCCTCCGGCCCCTTGAGGGCAAAGGAGGTTCCCTGCCTGGTGATCACGTAGGAACGCTCGCCACGGGCTCCGGAGGCGAAGTCCATCTCGAGCAGGTATCCGCTGGTCTCGAACCCGGCCGGAGTCTGCTCGAAGGGCACGTAGCGGGCCTCCCTGAGCCCGGGTGCGCCTGCGAGGGACGTCGTCGTGACCGGGGTTGCGGACACCCCCGACGGATTGGCCGCCTCGTTGGCCTTCTGGAGGTCGGGGATCGCGATTCGCGTCGGCCCCACCTGAACCTTCTCGGTCAGGTAGTACGAACCACGAAAGCCCCCGTCGATGAACAGGTCGATCATCCGCCCCTTGATCGAGTGGTCCACCACGCCGGCCCGCCGCAGAGCCGCACCGTCGAGGCCGTAGGCGAGCTGGTTGCGGATCAACGACGCATCGAGGTAGTTCGCCAGCAGGATCCAGGTCTTGTGGGCGCCAGCGCCTGACACGAGTTCAGTGGTGCTCGCAAGCTTGATCTGGTACGGCTTCTTGGGATAGGTCCAGGTGGAGTTGCCCCGACCCTTCATCTCCGAGAGCGCACCGTTGTAGGCGGCCACCTTTCCTGCGTCGACGAGCGCCATGGCGCCCCCGGTGTCCTCGAACTCCTTGTCCGCCTCGATGGCGCCGAGGCCTGATCCCGTCGTGATGAACATCGACGGGACCACGGCGGAGGAGTGGACGGCGATGGGTGCGTCGAACAGGGCCGCGTCAAAGGTGAGGATCCACTCGCCGACCGTGGCCGTCGGCGCCAGGGCGTAGTCGCTCGAGTCGAACGCCTCCGTGCTGCCGTCCGGCGAGAAGAACCACCCGTTCAGACCCTCGGCGGAGCCCGATGCCGGCAGGAAAAGGTCCTCTCCCATCGAGACGCGGATGTCGTCGACCTCACCCGCGGACGACGGGTCGACGTTGAGGGCCGCAACGCCACTGACGTTGTTGAACACCACCACGTCCACGTCGGCCGCGACGGCCGGCGGCGACGGGACCACGAGCGCGGTCAGGGTCACCGACAGCACGGCAAGAATCGCGCGAGGTCTGGCTCGGGAGATTCGCATGCGGTACCCACCTCTGCGTCGGGCTTGGCTGGCCGCCACTGCCGGGTGTCACCTCGTCCGGCCAGGACCCTCCGGCCGCACGGGGAGCGGTACGCACCAGATTTTCACCGCCACCGCCTCGCTGTCGGGCGCATCGAGAATGATGGGTACTTTGGGTGGGGGAGTTCTCCCCATCGTGCGCATCCCGGGTGCACGGCTAGGCTGGTTCGGATCATGCACGGCGCCCGGTGAGGGCGCTGCCCTCGACCGCCCTTGGAGGTGGCCCCGATGCCCACGGTGGGCCACCCGAGCGCGCTCAGTCCGCAGCTCCCGACGATCGAGTTGACCCTGCCCGACGGCTGGGTCGCCGAGCCCGGCGGCGACGCACTCTTCCGTGCCACGCACGGCAGGGGAGGGGACCTCGCACCCCAGCTGACGGCATACATCCACACGTCGCACGAGGCGACCACCGCGGACCTGGTCGACGACCTCGTCGTCGAGGCCGAAGCCCACGACGAGGGCGAGTCGGACCCGACGTTCGCGGTCGACCTCGACGGTCGCGAGTGGACCGGCCTCAACGTCTCGTGGATCGAGGACGGCGAACCCGTCTACCTCGTGCACCTCCTCACTGCCGTCGCCGCCGGCGACGTCACCCAACTCGTCCGCCTCACGGGCCGCATCGCCGGCCCCGACTCCGAGCGCGACTACGACGAGGTCCAGGACGCCCTGGAGACCGCGCGGGTGACCCCGTCGCGTGGAGACGGCGCGTGAGTGCCGGCCACTACGCCGCGCTCACCGGGCCGGACGTGCGCATCCGCTCCGGCGCCGCGACCCACATCGGCCGGGTTCGCGACCACAACGAGGACAACCTCATCGCCGAGGGACGCGTCTATGCGATCGCCGACGGCATGGGCGGCCACGCCGCGGGTGAGGTCGCCAGCAAGATCGCGGTCCAGTGCCTCGGCGAACTGAACACCCGCGAGCACGTGCGGTCCGAGGACGTCGTCTCCCTGCTCCGTCGCACCAACCGCGAGATCCTCGAGTCGGCCGCGCGTCACCCCGAACAGACCGGCATGGGCACGACCGTCGCCGGCCTCACCGTCGTCGACGCCGGCGGTGCCGACCACTGGATCGTCTTCAACGTCGGGGACTCGCGCGTCTACCGCTTCCTCGGCAACCGCATGAGCATGGTCACGCAGGACCACTCCGAGGTCCGCGAGATGGTCGACGCCGGACTCATCACCGCCGAAGAGGCCCAGCGCCACCCGCTGCGCAACATCATCACCCGCTCGCTCGGCACCGAACCCGGGCCCAACGCCGACGTCTGGGTCTTCCCGCCCCACCCCGGCGAACGCTTCGTCCTGTGCAGCGACGGACTCTCCAACGAGATCGACGACCGCACGATCATGGTGACCCTCCAGAAGTACGACGACCCCCAGGCTGCTGCGGATGCCCTGTGCATCGCCGCCGTCGAGGCGGGTGGTCGTGACAACATCAGTGTTGTCGTCGTCGCTTTCGACGCTGACGAAGATGACAATGACGAGGCCGACACGGCTCCCCGTCACACCCTGATGCCGACCTGAGGACCACCACCGTGAGCAGCACCGAGGTCACGACCCAGCCCTCCGCGGGGTGGGTTGCGCTGTCCGCCGCCGACCGACACCTCATCGTCCAGGGGCCCGCGAGCCTCGCCGACGACCTGCAGGGTGCGCTCGACGCGGGCGTCGTCGAGGTGCTTTCGGCCCTGGCCGTTGAGGGGCTCGGCGGCCTGCCGGACTTCGCCCTGGTCGACACCTCCGGTGACGCTGCGCGCGTGGTTGTGCGTGGCGAGGCTGTCGTGCGCGCCGATGGTTCCGCGGTCAGCTCAGACGGGCGTATGCCGTGGCGCGACGTTGATCTCGACGCTGCGGTCATCGAGCTGGGTGACGGTTCCAAGGGCGGCTGGCGCCGCCCGGCCCGACTCGGTCGTCCCGCTGTCGTGGCGCCACCGGTGCCCGTGGTTGCGGACGTGCCCGAGCCCGAAGCAGAACCGGAAGCCGAGCCCGAGGCGGAGCCGGAGGTCGTGGCCGAGGTCCAGCCCGAACCCGTCCCTGAACCGGAACCCGAACCCGTCCCGGAGCCAGAGGTCGCACCCGAACCCGAACCCGACCTGAACCCGAGCCGGAACCCCAGGTCGAGGTCGAGCAGGAAGCGGAACCCGAGCCGGTCGCGGACGACGCGCCCGAGCTCTCCCCGGCCGCGCTCGCGCCCCCGGTTCCTCAGGCCGACATGACGCTGCCGCCCTCGGAGGAGTACGCCGGCGCTGCGCCCTCCGAGCGCATCCCCCCGGTCAAGGCACCCGTGG
This sequence comes from uncultured Actinomycetota bacterium, assembly GCA_963807825.1. GTDB lineage: Bacteria > Actinomycetota > Actinomycetes > Actinomycetales > Dermatophilaceae > Knoellia. Next base: position 101,313 of record CAWEDC010000005.1, read on the forward strand.
AGGACAAGAAGGTCCTCATCGACAGCGTCCCGTGGCGCACCCTCCCCGATGCCGGAAGTCCCTCCGCGCGGCAGGCGGAACCCGAGAGCGCACCCGCACCGATCGCCCCTCCCGTGCTCGCGCCCCCCGTCCCGATGCCTGTCGAGACCTCAGCGCCGAGCCCCGAGCCGAGCCCTGAGCCTGCCGCCGCCGACGGCCCCACCGGCCCGGACAACTGGGGCATGACCGGCCCGTCGCCCATGCAGTCGTCGCCGGCGCAGGACCCCGCACCTGCACCCGCTGCCGACCCCAGCCTGGTCGTCCCGCCACCCGTGCCGGACGTGACGATGGACCGCAGCGCCCTGACTCCCGGCTCCGAGGGTCCCGCCGACAGCCCCGTCGTGCTCGCCGTCATCTGCCCGGCCGGTCACCACTCGTCGCCCCACGCCAGCAACTGCCGCGTCTGCGGTCGCGACATCCCCACCCAGCAGCCCTTCCAGACGCCGCGCCCCCAGCTCGGGACCCTCGTCGTCTCCACCGGGGGCCTCGTCCCGCTGGACCGCGGGATCCTGCTCGGCCGGGCACCCAAGGTCAACGCCGACCTGCCGCCCGAGCAGCCGACCGCACCTCGTGCGACTGGCCTCCCGCGACAACGACATCTCGCGCAACCACGCCGAGGTCATCCTCGAGGGGTGGCACGTCCTCGTGCGCGACCTCGGCTCGACCAACGGCACGACGGTGACCCTGCCCGGCCAGGAGCCGGTGCGACTGCGCCCGACCGAGGACTTCGGCATCGAACCCGGCGCCATCCTCACCCTCGCGGACGAGGTCTCGCTCACCTACGAGGTCTCCGAGTGACCAAAGCAGCACCCGGTTCTGCCCCGGAGATCCCCGGGCTCGTCTACCGCCAACCCCTGGGTTCCGGCGGCTATGCCGACGTCTTCCTCTACGAGCAGCAGCAGCCGCGGATGCCCGTGGCCGTCAAGGTCCTCAAGCGCGAGGGCCTCACCCCGACGATCCTGAGGCAGTTCGTCGACGAGGCCAACACCATGGCCCAGCTCGCCGACCACCCCTACATCGTCCAGGTCTTCCGCAGCGAGACGCTTCCCGACGGCGGCGCCTACCTCGTCATGAAGTACTACCCGCCGCCCAACCTCGCGACCCGGGCCAAGCGGGAGCGGCTCACCGTCGAAGAGGTGCTGCGGACCGGCATACAACTGGCCAGTGCGGTCGAGACCGCGCACCGCGCGGGCATCATCCACCGCGACATCAAGCCGGCCAACGTCCTCATCAGCCAGTACGGCGCCCCCGGCCTCACCGACTTCGGCATCGCCGGACGCGGTGGGCAGGAGGAGCACGACGAGGACGTCGGCGTCTCCGTGCCGTGGTCGCCGCCCGAGGTGCTCTACGGCCAGAGCAACGGTGACGCCCGCAGTGACGTCTACTCGCTGGCCGCGACGCTGTGGCACCTCCTCGTCGGGCGCTCGCCGTTCGAGCAGCCCGGTGGCGACAACTCCGCCTACTCACTCATGCCGCGCATCCGCGCCACACCGGTCCCGCAGACCGGTCGCGCCGACGTCCCGGTCAGCCTCGAACGCCTCCTCGGCCACGCCATGTCCAAGAAGCCGGACGCCCGACCGCAGAGCGCGATCGACCTCGCCCGCGCCCTCCAGGCCATCGAGCAGGAGCAGCGGTTCGCCCGCACCCCGATCGTCGTCCTCGACGAGTCCGGTCACACCACCGTCGCGGACAGCCGCAGCCAGTCGGCGCCCGAGCACACCGACCCCGACCGCACCAGCGTTCGGGCCCCGATGGTCTCGTCGCCGCAGGCCTACACGCCGACGCCCTCGTCACGGCCGGCCACCTCCGACGCAGCCACGGACGACAGGTCCACAGCCGACGACGATCAGCGGCGGCGCACTGCTCGCAGGAGTCGGCGTGCTCCTGCTCGTCCTCGTCGGCGCCCTCGTCTGGGCGGTCGGCTTCCGCGGCGACGGCAAGCCCACCGACGAAGCCACCGACGCGCCCTCGGCATCCGTGCCCTCCGGCGGCGGCGGACCCGTCGTGGACATCCCGGAGGCGCCGAGCATCGACGGCCGCGGTGTCACGGGGGGAGTCGCCTTCACCTGGGAGTACGCCGGCGTCCGCAAGGGCGACTTCTATCGGATGCGCATCGCGCCGAGCGAAGCCGACGTCGCCAAGGCGCAGGTCACGACCGTGCCCAAGATGCCCTACAAGGCCCCCGCCAAGGCCGGCGTCCAGGTCTGCGCCCAGGTGGCCGTGTCGCGATCAACCGGCAACACCTCGGCATACTCGCCCATCAAGTGCGTGACTGGAGGCTGACCCGATGGCAGTGATCGTGGAGTTCTGCGGCGAGGAGTTCCGGGCACCGGACGACGTCCCGCTCACCATCGGCCGCGTCGCCGACGTCGAGATCGACGACAACCCCTACCTGCACCGCGTCTTCCTGCAGGTCCACCGCGAGCACGAACTGTGGTGGCTCTCCAACGTCGGCTCGACCCTCACCGCGACCGTCGGCGACCGCAAGGGTCTGTTCCAGGCGTGGCTCTCACCCGGCGCCCGCATCCCGCTGGCCCTTGAGGCGTTCACGGTCTGGTTCACCGCCGGCCCGACGACCTACGACTTCGACATCACCGTCGACGACGCCACGTTCACCTCGATCGTCACCGAGCCCGAACTCGAACCCGAGGACTCCCCGGGCGAGACGACCGTCGGCCGCGTGTCCATGACTCCTGACCAGAAGCTCCTCATCGTCGCGCTCTGCGAGAGCTTCGTGCGCACGACGTATGCCGGGCAGGGCCAGATCCCCTCCTCCGCCCAGGCGGCCGCTCGCCTCGGCTGGACCACGACGAAGTTCAACCGCAAGCTCGACAACGTGTGCCAGAAGCTCGCCGACGCCGGGACTCGCGGACTCCACGGAGGACCCGGCAAGCTCGCCAGCAACCGCAAGTCGCGCCTGGTCGAGCACGCCCTGTCGACGCGCATGGTCACGGAAGCGGATCTCGCTCTGCTCGACTGAGCGCTCTTGTTGGGTATGCCGCGTATGCCGTTCGGCTCACGTCGCGATCAGGTATGCCGTTCGCCGCCATCCCATCCGCGCTGCGCGCGTAGAACGCACTCCGCGCTCCCGCCAGACCCAGCCAGCGGCGAACGGCATACGCTGCTCGCTCGCTGATGGTCACCTCCGTGCCCCGCCGGCACTCCCTCGGCAGGGCGGGATGCCGGGTGGGCGCGGGCTGGAGGGGCGGCTGGGTGCGTGCAGGGACGGCATACCGGCTGGTTCTTCTGGGCAGGGTGCGGGGGCTCGGGGTGACCACTCGTCGCAAACTCCTTCCCTAGGCGGCCATGGAGCGGCAGGATGCACAGAAGTTCGTGCAATGCGGCGCGAGCACCCGGGCGGTGGCCCGGATCCTGGAGGAGAGACATGACAGCTCGCAGAACCATGCGCGCGCGCAGGCGATACCTCGCCATAGCGCCCGCGGTTGCTCTGGCCGCGACAGGACTGACCTTGGGGTCGGGTTCGGTTGCAGCTGCTCCCAGCACCGCTCCAGCCGGTGCCGGAACGGACGTCGCCCTGTCGGAGAGCTACATCAACTATGTGGCGCCCCGGATGGAAAGCGCGTTCACGCCCGACAAGGCCGTGAAGCTCAACGGCAAGACCGTCACCAAGCAGGCCGGGAAGGCGCAGCAGGATGCGCTGGCCAAGGCCAAGGTCGTCGACCGCAAGAACAGCAAGGGCAACCCGGTCGCGGCACGACAGCTCGCGAAGCTCGAGGCCCAGTCGATCAGGACGGGCAAGAGCCCCAAGGCGCTCAAGGCGACCGCCGCCAAGAAGTACAACAAGTACAAGCAGGCCACGGCGACCCAGACGGCCAAGCTCCTCACGATCCTCGTCCAGTTCAACGAGAACGCGAACGACGACTTCAGCGGCGAGATGGTTCCCGACGGGTTCGGCGCCGAGGGCTGTGTGCCCGGCAACGTCCAGAACGGCCCGACGCACAACCAGATCCCGAACCCGGCGACCAGCGCCCTCAAGGACAACAACTCGCTGTGGCTGTCGGACTTCTCGTCCGAGCACTACAACAAGATGCTCTACACGAAGACGGGCATCACCGAGCGCGTCCGCCCGGACCTCACCGGTCCTGACGGCAAGCCCGGCATCGACATCTCCGGCTACACGATGAAGAACATGTACGAGGAGATGAGCAAGGGCGCCTACACCGTGGGCGGCGCGGCCACCCCGTGGATCACGGTCCCGCACTCCGAGGCCTACTACGGCGCCACGACCTGCTACCAGGACGAGAACGGCGACTGGACCTACGGCGCGATGCAGGACATGCAGGGCCTCGCGAGCAACAAGCTCGGCCCCGGCCAGCTCCCCATCGACGCTGTCGCCTCGCTCGCGCAGGCACAGCCCAACTTCCCCTGGGCCGACTACGACCTCGAGGACCAGGGCGACGTCGACGGTGACGGCAACATCCTCGAGCCCGACGGTGTCATCGACCACGTCGTCCTCGTCCACGCTGGTGAGGACAAGTCCGGTGGTGGCGGCGCCGAAGGCCCGTACGCCATCTGGGCGCACTCGTCGGCCGTGGCCGGTGGCGCTCCGGTGCCCGGCACGAACCTGAAGCTGTCCAACTACATCGTCCAGCCCGAGGACTCGGGTGTCGGCGTGTTCGCTCACGAGTACGGCCACGACCTCGGTCTGCCGGACCTCTACGACACCACCAGTGGTGGCGACTCCGACGTCGACTTCTGGGACCTCATGAGCTCCGGCTCGCACTCGGGCCCGATCTTCCAGTCGATGCCGACGCACATGGGCATCTGGGACAAGTGGGTCCTCGGCTGGGTCGACCCGGTTCAGGTCAACCCCGGTGACACCGCCAAGTCGATCAAGGTCGGTCAGGCCAGCCGCACCCCCAAGGGTTCGGCCGACGGTGTGAAGATCAACCTTCCGCCGAAGCACGTCGCCCTGGCCGTCCCGCACAGCGGCACGAACATGTGGTTCTCCAGTGGCGACCAGTCGTGGGCCAAGAACACCTTGACCCGTGACGTCTCGGTTCCCGCCGGCGCCACGGACGCCAAGTTCTGGTCCTGGAACACCGGCTCCATCGAAGAGGACTGGGACTACGGCTTCTTCGAGGTCTCGACCGACGGTGGCACGACGTGGAGCGAGCAGAAGCTCTATGACACCGCCGGTGCCGAGGTCACGACGCCCGACAACTATGTCGACCCGAACGGTCGCATGGCCGACTACGGCAAGAAGTACGGACTCACCGGCACGATGGCGGACTGGGAGCACCTCTACGCCAACCTCACGCCCTTCGCGGGTCAGAACATCAAGGTCCGTTACCTCTACGCCACGGATGCGGGCTTCGAGGACAAGGGTTGGTTCCTTGACGACCTGTCCCTGACCAACGGTGCGGCAACGGTGTGGAGTGACGACGCCGAGGCCAACAACGGCTGGACCACAGCCGTGGGCACCTTCACCAACACCACGGGTGCTGGCTGGGTCATCGACCCGGGTGCGAGCGACTACGCCCAGTACTACCTGGTCGAGTGGCGCAACTTCGACGGCTTCGACAAGGGTCTGCAGTACGCGTACGACACCACCTACCAGAAGCTGGGTGGCGAAGGCGCGTGGAAGGTGGAGAAGATCAAGTACAACGCTCCCGGTGCGCTCGTCTGGTACCGCGACACGTCGTACGGCAACACCAACTACATCCTCAACAACCTCACGTCACTTCCGAGTGAGGGCACCAAGGGTGGCCTGCTGATCGTCGACAGCCACTTCGACCCGCTGCGCCGGACGGGCGCGAATGCCGCGCTCGACCCGTCGACCCTGAAGAACCTTGCATCTCGTCCGCAGTCGTCCAACGCCGCGTTCAACGTGTTCGGGACCTACCCGTTCAAGGAGTGCTCGACGAAGGCCGACTTCACCGGCGAGGTCTGCAACACGTTCGGCGCCCAGCCGAAGGTGAGCTCGTTCTCGGACAACAAGACCTGGTACCCGGGTATGGAGATCCGTGGCTCGAGCATCTTCTACCGCGACCCTGACGCCTCGACCGTTGTCCCCTCCAGGGGCAACGAGCTCTACAGCGTTCGTGTCGTGGATGCGGCGGGCGCCCCGCTCCCGCAGTACTACGGCGAGGACATCGGGCTCATCTCCCCACTCGGCACGGGTAACCCGTCCGACGCGGGCGTGGGCTACGGAACCGGCGTCACCGTGAGCAAGGCGTACCGCGGCAACCAGACCGCGCAGCTCCTGATCACTCCGCCCAAGGCCAACTAGCCCCAGCGGACCAACCATCGGGCCCGCATCCCCTTCCCGGGGGTGCGGGCCCGTTGCCGTCCCGCCGGCGCCTTCGTGCCCGGTGGGCAACTGACACGTCGATCTCGCTCGAGCACGTTGCCATGGGGACGTGCTGCGGCGAGATCGACGTGCTGGCGCGAGCTGGAGCGCGGCACGTATCTGGTAGCCCGACGGCATACGCCCGAATGTCCGTGCGGGGCACGAAGTGCGTGAGGGAGTTCGGGAAAAGGTGCCGATTCAACTAGGTGGAACTGGGTCGAAGTGGGTATGGACACCCATAGGGAACGCGGGCTGTGGCCCGGTAGCATTCGTCACGGCATACGTGTGACTTCTTGACACGACGAGGGGTCCGCAGGTGTGTGAGCACCCACGGGGGGTGACACATCGGGTTGCGGGGGCCAGAGCATGGGCTCCCTCCTCGACAGTGTCGCCCCACCACTGCGATGAGAGGACCCTGACCCATGACGGTCACCCATGACCAGGCCGCGTGGTTCACCAAGACCTTCGAGGCAATGGTGAGCAACGTCGACAAGGCCGTGCTCGGCAAGGAGCACGTCATTCGACTGGCCCTCACGTGCATGCTCTCCGAGGGGCACCTCCTCCTCGAGGACTTCCCCGGTACCGGCAAGACGCAGCTCGCGCGTGCGCTGTCGAGCACCGTGCACGGCACCAACAGCCGCATCCAGTTCACGCCGGACCTGCTGCCCAGCGACGTGACCGGTGTGACGATCTATGACCCCAACACCAAGGTGTTCGAGTTCCACAAGGGTCCGATCTTCGCGACGATCGTCCTCGCCGACGAGATCAACCGCGCGTCGCCCAAGACGCAGTCGGCGCTCCTCGAGGTCATGGAGGAGGGCAAGGTCACCGTCGACGGCACGCGCCACGAGGTCGGCGAGCCGTTCATGGTCGTCGCCACCCAGAACCCCATCGAGCAGGCCGGTACCTACCGCCTGCCCGAGGCCCAGCTCGACCGCTTCCTCATGAAGACGACGCTCGGCTACCCCGACCACGAGGCGACCGTGCGCGTGCTGCGCGACGCCAAGACGCGTGACCGCACCAAGGCCCTCGAGCCCGTGGTCACCTCGCAGGTCATCCTCGACATGGCCGAGCTCGCCGACGAGGTCCACGTCGACGACGCGATCCTCGACTACGTCTCGCGTCTCGCCGAGGAGACCCGTCGTCACGTCAGTGTCCGTCTCGGCCTGTCCGTGCGTGGTTGCCTCGCCTTCGTCCGCTGCGCCAAGACCTGGGCCATCGGCCAGGGCCGCACCCACGTCATCCCCGACGACATCAAGATGCTCGCCCACCCGGTCCTCAACCACCGTCTGCTCGTGACGGCCGAAGCCCAGTTCGCTGGCATCACCGTCGACCAGGTCATCAACCAGATCCTGGGCGAGGTCGCGCCTCCGACTGAGCGAGTCGCCTGACGATGTCCGATCCGGTGGGGCCCGACGAGGAGTCGGCCACGATTCGACGTTCCGACCTGCATGCTGGCAAGTCGGACTCCGACGCGACCGCAGCGCGCCGTGGTCGGGGACGTTCGCAGTCGCCTGCCCCGACTCCGGCTCCCGCTCCGGCGCCCGTCGACGGTGATGAGTCGACCGTCTCCCGCTCCTCGCTCAAGGTCCGCCCGGCCCAGAAGCAGCCCAGTCGCCAGCGCTCGTCCGGCGCGACGGCCACCGGTGGGTCGCGGTGGCGCTCCATCCTCGGCCTGCGTCAGCCCGAGGTCGACACCCAGGCCGTGCACCGCAACGACGCCCCGATCGGTGGCGCCGCCGTACCCCACAGCCGCTCGACCCGTCGTCGTCCCGAGCTGCCGACCATCACGCTGCCCCGGGTGCAGATCCCCTCGGCGATCACCCAGACCGGTGCCCGCCTGCTCGACCTCACCGGCGACCGCATCAAGCCGCTCGCCGAGAAGGCCGCGCCGGTCTGGCGCCCGGTGTCCAAGGCCCTGGCCTGGGTGTCGCCGCTCGGGTGGACCGTGCTCGCTCTCGGCCTCGTCGCCTGGTTCTTCGCGAGCCGCTACGAGTGGACCGAGCTGTCCATGATCGCCGTCGCCTGCCTCGTGCTCTTCCTGGCCTGTGTCGCGCTGGCCATCGGTCACGCCAAGGTCGAGATCCGCACCGACGTCGACCCGACCCGCGTCACCGTCGGCGAACCCGCCACCGGCCGCATCGAGGTGCGCAACCTCTCCGGCCGCGGCATGCTCCCGTTGCTCGTCGAGCTGCCCGTCGGTCGATCCGCGGCCCGCTTCACCCTGCCCTCACTCGGCTCCGGCAAGTCGCACGAAGAACTGTTCGTCGTCCCGACCGAGCGCCGCGGCGTCATCCAGGTCGGCCCCGCGACCACCGTGCACGGCGACCCGCTCGGGCTCGTCCGTCGCACCATGGAGTGGACCGAGCAGAGCGAGCTCTTCGTCCACCCCATGACCACCTCGCTCGAGTCACTCGGCGCCGGTCTCCTGCGCGACCTCGAGGGTGAGGTCACCCCCGACCTGTCGATGTCCGACCTCGCCTTCCACGCCCTGCGTGAGTACCAGCCGGGCGACGACCGCCGCTACATCCACTGGCGCTCGAGTGCCAAGCACGGCCGACTCCTCGTGCGTCAGTTCCTCGACACCCGCCGCTCGCACCTCGCCGTCGTCGTCGACACCTCCCCGGACGTCTACACCGGTGAGGACGCGGCCGTCGAGCTCGGCATCTCGTGCGCCGCCTCGCTCGCCGTCCGCTCGATCATGGACGAGCAGGACACGACGATCGTCTGCAACGACCAGCGCATCTCCCGCTCCACCGCGCCGCTGACCCTCGACACCTTCGCGCGCGCCAGCGTCGGCCCCATGGACGTCTTCGCCTCGACCGGTGACGCCGCCGCCCTGGCCCCCGACGCCAGCATCGCCATCCTCGTCACCGGTTCGCACCGCCCCTTCATCCAGGTCCAGCGGGCGCTCGCCCAGTTCGAGGTCGAGGTCATCAAGGTCGCGCTCGTCATCGATCCCGACGCCCAGGTCGGCGTCCGTCGTGGTGCCGGTCTGACGATCCTCACCGTGCGTGAACTGAGCGACGTCCGTCGGGTCCTCTTCAGTGGAGTGCTCGCATGAGTGTCGACGCCACCGCCAGCCGCCGGTCCCTCGCCAAGGAGCGCCGCTCCCGTTCGTCGGCCGACCGGCCTTCCCTCCTGGGTATGCCGTCCCGCGACGCGCTCATCGACCTCGCCTTTGCGCTCGTGCTCGTCACGATCGCGCTGGTCGGCTTCCGCACCGGCTTCATCGGCTGGGAGTGGATGGTCGCGGCGGCGGTCGGTGTCGTCCTCGGCACGCTCGTTGCGCACGTGGCCCTCATCCGGTCCTGGCCCCTGATCGTCACGGCCCTCGTCCTCGTCGCGATCCACTTCGTCCTCGGGGGACCGGTCGCCGTGCGCGGCGACCTGCTCGGGGGAGTGGTGCCGACGCTCCAGACCTTCCGCGACCTCGCGGTGGCACCCGTGACCGGGTGGAAGGAGTGGCTCACCCTGCTCCCGCCCGTCGACGCGCGCGGTCCCCTCGTGGCACTGCCCTGGCTCACGGGTCTGCTCGGATCGGCCATCACCTACGGCGTCGCCCGACGGTTCGCGAGCGTGGGCGCGGCGGCCCTGGCTCCCGTCATCCTGCTCATCGGCAGCATCGCCCTCGGCACGCAGCAGCCCGCAGCCAAGCTCGTCCAGGGTGTGCTCTTCGGGCTCGTCCTCATCCTCTGGCTCGTCGCCCGGGCAGCGCGCACGCGCGCAGCCATGCAGAACGGCGCCGGCCGCCAGGCCCGCACCATCACCGGTGTCGTCCTCCTCACCGTCGCGGCCCTCGCGGGTTCGCTCCTCGGACAGTTCCTGCCCGGCACCGACGAAGGATCCGCGCGCGCCGTCGTCCGCAACGAGCTGACCCCGCCCTACGACGTCGCGCAGTTCTCGAGCCCGCTCTCCGGCTTCCGCCAGTACACCGAGCCCAACTCCTCCAAGCTCTTCGACACCGAGATCCTCAAGGTCACCGGCCTCCCGTCCGGCGCGCCCGTGCGGTTCGCGACCCTCGACAACTACGACGGTCTCGTCTGGGGCGCCGCCGACCGCGCGGCGGACGGCACACCGTTCCAGCAGGTCGGATCCCGCATCGCCCCTCGCTCCACCGGTGACAAGGTGACGGCGACCGTGACCGTCCCGGACGGCGGGTATGCCGGTGCGTGGCTTCCCGTGGCCGGCTCCACCACTGGTGTCCAGTTCACCGGCGCCCGCGGCGACGACCTCGCCGACGCCCTCTGGCTCAACACCGCCACCGAGACCGCTGTCGTCCCCGCGCTCCTGCAGCCGGGCGACACCTACACGTTCGACGCCCTCGTCGACGCGAAGGACTGGTCGGCCAAGCTGCCCGCCCAGCTCGACGTCGCCAGCGGCGGTCAGGTCAACGAGGACACAACCTTCCTCGACGCCAAGCTCGACGCCTGGACCGGTCAGGCCAGCGGGCCCTGGGAGAAGTTCGTCGCCGTGGCCAAGACGATGACGCAGGACGGCGCCTACACCGATGGCGGCACGGCCAACTCCTACGAGAAGGTCTACCTCCCGGGGCACGGCCTCGGACGCCTCAGCCGGTTCGTCGGCTCGACCCAGCTCGCCGGCAATGACGAGCAGTACGCCTCGACCCTGGCCCTCGTCGGCAACCGCCTCGGCATCCCGAGCCGCGTCGTCATGGGCGCGATCCCCGAGGCCGGCGGCACGATCAAGGGCAAGGACGTCCACGCCTGGGTCGAGGTGCAGGAGAGCAACGGCACGTGGCACGCGCTGCTCCCCACGACGTTCCTCCCTGACCGCAACAAGAAGCCCAACGAGCAGCAGCTCAAGTCCGAGGAGCAGAAGGTCGGCGCCCAGGTGCCCCCGCCCGCCGGAGTGAACCCGCCCTCGGTGCTCCAGGGTCCGGACCAGGCGCAGAACGCCACGGACATCAAGAAGAAGAAGCGCAACCCGCTCGACATCGGGGCCTGGCCGCTCTGGCTCAAGATCCTCGTCCTCGGACTGGTGCTGCCCATCCTTCTGGCGCTCGCGGCATACGCCGTCATTCGCTGGCTCAAGGCGCGCCGTCGGCGCAAGCACGCCACGACCGGTCCCACCCCGTCGCGGGTGGCGTGGGTGTGGCGTGACCTCGTCACCGACGCCCGCAGTCTGGGTATCGCCGTGCCCAAGGGCGCGACCCGGCTCGAGCAGGCGAACACCTTCCCCGAGAACGTCTGCGCCGAACCCATCGCGACCGGCGCCAATCTGGCGGTCTTCGGCCCCGGGGATCCCGAGCCCGAGATGGCCACAGCCCTCCTCGGCGACGCCGACGTCGTCCGCAAGGAGCTTGCGCGGGTCGGTGTCCAAGTGGCGCCGCCTGCGTTCGGACATCAGCATCCGGCCGCTCCTCGAGCGAGACGGATCGCCCCGCAAGAAGCGAAGCCTCCCCAGCCTGCCGACCCTGCGCCGCACCAGCAGCGCCGAAGGGTCGTTGTGAGTCTGTTCGGCCGCTCCAACCGCAGCAACCCGGCGATGCGATCGTCACGTCGGGAGCGCAGTCGTGCGCGCATCGCGTCGACCGCGGTGGTGGTCATCGCCGCGTCGACGATGGGCTACGCCGCCGTGACGTCGCAGGGTGCGACGGTCCACGAGGCCGACGTCGGTGACGGCGGCGTGTGGATCACCTCCGATGTCCAGGCCAAGTTCGGCCGACTCAACAAGGCCGTGTCCCAGCTCGACGCCGGCGTCGCCGCCGACGTGGCGCCGGGTTCGGGCCTCGACGTGCTTCAGGACGGGTCTGCCGTCATCGCCTGGTCCAAGGGCACGGCCCAGCTGCAGCCCATCGACGTGCGCACGGCCCAGTTCCGCGAGGAGTCGGCGACCGCCCCCGCCGTCCCGGCACGTGAACCCGGCCGCATCACGCCCACACTCGTCGACCTGCGCGGCGGCACGATTGCTGCCGTCGACCCCAAGTCCGGCAAGGTCTGGGCGCAGCGCGTCGACGTCCGCAAGGGCATCGAGAACCTCTCCGGCCTCGGGACCGGCGCCAAGCCGTTGGCCACTGTCGGGGCCGACGCCGTTCTCGCCGTCGGTGAGGACGGCGCGATCCACGTGGCGTCCGGCGCCAAGGGGACCGTCACGACGATCCGCCCCGCCGGTCGCGCGTTCGCCAAACCGGTCACCGAGCCCAGCGGCGCCAAGGGAAACCTGCTCCAGATCAGCGCCCTGGGATCCGCCTGGGCGATCTACGACCCCGCGCACGACGCCGTCCACAGCAGCGGTCACACCGATGGTGTCCCCGCCGGTTTCGCTTCTGCCGAGGGCGAATCCGCGTATGCCGCGGTGCAGCTTCCCGGGCCGAGCGCCACCTCCGTGGCCGTCTCGGGCGGCAACGGCCTGCGGATGGTTCCCCTCGGCGGCGGCAACGGCACGGGCGGCATCGAGGTCTCCGAGCAGATGAACCGCAGCGGCACCGTGCCGCTCCCGGCACACCCTGTGGTGCTGCGTGGTTGTGTCCACGGCGCCTGGTCCGAGCCGGGCAAGGTCTTCTACGGCGTCAACTGTGGGCGGGAGCAACCGGTGCCCACCGGCACCATCGACAACGTCAGTGAGACGCCCCTGCGCGACGGTGTCGCCTTCCGCGTCAACCGCGGAGTCATGGTCCTCAACGACCTCGACAACGGCTCCGCCTGGGACGTCCAGAGCGACAAGCAGAAGATCGACAACTGGGACGCGCTCATCCCGCCGCCGCAGCGCGACGATGACAACAAGAAGAAGGACAAGAACCTCGTCGACGACGCCGTGGCCCAGCAGCCGCCGACGGCCAAGCCCGACAACCTCACGGTGAGAGCGGGTCGCACGAGCAAGCTCCACGTTCTCGACAACGACACCGATGCCGCCGGGTCGGTCCTCGCGATCGATCCCCGCGATGTCACTGCGACCTCGAACCCCGACATCCGGGCCTCGGTCTCCGCCGACGGGCAGAGCATCGACGTCGTCGTCCCGGCGGGGACGTCCGCCCCCTTCCAGTTCACCTACCTCGTGGGCAACGGCAAGGTGAAGGCCAAGGCGCGCGCTGCCGTCAAGGTCAGCATTGCCGCCGAGACGACCAACAACGCCCCGTTCCTGCGTGAGGGACAGGCCAAACTGGCCAAGACGGCATACCCCGTCCTTGCCGGCAAGCGCCTGGCCGTTCCGGTGATCGCGGACTGGCGCGACCCGGAGTCCGACGCGGTCATCGCGACCGTCGAGGGTGACTCGTTGAGCATCGACGGCCAGGGTCGCCTCGCCTACCTCGCTCCGCCGACGCCGGGCAGGGGCAAGATCGACTACCTCGCCGAGGACGGTCGCGGTGGCCGCACCAAGGGTGGGGTCGCCGTCGACGTCATCGCCCTCACCGAGACGCGGGCTCGACCGCCGGTGACCCAGCCCGACGTGATCCGTGGCGTGGTCGGCAAGTCGCTGCAGATCGAACCGCTCGGCAACGACATTGCCGGCGTGGACCCGAGCGATCCCGACGACACGATGCACCTCGCCGGCGAGGTCCGGGCGACGGGTGCACTCACCGTCGACACCAACCTCGACACCAACGTCGTCACGGTCACCCCCTCGGGCCCCGGAACCTTCGAACTCTCGTATGCCGCGCAGGTCGGTGGCGGTGTGGCTCCCGGTCGCATCCGGGTGGACGTCATCGAGGCGGCCGATCCCGATGCGCCGCCCGTGGCCGTCGGTGACACCGCGACCCTGCGCGACCAGTCGCCGACGCTCGTCGACCCGCTGGCCAACGACTACAGCCCGCGCGCCGACGTCCTCGTGACGCAGGGCGCGACCGGTGCCACGAGTGAGGACTCGTGGCTGCAGGCCTCGATCTACCAGGGGCGATGGATCCGGGTCGTGGCTCTCGAGCCCGCTGGTGCCGCTGCCGACTCGACCCGCCGCGGCACGATCCGCTACACCGTGAGCGACGGGTCCAAGCGGGCCACCGGCGAGGTCTCGGTGACCCAGAAACCAGCGGTCGACCTCAACCCCGTCGTCGAGGACGACACGGCCGTCGTGCGCGAGGGCGACACGGTGGCAGCCTCGGTCCTCGACAACGACACGATGGCCGACGGCATCCCTCTGCGCATCGACCCGACGAGCGTCAAGGTGCTCGGCAAGGGCGTGCAGCAGACAGCGTTCGCCTCGGGCAACGTCGTGCGGTTCGTGCCCTGGCAGAAGAAGCTGACGGTCGAGCAGCAGGTCACGGTCGAGTACGCCGCCTATCCCGAAGGTATGCCGAAGCGCGCGCAGACCGGACGTATCTCCATCCGCGTCACTCCTCTTCCGACCGGGGCCAACCCCAACCAGGTGCCGGTCGCACGCAGCTTCTCCTCCTCGGTGACGGCCGGAGACCCGCTGACGATCACGGTGCCCACGTCCGGCGTGGACCCGGACGGTGACACGGTCGGCGTGACCGGGGTCGTCGGGACCAACGGTGGTCCGGTCAACCTCACGCTCGGTCGGGTGGTGTCGACCGGCCCCTCGACGATCCGCTACGAGTCCTTCCCGACGGCGTCGGGCACCGAGGTCATCAACTACGAGGTCGTCGACCGCTTCGGTGGGGTGAGCCGGGCGTTCGTGCGCGTCGGTGTCGTCGCGCCCGGCGATGCCCAGCCGCCCGTGGCCATCGATGACACGGTGACGGCCGCGCCCGGCAAGACCGTCACGGTGCCGATCACCGCCAACGACCTCATCGCGCGCGGCGACTCCGTCGAGCTCGAGTACGAAGCGCTCAACCCGAGCTCCGAGAAGGGGCAGTGGAAGGTCGACGCCACCGACCAGACCGTCTCGACCAAGGTGCCCGAGGAGGGCGCTCCGGTCCACGACTTCGTCTACGGCATCACCAACGGACTCTTCGACCCCTCGCGGGCCAGCCTGCTCGTGCGCGGGCAGAAGGACTACGTCAACCCACCCACGGCCATCGATGACGTCGCGAAGCCCAAGGGCGGCGAGGCCGCGACCGTGGTCGACGTGCTGGCCAACGACACCGACATCGACTCGGACCCTGCGACGCTCAAGGTCGTCGAGGTGCTCTCACCCAGCGCCAAGATCGTGGGCTCCAAGGTGCAGGTGTCGATCCTCGACCACCCCTACACGGCGGCCTACGTCATCGAGGACGAGGACGGCGCCAGGGCGATGGCCGTCATCCATGTTCCACGTGGAACGGGTGGCACCCCGTTCGTCGTCGAGGGCTCCGTCATCGAGATGGACAAGGACGCGACGAAGACCGTCCGCCTGGGCGACTACGTGAAGTCACCGCAGTCGCGCACGCTGGGCATCACCTCGGCCAGCACCATCTCCGCCGCTCCCGCCAAGAACCTCAGGCTGACCGCGGACGGTGGCTCGCTGACCCTCACGTCCTCGGGTGGTTACGTCGGTCCTGCCTCGGTGATGTTCGAGGTGACCGACCAGATGAGCGATGACCAGAAGGACGTCCACACGGCATACGTCTCGGTTCCGGTTCAGATCGGACCCAAGGTTCCGCTCCTGCGTTGCCCGACCACTGCCGTCACCGTTCTGGCCGGTGGCCTCCCGCGGGCGGTGGACCTCCCCACCCTGTGCCGCGTCTGGCTTCCCGTCGGGATGTCGATGGATGAGGTTGCCTTCACCTCCGACTGGGAACGCGAGGCCGCCGACGTCGAGCTCAAGCGTGACGGAACGGGCGACCGGGTCGTGACCCTGAGCGCGGGCTCGGGCGCGCGGTCGGGCAAGGGCGCGCTCAAGCGTCGGCGTCAAGGGATCCGACCTCACGGGCATCGTCAACGTCACCGTTCTGGGCGATCCCTCCGGGCAGGCGTCCGTCACCGATCCACTGGCCAACATGCCGCCGCCGCGACTGCGTCCGATCACGATCAACGGGCTCCAGGAAGGCGAGAGCCAGCAGGTGGACATCCGTTCCTACCTCGACTCGCCGCTCAAGGACGCCAAGTGTTCGGTGGATGCGTGCCTCGGTGACGAGTGGCAGGAGCCTCACGGTCACCCGCAGCGGATGCTCGATCACCGTCTCGGCCGGACCCAAGCCGAGCCCCACGGGTCGCGTCGCGATCAGCGTGTCCGACGCACCGGGCCGCGACGCCAATGGCGCGGTCAGCGTGACGATGCTCGGCCGCCCCGATCCTCCGACGTCCGTTGCGGCACAGGCCGATCGCGACGCTGGTGGCCGGGCCCGCGTCGAGCTGGTCGGCTCCCGCCTATGACGGCGGAGCGCCGATTCGGACCTACACCGTCGAAGTGGACGGGCGGGTCCACCGGAACCCTCGACTGCACGGCCTCGCCCTGCACCATCGACGGGCTGACCAACGGCAAGGACTACTTCTTCACCGTCACCGCGACCAACGTCGTCGGCGAGGGGGACCCCGGCGGTCCGAGCACCGCCGCCCGCCCCGACACCAAGCCGGGCCCGGTCAACGGCGTGACGATGGCCAGCCGTGGCGACGGCTCGTTGACGATCAACTGGACCCCGCCCGAGAACAAGGGCTCGCCCGTCTCCAAGTACGTCCTGCGGCTCGTGCCCACGGGCGGCGGCACGCCCCGCACCGCTGAGGTGGCGGCACCGGCGACGCGACGACGGTGGCCGGGCTCAACAACATGAGCCAGTACGCCGTGGCGGCCCAGGCCTACAACGAGGTCGGACCCGGGTCCGTTCGGCACGGCGACGACGATGCAGTCGGCCGGCACCCCACCCGCGCCCGGCCGGGTTCAAGGCGACGCCCGACGGACCCGGCGCCAACAAGGACCTCGCGGCGATCTCGTTGACCTGGAACACGACCAGCCCCAACGGGCCGCCGCTGAAGAACTACACGGTCAAGCGCCGCGTCAACGGTGGCGCCTGGGCTGCTGCTCAAGACGGTGCCGGCGTCGTCGACCCAGGCCACCGACCAGGTCCAGTACGACGGCCGCGTGTACGACTACGTCGTCACCGCGACCAATGGCGCCGACCTCGAGTCGCCCAACAGTGCGGTCCAGTCCTTCACCTCGATCGGCATCCCGTCCAACCCTTCGGTGACGGCATCGACCCCGTCCAACAACGAGAAGGTCCGTCTCGTCGTCAACCTCGGCCAGCCTCGCGCGGGGGGCTTCACGGCCGTGCGCTGGCAGTCCTCGGACGGCCCCTCGGGCACGTTCTCCTGTGGCAGCTGCCCGGCCGGTGGCCAGATCACCATCACGACGAGCGTCCTGCGGACGGTGGACCAGTCGTTCACCGTGACGACCGACAACGGGACGCACTCGTCCAACCCGGCGCGCAGCAACTCGGTCCAGCCCTACGGCCCGACACCGCGACCCGACCCGAACGGTGGCTCGACGTCAGGTCAGACCGTGACCTACAACTGGACCCTTCCGACCAACGGGCGCCCCATCACCCGGGTCCGGGTGACCGGCGCCGCCTCGCATGACGGCGGGCCCATCACCTCGATCTCGGCGAGCGGCGGCTACTCGCAGAACCTCACCATCCACATCACCGCCTGGTCGGCCGGTGGCGCAGTCCCCGACGCTCGACGATGACCAGGACGACCGACGCTCCGCCGCAGCCCCAGGTCGACGAATGTTCGTCCTGGCGCCGAACTATGTCGATGACCGATCGGAGTGGGGTCGTGCCGCTACGGGCCCCGGGCTGTCCGCGGGTGAGATTCGACTACTCCCAACTTCCCGTCGGGCTCAGGCTCCTACACCTGTGAGGACCAACAGGGTTACATCGGCCCGTATTCGTTCACGAGCACCGGCAGCGGGACGGTCGAAGGATGGTGCATCTACGCCCACGGAACAGCAACAACCGAATCCGGATCGTCGCGACCGTGAATGGCCGGACCGGCGCGGTCAGACTGGAATGAATCTGGTAGCCATGGCTGGATTCGCGGGGAGTTCTCCCGATCCCGAGGCGGCGGCGCCCATGGGGATGCTTCATCAGATCACAAACGGACACTCCGCCCACGGGGCTGAGTGAGGGGGAAGTCATGAAACGCGGGACACGTTGGGTGGCGGGTTCACCGGGGGGACGACGGGGGATCGCCTCCGTTGGCGTCCTCGCCATCGCTGCCTCGATGCTCACGTATGCCGCAGTGACCAGCCAGGGCTCGACCGTCCACGAGGCCGACGTCGGTGACGGTGGCGTGTGGATCACCTCGGACGTGCAGGCGAAGTTCGGCCGGCTCAACAAGGCGGCGTCCCAGCTCGACGCCGGTGTCGCTGCTGACGTGGCGGCGGGCTCGGGCCTGGACGTGTTGCAGGACGGGTCTGCGGTGATCGCCTGGTCCAAGGCGCACGGCACAGCTGCAGCCATCGACGTGCGCACGGCGCAGTTCCGCGAGGAGACGGCGACCGCTCCCGGCTGTCCCGTCGCGCGAACCGGGCCGCATCACGCCGACCCTCGTCGACCTGCGGGGCGGCACGATCGCGGCCGTCGATCCCAAGTCCGGCAAGGTCTGGGCGCAGCGGGTCGACGTCCGCAAGGGCATCGAGAACCTCTCCGGTCTGGGGACTGGGGCCAAGCCGTTGGCCACGGTCGGTGCCGACGCGGTCCTCGCCGTCGGTGAGGACGGCGCGATTCACGTGGCGTCCGGCGCCAAGGGGACCGTCATGACGATTCGCCCGCGCGGGCGTGGCGTTCACCAAACCGGTGTCCGAGCCCAGCGGCGCCACGGGGAACCGCCTGCAGGTCACCGCAGTCGGGTTCGGACTGGGTCGATCTATGACCCCGAGCGCGATGCCGTCCACAGCAGCGGTCACACCGATGGCGTATCGGCCGGGATCGCCTCTGCTCGAGGGCGAATCCGCGTATGCCGCGGTGCAGCTTCCCGGGCCGAGTGCCGAGTGCCGTGGCCGTCGTCCGGTGGTCAGCCGACTGCGTATGGTCCGGCTCTCGACGGAGGCGACGGCCAACGGCGGTATCGAGGTCTCCGAGCAGATGAACCGCAGCGGCACCGTTCCTCTCCCCGCTCACCCGGTGGTGCTGCGCTGGGTGTGTCCACGGCGCCTGGTCCGAGCCCGGCAAGGTCTTCTATGGCGTGAACTGTGGTCGTGAGCGCCCGTTCCGACGGGCACGATCGACAACGTCAGTGAGACGCCCCTTCGCGATGGTGTGGCCTTCCGCGTCAATCGCGGTGTCATCGTCCTCAACGACCTCGACAACGGCTCCGCCTGGGATGTCCAGAGCGACAAGCAGAAGATCGACAACTGGGACGCCCTCATCCCGCCGCCGCAGCGCGATGAGGACAACAAGAAGAAGGACAAGAACCTCGTCGACGACGCCGTGGCCCAGCAGCCGCCGACGGCCAAGCCGGACAACCTGACGGTCCGGGCAGGTCGCACGAGCAAGCTGCACGTCCTCGACAACGACACCGACGCCGCGGGGTCAGTGCTCGCCATCGATCCCCGCGATGTCAGTGCGACGTCGAACCCCGACATCCGCGCGTCGGTCTCCGCCGACGGCCAGAGCATCGACGTCGTCGTCCCGGCCGGCACCACTGCGCCCTTCCAGTTCACCTATCTCGTGGGCAACGGCAAGGTGAAGGCCAAGGCACGCGCCGCCGTCAAGGTGAGCATCGCCGCGGAGGCGACGAACAATGCCCCGTTCCTGCGCGAGGGACAGGCCAAACTGGCCAAGACGGCATACCCCGTTCTTGCCGGAAAGCGCCTCGCCGTTCCGGTGATCGCCGACTGGCGCGACCCCGAGTCCGACGCCGTCATCGCGACCGTCGAGGGTGACTCGTTGAGCATTGACGGGCAGGGCCGCCTCGCCTACCTCGCTCCGCCGACGCCCGGCAAGGGCAAGATCGACTACCTCGCCGAGGACGGTCGCGGTGGCCGCACCAAGGGTGGCGTGCCGGTCGACGTCATCGCCCTCACCGAGACCCGGGCCCGGCCGCCGGTGACCCAGCCCGATGTCATCCGAGGCGTCGTGGGCAAGTCCCTGCAGATCGAGCCGCTCGGCAACGACATCGCCGGCGCCGACCCGAGCGATCCCGACGACAAGATGCACCTCGCCGGCGATGTCCGGGCGACCGGAGCCCTCACCGTCGACACCAACCTCGACACCAACGTCGTCACGGTCACCCCCTCCGGTGCCGGCACGTTCGAACTCTCGTATGCCGCCCAGGTCGGCGGTGGCGTTGCGCCCGGTCGCATCAGGGTCGACGTCATCGAGGCCGCGGATCCCGACGCACCGCCCGTGGCCGTCGGTGACACCGCGACCCTGCGCGACCAGTCCCCGACGCTCGTCGACCCGCTCGCCAACGACTACAGCCCTCGCGCCGATGTCCTCGTCACACAGGGCGCAACGGCCGCGACGAGTGACGACTCGTGGCTGCAGGCCTCGATCTACCAGGGGCGGTGGATCCGGGTGGTGGCGCTCGAACCCGCTGGTGCCGCTGCCGACTCGACCCGCCGAGGGACGATCCGCTACACCGTGAGCGACGGTTCCAAGCGGGCCACCGGTGAGATCTCGGTGACCCAGAAGCCGGCCGTCGACCTCAACCCGGTCGTCGAGGACGACACGGCCGTCGTGCGTCGAGGGCGACACCGTCGCGGTGTCCGTCCTCGACAACGACACGATGGCCGACGGCATCCCGCTGCGCATCGACCCGACGAGCGTCAAGGTGCTCGGCAAGGGCGTTCAGCAGACCGCGTTCGCGTCGGGCAACGTCGTGCGGTTCGTGCCGTGGCAGGAGAAGTTGACGGCCGAACAGCCGGTCACCGTCGAGTACGCCGCCTACCCCGAAGGTATGCCGCAGCGCGCGAAAACAGGTCGCGTCGCCATCCGCGTCACTCCCCTTCCGACGAAGACCAACCCCAACCAGGTGCCGGTCGCGCGCAGCTTCTCGTCGTCGGTGACGGCCGGGGACCCGCTGACGATCACTGTGCCGACCTCCGGTGTGGACCCGGACGGTGACACCGTCGGCGTGACCGGTGTCGTCGGCACGAACGGTGGCTCGGTCGACCTCACCCTCGGGCGGGTGGTGTCCACCGGTCCGTCGACGATCCGCTATGAGTCCTTCCCGACGGCATCGGGCACCGAGGTCATCAACTACGAGGTCGTCGACCGCTTCGGCGGCGTGAGTCGCGCGTTCGTCCGGGTCGGCGTCGTCGCGCCCGGGCGACGCGCAGCCGCCGGTGGCCATCGATGACTCGGTGACGGCTGCTCCGGGCAAGACGGTCACCGTGCCGGTGACGGCGAACGACCTCATCGCCCGCGGAGACTCCGTCGACCTCGAGTACGAATCCCTCAACCCCGGCTCGGAGAAGGGGCAGTGGAAGGTCGACGCCGACGACCAGACCGTCTCGACCAAGGTGCCGAAGGAGGCGCCCCGGTCCACGACTTCGTCTACGGCATCACCAACGGGCTCTTCGACCCCTCGCGGGCCAGCCTGCTCGTGCGCGGGCAGAAGGACTACATCAACCCCCCGACCGCGACCGACGACGTCGCCAAGCCCAAGCGCGGCGAGGCGTCCACAGTGGTGGACGCGTTGGCGAACGACACCGACATCGACTCCGACCCGGCCACCCTCAAGATCGTCGAGGTCCTCTCACCGAACGCCAAGATCGTGGGCTCCAAGGTTCAGGTGACGATCCTCGACCACCCCTACACCGCGCCCTACGTCATCGAGGACGAGGACGGCGCCAAGGCGATGGCCGTCATCCACGTTCCACGTGGAACGGGTGGTACTCCGTTCGTCGTCGAAGGCTCCGTCATCGAGATGGACAAGGACGCGACCAAGACGGTCCGACTGGGCGACTACGTGAAGTCACCTCAGGCGCGCACGCTGGGCATCACGTCGGCCAGCACCATCTCCGCTGCTCCCGCCGCGAACCTCAGGCTGACGGCCGAGGGCGGCTCGCTCAACCTCACGTCGTCGGGCGGCTACGTCGGCCCGGCCTCGGTGATGTTCGAGGTGACCGACCAGATGAGCGATGACCAGAAGGACGTCCACACGGCATACGTCTCGGTTCCGGTTCAGATCGGACCCAAGGTTCCGCTCCTGCGGTGCCCGACCACGGCCGTGACCGTTCTGGCCGGCGGACTCCCGCGCGCGCTCGACATCCCCACCCTGTGTCGCGCCTGGCTCCCGGTCGGCATGTCGATGGATGACGTTGCCTTCACCTCGGACTGGGAGCGCGAGGCCGCCGACGTCGAGCTCAAGCGTGACGGAACGGGTGACCGCGTCGTGACCCTGAGCGCGGGCTCGGGCGCGCGGTCGGGCAAGGGCACGCTCAAGGTCGGCGTCAAGGGCTCCGACATCACGGGCATCGTCAACGTCACCGTCCTGGGCGATCCGTCCGGGCAGGCCTCCGTCGACCGATCCGCTGGCCAACATGCCGCCGCCTCGACTGCGCCCGATCACGATCAACGGGCTCCAGGAGGGCGAGAGCCAGCAGGTCGACATCCGTTCCTACCTCGACTCGCCCCTCAAGGACGCCAAGTGTTCGGTGGACGCTGCCTCGGTGACGAGCGGCCAGGAGCCTCACCGTCACCCGCAGCGGATGCTCGATCACCGTGTCGGCCGGACCCAAGCCGAGCCCCACGGGTCGCATCGCGCTCAGCGTGTCCGACGCCCCGGGCCGCGACGCCAATGGCGCCGTCAGCGTGACGATGCTCGGCCGCCCCGGTGCTCCGACGTCCGTTGCGGCACAGGCAGATCGCGACGCTGGTGGCCGGGCCCGCGTCAGCTGGTCGGCGCCCGCCTATGACGGCGGAGCGCCGATCCGGACCTACACCGCGAAGTGGACGGGCGGGTACCCTCGACTGCACCGCCTCGCCCTGCACCATCGACGGGCTGACCAACGGCAAGGACTACTTCTTCACCGTCACCGCGACCAACGTCGTCGGCGAGGGCGAGGCCGGTGGTCCGAGCACCGCCGCCCGCCCCGACACCAAGCCGGGCCCGGTCAACGGCGTGACGATGGCCAGCCGTGGCGACGGCTCGCTGACGATCAAGTGGACCCCGCCCGAGAACAAGGGCTCGCCCGTCTCCAAGTACGTCCTGCGGCTCGTGCCCACGGGCGGCGGCACGCCGCGCATCGTCGAGGTGGCGGCGCCCGCGACGTCGACGACGGTGCCCGGGCTCAACAACATGAGCCAGTACTCCGTGGCGGCCCAGGCCTACAACGAGGCCGGGCCGGGTCCGTTCGGCACGGCGACGACGATGCAGTCGGCCGGCACCCCACCGGCCCCGGCCGGGCTTCAAGGCGACGCCCGACGGACCCGGCGCCAACAAGGACCTGGCGGCGATCTCGTTGACCTGGAACACGACCAGCCCCAACGGGCCGCCGCTCGAAGAACTACACGGTCAAGCGCCGCGTCAACAGCGGCGCGTGGGCGCTGCTCAAGACGGTGCCGGCGTCGTCGACCCAGGCCACCGACCAGGTCCAGTACGACGGCCGCAAGTACGACTACGTCGTCACCGCCACCAATGGCGCCGACCTCGAGTCGCCCAACAGTGCCGTCCAGTCGTTCACCTCGATCGGCATCCCGTCGACCCCGTCGGTCGACGGCGCGACCCCGACCAACGACGAGAAGGTTCGGCTCGACGGTCAACCTCGGCCAGCCCCGCGCGGGCGGCTTCACGGCCGTTCGCTGGCGGTCCTCGGACGGCCCCTCGGGCACGTTCTCCTGCGGGCAGCTGCCCTGCCGGCGGCCAGATCACGCATCACGACCGAGCGCGCTGCGGACCGTGAGACCAGTCGTTCACCGTGACGACGGACAACGGGACCGCACTCGTCCAACCCGGCGCGCAGCAACTCGGTCCAGCCCTACGGCCCGACGCCCCAGCCCGACCCCAACGGTGGGTCGACGTCGGGCCAGAGCGTGACCTACAACTGGACCCTTCCGACCAACGGCCGACCCATCACCCGCGTCGTGGTGACCGGCGCCGCCTCGCACGGCGGCGGACCCATCACCTCGATCTCCGCGAGCGGCGGCTACTCGCAGGACCTGACGATCCGCATCACGGCCTACTCCGCGGGCGGCGACGTCGCCGGCCCTCGACATGACGCGCCGCACCGACGACCCGCCACAGCCGGTGGTCACGACGTCGAGCCCGGCCCCGAGGATCACGCGACCAGAGCGGCCGGCACCGATGCCGCACGGCCACGGCTGCCCCGAGGTGAACTACAACGTTCCGACTTCCCGCCGGAGGCACGGTGTCGTGCACGGCAAACTCGAAGTCCAGGCATCCAGCGCACTTCGGCGACTACAACGACGCGTCGGACACCACGCGGACCGGCACGACTACGCGATGCCGCCTACTGCCTCTTCGGTCGGGGGAGCTGCGACGTAGTCAGCGTGATCTGCACCGAATGGGCGGACGTCTACTCGAACCATGGTCGCCGTACTGATGCGACTGGAGGTCACTGGCGATGGCGGGGAGTTCTCCCCATGCCCACGGCGGCTCGGCGCATGGGATGCTTCACTGGATCGGAAGGGGAGGCTCACCCGCACGGGTGAGTGAGGTCGGAACATGAAACGCACTACACGTCGGGTGGCGGGGTCGCCGCGGGGACGCCGGGGAATCGCTTCCATCGGGGTCGTCGCCGTCGCAGCCTCGATGCTGACGTATGCCGCCGTGACCAGCCAGGGCTCGACCGTCCACGAGGCCGATGTCGGCGACGGTGGGGTCTGGGTCTCGTCCTCGGCGCAGGCGAAGTTCGCCCGACTCAACACCGGGGCCCGCCAGCTCGACGCCGGTGTCTCGACCGCCCTCGCGGACGGCTCCAAGGTCGACATCCTCCAGGACGGTGCCGCCGTCGTCGGCGTCGCGACCGGCAACACCTTGCTGCCCATCGACGTGCGGACGGCGACCTCGGAGGAGTCCGGCGCGTCTGCCCCGGTGCGCCCCTCCAGCGACAAGGGAACCTTCTCTCCAGCGACCGTGGACCTGCGCGGCGGCACCATCGCCACGATCGACCCCAAGACCGGCAAGGTGTGGGCCCAGCGCGTCGACACCAAGGGCGGCATCGAGTCGCTGCAGGACATCTCCTCCACGAGCAAGCCCCTGGCCACCATCGGCGGCAACGCCTCCCTCGCCGTCGACATCTCCGGCAAGGTCATCGCCGCATCGGGTGCCACCGGTCGAGTCGTGACGATCGCACCGAACGGCAAGGCCATGGCCAAGCCGGTGACCGTGCCGACGAACGTGCGGGCCCCCCTCCTCGACGTCACCGCCGTCGGCGACACCTGGGTCCTCTACGACCCCACCAAGGACGAGCTCCACGTCGAGGGACGTGACGAGGCGATCAGTGCCGGTGCAGCGCTCGGTGACGGTCCGGCATACGCCGCACTTCAGCAGCCCGGCCCGAATGCCGACTCGGTGATCATCGCCAACATCGCCGCCGCCCGACCCGTCAACCTCAGTGGCGGCGACGCCGTGGGTGGCGTCGAGGTCCAGGAGCGGGCCAATCGTTCGGTCGAGGCACCCCTCGTGACCCGACCCGTCGTCCTGCGCGGTTGCGTGCACGCAGCGTGGGCCGAGACCGGCAACGTCTTCTACGGCGCGAACTGCGGCCGCACCACGCCCGTCGCGGCCGGCACGCTCGCCGGCGGCGGCAAGGGTGTCGTCCGGGACGGCGTCGCCCTGCGCGTCAACCGCGGCAACATCGTCCTCAACCACCTCGACACCGGTGACGTCTGGGACATCGACTCGACGAAGCAGAAGATCGACAACTGGGACGCGCTCATCCCGCCGACCAAGAAGGACGACGACAACGACAAGAAGGACGAGAACGTCGTCGACGACCAGCAGGTGAGCCAGCCGCCGAAGGCGAAGGACGACCCGCTGCGCGTGCGCCCCGGCCGGACGAGCAAGATCCACCCGCTCGACAACGACACCGACGCCAAGGGATCCATCCTGGCGATCGACCCCAAGGACCTCACCGCGCCGAGCGCCACCGACGTCACGGCCACGGTGTCGAGCGACGGCCAGACCGTCGACGTCAACGTCCCGCCCAACCCGTCGGCGTCGACGATCACGTTCTCCTACAAGGTGAGCAACGGCAAGGCCAAGGAGAAGGCCGGCGCCAAGATCGTCCTCACCGTCGTCGGTGACGACATCAACACCCCGCCGAAGCTGCGTGAGGGTCAGGCCGAGCTCGCGAAGACGACCTACCCCGTGGTCGTCGGGTGGACGCGTCGCTGCCTCCGTCCTCGGTGACTGGCGTGACGGCGAGAACGACCCGCTGACCGTCGACGGCATCGACCCGAAGACGGTCATCGACGGGCAGAACCGCGTCGGCGTCACCGCACCCAACGACGCGGGTCCGGCGACCGTCGACTACGCCATCAACGACGGCCGACAGAGCACCAAGGGCAAGATCAACCTCACCGTGCTCGACCTCCTGGAGACCAAGGCCGTTCCGCCCAAGACCCAGCCCGACGTCGTGCGCGCCGTCCTCGGCAAGCCGGTCCAGCTCGAGCCGCTCGGCAACGACATCCCGGGCGCCGACCCCGGCGATCCCGACGCGCGCCTGCGGCTCGCCGGTGAGGTCGCCGCGTCCGGACCCCTCGACGTCGACACCAACCTCACCACCGGCGTGGTCACCATCACCCCGAACGGTCTCGGGACAGCCGAATTGGCGTATGCCGCACAGTCCGGTGGGACCGTTTCTCCCGGTCGCATTCGTATCGACACCGTCGAGCCGGCCGACCCCGAGGCCCCGCCCGTGGCCGTTCCCGACGGTGCCACGCTGCGTGACCAGTCCCCGACGATGGTCGACGTCCTGGCCAACGACTACAGCCCGCGCGCGGACGTCGTCGTCACGCAGAGCGCCACGGTCAACGGCGACAACACCTGGCTGCGACCGACGATCTACCAGGGTCGCTGGGTGCGCATCGAGGCCCTCGAGCCGTCGCCGATCAGCGGTGAGGGCAGTCGTCAGGGCACGGTCGAGTACACGATCAGCGACGGCGCCAAGCGCACGACCGGCCGCATCAACGTCGTCCAGCGGCCGCCGCTTCCGGGCGCTTCCCCGACGGTCGAGGACGACCGCGCCAACGTGCGAGAGGGCGACAGCGTCTCGGTCGGCGTCCTCGACAACGACACCATGGCCGACGGCATACCCCTCGTTCTCGACCCCGCCAGCGTCAAGGTCATCAGTGGCGACGCCGAGCAGAGGGCGTTCGCGTCGGGCAACCTCATCCGCTACGTCCCGGAGTTCAAGGGCCTCACCGCGCCCAAGGACGTCGTCATCGAATACGCGGCGTATGCCGAGGGCTCGCCCGAGCGTGCCAAGACCGGTCGGTTGACCGTCACCGTCAACCCCCTGCCCACCAAGACGACGCCCAACCAGGCGCCGATCGCCCGCAGCTTCTCGGGATCGGTGACCGCTGGCGAGTCCGTCACGCTGACCATCCCGTCCACGGGGGTCGACCCCGACGGCGACACGGTGACGATGCGCGGCATCGTGGGCAAGGACGCCGACGCTCTCGACCTGACGTTCGGTCGCGTGGTCTCCGTCGGGCCGTCGACGATCCGCTACGAGGGCTATCCCAACGCTGCCGGGACCGAGCTCATCCGCTACGAGGTGCAGGACCGCTTCGGTGCGACGAGCCAGGCGTTCGTGCGCGTGGGTGTGGTGCGCCCCGGCGACCCGCAGCCGCCGGTCGCCGTCGAGGACGAGGTCGTCGCGGCACCGGGCAAGCGCGTCACTGCCCACGTCCTGCGCAACGACCTCATCGCCCGCGGTGACGCGGTGCGGCTGGAATACAAGGACCTCAACCCCGGCGACGTCCAGAAGCAGTGGAAGGTCGACGAGGAGGAGAACACGATCTCGACGGTCGCCCCCCAGCCCAACGCGCCGACCCACGAGTTCGTCTACGGCATCGACAACGGCATCTTCGACCCGTCGCGCACGACGGTCCTGGTGCGTGGCGTCCCCAACTACATCAACCCGCCGATCGCCCAGGACGACGTCGCCAAGGCGACGCCGGGCGTGCCGACGTCGCTCGTCGACGTCCTCGCCAACGACACCGACATCGACTCCGACCCGGCCACCCTCAAGATCGTCGACGTCCTCTCGCCGCAGGGCAAGGTCGAGAACGGCAAGGTCCGCGTCACCCTGCTCGACCACCCGCAGACCGTGCCCTACGTCATCGAGGACGAGGACGAGGCACGCGCCCTGGCCCTCATCTTCGTGCCGGCCGGCGACAAGGGTGTCCCGTTCGTCGTCGAGGGCACGCTCATCGAGATGGACAAGGACTCGACCAAGACCGTCAAGCTCGGGGACCACGTGAAGTCGCCGCGAGGCAAGGCCATCAGCATCACGGCGGCCGCGACCGTCTCGGCCTCGCCCGGCGAGTCCGTCTCCGCCCAGGCCAACGGTCGCGACCAGGTCACCCTCACCTCGAGTGGTGGCTACATCGGCCCGGGCGCGTTGATGCTCGAGGTGAGCGACGCGGAGGGCGCCAACGACAAGGACGCCCGGACGGCATACGTCTCGATCCCCGTCCAGGTCGGACCCAAGGTGCCGCTCCTGCGGTGCCCCGACGCGCCGCTCGTCCTCGCGGCCGGTGGCCGTGCGCGCGAAGTCGACATCCCCACCTACTGCCGTGCCTGGCTGCCCGTGGGCATGAACCTCGACGAGGTGAAGTTCGAGGCCAAGTGGGACCCGCAGGCCAAGGGCGCCGACCTCGAGCAGGCCGAGACCGGCGGTCGCCTCGTCTCGATGAAGCGCCGGTGAGCGCGCTCCGTCCGGCACCGGTTCGGTCACGGTGACCTCGAAGGGTATGCCGTCCGTCAAGTTCCCGGTCCGGGTCCTGGGCCGTCCCGGCGATGACGACGCCGCGTGCCGCTGCAGCAGCCGCAGCAGCCGCCGGCAAGGACCGCCGCCGCAGCCCTGGGTCCGCCACGCCTGCGGCCGATCAAGGTCGACGGCCTCAACGAGGGCGAGTCGGAATCGGTCGACGTGAGTCGCTACCTCGACTCCCCGCTCGAGAAGCCGTCGTGCTCGATCGTGGCCGCCGCCCTGGAGAGTGGAACCGGCATCGAGGTCTCGCGCAGCGGGTGCACCCTGACGCTGAGCGCGACGAAGCAGCCGAGCCCCACTGCCACGATCTCGCTGCTCGGTCTCGGACGGCCCCGGCCGCCAGGCTGCCGGTCGCGTCACCGTGACCCTGCGCGGCAAGCCGATCGCACCGACCGGCGTGAGTGCCGTGGCCGACCGCATCGCCGGTGGCCAGGCCCGCGTCTCGTGGGTGCGCGCCCAGCTATGACGGTGGCGTCACCATCTCGAACTACAAGGTCAGGTGGACCGGTGGCAGCTCCGGCTCGCTCGACTGCTCCGCATCGCCGTGCACGGTGACCGGCCTGAAGAACGGCCTGGACTACACGTTCACGGTCATCGCGACCAACGCGGTCGGCGACAGCCCCCCGAGCGCGGGGAGCAACACCGTCCGACCCGACACCAAGCCCGAGGCCACCTCTGGCGTGCGGATGGACTCCTCTCGGCGACGGGACCCTCAACATCGCCTGGTCACCCGCGCCCAACAAGGGCTCGCCGATCACGAAGTACGTCGTGCGACTCATCCCGACGAGCTCGGGTTCTGCGCCCCGAACCGTCGAGGTGGCCGGAGGCGCGACCGAGCGCACCGCGAGTGGGCTGACCAACAACACGCCCTACTCCGTTGCCGTCCAGGCGTGGAACGGCGCCGGTGCCGGACCGTTCGGCCCTGCCGTCGAGATGCAGTCGGCGGGCATCCCGCCGGCCGTCACCGGGGTCAACGGTGCCACCCGTGGGCCGGGAGCGGGCTTCGACTCCGAGTCGGTCACGGTGTCCTGGAACCAGCAGACCGACCCCAACGGTCCGCCGCTCAAGGGCTACACGATCTATCGCAACGGGGCCCAGATCGGCAACGTCGGTGCGCAGACGCGCACCTTCGCCGACACCATCCCCTATGACGGCAACCGTTACAGCTACACCGTCACGGCCACCAATGGTGCCGACCTCGAGTCGCCCCAGGGCAACCCGTGGACCTACACGTCCATCGGTGTCCCGTCCGATCCGCAGCGTGAGCGCGGCGACGCCGCGAGGCCGACAAGTCCGTCGTCGTCACGTGCAGGTCGGCCAGCCGCGCGCCGGTGCCTTCCAGTCCATCCGCTGGCGTGGTGGCGGCAAGTCGGGCACGCATGCCTGCGGCTGCGCGCCCGGGAACGACAGTGACCTTCACGGTCCCCAACATGGGGATCGACCCGCTGACGGTCAAGGCCAAGACGGTCAACACCGGTGGCCGCGAGTCCAGCGAGGCGACGAGCGACCAGGTCCAGCCCTACGGCCCGACGCCTGACGCCAACAACGCTCAGCGCGACGGTCAACAAGCAGACCGTCACCTGGCGATGGAACCTCCAGCAACAACGGGCGCGCCATCGACGGCGTCCAGGTGAGCATCAACGGCGGCGACTGGCGGGCGCCGACAACCGCGAGTCGCACTCGATCAACGGTGACTTCGACACGGTCTACACCCTGCGGGTGCGCTCCCATGCCACCCCGACCGGGTGGAGCGACCCGAGCGGAGGCGTGTCCGAGAGGACCGATGACCGGGTGCGACAGATCACCAACGCGTACAACAAACCGGGCGTGCTCGGGTCCGACGCGGCCAGCCCTGCGTCGACTTCTCCGTGGCCGGACTTCCCAACAGGGTCCTACACCGTGACCTTCGACCACAGGGCTCGGTCGGCGGCAACTACACTGTCGACGACACCGCTCAACGTCGGACGGCGGCGGCAACGGCACCTGGGCTGGTGAGTACTGGGTCGACCAGCTACGGCACGGACCTCGCCATCACCTTCAACGGTCCTGGCGCCGCGTTCACACTCCACACAGGTGGTGAACCGTGTGGCGAGCCCGGCCGATCGGCTCGCTACTCGATGATGGCGAGGATGTCGCCCTCCTGGACGACATCACCGACCTCGACCTTGACCTCCGAGACGGTTCCTGCCTGCTCGGTGAGGACGGGAATCTCCATCTTCATCGACTCGAGGAGCGCGATCTCGGCGCCCACCTCGACGGTGTCGCCCGCGTGAACGGCGATGGAGAGGACATTGGCGACGAGGTCTGAGACGACGTGGTGCGGCATACCCGCGACCGTATCCACTACGCGCCAGTAACCTCGCCTCCGCCAGTCCCAGCCCCCGAGCGAATCTCGTCGAGGTGCTGGCCGCCCGTTACTGTTGAAGGCCGGAGTGCCTCAGGAAGGTCATCGACCCCCCATCACATCGATGCCTTTCCGGGCACCTGCTGAACGGGCACCGCAAGGTGCCGCCCCTGCCTGAAGGACTAGCCATGCCCTGCCGCTCCTGCGGAGTCGACCTGCCCCGCGACGCCGTCTACTGCCTGCGGTGTGGCGCGCGCGTCGAGCTCGGTTCCGTCCTCGGCGTCGGCACCGATCTGCCTCCCGTGCCTCCGCGCAACCAGCCCGCGCCCGCCCCCGAACCGGTGAACGGGCCGGATCTTGGGGCCGCGGAACCAGAGCCCCACGAGGACCTCACCAAGACCGCCGAGTTGCCGCGGCTCCAGGTGCCCCCGCCCGCGGCTCCCGGACACGAGCCCACTCCCCACCTTCCGCCGGCGCAGGCCGCCCCGCCGCAAGCCCAACCGCTCTCAGCCGGCCCAGCCGTCGCCCGGTGCGACGAGCGGCGGATCCGGACACTCCCGCGGCAGCATCATCGCCATGGTCGCGACCTTCGTCCTGCTGACGATCATCGGCACCTTCGCCCTGACCCGCATCCTGGGTTCCGACGATCCGGAGCCCAGCGCAGCCGCGACCCCGTCGGTCTCCAGCGAAGAGGGCGACCCGTCGCCGTCGGACTCCTCAGCGGCACCCAGCACCAGCCCGTCGCAGACCCCCGAGGCAGTTCCGTCGCCAGCCCTCGACGAGCGCCGCCTCGATCCCGGCCAGCGCCCGCCAGTGCTCGACGAGCGGGAGCGACTCCGTCGCCACGGCGTATGCCGCGACCGAACGGACGTCCTGCGAGTTCGCCGCCGCTGTGCGTGAGGCCTACCGCAAGGCGGGCACCCCCGACGGTGCAACGACCCTGCGCGCCTTCAGCCCGGTGACGAAGAAGTGGTACTCGCTGTCCTGCGACGGCGGCGCCCCGGTGCGGTGCACCTCGACGACGAACGCCGTCGTCCTCCTCGCCCCCTGATCCCAGGAGGACTTCGGACATGCACTGCGGCTCATGTGGGGCTGAACTCATCCCGGACGCGCGGTTCTGCACACGGTGCGGCGCCAAGGTCGAACTCGCGGCTCTCCTCGGTGTCGGCACCGACCTCCCGCCGGTGCCGGCCCAGGCGCCCGCGGTGCGCCAGCCGCCTCCGCCCCAGCAGCCCGACGCCCAGCAGGGGCAGCCGCAGCCACCTGCACCCGCCGACCACCACGGACCCGGCGGCACCTTCTCGACAGGTCGCATCGCGGCGATGGTCGCGACGTTCATCGTGCTCACGATCCTCGGGACCTTCGCCCTGAGCCAGCTCTTCGGCTCGGACGCCCCGGACCCGGTGGCCACCTCCGCGAGCCCTGACCCGGGCCAGGGCACAGCGAGCCCGCCAGGCGAGTCGTCGCCCGAGCCCAGCCCTCCCGAGTCGAGTACCCCGGAGCCGAGCACCCCCGGTCCGAGCGCGTCACCCACCCCGACGACCGCGCTGCCCGACGGCGCCCGCCGGTGTTCCAAGAGCGGAAGTGACGCCGTCGCGACGGCATACTCCGGAAACCGCGACACGTCCTGCGCGTTCACGAACGCGGTCCGCAAGGCCTACCGCGACGCGGGCGCGGCCACCGACCCCAAGCCGTTCCGGACCTACAGCACCGTGACGAAGCGGTGGTACGACGTCACCTGCGACACCGCCAGCCCGGTCCGGTGCCAGAGCGCCGACGGTGCCGCCGTCGTTCTTCTTGGTCCCTAGTTCAGGTCACGACCCATGAAGAGACCCCCCGGAAGTTCCCTTCCAGGGGGTCTCTCGTTTGGGTCAAAGCAAAGCGCGCTGCGTCTGAATTTGAGCGCTTCCTCGCTTCGCTCGTCAGCGCTCCTCGGTACCCGCGATGAACGCCTCGAGCTTCTCGCGACCGAGGTCGTCGGGACGCTGCTCCGGCGGGGACTTCATCAGGTAGGACGAGGCGGACAGCAGGGCGCCACCGACGCCGCGGTCCTTGGCGATCTTCGCCGCACGGATGGCGTCGATGATGATGCCGGCCGAGTTGGGGGAGTCCCAGACCTCGAGCTTGTACTCGAGGTTCAACGGCACGTCACCGAAGGCGCGACCCTCGAGGCGGACGTAGGCCCACTTGCGGTCATCGAGCCAGGCGACGTAGTCCGACGGGCCGATGTGCACGTTGCGGCTGTCGGTCAGACCCGCGAGCGAACCGGTGAGGTTCGACGTGACGGCCTGCGTCTTGGAGACCTTCTTGGACTCGAGGCGCTCGCGCTCGAGCATGTTCTTGAAGTCCATGTTGCCGCCGACGTTGAGCTGGTACGTGCGGTCGAGCGTGACACCACGGTCTTCGAACAGCTTGGCCATGACGCGGTGCGTGATGGTCGCGCCGACCTGGCTCTTGATGTCGTCACCGATGACGGGGACGCCGGCGTCCTCGAACTTCTTGGCCCACACGGGGTCGGAGGCGATGAAGACGGGCAGGGCGTTGACGAACGCGACCTTGGCGTCGATGGCGCACTGCGCGTAGAACTTGTCGGCCTGCTCCGAGCCCACCGGGAGGTAGGAGACGAGCACGTCGACCTTGGCGTCCTTGAGGGCCTGGACGATGTCGACCGGGTCGGCAGCGGACAGCTCGATGGTCTGGGCGTAGTACTTGCCGATGCCGTCGAGGGTGTGACCGCGCTGGACCTCGACACCCGTGGTGGGGACGTCGGCGATCTTGATCGTGTTGTTCTCCGAGGCGTTGATGGCCTCGGACAGGTCCTTGCCGACCTTCTTGTCGTCGACGTCGAACGCTGCGACGAACTCGACGTCGTTGACGTGGTAGTCGCCGAACGTGACGTGCATGAGGCCGGGCACCGACGCGGTGGCGTCAGCGTCCTTGTAGTACTCGACTCCCTGGACGAGCGAGCTCGCACAGTTGCCGACGCCAACGATGGCGACGCGAATCGAACCCATGATGGTGTTCTCCTTCTTCTTGTGTGTGCCGTCAATCGGCGTATGCCGTGTGGCTCGGTTGGTCTTGCGGGGCAGGTCCGCCCTGACGTCCGTCAGGGTTGGGGACCGGGGTCTGTGGGGTGGCGGCGCTCGGCGTCGATGAGCTCGGTGAGCCACCGGACCTCGCGCTCGGTGCTCTCCTCGCCGTGGCGCTGGAGGGCGGTGGTCCAGGTGTCCAGGCGCTCGCGGCTGCGGCTGGAGTTGGCGCGGACGATCTCGAGCTGTTCCTCGACGCGGGAGCGGCGGCCCTCGAGGATGCGGAGCCGGACGTCGGCCTCGGTCCGGCCGAAGAAGGCCAGGCGCACGCCGAATCCGTCGTCCTCGTAGGCCGCGGTGTCGATCCGGCGGGCGGCGTCCTCGAACGTCTCCTTGCCGGCGGCCGTGATCTCGTAGACGATCCGGTTGCGGCCGGCCGACTTCGCAGCCGTCACGGGCTTGCCGGTCGAGGTCGACTGGGCGATGAGGCCGCGGTCGAGCAGTCCGGACAGCGCCGGGTAGAGCGTGCCGTAGGACAGGGCCCGGAAGGCGCCGAGCGCCTCGTTGAGGCGGCTGCGCAGCTGGTAGCCGTGCGCCGGACCCTCGTGGAGCAGCCCGAGGAGAGCGAAGTCGAGCAGCTCGGATCGCTTGCTCATGACTGACACCTCCTGCTGCTGCCGCGCCACCTGGAGGTGACAAACTCGGACCTTGTCAGCAGGACTGTACCTGACAGTTATATCGGCGCGATACATCGCTTCCAGTTGCAGACCGTCGAGGTGGGGTCAGGCGGTGGGGGCGGCGTTGGCCAGGAGCTGGGCGAGCGTGGCGGGCTGGGTGAACATCGGCCAGTGGCCGGAGTCGATGTCGACCAGCTCCAGCTTCTCGATCTTCGCCAGCTCGGGGGTGTCGCCGCCGTCGATCCATTCCTTCGCCTGGGCCGGCGAGAACTCCGGGCAGATGAGCACTGACGGGATGGCGAAGCGGCGTTCGTCGCGCAGGTGCACGACACCGCGGGTCACGCCCACCGGCACGGGAACCATGTCCCCGGCGATGGACGCCTTGAGCTCGTCGTCGATGTCGTCGGAGTCCGGCCCCTCGAACTTCTCCCACCCCGGGAACCCCATGAGTCCGTCGACCGGCTCGAAGAAGTCGGCGTACGTCGCGCCGTCCTCCTCCGGGAACCCGCCGATGAACACGACCGACGCGACCTTGTCGGGTCGGGCGTCGGCAGCGAGCCACGCCAGGCTGCATGCCGCGGAGTGACCCACGACCACGGCCGGCTCCGGTGCGGCGTCGATCGCGGCGAGCACTGCCGCCACCTGGTCCTCCAGGGTCGCCGACGCGTCGCCGTCACCCTGGCCGGGGAGCGCCACGGGCACCGGGGTGTGGCCCAGCGCCTCGAGTTCCGGGACCACGGCGTCCCACGCCGATGCGGTGAGCCAGAGTCCGCCGATGAGGAGGATGTGCATGGTCAGGTCTCCTGAAGTTGGGAAGCGCGTCGTGCTCGGTCCGACCACCGTAGGACGCGTTGCGGACGAAACACTTCCGGTATGCCGTCCGGCGTGCCATCGTTTTCGTCGTGCCTTTCGATTCCGCCACGTCATCGGAGATGAGCCCGACCGCCCGCGCCCTGCGCACCCTGGAGATCCTGCAGAACCGGCCAGGGGTCACGGCGAGTGAGCTCGCGCGCCGTCTCGGGGTGACCGAGCGCGCAACGCGACGGCACATCGCGATCCTGCGGGAGGCCGGCATACCCGTCGTGTCGACGCGCGGACCGCACGGCGGCTACGCGCTGGGGCGCGGCGCGGCCCTCGCCCCCGTCGTCTTCACCGAGACCGAGGCACTGAGCCTGGTCATGGCCGTCATCGACAGCCACCCCAGTGCCGCGAGCGCGACCGGCGTCGACGGAGAGGTCGACAACGTCGGCTCTGCGCTCGACAAGGTCGTCCGTGCCCTGCCTCGAGCAGCGGGACGTGAAGCGGCCGCCCTGCGTGAACACGCCTGCGCCACACCGGATCGCTACCCGAGCCGACCGGACCCGGCAACGACGAGCGCCCTCGTGGCGGCCAGCGCCGGCCGTCGCCAGGTGCGCATCACCTACGCGAGCGATTCGGGGTCGACGTGGGAGGACGTCACCGATCCGTGGGCGGTCGTCGTCCGGCACACCCGCTGGTACCTCCTGTGTCGATCGCACCGGGCCGACGCCGTGCGCACCTATCGGATCGACCGGATCCGGGACGTGGTCGACCTCGACGAGACCTTCACGCCACCGGCCGACCTCGACCCCGTCAGCTCCCTCGAGGAGCACCTCGGCATCGGCTGGGAGTTCGAGACGCGAGTCGTGTTCGAGGTGCCGTTGGAGGAAGCGCAGCGGTGGGTGCACCCGGCCATGGGAGCCCTTGAACGGCATACCGACGGCTGTGTTCTCGTCGGCAGTACGAGCAACCCGACGATGTACGCCAGGGAGTGGCTCGCCCGCATCCCGCTGCCCCTGCGGGTCGAGGGTGGGCCCGAGCTGGTCGACACGATGAGGACGGTCGCCGCGCAGTTGCAGGCCGCTGTGAGGCCCACCACCTGAGCGCGGGGGCGGCGACTTCCTGAACGTCGCACTCAGGTTCGGGGCGTCATACTGGATCAGGCGCGCCCTGCCCAGTGGGTGGTGTGCGCCCTCGTCCGCATCGTCTGCCCCGAAAGTTCTCCATGAGCAACGCACCCCGCTCGCGCGCCGAGGCCCGCCGTCTCAATGAGGCCACCCCACGCCGGTCGAGCAAGGGCTCCCGCAGGTCGTGGCCGCGCCGGATCCTCTACACGCTGATCGGCCTGTTCGTGCTCGGTGTCGCCGGTCTCGGCGTCGCCTACTCCATGACGGACGTGCCCAACCCCAACAAGCTCGCGGTGGCGCAGACCAACGTCTTCTACTACGCCGACGGCAAGACCGAGATCGGTCGGATCTCCGACCAGAACCGCGAGAACGTCGAGCTCAAGCAGATCCCGTTGCCGGTGCAGCACGCGATGCTCGCCGCCGAGGACCGCAACTTCTACGAGAACAGCGGCATCTCCCCGACCGGCATCGCCCGCGCGGTGTGGGTCGCGGTCAAGGGTGGCGCGGCGACTCAGGGTGGCTCGACGATCACCCAGCAGTACGTCAAGAACTACTTCCTCAGCCAGGACCGCACGCTGTCGCGCAAGGCCCGCGAGATCCTCATCTCGGTCAAGATCGACGGCCAGCAGTCCAAGGACGAGATCCTCCAGAACTACTTCAACACCATCTACTACGGGCGCGGCGCCTACGGCATCCAGACCGCGTCGAAGGCCTACTTCGGCAAGGACGTCTCCAAGCTGACCCCGGCCGAGGGCGCCTTCCTCGCCGCCGCGATCCGTGGCCCGTCGTTCTACGACCCGCGCCTGGGTGCGGAGCAGAAGAAGAACGCCCAGACGAGGTCGGCCTACATCCTCGACAACATGGTGACGCAGGGCTGGTTGACGCCCGAGCAGCGCGCCGCCGCGACCTTCCCCACGGACAAGGAATTCAAGAAGTACAAGGCGCCGTCGGCCACGGGCACCAACGGCTACGTCATGGAGCTGGTCAAGACCGAGCTCGCCAACAAGCTCAAGCTCACCGAGGCCGACATCTCCCGGGGTGGGCTGCGCGTCGTCACGACCATCGACGCCAAGAAGCAGAAGGCGGCCGAGGAAGCCGTCGAAGGACCGCATCCCCAAGGACTACCACGGGCCTCCACGTCGGCCTCGCCTCGATCAAGCCCGGCGACGGCGCCGTGGAGGCGCTCTACGGTGGCGCGGACTACGCGAAGAACCAGTACAACACCGCCACCCAGGCGACCATGCAGGCCGGGTCGACGTTCAAGGTCTTCGCCCTCATCGCCGCCCTCCAGAGCGGTGACCTCAGCATCCGCAACTCCTTCGACGGGTCGAGCCCGCAGTACTTCGATAAGTTCGAGAACCCCGGTGGCAAGACCGACTTCACCCGCCGCGGCGGGGTGAAGAACTTCAACAACACGGACTGGGGTCGGGTCACGGTCCCCACCGCCACGGCCAACTCGGTCAACACGGTCTACGCCCAGATCAACATCATCGCCGGCCCCAAGAACACGGCGGCCGCCGCGACCAAGGCGGGCGTCACGACCAAACTCGATGTCAACTACGCCAACGTGCTCGGCACGCGACAACGTCAAGGTCATCGACATGGCCAACGCCTACGCGACCCTCGCCGCCAAGGGCAAGAAGGCGACTCCGTACTACGTGAAGTCCGTGACGTCCACCGACGACTCGTTCGACTACAAGGCCAAGCCGGTCACCGACCCAGGTGTTCGACGCCAAGCTCGTCTCGGACGTCGTCTACTCCATGCAGCAGGTCATCGAGCGGGGCAGCGGCGAGTACGCCGGTGAACGGCTCAACCGTGAGGCGGCCGGCAAGACCGGCACCTCGAGCGACAACTACTCCGCCTGGTTCGACGGCTTCACGCCGCAGCTCGCGACCGCTGTCGGCATGTACAAGGGCGACGGCAGGGCCGTGAAGCCCGACGGTTCACCCAACGAGGAGAACCAGATGGATGACGTCCCCGGGTATGGCTCCATCACCGGTGCCACGATCCCGGTGCGCATCTGGACC
Organism: uncultured Actinomycetota bacterium; assembly: GCA_963807825.1. Classification (GTDB taxonomy): domain Bacteria; phylum Actinomycetota; class Actinomycetes; order Actinomycetales; family Dermatophilaceae; genus Knoellia. Next base: position 140,411 of record CAWEDC010000005.1, read on the forward strand.
GACTACATGCGCACGGCCACCGACGGCATGCCGAAGGTGAAGTTCCCCGAGCCGTCCTACATCAACAAGAACGCGGCTCCGAAGCAGACGCAGCGCCCCGAGAGCACGGGCGGCAACACGGGCGGCACCACCCAGCGGCCGACCCGAACGACGCAGGCACCGTCGTCGACCACCCCGCCGAACACGCCCACTCCGACGCCCACGCCCTCGGAGACGCCGTCGGAGAAGCCCAAGCCGACGAAGAGCCCGGGCCGACCGACGATCCCGTTGCCGACCTTGACTCCACAGACGGCGCCGGCGGTCCCCAACGAGCAAACCGGCTGACCCGTGGCCGTTCCCGGTGCACTGCTTCGACGGGACCGGCCGCGCGTGGTGGACGCGAGCCTGGCCCCGATCGCGCTCCTGGCGGCGCTGCCGGTTCTCGCTGCCCTGTGGAAGCAGGGTCCGTGCCTCACCCAGGGCTGGGGTGGCACCGAGCCGTTCTGGCGGTTCTGCTACTCGGACCTGGCCGTCGGGGTCCAGACGGCCGACGCGGAACGCGGGATCACGGCATACCTGACCGGTGACGTCCCGCTCGATCATCCGCCGCTGACCGGCTCGGTCGTCTCGCTCATCGCCGGATTGGCGCCGGGCGAGGGTCCGCTCGCGACCCAACGGTGGGTCCTCGGCGTGTGGGCCGTCCTCGCGTTCGCGGCGCTGGTCCTCATGTCGTGGTGGGTGCGCACGACACCGGGCCATCGCGGTGACGCCCTCCAGGTCGCCGTCGCGCCGGTCGCTGCGCTGACGATCCTGTTGTCGCCCGACCTGCTCGGCGTGGTCCTCGCGACCGGTGGGTTGTGGGCGTGGAGCCGGCGACATCCCGCCCTGGCCGGTGCCCTGCTCGGAGCCGGGGTCATGGCGCGGACCTATCCCGCGTTGCTCCTCCTCATCGTCGCCGTCCACGCGTGGCGCACGGGACGAGAGCGCGAGCTGGTCCGCTTCGGTGGTTCGGCGCTCGCGGCCGTCGTGGTCATCGCCCTCCCGTTCCTGGCCCTCTCTCCGGGGACGCTCACTCGCTCCTGGTCGGCCTGGTTCGACATGCCAGCGGGCCTCGGGTCGATCTGGTACCTCCCGACCCTCGCCGGCAGCCCGTGGTCCGCGTCCGTCCTCACCGTCCTGGCCGTGCTCGGCATCCTCGTCGCCGGGGCGCTCGCCGCCCTGCTCGTCCTCGGCGCTCCCTCGACGCCGCGCCTGGGAGCTGTCGCTCTCCTCGCCGTCGCTGTCGTCCTCGTCACCGGCAGGTCCTTCCCGGTGCAGTCGTCGCTCTGGCTCGTGCCGCTCGTGGCTCTCGCCGGGCTCCGCTGGCGAGACCACCTGGTGTGGGCGCTCGCGGAGGCGGTGCACTTCGCCGCCGTCTGGCTCTACCTCAGTGGCCTGCAGAACGCCAACAAGTCGCTGCCACCCGGCTGGTATGCCCTGGCGCTCGTCCTGCGCGTCGGCGCCGTCGCCTTCCTCGCCGTGCGTGCGTGGCAGACCGCCACCGCTTCTGTCGAGTTCGAGGACGAGGACCAAGAGGTCGATGAGGACGTCCGCTGGACGATTTAGTCGTATGCCGTCCAGCCCGGTACCCTTGCCCAGTTACCAGTGCCCTGTGGACAACTCCACGGCCGTGTCGGTAGCGATGCATACCCTCCTGTCACGGAGAGACCGTGACCGTTCAGACCGAAGGAGGCGGGTTAACGCATGCGTCAGTACGAACTCATGGTCATCCTCGACCCGGAACTCGACGACCGCACGGTTCAGCCGTCGCTCGACAAGTTCCTCACCGTCATCACCAAGGACGGTGGCACCGTCGACAACGTCGACATCTGGGGCCGCCGTCGCCTGGCCTACGAGATCAAGAAGAAGGCCGAGGGCATCTACGCCATCGTCAACTTCACCTCGGAGCCGGCAACCGCCAAGGAGCTGGACCGTCAGCTCGGGCTCAACGAGTCGATCATGCGGACCAAGCTCCTGCGCCCCGGCGCCTGAGCTTCGTCTTCACTTGACTCACCAGCTCAACCCAGCGATTCGTCGCTGACCCAGCTCCATCCTGAAACGCCGCATACGCAAACCGTCGTACTGCACCAGACCAAAGGGGATCTGATCCATGGCAGGCGAGACCGTCATCACGATCGTCGGGAACCTCACCGGTGACCCCGAGCTGCGCTTCACTCCGTCCGGCGCTGCCGTTGCGAACTTCACCGTGGCCTCCACGCCGCGCACGTTCGACCGACAGTCCAACGAGTGGAAGGACGGCGAAACGCTGTTCATGCGTTGCTCGGTCTGGCGTGACGCGGCGGAAAACGTCGCCGAGTCCCTTGCACGGGGCACGCGCGTCATCGTCACCGGCCGCCTGAAGTCTCGTTCTTACGACACCAAGGAAGGCGAGAAGCGCACGGTCATCGAACTGGACGTCGACGAAGTCGGCCCCTCGATGAAGTACGCGACCGCCAAGGTCAACAAAACCACTCGCGGCGGAAGCGGCGGCGGTTTTGGTGGCGGCGACGGTGGTTCAGGTGGAGCCGGCGGTCAGGACCCGTGGGCAACCGGTGGCACCGCACCTCAGGGTGGGGCGCCTTCCGGTGGCCAGTCACAGGGTCAGGGCGGTTGGAGCCAGCCCGGAGGCGGTCAGCCCGCAGCCGGTCAGCCCGCACCGCAGGGTCAGCCGGGTCAGCAAGGTGGAGCTCAGGGAGGGTGGGGCAACGCCCCGTCCTACGACGAGCCCCCCTTCTGATCCGACAGGTCAGCACCAAAACTCAGATTCACACCATCCCTGGGAGACCAGGGCTCATCCGCTGAGTCACTCAGCAGAAGGAGAGCACCACGATGGCTAAGCCAGTTGTGCGCAAGCCCAAGAAGAAGGCCAACCCGCTCAAGGCGGCGAAGGTCGAGAACATTGACTACAAGGACACTGCGCTGCTGCGCAAGTTCATCTCCGACCGCGGCAAGATCCGCGCTCGTCGGGTGACCGGCGTGTCCGTCCAGGAGCAGCGTCTGATCGCCAACGCGGTCAAGAACGCCCGTGAGATGGCGCTCCTTCCCTACTCCAGCTCGTCCCGCTGACGCGCGACCTAGCCAGAAGGAGAGCTGAACAATGAAGGTGATTCTCACGCACGAGGTCTCCAGCCTCGGCACCGCCGGTGACGTCGTCGACGTCAAGGACGGCTACGCCCGCAACTTCCTCTTCCGTCGCGGTCTCGCGACGCAGTGGACCAAGGGTGCACAGAAGCAGGTCGACTCGATCGCCAAGGGTCGCGAGACCCGCGAGGTCAAGTCGCTCGAGGAGGCCCAGTCGATCAAGGGCAACCTCGAGTCCAAGCCCGTGACCGTCCCCGCGCACGCCGGCAAGGAGGGACGTCTCTTCGGTGCCGTCTCGTCCGCCGACATCGCCGCCGCGGTCAAGGCAGCCATTGGCACCGACCTCGACAAGCGCAAGATCGAGGTTCCGACCCCGATCAAGTCCACGGGTACCCACGAGGCCCTCGTGCGTCTGCACCCCGAGGTGCAGGCCAAGGTCTCGCTCAACGTCGTCGCTGGCTGATCGCAGCCCCTGACTGACTGAGCACCAGCAGCGCCCGGTTCCCCGTCGAGGGGACCGGGCGCTGCTGCGTTGTGCGGGCGCGGGTCGGGCGCTGCGGCATGCGCGGGGCACGAGTCGGGAGCTGTGTGACGAGTCGCCACTCCACGGCATCCCGACTCGTCACAGAACCCCCGACAGGTCGGGCGCACAGCGCGTTCGCGGCTACGCGGCCACGCTCGGAATGAACACGATTCACTGGTGACACCGCCGCGCCCCTACGCTTTCGCACATGAACTGGGACGACTACTCGGCTGCGCTCTTTGACCTCGACGGGGTCGTCACTCCGACGGCGGAGGTCCACATGCGGGCCTGGTCGGCGATGTTCAACGACTTCCTCACGGCGCGGGGGGTCACCGAGCCCTACACGGACGAGGACTACTTCGCCCACGTCGACGGCAAGCCGCGCTACGAGGGCGTCGCCGCGTTCCTCGCTTCGCGCGACATCGACCTCCCGCAGGGCGACCCGTCCGACGACCCCGCGAAGGACACGGTCTGCGGTCTCGGCAACCGCAAGAACGACGCCTTCAACGAGGTGCTCGAGTCCGACGGTGTCGAGGCCTACCCCGGCTCGGTGCGCCTGCTCGAGGCCCTCGCCGCCCGCAACTACCCGATGGCGATCGTGTCGTCCTCCAAGAACGCCCCGGCTGTCCTCAAGGCCGCCGGCGTCGACCACTTCTTCCCGTTCGTCATGCACGGCGGTCTCGCGGCCGAGCTGGGCATCGCGGGCAAGCCCGCCCCCGACACCTTCGTCGCTGCCGCCGAGGCCCTCGGGGTCACGCCCGAGCAGTCCGTCGTCCTCGAGGACGCCCTCAGCGGCGTGCAGGCCGGCGCCACCGGCGGCTTCGGCCTCGTCATCGGTGTCGACCGCGGCGCAGGCGCCAAGGCCCTCACCGACGCCGGCGCCACCCTCGTCGTCAAGGACCTCGAGGAGCTGCTGTGAACGCGATGCCGCTCGACGTCGGCGACGACCCGCTGGACCGCAGCCGCTTCCCCCTCGACGAGTGGGCCCTCACCGAGACCCGCTTCAACGCCGACGACCTCGGCGTCACCGAGTCGCTCTTCAGCGTCGGCAACGGCTACCTCGGGCTGCGCGGCAACTACGAGGAGAGCCGCGACGCCCACGTCAACGGCTCCTACATCAACGGTTTCCACGAGACCTGGCCGATCACCCACGCCGAGGAGGCCTACGGCTTCGCCCGCGTCGGTCAGACGATCGTCAACATCCCCGACGCCAAGGTCATCCGCCTCTACGTCGACGACGAGCCGCTCCAGCTCTCGACCGCGGACCTCCTCGACTACGAGCGCACCCTCGACTTCCGCACCGGCGTCCTGTCGCGCACCCTGCTGTGGCGCACGCCGAGCGGCACCCGGGTCGAGGTCAAGAGCACCCGCATGGTCTCGCTCAGCCAGCGCCACCTCGCCGTGATGACCTTCGAGGTCACCCTGCTCGACGGCAACGGTCCGGTGCAGATCTCCTCGCAGGTCCTCAACCGTCAGGACCTCCCCAGAGAGGGTCCCGAGGCCCACAAGGCCGGCATCGCCGACCCACGCAAGGCCGAGGCCTTCCGGGGGCGCGTCCTCCTGCCCGAGGTCAGCGAGGGCGACGTCGACAGCGGTCGACTGTGGCTGGGCTACCAGTGCGCCGACAGCGGCATGACGCTCGGCCTCGTCACCGACCACATCCTCGAGACCGAGAACCCCTACCGGGCCACCGTCCACACCGACGATGACACGGCCAAGATGATCTACCGCGTCCAGGCGGAGCAGGGCAGCCCCATCAGGCTGACCAAGGTCGTCTCGGCGCACACCGCCAAGAGTGTGCCCGCTCGCGAGCTCATCGACCGGTGCGAGCGCACCCTCGATCGCGTCGAGGAGGAGGGTCTGCAGCGCCAGTACGACGAGCAGCACTCCTGGCTCGACGCGTTCTGGCAGCGCGCCGACATCGAGATCCCCGGTCACCCGGCGATCCAGCAGGCCACCCGCTGGAACCTCTTCGCGCTCGCCCAGGCCTCCGCGCGGGCCGAGACCTACGGCATCCCCGCCAAGGGTGTGACCGGGTCCGGCTACGGCGGTCACTACTTCTGGGACACCGAGATCTATGTGATGCCGTTCCTGACCTACACGATGCCGTATGCCGCCCGCAACGCCATGCGCTTTCGTCTCTCGTTGCTCGACTCGGCCAGGACCCGTGCGGGTGAGCTCTCGCAGAAGGGTGCGCTCTTCCCGTGGCGCACCATCAACGGCCACGAGGCCTCGGCGTACTACGCAGCAGGCACCGCGCAGTACCACATCGATGCCGACATCGCGTATGCCCTGAGCCAGTACGTCGGGGCCACCGGGGACACCGAGTTCCTCGACCGCGAGGCCGTCGACATCTTCGTGGAGACCGCCCGGTTGTGGGCCGACCTCGGGTTCTGGCGCATGCACCCGAACAAGGAGCGGACCTTCCACATCCATGGCGTGACCGGCCCGGATGAGTACACCGCCGTCGTCAACGACAACCTCTACACCAACGTCCTCGCGCGCTTCAATCTGCGGCGAGCCGTCGAGGCACTGGAGGCGCTCGCGGAAGGTGACCCTGCGGCATACGCCCAAATGGTCCGAAGGACCGAGCTGGAACCGGGCGAGGTCACCGAGTGGAGTGACTGCGCCAAGGGCATGTTCATCCCGTTCGACGAGCACCTCGGCATCCACCCGCAGGACGACCACTTCCTCGAGCGGGAGATGTGGGACCTCGCGAACACGCCGTCGTCGGTGCGGCCGCTGCTGCTGCACCACCACCCGCTCGTGATCTATCGCTTCCAGGTGCTCAAGCAGGCCGACGTCGTGCTGGCGCTGTTCCTGCAGGGGGAGGACTTCACGCCGGAGGAGAAGCTCGCCGACTTCGAGTACTACGACCCGATCACCACGGGCGACTCGACGCTGTCGGCGGTCGTGCAGTCGATCATCGCGGCCGAGGTGGGCTATCAGGACCTGGCCTATCGCTACTTCCTGTCGGCGCTGTTCGTCGACCTCGCCGACCGTCACTCCAACACGGCGGATGGCGTGCACGTCGCCTCGACCGGTGGCGTGTGGAGCGCGTTGGTGTCGGGCTTCGGTGGGTTCCGCGACCTCGGCAGCGACGAGCACGAGGGTCAGTTCACGATCGACCCGCGGCTGCCCGTTGGCTGGGAGTCGTTGACCTATCGGCTCTGCCTGCGCGGGACTCGGGTGCGGGTGACGGTGCGGGCGAACGAGCTCGAGCTGGTCATCGAGGACGGCGACGGACCGCTGACGTTCTCGGTGCGCGGCGAGTCGATCACGGTGACGGCGGCGGAGCCGGTGACGGTTGCGTTGGCCGATCAGGGTCCGCGCATCGCCGGTTCGCCCAAGGCTCCGAGCGAGATCGTCCGCGAGGACGGCACCGTGATCTCGAGTGTCGTCCCGACCGGAGACACACGGCGTATGCCGGTTCCCACCGGCCGCTGAGTCGCTCACCTCCTCGAGTCGAGGTGTGTCAGGGGGGTCGTTTAGGTTGGCGCGCATGGCAGCGAAGACGACTCGACCGGCATACCGCTGCACTGAATGTGGTTGGACCACGGCCAAGTGGGTCGGGCGCTGCGGTGAGTGCCAGGCCTGGGGCACAGTGGCCGAAGTCGGTGCCGTCTCGGCCAGAACGACAGCGGCGAAGTCGGTCGAGCGTCCGGCACTGCCCATCGGCGAGGTGGATGTCAGCCGGGCCGAGGCGCGGGGGACGGGTGTGCCCGAGTTCGACCGGGTGCTCGGTGGCGGGCTCGTGCCCGGTGCCGTCGTGCTCGTCGCGGGGGAGCCGGGCATCGGCAAGTCGACGTTGCTCCTGGACGTGGCGGGCCGCGCGGCCCGCGGTGGCGAGCCGGGGGAGGAACGACGGGTTCTCTATGTCAGTGGCGAGGAGTCGGCGGCGCAGGTGCGCAGTCGAGCCGAACGGATCGAGGCCATGGCGCGCACCCTGTTCCTCGCCTCCGAGACCGACCTCGCAACAGTGCTCGGTCAGATCGACCAGGTCGAGCCCGAGCTCGTCATCATCGACTCCGTCCAGACCATCAGCAGCGGTGAAGTCGAGGGGGCGGCGGGCAACGTCTCGCAGGTGCGGGAGGTGGCCGCGAGCCTGATCGCGGTGGCCAAGGCGCGCGGGATCGCCGTGCTTCTCGTCGGGCACGTCACCAAGGACGGCTCCATCGCCGGACCTCGCGTGCTCGAGCACCTCGTCGACGTCGTCGTGCAGTTCGAGGGCGACCGGCACAGTCGGCTGCGGCTCGTGCGAGCCGTGAAGAACCGCTACGGCCCCACCGATGAGGTGGGTTGCTTCGACCTGTCCGACGTCGGCATCACCGGACTCGCCGACCCGAGTGGGTTGTTCCTGTCCAACCGCACCGCCGCCGTGCCCGGCACCTGCGTCACCGTGACGCTGGAGGGCCGGCGACCCCTCGTCACCGAGGTCCAGGCGCTCGTCGACCAGACCGAGATGCCCAACCCGCGGCGTGCCACGAGCGGGCTCGACTCCTCACGCGTCGGCATGATCCTCGCCGTGCTGGGTACCCGGGCCAAGGCGCCCATCGGCCGCAAGGACGTGTTCGTCTCGACCGTCGGTGGCGTGCGCATCACCGAACCCGCCGCCGACCTCGCCCTCACGCTGGCGCTCGCGAGTGCGATCAACGACCAGCCGCTGCCGGTGGGGACCGTGGCGTTCGGTGAGGTGGGGTTGGCCGGTGAGTTGCGGCCCGTGACTGGGGCGCACCGACGCCTGGCCGAAGCATCGCGACTCGGTTTCACGACGGCGATCGTGCCGCCCGGGGTTCTCGGCGGTGGGCCCGTGCCCGACGGGCTGCGCGTCATCGAGGTCGCCACAGTCCTCGAAGCCGTCACCATGACTGTCGTCCCCGTCGTCGCCCGCTGACCGCACCCGACCGGCTGTGACCCAGCCCACAAGGTGACCGTGCCGTGATCCGGTCACAGGAACGGACGGCATACCCGCGCCGTTAGACTCGCCGAAAAGCACCGGAGCACCTTGCCTGTGCTTCGGGGACGCCAACTGGACCAAGATCGAAGGGACACACGTGGCCACGCCGCTGGTGGATGACGAGCTGATGCGGACGACGCTCGCTGCCGTCGCGCCCGGAACCGAGCTGCGTGACGGACTCGAACGCATCCTGCGCGGCCGCACCGGAGCCCTCATCGTCCTCGGAACCGACAAGGTCATCGACGAGATCGCCACGGGTGGCTTCCCGCTCGACGTCGAGTTCTCGGCGACCCGACTGCGTGAGCTCGCCAAGATGGACGGCGCCATCGTCTGCGACCGCGACGTCACCAAGATCCTGCGCGCCGCGACCCAGCTGGTCCCCGACTCGAGCATCGAGACGAGCGAGTCCGGCACCCGCCACCGCACCGCCGAGCGCGTCGCCAAGCAGACCGGCTTCCCCGTCGTCTCGGTGAGCCAGTCGATGCGCATCGTCGCCCTCTATGTCGGCGGCAACCGGTTCGTCGTCGAGGACTCCAGCGCCATCCTGTCGCGCGGCAACCAGGCCCTGCAGACCCTCGAGCGCTACAAGCAGCGCCTCGACGAGGTCACCGGAACCCTGTCGGCCCTCGAGATCGAGGACCTCGTCACCGTGCGCGACGTCGCCAACGTCCTCCAGCGCCTCGAGATGGTGCGCCGGATCAAGGACGAGATCGGCGACTACGTCCTCCAGCTCGGCACCGACGGTCGCCTCCTCAGCCTCCAGCTCGAGGAGCTCACCGGCGGCCTGTCCGACGACCTCGGGCTCGTCATCCGCGACTACCTCCACGAGTCCCGCGGCGAGCACGACCTCGACCGGGCCATCGCCAACCTCACCGACATCGACGCCACCGAGCTCCTCGACCCGGCCGCCGGTGCCAAGGCGTTGGGCTTCACCGTCGTCGGCGACGCGCTCGACTCCTCGGTCAGCCCCCTCGGCTTCCGCATGCTCAGCAAGGTCCCGCGTCTGCCCGGTGCCATCGTCGACCGACTCGTCGAGCACTTCGGCAGCCTCCAGAAGCTCCTCGCCGCGGGTGTCGACGACCTCATGGGTGTCGAAGGTGTCGGCGAAGGCCGCGCCCGACTCGTGCGCGAAGGCCTGTCGCGCCTGGCCGAGAGCAGCATCCTCGAGCGCTACGTCTGACACAGGGCCCTGACATCGTGAGCGTCTCGCTCCCGTCCGACGTCGACGTGCAGTCCCTGCACGAGGCCGTCTTCGACTGGTATGCCGTGCACTCCCGTCCGCTTCCCTGGCGCGATCCGTCGTGCTCGCCGTGGGGTGTGCTCCTGTCCGAGGTGATGGCTCAGCAGACCCCGCTGGCCCGGGTCGAACCAGCGTGGCGCGAGTGGATGTCGCGGTGGCCGACGCCGGCGGACCTGGCCCAGGAGTCCCCGGGCGAAGTGGTGCGGGCCTGGGGGCGGTTGGGCTATCCGCGTCGGGCGCTGCGCCTGCGCGAGGCTGCCGTTGCCATCGTCGAGCGACACGGAGGCGAGGTGCCGCGGGACCAGGCCGACCTGCTCGCCCTGCCCGGCATCGGCGACTACACGGCGGCGGCCGTCGCGGCGTTCGCGTTCGGCGACCGGTCCGTCGTCGTCGACACCAACGTGCGCCGGGTCGAAGCGCGCATCGTGTCCGGTCTGGCGCAGGCGGCACCATCGCTGACCCGTGCCGAGGTCGAACTCGCGCGCGACCTGCTGCCGGTCGTTGATCAGGACGCGGCGGTGTGGAACGTTGCAGTCATGGAGCTCGGTGCCCTCGTCTGCACGGCTCGGGCCCCTCGGTGCGAGGACTGCCCGGTCCGCTCACGGTGCGCGTGGCACGTGGCCGGCCGACCGGCATACGACGGTCCTGTCCGTCGGGGGCAGAAGTGGCACGGCACCGACCGACAGGTCCGCGGCATCATCGTGCAGGCACTGCGAGAGGTGCCACATGCGTTGGGGCGGAGCGAACTTGCCCCCGGTCAGGACGAGCAGCAGGTCGACCGCTGCCTCGGCGGACTGATCGAGGACGGTCTCGTCGAGCCGGTGGGGGACGACCACTTTGCCCTGCCCGGTCATGCGGAGGTGGCGCGATGAGTGCACGCGACGAACCCACCGAGCCGATCCGCAGCGCCGATCCGACGGAGCCCATTCCGCAGCCCCGGGACGCCAACGATGCGGGCCGGCGAACGCCTCCTGACCCCTATGGCGTGAGGGCCGGTGCGACCAAGGCCTTCAAGGTGCTCGGCCGTGGCACGGTCGGCGGTGCCCGCGTTGCCGGTCGCGGAAGTCGCGCCGGGACCCAGAAGGCTCGCGCCTACGTCCAGTCCGCCGGCGCCGGCGAGAGCGGCCTGGCTCGCCTCGTCGAACTGCACTTCGTCAACATCTGCGGCGACGCCGCCCTCACCGTCAGCCTCGCCGGCACGATCTTCGCCATCCCCACGGACGAGGCGCGAGCGCAGGTGGCGCAGTTCCTCCTGCTGACCATGGCGCCGTTCGCGCTGCTGGCACCCTTCCTGGGTCCGTTGCTCGACCGCTTCAGCCACGGTCGGCGTTGGGCCATCGGCGCGACGCTGGCCCTGCGCGCCTTCCTCTGCTGGGTGCTCGCGGGCGCGGTGGCCACCGGATCGGTCTGGCTCTTCCCCGCTGCCCTGGGGTGCCTGGTCGCCGCCAAGGCCTACGGCGTCACTCGATCGGCCGCCATCCCACGCCTGTTGCCACCCGGGTTCACGCTCGTCAATGCCAACTCCCGCATGGCCCTCGCCGGTGTGGCCGCCATGGCCGTCGGTGGTGGGCTCGCCGGAGCGGTGTCCCGCATCGGCCCCGACTGGTCGTTGCGGTTGGCGTTCGCCATCTATGTCGTGGGCACCGTTCTCGCCATTCGCCTGCCGGGTCGCGTCGACTCGTCGGTCGGCGAGTTCGACATCGAGGACACCACCCCCGCTCTGGGCTCCGACTTCGTGCCCCGGACGGACACCCGCGAGCAGCCTTCGGCGCAGAGCGCGCGTCCGTCCGGGGCACGAAGTCACCTCGGGATCGGCGCACGGCTGCGAGCCCGGATCCTGGCGCTGCCGGTGGCCGTGCGCGCCACCCTCGTGAGCGCCATGGGTGCCCGGCTGCTGACCGGGTTCCTCACCCTCTTCATGGCCTTCCTCATGCGCGAGCACCCCATCCCCGGTTACAGCGGGACCCTCGTCCTCGCCCTGGTGGTGGGTGCAGCCGGTGCAGGCAACGCGCTCGGCACCGTCGTCGGCAATGCGGCCAGGAAGTTGCAACCCGACCGACTCGTCGCGACCGCGCTCATCGTCATCGTCCTCGCCGCCCTGGCGACCGCGCTGGCCTACTCGCTCCTGACCCTGTTGATCCTCGGACTGTCCGCCGGACTGTGCGCCCAGGTCATCAAGCTCAGCACCGACGCGATCATCCAGCGCGACGTCGCCGAGAACGTCCGCACCCAGATGTTCGCGTGGTCCGAGACGGTGCTGCAGATCGCCTGGGTCATCGGCGGTGGGCTGGGCATTGCCCTGCCACTCATCCCGCAGCTCGGGTTCGGCGTCATCAGCGGCCTGCTCGTCCTGGTGCTGTTCGCCTCGATCCAGGTGCGCCGCAACCGCGCTCACGTCTAGAGGACGCGGAGCATCCTCGTGTTGCCCAAGGTGTTGGGCTTGACCCGCTCGAGGTCGAGGAACTCCGCGACACCTTCGTCGTAGGACCGCAGGAGTTCGGCATAGACCTCGGGCTCGACGGCCTGCCCCTCGATCGGCGCGAACCCGTGACGCTCGAAGAACGCCGTCTCGAAGGTCAGGCAGAACAGCCGCTCCACCCCGAGCTCCTTCGCCCGCGACACGAGCCGTGTGAGGATCTGCGTCCCGACCCCGTGTCCGAGCGCCGACGACGACACGGCAAGGGTGCGGATCTCGGCGAGGTCCTCCCACAGGACGTGCACCGCTCCGCAGCCGATGACCTCACCGTCACGCTCGGCAACGACGAAGTCGCCAATGGCCTCGTAGTACGCGACCGACTCCTTCTGCAGGAGCACGCGCTGCTCGGCCAGCGGGGCGACGAGGGCGCGCATGGGGCGCACATCGGCGGTGCGTGCAGAACGGATGAGTATGCCGTCGGACTCGGTCGGGCGCTCAGGTGCGGTGGGCATGCGACCCAGTATCCCGGCATACGCAGAAACCGGCCGCCCGTGCACGAAGCACGGACGGCCGGTCCTCTGAGCGTCCCGACTGACGCTCTGGTCCTGGAATCAGCGGGTCTTGTAGACCGGCTGACTCTGGGGGTTGAGCTCGTTCATCTTCACGTCGGCTGCCTTCTTGAGGCTCGGGTCGGTGATCTTGAGGACGTCGAAGCCCTTGCCGAGGTCGGAGGAGTAGACGTAGCCGTTGTAGTAGTACGACGACCAGGTGCCACCGCCGCCACCGCCAGCGCCGCCGTTGGGTCCGCGCTCGAAGTAGCCGATCTCACGCGGGTTCTCGGAGTCGGTGAAGTCCCAGAAGGACGTGCCACCCATGTACCAGGACTGGACCATGACGTCGCGTCCATTGAGCGGGATGAGCGAGCCGTTGTGGGCGACGCAGTTCTCGCTGTCGAACTGGTGACGCGGGATCTTGTAGTACGACTTGAAGGTCAGCTGGTTGTCGGCCGACAGGTCGTAGATCCCGTTGGCGCCACGGGTCGCACCAACGGTCGCGTTGCAGGTGGCCCGGCCACCGCCACCGAGCTCATCGGTGAAGATGACCTTGGTGCAGCAGCCCGAGATCCTCACGATGAAGACCTGGCTCGAGGAACGCAAGCAGTCCGTCCCTCCGCAGGCGACGAACCCGCGCCTCGGCGACCACGACCACGCGGGTATGCCGGGCATGGCCACGGCCGCTCAGCTCGCCGCCTTGGGCAAGGCGTCGGGGGTGGAGGCCGACAGGCTGTTCCTCATCCTCATGATCGCTCACCACCAGGGCGCGCTCGCGATGGTCGAGGAGCACGCCAAGGGTGCCTCGGACGACAAGGTCGGCGAGATGGCTGCCGACATCAACGTGACCCAGGCCAAGCAGATCCAGCAGATGCAGACCATGCTCGCTCGGCTTTCCTGACCGCCGCCCGGCTGGGTCAGGTGACGATGCTGCTCACTCCGGTGCGCACCGTCGAGGTGACAGCGCGCTCGCAGGCACCGCTCACATGGCAGCGAAGGATGTAGAGCTCAGTGCCGTTCCGTGCCTTGACCAGATAGTTGCTCGCGTCCTCCCAGCCGAGGAGGGTGTAGAAGTGCGAGCTGTCCCACGTGGACAGACTCGGTGCCGTCGTCCAGTGCTCGGGTGCTCCCGTTGCCGCGTTGAACAGCCGGATCGTGGAGCCCTGGACCACGGCGATGCGCGTGCCATCGGCGTTCACCTTGGGATAGACCTGCGAACAGACCCTCGCCCGCAACGTCGCCGGGCTGGCCAGGGCGGCGCTGCGCCAACAGCCGCCCGTGAAGCTGTCCCGGGTGACCAACTGCCCGTCACCGGCGGCATAGGTGTTGGCGTAGGGCAACGCAGTCTGGCCGTGCGTCGGGTAGTACAGCCATGACTTGTGGCTGAAGTCCCCAGCCCCGAGGGCAGAGTCATACTCGACATTGACCACGAGGGCTGAGGTGGCGGACGAGACCATTGCCGCCGCCGCGGGGACCGCGTTCTCGATCGGGGCGTTGAGTCGCGGTGGACTGATGAAGCCCGAATAGTTGAGGGCAATGCTCGATCCAACACCACCCATGTTGTTGTACATGCCCAAACCGATGAAACCACCGGATGTCGTGGCGATCGGTGGGTCCGCGGCTTGCGTGACGAGGAGTTTGGGCGCCTGGCCCGGCACGAGGTTGCCGACATGGAGGTAGCTGTCGACAGCGAAGTATCGGAAGGCCCACAGCATGACCCCCCGGGTCTGGTCGACGTCGAGAAACTCCTGGGGCACCGTCGGATCGTTGTATCCCTTGGGCGCGATCTTGGACCAGTACGCCGAAAGGTCGTAGGTGCGGCCGTTGAGGAAGAGTCGTTTGCCGATTCCGTAGGCGTACCCGCGTGGCGGGGCGCCGGCGGGAAGGCTGGCCAGCGAACCGGCCACCACCTGGGGGGCGATCGCGCCCGGCGGAGCCACAGGGTCATCGGCGCTGGCTGTTGTCGTGGCGGCAACTGCCAGGCTTCCCATGGCCAGGGCGGTGCCCACCATCCGAGTCAACATCCTTGCGCGGGTCATCGCGCCCCCTTGCTTCGATTCGGACTCTCGACGCTACGCCTCCAGCGCGTGGAGGACCAGAGCTTCACGACAACAAAGGCGGGGTATGCCGGGAACGTGCGTTCTGTCATGTGAAGGCACATCGGTGACACCGGTGAAGAGACATCGGTGTCACCGGTCTGCTTGCCCGTTCACGGTACTGCTGGTGTGTTGTGTTGCTTCGATCTGGTGCGACGCCGGCCTGTGCTCGGTGGCGCGGGGACGTCGGGCCAGACACGGACTCGGGCGCGTTTGGTGTGGGATTGTCCAAGGCCCGATTCACGATCGAGTGTTACGCGGCGGATGATGTCGGTGTCGTGGAACAGCACGACATGCCCCAGGTCGACCAAGTAGGTCACTGAGGCTCCGGCCCAGCCTCTGCCCAACAGAATTCGGGTGCGGGCGATGTCGACCGATCCGGTGGGGCCAACAGTGACTTCATGCAGGAAATGACGGTTAGCTGGCTCGGCTGATCCGGGTTCGGCCTTTTCGGACGCCTCGTACACGCTCGCCGGTGTGGCGCCGTCGAGGCTTTGATGGGGCCTGAGGTCGTTGAAGATCGCCTCGTAGGCCTCGATCATGATCAACAGTTCGTCTTTGGACGATGCGGCTGGATGAGCCTTGAGCCAACGCTTCAGCGTCTGCCATTCGCGTTCTTTCTTGCCCTGCGTCTGTGGCCGCCTCGAGCGGCCGGTCTTGCACGCGACGCCGATCAGCGCCAGACGGGCCTCGAGGTCCGAAAAGGAGCCACCCTTGCGGCGGCGTGCACTGAACGCGGACCCGTTGTCCGACAGCACAATCGCGGGCTTGCCGTGCCGATCCATCCCCTTGAGCACGCACGCCCACGCGGACACCCCGTCCTCGGCGTCGTCGACCACGCTCGCCAACACCATTCTGGAGTGGTCGTCCTGCACCCGGATGACGTGCACCTTCGATCGGTCCGCCAGCTGCCATTCGAACCCATCAAGTTGCCACATCCCGTTCGGGCGTTGCGCGCGGAACCTCTTGTAACTGGAACGGGGGCGCTTGGTCGGGGTGGGCTCAGTACGACCGTGATCGGCCAAGTGCTTGTGCACCGTGCGCCACGACGGCAAGCCCTCGGCACCCTCCAACACGAGCCAGTTCCTCACAGACCGGGCACCCGCGTCCCACCCGTCAGCGACCAACTCGTCGTGCTTCCTCAGCAGCACCTCGACCACGTCCGCAGGCGTCGCACCCGGTGACGACAACGGCCGGCGAGACCGAGGCAACAACCCTTCGATCCCGCCGGCCAGAAACCGGGCTCGGTACTCGTAATACGCCTTCCGGCTGATGCCTTGCTCGCGACACAACTGCGTCACCGAAACCGACCGGTCCTGCAGTGTCACGTGCGCCGCCAACGCCAGCTTGACCTCCATCGACAACTCCCGCTCACTCATGCCGCGATCATGCGACTGACCAAGACCAGGTGTCACCCATGTCTCTTCACATCCCTGTTACCGATGTCCCTTCACTTCACAGGAACGTGCGTTCCGGCATACCCCGCCTTTGTCGTCTGGCTGGGTGAGACCTGGCTACTCGCCGGAGGCGGCCGCCGGCTCACTGCCGACGGAACCACTGGTGGCAGCAGCGACGACCGGGACCTCGACGATCTCGGCCTTGCGGGCTCCCGCGAAGGTGAACGTGTCGTCCTTGCCCTCGCCGGTCGCGTCGACCGCAACGATCTCGCCGGCCTTGAGCTCACCGAACAGGATCTTCTCGGACAGCACGTCCTCGATCTCGCGCTGGATGGTGCGACGCAGTGGTCGCGCACCGAGCACGGGGTCGTAGCCGCGCTTGGCAAGCAGCGTCTTGGCCGCGGGCGTGAGCTCCATGCCCATGTCCTTGTCCTTGAGGCGCTTGTCGAGCTTGGCGATCTCGAGGTCGACGATCTGGATGATCTCGTCCTGCGTGAGCTGCGGGAAGACGATCGTGTCGTCGACGCGGTTGAGGAACTCGGGGCGGAAGTGCTGCTTGAGCTCGTCCACCACCTTGGCCTTCATCCGGTCGTAGTCAGAGCGCGTCTCCGGGCCCGCCGAGAAGCCGAGGGAGGCCTTGGAGATGTCACGAGTACCGAGGTTGGTCGTCATGATGATGACGGTGTTCTTGAAGTCGACGACCCGACCCTGGGAGTCGGTGAGGCGACCGTCCTCGAGGACCTGCAACAGGGAGTTGAAGATCTCGGGGTGGGCCTTCTCGACCTCGTCGAACAGGACGACCGAGAACGGCTTGCGCCGGACCTTCTCGGTGAGCTGGCCACCCTCTTCGTAGCCGACGTAGCCGGGAGGAGAACCGAAAAGCCTTGAGACAGTGTGCTTTTCGGAGTACTCGGACATGTCGAGCTGGATGAGGCTGTCCTCGTCACCGAAGAGGAAGGCCGCGAGCGTCTTGGCGAGCTCGGTCTTACCCACACCGGTCGGACCGGCGAAGATGAACGAGCCACCGGGACGACGCGGGTCCTTCAGACCAGCGCGCGTGCGACGGATCGCCTGCGACAGAGCCTTGATGGCGTCGTCCATACCGACGACGCGCTTGTGCAGCTCGTCCTCCATGTGGAGCAGTCGGCTCGACTCCTCCTCGGTCAGCTTGAAGACCGGGATGCCGGTGCTCGCCGCCAGGACCTCGGCGATGAGCTCCTCGTCGACCTCGGCGACGACGTCGAGGTCACCGCTCTTCCACTCCGTCTCGCGCTGCGACTTCTCGTTGCGCAGGTTCTTCTCGTCGTCGCGCAGACGCGCGGCCTTCTCGAAGTCCTGCCCGTCGATCGCCGACTCCTTCTCGCGCACGACGGCCTGGATCTTCTCGTCGAACTCGCGCAGGTCCGGCGGTGCGGTCATGCGACGGATGCGCAATCGGGCGCCGGCCTCGTCGATGAGGTCGATGGCCTTGTCGGGCAGGAAGCGGTCGTTGATGTAGCGGTCGGCCATGTTGGCCGCTGCCACGAGCGCGCTGTCCGTGATCGAGACGCGGTGGTGCGCCTCGTAGCGGTCGCGCAGACCCTTGAGGATCTCGATGGTGTGCGCCAACGTCGGCTCGGCCACCTGGATCGGCTGGAAGCGGCGCTCGAGGGCGGCGTCCTTCTCGATGTGCTTGCGGTACTCGTCCAGGGTCGTCGCACCGACGACCTGGAGCTCACCGCGAGCCAGCATCGGCTTGAGGATGGACGCAGCGTCGATCGCACCTTCGGCCGCACCGGCACCGACGAGGGTGTGGATCTCGTCGATGAACAGCACGATGTCGCCGCGGGTGCGGATCTCCTTGAGGACCTTCTTGAGGCGCTCCTCGAAGTCACCGCGGTAGCGGCTGCCGGCCACGAGCGCACCGAGGTCAAGCGTGTAGAGCTGCTTGTCCTTGAGCGTCTCGGGCACCTCGCCGCGCACGATGTCCTGGGCGAGGCCCTCGACGACTGCGGTCTTGCCGACGCCGGGCTCACCGATGAGCACCGGGTTGTTCTTGGTGCGGCGGGACAGCACCTGCATGACCCGCTCGATCTCCTTCTCACGCCCGATGACCGGGTCGAGCTTGCCCTCGCGGGCAGCCACGGTGAGGTTGCGACCGAACTGGTCGAGCACGAGCGAACCGGCGGGGGTGCCCTCGGCGGGGCCGCCCTGACCGACTCCGGCCGTCGTGCCCTCCTTGCCACCCTGGTAGCCCGAGATGAGCTGGATGACCTGCTGGCGGACGCGACCGAGGTCGGCGCCGAGCTTGACGAGGACCTGGGCGGCAACGCCCTCACCCTCGCGGATCAGGCCAAGGAGGATGTGCTCGGTGCCGATGTAGTTGTGGCCGAGCTGAAGGGCCTCGCGCAGTGAGAGCTCGAGGACCTTCTTGGCGCGGGGCGTGAACGGGATGTGACCGGTCGGGGCCTGCTGACCCTGGCCGATGATCTCCTGCACCTGCTCGCGGACGGCATCGAGAGAGATCCCCAGGCTCTCGAGGGCCTTGCTGGCAACACCCTCACCCTCGTGGATGAGGCCGAGCAGGATGTGCTCGGTGCCGATGTAGTTGTGGTTGAGGAGGCGCGCCTCTTCCTGGGCGAGGACGACCACCCGGCGGGCGCGGTCTGTGAACCGTTCGAACATGGTGCTGGCTCCTGACTATTCGAGTCACCTCGATGCTATCCCCGCTCCCTGTATGCCGTGGTGGCCTGTTCACATGGACCGTCACGAAATGAGGAGGGGCGAGGCGTGTCAAGGCGTCCAACGCGGCATACGCGCGCGGTGTTCCGCAGGATGAGCGAAGCCGACTCATGTTCGCTCTGGGCGGACTTCCGCGTGCCGCCACGGCGGCCGTCAGGAGAGAAATTCGCGGGTATGCCGGGTGCTCAGCTGTCGGTGCCGGTTCGCCCGGTCTTGAGGATCCGGAGGGTCTCCTTGGTGTCCTTGGACGCCATCACGGTGACCCCGTCGCCCTTGACCAGGGTCGACACCTTGTTCTTGAGGCGATCGCGGCTGTCGGCACCGATCGTGTAGGTGGCGGTGAAGCCGTCCGTGCTCTTCACGGTGAGCTTGTCCGCCGTCACCTCGGTGACCTGGCCTGTCTGGAAGAGGATCGTCGTTGTGGCAGTGCCCTCGCCGGGGATCACCGCCTCACCGTGCAGCGAGCCGCCCGCCCCAGGGAGCCCCAGGTTGGGGAGGTCGTCCGCGCCCGGCGGACCCTGGCGCGGTGCCTTGTCTCGCGGGAGGTTCTGGGGTCCGCCCTGCCCGGGTCCCATCTGGTCGGGGAGCGGCATCTGGCGGGAGTCCCCGGCCCACGGCCCACGGTGCTCGTCACCAATGTGGCGCGCGAAGGCGCCGACCACGAGGCCCGCTGTCAGCAGGGCGACCAGGCCCAGGCTCGCAGCGGCAATGATGACGGCGAGCTTGCCGCCGCTGGTCGACATGGCCTCGCCCCACATCGACCGTCGCGCGGTAGGCGCCACGGGGGTTGCCCACTGCTGGGTCGGTGCCGGGCCCTGCGGGCCAGGACCGTGGGGAGGCGCTCCCGGGGCTGCCGAAGATGTTGCGGTCGCCGGGATCGCCTGGGTGTCGGGTCGAGGCGGGCTCTGCGGGTTCTCGGGGATGCCCGGCTGGTCAGAGGTTTCGCTCATGGAGAGTCCTTCCGCTCAAGGTCAGGATGGACCTACAACCTGTGACCGCGCCAAGAGTTCGCTCCGAAGGAGATCCGTGAGACCCCGGCGCCCCACCCCCAATCCTGGCCGATCGATGGGGCTGGCACACGAGTACTCCTCCCGCCAGGAGTGACCGAGGTGCGCGAGGCCCTGAGCCAGTGTCAACACGTCCAGCCCGTGGCCCACTCCGATGGAGGTGTTCGGCCGTGGTGCGTGAGCAACTGTCCGTGCCCACCGGAGTCGCCCGGCGGGAACGACAGCGACTCAGGGTCCTTGAGGAGATCAAGGAGGCAGCGCTCGTCGAGCACGCTGCCAGGGCTGCGGACGCGAGGATTCAGGCGTCGCTCGCCGGGTCGTCGCCCAGCTTGATGACGAGCTGGGTGCCGAACGGCGCCGACTGCACGAGACGCATCCGCGCCAGTGCCGGGTGGTCGTCGAGCAGCTTGGCGCCGTTGGCGAGCGAGCGCAGTGCCGCGGTCTCGGCGCGGGCCATCTCGAGCTGGGCGGCACCACGCGCCCGTGCCGTCGCGAGCTCGAGCGTCGCGGCCCGGACCTCGCTCGGCAGGATGACGTCCTTGACGACGACCTCGATGACGGAGAGCCCGATGGGCTGACCGGCCGCGTCGACGGCTGCCGTGAGGGTCGCCGCATCGAGGCCTGCGCCACGCTGGCTCACCGAATCCAGGGTGAGACCAGCGACGGCATCGCGCAGCGCGACCTGGGTCGCGAGGTAGACCAGGCCGAGCGGATCGGTCGCGCGCTCGAGCCACGCGATCGGGTCAGCAACGGTCCACCGCACCGCCGCCGAGACGCGCACCTGCACGCCGTCGACGGTGAGGATCTCCTGCGGGGAGACCGCGAGCAGCTGCTCGCGCAGGTCGACCTCGCGGTAGGTCGCCCGGCGCGCCCGAGTGTGACGGCCCGACTCGAGCACCCGAACAGGGGTGCCGTCGACGAACTCGACCGCGGCGGTGTGGGCCGGGACGGTGACATGGATGAACAGCATGGGCAGCCTCCTTCTGCGGTGCGCCGGGATGTGCGACGTGGTGCAGGAACGGACGTGATGGCTGGTGATGGTGCCGGTCGGCGGAGCGTCGCGCGGGGCGTCGGGCGTCGAACCGACCACCCGGGCCGCAGAGCGCTGCGATCCGTTGATCCGACCGGCACCACCTGTCGAAATACGGGAGTTGAACCCGAAGCCTTGACAGGGCATGCCAGTGGATCCATCGACGAGAGGCGATGCGCAGGACCGGTGGGCGGCACGCCGCTCCGACTGCTTCCTCTCGCTCGTCCGTGGACCAGTGTGACGACACGGGTATGCCGTCCGCCACCGAATTACGTTCCCCTCACCTCGCGCTGGTCGATCACCCACCGCGAGTGGCGAGTTCTAGCCGCGGCGCTGGCAGTTGCCGCACCAGAAGAGGTTGCGACCGGCGACGATCCGGGTCTTGATCTTCGAGCCGCAGACGTGACACGCCTCGCCCTGACGCTTGTAGACGTAGGAGTCGCGGGTCGTCATCCGCACATCCTCACCGGCCTCGAGGGCACGTGCCACCGCGTCGACCTGCTCGTGGATCGTGACGATCTTGCTCGTCGCGACACCGATGGGGAGGAGCGCCACGAGGTCCTCCCAGAGGGCCCGCCACGTCTTGCGCTGCAGCTTGTTGCCGGGCCGAAAAGGGTTGACCCGCAACCGAAACAGCACTTCGGAGCGATAGACGTTGCCCACGCCAGCGAGCACTGCCTGGTCCATCAGCAGCTCCGCGATGGGCTTGCTCGACCGCTGGATCCGCTTCCATGCCAAGTCGGGGTCGGAGCGAACATCACTGGGGCGCAACGGATCTGGCCCGAGACGCGCCAGAATCTCGTCGACCTTCTCCGGTGTCACCACGTCACACACCATCGGGCCACGCAGGTCGGCGACATGGTCGGAGGTCGCGAAGCGGCACCGGACCTGACCGACAACCGGCACCTCACCGGCATACGACGTCGTGTCGATCGTGAAGGTGCCGATGAGACCAAGGTGCACCCACAGGATCCGGTCGCCGGTGAATTCGACGAACAGGTGCTTCCCCCACGACGTCGCCTCGAGGACCTCGTGTCCGGACAGCAATGCGGCGCCGCCCCCGAACTTGCCCTGCGGACTCGTCACTGTCGGAGAGGTGCCACGAAAGGCGATGTCGAGGTCGCGGGCGAGCGCAAACAGAGTGTGGCCTTCGGGCATTGACCCATCATCGGCCACACCTAGACTGCGCGACATGGCAGCCACCGAGACCCGACTGCTGCTGCTCGGCACCGTGATGCTCTTCGAGCCGGTGAACGGGTACCAGTTGCGGCGCGAACTCGTGTCGTGGCAGGTCGAGGACTGGGCGCACGTCAACCCGGGCTCGATCTATTCGGGGCTGACGACGCTGACCAAGCAGGGCAACCTCGAGCGGCACGACCTCGTCGACGGCACGCGGGACGTCGCGGTCTACACGAGCACGACGGAGGGACGGCTGGAGTTCGCGCGGCTGTGGATCGCTGCCGTCGAGACCGTCGACGTCCTCTCGCCGCTGCCGTTCCACACGGCGATGGCGCTCATGCCTTTGGTGGGGCGCGAGACCGTGCGCGACGCACTCCAGGCGCGGCTGGCCACGATGGACGCCAAGACTCGTGAGCAGCTGAGCCAGGCACCGCCGACCGAGGCCGTGCCACCGCACGTTCGGGCGCTCGCGGACCTGTGGATGGGCATGGGCCAGACCGAGCGCGAGTGGCTCGTCGACCTCATCGGTCGCCTCGACCGGCGCGAGCTGGGCCTTCAGGGTGACGACGTTGCGTGGGAGGCGCCGCCGGAGGATCCCGGGTGGCAGATGGCGGCAGACCGTGAGCGCTACCTCAAGCTCATCGGTGGTCGCTGAAACAACCACGGCGTATGCCGTCCGCCCCCGTTCCCGGAATCGGTGGCCGTTGTCAGTGCTCGGCCATAACGTGGTCGGGCCGCTTCGTCGGTGGTGACGCGGTGTGGTTGACAGGCACTGTTCAATGTTGAACACTGCTGATGTTCAAGTTTGAATACTCGCTGGACTCTCACGAGGAGAACGCCATGATCCATGCACGGGGACTCGTGCAGACCTTCCACACGAGGGAAGGCAAGAAGAAGACCGAGGTGCGCGCCGTCGACGGTGTCGACCTCGACGTCGCCGAGGGTGAGGTCGTCGGATTCCTCGGCCCCAACGGAGCCGGCAAGACCACGACCCTGCGCATGCTCACGACGCTGCTCCGCCCGACCGAGGGGACCGCGACCGTGGCGGGCTATGACGTCGTCAAGGAGTCCGAGCAGGTGCGCCGCAGCATCGGCTACGTCTCGCAGGCGGGTGGCGCCTTCAGCGGTGCCCGCGCTGGCGACGAGGTCGTCGACCACGGAATGCTCTACGGCATGAAGGGTGCCGTGGCCAAGGCTCGCGGCCAGGAGCTCTTCGGCCAGCTCGACCTCGACGGGCTCTGGACCCGCATGCCCAAGAACATGTCGGGTGGCCAACGCCGCCGCCTCGACATCGTCATGGGGCTCATCCACGACCCGACGCTCGTCTTCCTCGACGAGCCCACGACCGGACTCGACCCGCAGGCGCGCGCCAACCTCTGGGAGCACATCGCCAACCTGCGCAAGAAGAACGGCGCCACCGTCTTCCTGACGACGCACTACCTCGACGAGGCCGACCACCTCAGCGACCGGATCGTCATCATCGACAACGGCAAGATCGTCGCCTCGGACACGGCCGACAACCTCAAGGCCCAGGTTCCGGTGACCTCGTGGATCTCGAGCTCGCCGACGCGGCCGATGTCCAGAGTGCGGCGACCCGGCTGGGCTCGATCGCCGGACCCGCCCGCGACGGCGGCGACTCGGTTGAGGTCGAGGGCAGCCACGTCCGGGCGCGCGTCACCCGCGCCGGTCGGGCCGTCCCCGGGCTGCTCGCCGACCTGTCGGCTGCGGGCATCTCGCTCGAGTCGATCGAGGTCCACCGGCCCACGCTCGACGACGTGTTCCTCACCCTCACCGGGCGTTCGCTGCGTGACGCCCAGGACGACCAATCCCGACAAGGCGCCGGACGAGGCGAAGCGCTGCGGCCGACTCCGTGCTCGTCGGACAGGAGAAGTGATGACCTTCCTTCGCGAGTGCTTCATCGTGTTCCGCCGTCAGCTGCGGATGAACCTGCGCAACCCCGCCTGGGTCATCATCGGCATGCTCCAGCCGATCATGTATCTCTTCCTCTTCGGCCCCCTGCTCAAGCCGCTCATCAAGCAGCTCGGCGTCGCCAACGAGTACACGTTCTTCGTCCCCGGCATGCTCGTCCAGCTCGGCATCTTCGGTGCCTTCTTCGCCGGCTTCAGCCTCATCGGCGAGTGGCGCGAAGGTGTCATCGAGGCCGAGCGGGTCACCCCGGCCAGTCGCACGGCGCTGCTCGTCGGTCGCCTCGTCCGCGACATGATCCAGTTGCTCGTGCAGGCCGGGATCCTCGTCGGGCTGGGCTACGTGCTCGGCATGACCGGATCGGCCAAGGGCATCATCTTCGGCGTTCTGCTCACGTTGCTCGTCGGTGGCGCGTGCGCCGCGGCCTCCAACGCCCTGGCGCTCACGACGAAGTCCGAGGACGTCATGGCGCCCGTCATCAACATGGTGATGATGCCGGTGCTGCTCCTGTCCGGCATCCTCCTGCCCATGACGCTCGGCCCGAAGTGGCTGCAGACGGTCTCGGACTGGATGCCGTTCAAGTGGGTCACCGACGGGGTGCGCACGTCCTTCTCCGGGGACTTCGCGCGCGACCCGATGCTCTACGGCACGCTCTGGGCGGCGGTGCTCTTCGTCGCCGCGCTCTGGTGGGGGACGGCCACCTTCCGCAAGGAGAACGCCTGACCACCCAGCCACGCTGGAACGTGAGAACGCCGGGTATGCCGTCACACGGCATACCCGGCGTTCTTGCGTTTGATCGTGGTCAGGAGGCCTTCTTGGCCGCCTTCTTCGCGGGTGGCCTTCTTGGCCGCGGCCTTCTTGGCGGGCTTGGCCTCGGTCTTGGCCGACGACTTCGACGGGGCCTCGCCGCGGGAGGCCTTGGCCTTCTCGACGGACTTGGCCAGGGCGGCCAGCAGGTCGACGACTTCGCCGGACTCCTCGGCCTCGGCAGCGGGAGCCTGGACCTCGCCACCCTCGACCTTGGCCTTGACGAGCGACTGCAGCGCGATGGCGTAGTCGTCCTCGTAGTCATCGGCCTCGAAGTCACCGGCGAGCTGCTCGATGAGGAGCTTGGCCATCGCCATCTCCTTGTCGGTCGCGTCATCGGCCTGCTCGATGCTGGCGAAGTCGGGCTTGCGGATCTCGTCCGGCCACAACATCGTCTGCATGACGATGACGCCGTCGCGCACCCGCAGCACCGCCATCGTCATCCGGGTGCGGATCGACACCGTGACGACGGCCATCCGACCCTCGGACTCGAGCGCCTCGCGCAGCAGGATGTAGGGCTTCGTCGCCGTCTTGTCGGGCTCGAGGTAGTAGCTCTTGTCGAGGAGCATCGGGTCGATCTGGTCCGAGGGCACGAACTTCTCGACGTTGATCTCCTTGGAGGACTTGCTCGGCAGGTCCTTGAAGTCCTCGTCGGTGAGGACGACCATGTCGCCGTCCTCGGTCTCGTAGCCCTTGGCGATGTCGTCGAACGCGACCTCTTCGCCGTCGATGCTGCACGTGCGCTTGTACTTGATCCGGCCGCCGTCCTCGCGGTGCACCTGCCGGAACTGCACGTCATGATTCTCGGTCGCCGAATAGAGCCGCACGGGGACGTTGACCAGCCCGAACGAGACCGCACCCTTCCAGATCGCACGCATGAATCCATCGTATGCCGCTCGCGGCCCACGCGGTCAGGGTCGGCTGACCTCCTTCGACGAGACGAGGGGGCCCGGCTCTCGCCGGACCCCCTCGTCGTACTCAGGACCTATCCCTACTTGACCTTGCCGTTGACCACCGTCACCGACGTGGTGAAGGTGTCACCGAGCGACGTGCGCGTCGCCGGCGTAGGTGAGCAGGATCGACCTGGTGCCAGCCGTGTTGAACGGACCCAGGACGATCGTGGCCGTCCCGTTGGCGTTCAGCGTGACGGTCCTCGTCATGCCCTCGACCAGGACGGAGACCGTGCCGGTCGGCGTCACGTTCGTGGCCGTCACCGCAATGGTGAGGGTCGTCGAGTCCTTGTTCTTCTGCAGGGTGTCCGGCGTGGCGGTTGCCGTGACGGTTGAGACCGCCTTGACGACCGTGACACTGACCGTCGTGCTCGATCCCACATGCGACACGTCACCCGAGTAGACGACGTCCAACACGTAGGTGCCGGGCTCGAGCGACTTCGCCGCCAGAGCGACGTTCGCCGTGCCACCCGAGAGAGCGGCCGAGCCGAGCACCTGTCGCACCGAGCGAGACCATCACCGTTCCGGTGGCGTCCGACGGAGTCACGTTGGCCACGACCGAACCGGCTGCACCGTAGGTGATCTGGGCGGCCGTCGCGCTGACGCTCGAGCCTGCCTGAATCACCGTGATGGGCACCGAGGTCTCCGTGCCGGTCTGCACGCCGACGATGTCGAGTCGCTGGGCGCCGGGGCGTGGAGGCCGGGAGGACCACGTCGACCGAGGCGGTTCCGTACTCGTCGAAGATCGCCGTGCCGATGGTGTTGTTGACCGGGAACGTCCCGAGGGGCTGCCCGTTCAGCGACACCGCGACCTGCGTGTCCTTGAGGTCCGGCGCAGTGGAGAACGCCAGCGACGACAGGTTGAACGTCACGTGGTCACCCGGGTGCGTACGTGCTCGCCGTCCCGGTGAGGTCCACGCCGACCGAGCGCTGGGTGTAGTCCGGCTGCAAGCGGCGGGTCGTCGTCGCCGTGGCGAACTCCGCCATGTAGTCGACCATGGCCTGCAGGTCGGTCTCGCCCGTGTCCTGCTTGTTGGTGCCCTGGGCGAAGGCGCGGAAGTTGTCACCGCCCGAGGCGAGGAACGAGTTCGCGGTCACGGAGTAGGTCGTGGTCGGCACCGATGGCCTGCCCGTTGAGCCACATCTCCTTGATCCGGTGAGCCCTCGGGCGGCGTCCGGGTCGTAGGTGTAGGTGAAGCCCTTCGGAGAGGCCGAGCTTGCAGGAACGGGGCGTCGGCATCGATCCGGCCGGCTGCCACTGCTGCTCGAGCGCCGACTTGATCTGCGCACCGGTGAGGTCCACGTTGACCAAGCGTGTTGGCGAACGGCTGCACGATCGGCGGCCTGTCGGTAGGTCAGCACTCGCGGGTAGCCGCTGCCGGTTGCCGACCATGTCCTGGCGGAGCCCGCCGGGGTTCATGAAGCCGATCTGCGGAGCCACCGCCACGGGCGCGGGGGTCGCCCAGCGCTGGACCTCGGCGACCAGGTTGCCCAAGGTGGACTCGCCACCGCGGTTCTCGGTGGTGCCGTTGGCGAGCTTGCCCCGGTTGAACGGAGCAGCGATGTCACCCAGCGGCACCGCACCGAGCGGACCGGCCGTGGCGATGGCCGCGTCGACGATCGCCTTGATGGCGGGGTCACCGGGTAGTTGGCCGCGAACGGCGCGCGTCTCGAGCCTTCAGGTTGAGCAGCGTCTGGGTCTTGGCCTGGACCTGACCGGTGCCGTTGTCGACGGTGAACATTCAGCTTGTTGAGGTTCATGCCGTACTGGCCGGCCGAGACGACGGGGCGGTTCCGTGACCGGACGACCCGCCCAGCCGGCGAACGGGGAAGGAGCAGTTGTAGGCGAGGTGAGTGTGTCCGGAGACGATCGCGTCGACCTTGTCGTTGACACCCGTGATGACCGAACCGAAGTCCGAGGTCGGGTCGTCGGCCATGGTGGCGCAGGTGGTGGTTGGTGCACCCTCGTGGACGAGGAGCACGATCACGTCGGCGCCGGCCGCCTTGAGGGCGTCGGCCTCGGCGTTGGTCCCGTCGACGATGTCGCTGACCTCTGATACCCTGCGATGCCGGCGGGGGAGACCAGCTCGTCGAGGTGCTCGGTGACCGCGCCGATGAAGCCGACCTGGACTCCGTTCAAGTCCTTGACCCAGGCTCGGGTCGAGGAGCTCGCTCGCCGGCGCGCCGCCTTGTGCACGTTGGCGCCGAGGTACTTCCACGTCGGCACCACCGTAGCGGGTTGGTCGTCGCGTCGTACGGCGCCATGACCCGCTTGAGCAGGTCGTCGTAGCCCTGGTCGAACTCGTGGTTGCCCACGGCCGAGACCTCGAGGCCAGCCTCGTTGAGGGCGTCGATCGTCGGCTTGTCCTTCTGGATGAAGGACTCGAACGTCGACGCACCGATCAGGTCACCCGCGGCTGCGAACACCGTGTTGGGGTTCGTCGCCACGCAGCTGCTTGACCGCACCCGCGAGGACGGCGGCGCCGGCACTCGTTCGGGAACGGTGCACCGGTGTCGTTGAGCAGGCGACCGTGGAAGTCGTTGGTGCCCAGGATCTGGACGTCCACCGGACCCGTGGTCGGCGCGGCGTTGATCCCGATGATCTCCGGGCTGTGGTCGGAGGACCGGAACTGGTTGGGGGCGTACAGGTTGGTGACGTTGGTGTTGAAGCGGGCGTACTCGTAGTAGACCGACTCGTAGCCGTTGATGTCCCAGATGTCGACTGCGTTGACATCCGCTTCGGCGGGCGCGTTGGCCAGCACGTGGTCGAGCGAGCCGATCTGGCCGTCGAAGTTGTAGGTCTCCTCGCCCGGGCTTGCTGCTGGACTCCAGGTTGGTGTAGCCGGCTGCCTCGAGGACCTGGATCGGGTCCTCCTCGGAGTAGGCGTTGAAGTCGCCGGCGAGGAAGACGCGCGTGATGTTGCGTGCGGTCTTGAAGGCGTCCGCGAAGGCAACCAACGAGTTGGCCTGCAGGATGCGGCGGTCGTTGGCGTTGCCCTGACCGTCGGGGTCCGGCGTGCCGGATCCCTTGGACTTGAAGTGGTTGACGATGACGGCGAAGGCGTCGGCGTCAGCGGTCCCGACCTTCTTGAACGCCTGGGCGAGCGGCTCGCGGGCGTCCGCGAAGGCCTCGGTCGCCGGTCGACTGGTCGCTCAGGACGACCGACTCACCGACGAGCGCGACGTTGGCGGGCTGGTAGATGAAGCCGTTGCGGATCACGTCCTGCTCGGCGAGCGGCGGGCAGGAGCGCTGCGCGACGGAGACACGCTGGCCCACGTGCCCGCGCCGGCGTCGGCGTTGAGGGCGGCGACGAGCTGCGTTGATCGCGAAGTCGCGGTCCTTGCCGAACTTGACCGAGTTCTCGAGCTCCTCCAGGGAGACGATGTCGGCGTCGGCCGTGTTGATGGCCGCGACGATCTTGTCCCGCTGGCGGACCAGGTTGGGGTCGTTTGCCGCGCCGCGGGGACCGTTGGGGTTGCAGGAGTTGTTGGTGATGCGGTTGCCATCACGGTCGTTGAAGTAGGTGCAGGTGCCGAGACCCGAGGACACGAACTCCTCGCCCGTGGTCGGGAAGAAGTTCAGGACGTTGAACGTCGCGAGCTTCACGTCGCCGCCCACGTCCTCCGGGGTCGCCGGCCGGGTCTGGGCGAAGTCGACCTTGCCGGTGGAGTCCCCGACGACCTGGGACTGCGGCAGGATCCGCCAGGCGTTGAAGCCGAAGGTGAAGACGACCGGCTTGGGGAAGGTGATCGCAGCACCGACGCGCACCGTGTGAGTCGCGGTGAACCAGGGGAACGGCAATGCCGCTGTTCTGGGTCGTGGAGTACGTCAGGCTGGAGGCGTCGTCGAGGATGATCCGGTGCGCGTCGTTGTACTTCTTGCGCTCGGCAACGAGCGCAGTCGCCTGCGCGTCGATGACCTCGGTCGGGGAGACCAGCTGCCTTGTCGGTGTTGGCAGCGACGCCGATCTCGCCGCGGAAGGCGGACGAGTTGGTGCCGTCGCTGTAGTAGGGGCCACCGTCGTAGACGTCGGTCAGCGGTCCAGGGAGCCGTCGGCTGGAAGAGCTCGCCCTCGGCGACCTCACGGGCCGTGTCGAGCGCCGCGCCGGAGAGGCAGTCGGTGCCGGGAAGGGCGCAGTCGGTGCCGGGCACCACGGTCTTCGGCGGTCACCGTGCCGAGCGGAGGCGACGGCGAGACACCGACGGTGGCCGACGATCTGGGTGGCGCCGGAGAACTCGGCGGCCTGGCCCGAGACCTCGACCGAGTCACCGACGGCCGGGTAGGTCGGCGAAGCCGCTGGTCCCGCCGTAGACGAAGACGGCGTCCGACGCGTTCGGCGGTGTCCGCGCCGGGCGTCTGGAGGTAGAAGCCGTTGAGCCCACCGGTGGGGTAGGCTCGCGGTCACGACGCCCTGGGTCTTGACGTTCTGGCCGACCAGCGGCGAGGTCGCGCCGGTGCCCTGGATCGTCGGCGATCGGTGACCAGAGGACGCGGCTGCGGTGATCGTGTAGGTGAACGTCGACGTCGTCGGTCGCGGGCGTGCTCGCCGAGTCGGTCACGGTGGCGGTCACGGGGTAGGTGCCCTCGGTGGTCGGCGTGCCGGAGACGGCGCCGTTCGCGGCGACGGTGACACCCGCGGGCAGCGCCGGTGGCCGACCAGGAGTACGGCGCGGTGCCGCCCGTTGCGGCCAGCGTGAAGCCGGCGACGGGCGAGCCCACCTGGCCGGACTTGTCGCCCGGTGCGGTCGCCTCAAGTGCCACGGGGGCGACCGGGCCGGAGTTCTCCGGCGACGGGGTGCGCGGTCGCTGAAGTCGGTCGAGTTGTTGTCGGTGTCGGCCGCGATGCGGTTGACGCGAGCACGACGTGATGTTGGTCGAGACGGTCGCGGCGCGCCGTCTCAAGAGCTGGTGGCGCCGTCACGCCGACCATGTCGACGAGTCCGGCGCACGCCAGCCAGGTTGCCGGTGGTCGCCGTGGATCGGCCGTCGAGCTGCTCAGCAGGCAAGACCTGCCCGCCAGCTGCCGGCCATGGCGAAGCGTGCCGGTCCGCGTCCGGCGTCGGCAGGGCGGTCGCCGGTGGCTCCGGTCGCGCTCATCTGCGATCAGGTACTTGCCGTTCGCCGGGATCGAGCCGGTCAGCGCGACGTGATCCACCCGAGGTGCCGCCAGTCGGCGCAGCGGTAGTGGATGACTTGCCGGCGAGGCTCACGGGGCTGCCCGTGGGGTTGGAGAGCTCGACGAAGTCGTTGCGTTGTGCAGCGCGCCGGCGTTGCCGCCCGCGCCGTAGACCTCGGAGATGACGATGTTGGGGCTGACGGCGTTCGCCGCCGGCATGGGGGCGAGTGGGGCGAGGAACAGGCCGAGCAGGGCCGCGGCGATGCCGGTGCGACGGCCACGACCCCCTCTCGAAACCAGCAGCAGAGGGACGAAGCACGAGGTGATACCTTTCGACAGGGCGCGGGAACACGGGGCAGAGAGTGTTCCACAGCGATTCAGGGGTCACCCTAGAGGTCTTGTCCCCCCCGCGGATGAGCCGGAAAATCAAAGTAGGCGCAAACATCGACGGAACGTAAGGGCGAGAGTTGCCAAGAGCGGCCGGTGGTCCTCCGCGGCTTGTCGGCGGTTGTCGACGAAGAGGAGTGCACGTCGGTGCCCGGCATACCTGCAGGTCAGAGGGTGGTGCGCTCCTCGCGGATGCGGTCGAGGACGCGCTGCAGATGGCCGTGGCCGCGCGTCTCGTAGCCGATGACCGAGATCCAGGGCACGAGCATGAGCACGACGATGCAGACGCCGAGGGGTGCGCCCCCGACGGCGAGGGCGGCGCCGGCCGCGATGACGAGGCCGCTGGTGAGGAGCAGGAGGGTGTGGAACCGGTCGCGGCCCGGCAGCAGCTGGTGGGCGATCCAGTAGGCCACGCCCATGCACAGGCGCGAGGGGGACGGCGATGGACAGCGACGGTGCCGACGCAGGCCGATGGTCGTGCCGTTCTCCTGCTCGACGAAGTAGGCCGCGACGTGCAGCCCGGCTCCCACCGCCGCGATGGACCCGTAGAGCGCGACGTGGCCGAGCCCAAACCGGATGCCCCTCTCGGGCTGCAGCGCCAGGGCCTCCCCGAACGGCAGGCCGAAGTAGACCCACCACAGCCCGAAGGCGATCGAGATGCCGGCCGCGACGACGAGGACCGCGTCGAGGGACCAGTCCTGGACCTCGACGAGCGCCTGAACAGCGACAGTGGTGCCGAGCACGATCTCGCCGAGGCTGATGATCACGAGCAGGCCGTAGCGCTCAGCAATGTGGTGTGGGTGCCACGGGATGGCCTGCCCGCGCTCCGAGAACCAGACGGCACCGATCTCCAAGGCGTAGAGGACGAGCAAGACAGGCAGCAGCACGACCCACGGCAGGTGGGTGAGGCAGACGATGACCCACCCGACCTGCGCGAGCAGGGTGAGCCAGACGTAACGGCGCAGGGTCACGCGGTGGGTCGGATCGTCCTTCGACGCGCGCCACCACAACGTGGCCATCGAGACGCGCATCGTCACGTAGCCCGCCACCATGATCGTGTTGTGCAGCTCCCACTTCTCGAAGCCGTGGAAGACCTGGGGCAGGCCGAGCGCGATGACGACGATGCCCACCATCTGCACGAGAGTCCCGAGCCGCATGAGCCAGTCGTCGGTGTCGTAGGCGGAGGCGAACCACGTGTAGCTGATCCAGGCCCACACGATCGCGAAGCAGGAGAACGCGAACGCCACGGCTCCCTGCACCGGGTGGCCGAACGCGACGGCGTGCGCGAAGAGCCCGCCCGACACCGAGAAGGCCACGACGACGGTGAGGTCGTAGAGCAGCTCGAGCGGCGTGGCGGTCCTCTCGGGCTCGTGGATGTCGCGACCGGTCATGCGGCGCAGACCGTGGGGCACTCGGGGGCGGGCTTCGAGGGCGGCACGCCTCAGGCTAGTCAGGCGCTACCACTGGAAGGCGTAGGCGAGGCTCATGATCAACACGAAGAAGCGCGGTGGGCGCGCACAGGACGATCACGCCCGCGTAGAGGGCCACGAGAGTCCAGCCGACGAGGCCGCGAGCCGCGCGCCCTCGCGGTGACCAGCGCAGGTGCGCCTCGCCCACGATCCAGAGCAACGCCACGGGAGCAAGGGCGACGGCCAGGGCCACGAGCCCGTAGGCCACACGGGTGCCGGTGGCTCCCACCCTGTCGATGAGGCTCGCCGCCCCTGCGGCCAGGCTGATGTCGGCGACGACGAAGAGCACGGCCCACCTCAGGTTGCCCCGCTTCCGCGTCCCCGCCACGTCTCCCACGCGACCAGTGTGCGTCAGGATGGGCTCATGCAGCCCATGCTCGCCGCCGTCGCCGATGGCATCCCGCGCGGTCCCGAATGGGTGCACGAGGTCAAGTGGGACGGCATGCGCGTCCTCGCCGACGTGCGCGACGGTCGCCTCGTCCTGTCGAGCCGCACCGGCCGCGACGTCTCGGTGAGCTTCCCCGAGCTGGCGGGTCTCGCCGACACCTACGACGACCTCCTCCTCGACGGCGAGGTCGTGGCGCTCGACGGCGGGCTGCCGTCGTTCTCGGCGCTCGCGGAACGCATGCACGTCACGTCGGCGCGCAAGGCGGCCCAGCTCGCGGCGACGCGACCGGTGACGTTCATGGCGTTCGACCTGTTGCGGCTCTTCGGTTCTGACCTCTCGAAGCAGCCCTGGTCGGCCCGCCGCGAACTGCTTGGAACGCCTCGAGCTGAGCAGCTCCGCCTGGCAGGTGCCGCCCACCTACGACGACGGCGAAGAGCTCTTCGAGGCCACCCGCGACCAGGGTCTCGAAGGCGTCGTGAGCAAAAGACGAACCTCCCTGTATGCCGCTGGCCGCCGGTCCCCGGACTGGCGCAAGTCCCCGCACCGCGCCACGCTCTCGGTCGTCATCGGTGGATGGCGTCCCGAGGTGGGGACGACGAACCGGTTGGGTGCCGTCCTCGTCGGGACGCCTGACGGCGCAGGCGGTTGGGAGTATGCCGGCCGCGTCGGTGCCGGACTTGCCGGCACCGCGGGTGCCCGGGTCGGAAAACTGCTGGAACCGTTGTCGCGCAACGCATCTCCGTTCTCCAACGTCGTGCCGCGCGAGGACGCGGACGGGGCGACGTGGGTCGAGCCGACGGTCGTCGTGGAGGTGCAGTCGCTGGGACGTGGGTCGACCGGCAAACTGCGGCAACCGGCATACCTTGGTGTTCGCACTGACCTCACTGCCTGCCGATCTGCACGAGGTGACCGATGCCTGAGAAGTACATCCCCGAGATCACCCGGGTCGAGGTCGAGGGCCGCACCCTCAAGCTGTCGAGCCTGGGCAAGGTCATGTTCCCGGCGACGGAGACGACCAAGGGTGAGGTGCTCAACTACTTCGCCACGGTTGGGCCAATTCTGTTGCAGCACATCGCTGCTCGTCCGGTGACGCGGGTGCGTTGGCCGCACGGCGTCTCGGACCAGAGCTTCTTCGAGAAGAACCTGCCGAGCGGTGCGCCGAACTGGCTGCCGCGGGTCAAGGTCGACGACGTGACCTATCCGTTGGTCGAGGATCTGGCACAGCTGACCTACCTCATCAACCTCAACTCGCTCGAGATCCACGTCCCGCAGTGGACCGTCACCGAGGACGGCGAGCGCACCAACCCCAACCGGCTCGTCATCGACCTCGACCCGGGCAGCCCGGCAGGTCTCAAGGAGTGCGCCCAGGTCGCGCTCGTCCTGCGCGAGCGGCTCGAGGCGTTGGGGCTGGAGCTCTATCCGGTGACGTCGGGCAGCAAGGGGATGCAGCTCTATGCCTCGCTCGGCGGAGACCTCACGAGCGACCAGGTGCGTGACCTCGCCCAGCAGCTCGCGCAGGAGATGACGAAGAAGCACCCCGACCTCGTGCTGTGGAAGATGACCAAGTCGCTGCGGCCCGGCAAGATCTTCCTCGACTGGAGCCAGAACGTCGCCGCCAAGACGACGATCAGCCCCTACTCACTGCGCGGCAAGGAGCTGCCGTGCGTCGCGGCGCCGCGCACGTGGCACGAGGTCGAGCAGGGCGCCGCGGGCAAGCGGTTCGAGCAGGTCATGTTCGACGACATGCTCGAGCGGCTGGAGACCCACGGCGACCTCATCGAGGACCTGCTCTAGCGACTGCCCTGTCCCGCTGCGCTCGGAAAGCGGGGTGTCGGACCTCGGGAGCAGGATGGCGGCATGGCACTTCTTGAACCGCTCGCGCGCACCTATCCGGCCGGCGTCACGTCGTGGATCGAGACCCGGCAGCCCGATGTCGACGCCGCGATCGCCTTCTATGGCGGCCTGTTCGGCTGGGAGTTCGAGGACGTGCTGCCGCCGGACGCTCCGGGTCGCTACGTCATCGCGACGCTGGGCGGGCTGGACGTCGCGTCCATCACGAACTCCTCGGAGGCGACGGCGAGCTGGGAGACCTACATCGCCGTGGATGACGCCGACGCGGTCGCAGCCCGGTTGGTCGCGCTCGGCGCGGTCGAGGTTGAGCCAGTCCAGTCCGCCGGTCCGGCCGGTCGTTCGGCACGGTTCACCGATCCGCAGGGAGCGCCGTTCAGCATCTGGCAGGCGGGCCGACGACTCGGTGCGCAGGTGACGAATGCGCCCGGCGCCTGGAACTTCAGTGACCTGCACACGAGCGACCCTGCTGCGGCGCAGCAGTTCTACAGCGAGGCCTTCGGTTGGCGCGTGGTTGACCAGGGGTGGGGTGCGGCGATCCAGGTTCCGGGATACGGCGACCACCTCGAGGCGACGGTCGACCCCGACATTCGGGAGCGACAGGCCAACGCCCCTGAGGGTTTCGAGGACGTCATCGGCAGCCTCGCCCAGGCACGAGAGGGCGAGCCGACGCACTGGCACGTGACCTTCACCGTGGGCGACCGCGATGCGGCGGTCGAGGCCATCGGGAGGCTCGGGGGGCAGGTGCTGACCGCGGGCCAGGATGACTGGTCCCGTCACGCCCTGGTACGTGACCCCGGTGGCGCGATCTTCACCGCGAGCCAGTTCAGCCCCGTCAGTCACTGACGGAGCTGATCCGATCCGGCTCATCGTGCTCGCACACGCGCTTCACAGGCCGTGCATGGGAGCGGCCAGCAGGGTTCAGGTCATGGAGACGAACCAGCCCCGCATCCCCGCCCGCGCCCTCCGCATCGTCGGAGCCCTCACCTCGGCCGCCGCCGTCGCGGTCATCGGCACCGGGGCCATGACCCCGGCCGTCGCGCAGGCCGCCGGGGTGGCCACCGGCCATCGAGTCCCGGCGCCTGCCTCGTCGCCGCTCGCCAACCCCGCCGCGATCACCACGACGTCCGCGACGGGTGAGGTCCTGACCTATCGGATCCGGGGCGGTCAGCTCGAACGCGTCTGACCGGACCCGGCCACTGAGGCACTCCGGGCGGAGTACCCGATGAGGGCTCCGACCATCGCCGGGCCGAGGACGAGGAGCCAGAGGAAGACCGCCGACGATGCGTCGAGATCGAGTCGCTCGGTCCCGAAGCGCCACACCAGCACCGCCACGACGATCGCGACCGTGAGAACGGAGACGATCACCCAGCGCACCAGGACTTCGCCGAGCCCGACGCGGACCGCACGAGATCCGCGTCGGTCCATCCCGTCGAACAGAGCCCACGTGAAACCACCGAGGGCGAGCACGGCAAAGACCGCGAGGCCGGCGCCGATGTTGGCGTCGCGCTGCGTCCCACCGATGGTCAGCAACAGATAGGCGACCGTGGCCGCGAGCCCGATCCCGAGCGCTCTCACGATGACTGACATGACTCCACGGTCCCGCTTTCTGGTCGGCCCAGCCATGAGTGGAACTACTCAGTCCTGCGACGACAGCCGCGGGCAGCCGGCGCACTCGTGGCAGCCCGGCAGGGCATAGATGAAGCAGCACGACTGCCGCTCGACCGCCGCGCCCAACCCCAGACCCACGGCGCCGCGGGCCTCCCGCAACGCCATCTCCCACAGGTCGTCGACCATCCCGAGCCGCTGACGACTCGACACCTTCACACCGCCGTCGTAACGGTCGGCGATCTCCAGACCCAACGCCCGGTATGCCGCGCGCGCACCTTCGATGCGCTCGTCCAGTTCCGGGGCGGCCGGGAACACCTTCAGGAAGCCGAGACGCTGCGGATAAAGCCCCGGCGCGAGGTCGCACGAGAGGCCCGAATCGTCGAGTGTGCCCAGATCCACGAGCCATGGGCCGGTGACTGCTGCAAATGCGGACACCTGCGCGGGAATGCTCAAGAGGTGCTGAAGGACAAAAGCCGAAGCCACCTGGGGAGGTGAGGGAACGGCATACAGACGGGTGTTCAACGTCTGTGAGTTTTGCGCGCCACTCACCCGAGAATGCAAAGGCGCTGGTCAGCGGCCTGCTGAGGTGTTGTCCGCCGACAAAAGCGAGATATCCGTGGTGTCTGTGACATGAGTGAGGCGACGGCACCCGCATCGGGTGCCGTCGCCTCGGTGAGATCTCTCGAGCTCAG
Source organism: uncultured Actinomycetota bacterium (assembly GCA_963807825.1). Classification (GTDB taxonomy): domain Bacteria; phylum Actinomycetota; class Actinomycetes; order Actinomycetales; family Dermatophilaceae; genus Knoellia. The sequence continues at coordinate 177,823 of CAWEDC010000005.1, forward strand.
CTGTTGGCCTTGTCGTAGGCCTCTTGGATCGTCGCCGGAATGCGGCCACGTTCGCTCACGTCGTGGCCATTCTTGCGAGCCCACTCACGCACGGCGGAGACGTCCTTGCGACGTGCACCCGCGCTGCGGCCCGTGGCCTTGCGGCCTCCCGAGCGACGTGCGTGGCCGACCCACGGGGCGAACGCGTCACGCAGCTTGCTGGCGTTGGCCTTGTTGAGGTCGATCTCGTAGGTGACGCCGTCAAGTGCGAACGTCACGGTCTCGTCGGCGTCACTGTTGTCGAGGTCGTCGACGAGCAACACCTGCACACGCTGTGCCATCTGGATTTCCCTTCACATGCCGAATATGACTTGGAAAGGTTATCAGCGCTAATTGTCCTCGGGGGCTTTGTGTTGTTCTTTTTCCCATTGGGTCTGTGCGAGGCGTTCGCGACGGTCGCCCTCAAGGATGCTCTTCATGAGGAAATAGAACAGAATGGCCACGATGATCGTGGGCAGGATGGCTGCGAGATATGGCCAGATCGCGTCCCACATGATCATGCCTCCGGCTTGAGGTGGGGGAAGAGAATCGTCTCGCGAATATTGACATCCGTGAAGAGCATGACGAGGCGGTCGACACCAAAGCCGATGCCACCCATCGGCGGGGCGCCGTATTCGAGCGCGCGCAGGAAGTCCTCATCGAGCTGCATTGCCTCGGGGTCACCGCCGGCGGCCTTCAGGGACTGGTCCTCGAGGACCTTGCGCTGGATCACCGGGTCGATGAGTTCGGAGAATCCGGTGCCGCGTTCGACGCCGCCGATGATGAGGTCCCAGGCCTCGATGAGCCCGGGCTCACTGCGGTGCGGACGGGCCAGCGGCTGGGCTATGGCGGGGTAGTCACACAGGAAGGTCGGCTGGAGCAGGCCCGGCTCGACGAGTTCGCCGAGGAGCTCGAGGAAGACCTTGTCCTTGTCCCAGGCGGGGTCGATCGTGACGTCGTGCGTGGCGGCGTGGGCTCGCAGGGTCTCGACGTCGGTGTCGACGGTGACCGTCTCGCCGACGGCCTTGCTCACGGCGTCGTAGACCGGCAGCCAGCGTCCATTCCCCGTCGAGGTCGATCGTGCCCTTGTCGGTCTCGATCTGGCGCGCGCCGATGGCGTCGGCGGCCGCGAGGTAGACGTCCTTGAGGAGCTGGGCGATCGTCGTCTGGTCACCCCACGCCTGGTAGGCCTCGAGCATCGTGAACTCGGGGGAGTGGGTCGCGTCGACACCCTCGTTGCGGAAGATGCGGCCCATCTCGTAGACGCGGTCGACGCCACCGACGATGGCCTTCTTGAGGTTGAGCTCGAGGGCGATGCGCAGCGTCATCTCCTGGTCGAACGCGTTGAGGTGCGTCTTGAACGGACGCGCCGCAGCGCCACCGTGGATGAGCTGGAGGATCGGGGTCTCGACCTCGATGTAGCCCTGGCGCTCGAGCTCGTGGCGCATGGCGCTGTAGATCTTGGCCTTGGTGCGGACCATGTCGCGCGCCTCCTGGCGCACGATGAGGTCGGCGTAGCGCTGCCGCACGCGGCTCTCCTCGGAGAGCTCCTTGTGCAGGACCGGCATGGGGCGCAGGGCCTTGGAGGCCATCGTCCAGCTCGTGGCCATGACGGAGAGTTCGCCACGGCGGCTGCTGATGACGCGACCGGTGACGGACACGTGGTCGCCGAGGTCGACGTCGGACTTCCAGGCGGCGAGGGCGTCCTCGCCCACCTCCGCGAGGCTGAGCATGACCTGGAGGCGGATGCCCTCGCCCTCCTGCAGGGTGGCGAACGCGAGCTTGCCGGTGTTGCGGATGAAGACGAGGCGGCCGGCGACGGAGACGACGTCGTCGGTCTCCTGCCCGGTCTCGAGGTGACCCCACTGCGAACGCACCTCGGCGAGGCTGTGGGTCCGGTCGACCGAGACTGGATAGGGCAGCATGCCGGTGCCGAGAAGTCGCTCGCGCTTCTCGCGGCGGATGCGCTGCTGCTCGGACAGGTCGATCTCGGGGACAGCGGTGGCAGCGGGATCAGCCGTCGGGCCGGCCTCGGTGCTCTTCACGGGGGTCTCGCTCACGAAGTCAAGGGTACGAGGGTCGCCTGAGTGCTCCGGACGTGCCGTGTGTGACGTGCGGCCGGAGGATCAACCGGCGGAGCGTCGGACCCTGATCGTGGGTGGAGTGGCGAGGCTCTGGCCGACGACGCAGTAGCGCTCTGTGGACTTCGCGAGACGGGCCAACTCCTCGTCCGTGGCGTCGGTGTCGAGTGTGGCGGTGATGGTGATGGGGGTGACACCGACCGGCACGTCGCGGTCGATGCCGAGCGTGCCGCGGGCGTCGAACTCGGCCTCGGCATCCAGTTCGGCGCGCTGGATGGTCAGACCCATCGCGGTGGCGACGGACCGCATCGTCACACCGGCACAGGCAAGGACCGCCTCGAGGAGCATGTCGCCGGAGCAGGCGTCGTAGCCGTCACCGCCGGTCGCGCGGTGGAGTCCGGCCCGAACCCGGCCGGACCAGGCGTCGACGCTCGTGGTGACACCCGGGTCGCGCCAGTCGGCCCGGGCAGAGACGGGGACCACGGCCTCGTCGGGGTCGTCGCGGTAGAGCTCCTTGAGCGGTGCCTGCAGGGCGCGCAGGGCGGCGGCGTCGATGGGTGCGTGCATGAGGTGAGTGTCCTCTCCCAACTTCGACTTCGAGTGCGAAGTCGGTCGGTCAGCGTTCGTCGACCATGAGGTCGATCGTGTAGTCCTCGGCGCGATAGGAGTGGTCGCCGTACTCCACGGCCGTGCCGGCACCGTCGAAGGCCATGCGGGTCATCGTCAGCACGGGCTGGGTCCCGCGAATCTTCAGGTGCTTGCGCTCGGCAGGCGTCGGCATGCGCGCGGCGATCGACTGGTGGGCCACGACCGCATGGACACCGCGGGCGCGCAATGCGGCATACAGGCCGGTCGTCTCGAGTTCGTCGCGCGAGATGTCTCCGTATGCCGGGGGCAGCCAGTTGCGCATCACCGCGAGCGGAGCGTCTCCCGCCAGTCGCAGGCGGACGATGGCGAGCAGGGGTGTGTCCGACGGGAAGGTCGAGTGCCGTCGCGGCGCTCTGGTCGGTCACCGTCTCGTGCTCGAGAAGGATCGTGCGCGGTACCCGCCCCTCGCGTTGGAGGTCGTCGAAGAGGCTGCTCAGGGCCACGCGTCGATGCACCTTGCGGTTGGCGACGGTCGTGCCGAGGCCGCGCCGCCGCACGAGCAGGCCCTTGTCGACCATCTCCTGGATGGCCCGTCGCACGGTGGGTCGCGAGAGCGAAAGACGTTGTGCGAGAGCCACTTCGTTCTCGAACGGGTCGCCCGGTTGCAGGCGCCCGTCGTTGACGCAGCGCACAGCTGCTCGGAGAGCTGGTGATAGAGAGGGACCGGCGACGTCCGGTCGATGCTCACGTTCACGAGCTGTGCGGTCATGTCGGGCACAGTAGCGAAAGGACGAGCAAATGACCATATGTCCTAACAAAGGTTGACACGAGCGACCTCGGGGCGGAACAGTTCTCGGCATGAGGATCGGACTGGCCGGTGTGGGCCGCATCGGCGCCTTCCACGCGAGCACTCTCGCGGGGTTGGACGCCGTCGACGAAATCGTTGTCGCCGACCTCGACGCAGGTCTGGCCGCGAAGGTTGCCGCCGAACAGGGACTGACGGCGGCACCCGACATCGAGGCGCTCCTGGCCTCGGGCCTCGACGCCTTCGTCATCACCACCGCAACCACAGCGCACGCCGCACTGCTCCGCCAAGCCCTCGGGGCCGGCATACCCACGTTCTGCGAGAAGCCCGTCGCCGCAACGCTCGACGAGACGATCTCGCTGACCGAGCTCGCCGAGAGCAGTGACACACCCGTGCACATCGGCTTCCAGCGACGCTTCGACCTCGGCTATCGGCGGGCCAAGGCCGCGGTCGACGCCGGCGAGCTCGGCACCGTCCACGCCATCCGCGCCCTCACCCACGACCAGGAACCGCCGCATGCGGCCTACATCCCGACGAGTGGCGGCATCTTCCGCGACTGCTCGGTCCACGACTTCGACATCGTCCGCTTCGTCACCGGCCGTGAGATCGACACCGTCTATGCCACGGGCGAGAACAAGGGTGCCGACTTCTTCGCGGCAGCCGGCGACGTCGACACCGGGGCCGCGATCCTCACGCTCGACGACGGCACGCTCGTCACGGCGACCTCGACGCGCTACAGCGGCGGCGGCCACGACGTCCGCATGGAGGTCATGGGTTCGGCCGCCAACATCGCCGTGGGCCTCGACGACTCACTCGCCCTGCGTTCGGCCGAAGCGGGAGTGGCGTTCCCGGCCGGGCCCGCGCACCAGTCGTTCATGCAGCGGTTCATGGCGGCCTACCGCGCCGAGCTCACGGCCTTCTGCGACGTCGCCGCCGGCCGCATCGCCAGCCCCTGCACGATCCGCGACGCCCTCCAGGCGTTCCGCGTCGCCGAGGCGTGCGAGCTCTCTCGCGCCCAGCGCCGACTCGTGTCGATGTTCGAGATCCCCGATGCCCCCGCTCTCACCACCACGACGACGACCACCACGACCACGAAGGCCAACGCATGACCGCGCCCGTCCGCCCGCCCCTGACCGAACGCATCGCCGGCGCCCCCATTTCCTGGGGGGTGTGCGAGGTCCCCGGTTGGGGATTCCAGCTCGACGTCGACACCGTGCTGCGCCAGATGCGTGAGGTCGGCATCGTCGCCACCGAGTTCGGGCCCGACGGCTTCCTGCCCGACGCGCCCGCGGAGAAGGCGGCGACGCTGTCCGAGGCCGGCCTGCGCGCGGTGGGCCAGTTCGTCCCCGCGGTGCTCCACGACTCCGAACACGACCCGCTGCCCGAGGTGGAGATCGCGATGGAGGGGCTCGTCGCGGCCGGCGCCTCGACCGTCGTCATCGCCGCCGCCACAGGAGTGGAGGGCTATGACGCCCGCCCCGAACTCAACGACACCCAGTGGGCCAGCCTCCTCGCCAACCTCGACCGCATCACCGACGCCGCCGCAGGACACGGGCTCATCGCCACGCTCCACCCCCACGTGGGCACGCTCGTCGAGTCCGGCGTCGAGACCGAGCGCGTCCTCGCCGGATCGCGCATCGGCCTCTGCCTCGACACCGGCCACCTCCTCATCGGCGGCGGCGACCCGGTGGAGATCGCTCGCCTGCACCCGGAACGCATCGCCCACGTGCACCTCAAGGACGTGCGCCTCGACCTCGCCAAGGGAGTCCAGGAGGGTCGCCAGAGCTACACCGGCGCCGTCGCTGATGGCATGTACGTCCCCCTCGGCGCCGGCGACGTCGACATCGCCGCCATCGTCGGTTCCCTCGAAGACGCCGGGTATGCCGGGTGGTACGTCCTCGAGCAGGACACCATCCTGACGGGGTCACCTTCACAGACCGGCGTGGATCCGGCCGCCGACGTGCGCGCCTCCATCGCCCACATCACCGCCATCGCTGAGCGCGTCGAGAGTGGCCTCTGATGGGTGACGCCAGGCGGCATACGACCTCGTCGCCATCGGGCGCACGGGCGTCGACATCTACCCCCTCCAGCACGGCGTCGGGCCTGGAAGAGGTCAGGACCTTCGAGAAGTTCCTCGGCGGCAGTGCCACCAACGTCGCCGTCGCGGCGGCGCGCCACGGGCGACCGGGTCAGTCTCGTCACCAAGGTGGGGCGCGACCCGTTCGGGCGCTACGTGCAGCCAGGAGGCCGAGCGGCTCGGCGTCGACCCGATCCACATCACCGAGATCGAGGGCGAGCAGGGACGGGTGCCGCCGACGCCGGTGACGTTCTGCGAGGTGTACCCTCCGGACGACTTCCCGCTGTACTTCTATCGCTACCCGGCGGCGCCCGACCTCTGCTCACCGAGGACGACTGCTCCTCGACGGAGATTCGTGGCAGCGAAGATCCACTGGTCGACAGTCACGGGTCTGTCCCAGGAGCCCTCTCGCGCAACGCATTTCGCGCTGTGGGCGGCCCGGGGCAGGGCAGAGCCACACGATCCTCGACCTCGACTACCGGCCGATGTTCTGGGCCTCTGCCGACGAGGCGCGCGAGCAGGTCGAGCCGGGCGCTCGACCACGTGACGATCGCCGTCGGCAACCGCGAGGAGTGCGAGGTCGCCGTCGGCGAGACCGACCCGCACCGCGCGGCGGACGCGCTGCTCGAGCGCGGCTTGGAGCTCGCCGTCGTCAAGCAGGGACCGCAAGGGTGTCCTCGCCGCGACGAGGGATGAGCGGGTCGAGGTGGCGCCGTTCCCGGTGGAGGTCGTCAACGGGTTGGGCGCTGGAGATGCGTTCGGTGGAGCCCTCGTCCACGGCCTGCTCGCCGGCTGGGACCTGCGCCGCACCATCGAGTTCGCCAATGTCGCCGGGGCGATCGTCGCCGGTCGACTCGAATGTTCCACCGCGATGCCGACGACCGCCGAGGTCGAGGCCGCGCTCGCGGGCGCAGGAAGGCTCTGATGGAGCTCGACGAACTCACCCGGATCCGCGTCACCGATCCCGGTCGCATCGCCACCGCGTGGGCCGCGCGACGTCGTCGCCCTCTCGTCGGCGACGACGGTCGGATGCTGCTCATCGCGGCCGACCACCCCGCTCGGGGCGCCCTCGGAGTCCGCGGCAACGCGTCGGCGATGGCCAACCGGCGCGACCTGCTCGACCGCCTCGTGACTGCTCTGGCCCGGCCGGGTGTTGACGGAGTGCTCGGCACGCCCGACGTCCTCGACGACCTCGTCCTGCTGGGCGCGCTCGACGACAAGGTGGCCATCGGCTCGATGAACCGTGGCGGCCTCCAGGGAGCGGTGTTCGAGCTCGACGACCGCTTCACGGCCTACACGGCCGACGAGATCGCGGCGCGCGGACTCGACGGCGGCAAGATGCTCACCCGCATCTGCCTCGGCGACCCCGGCACCGTGGCCACCCTCGAGGCCAGCGCCCACGCCGTCACCGGGCTTGCTCAGCACGGGCTCATGGCGATGGTCGAACCCTTCCTGTCCGTCGTCGAGGACGGTCGCGTCCGCAACCTCCTCGACCCCGACTCGACGATCGCGTCGATCGGCATCGCGAGCGGGCTCGGCGCGAGCAGCGCCCACACCTGGCTCAAGCTCCCCGTCGTCGACGACCTCCCCCGGGTCATGGAGGCGACCACGCTGCCGACCCTCCTGCTCGGCGGAGATCCGCAGGGAGACCCGCAGGACACGTATGCCGCGTGGTCCGACGCGCTCGAACTCCCGTCCGTCACGGGTCTCGTTGTCGGGCGGGCCCTGCTCTATCCGCCCGATGGTGACGTGGCCGCTGCCGTCGACATCGCCTCCGGGCTCGTCCACGGGAGCACCTCATGAGTGGTGGCGCCGACAACTCCCGGTGGGTGCGCGCATTCGGTGAAGCCGCCTCGGGCGACTTCACTGTCGCGATCACCGACGACATCGACGGGTGGCAGCACACGAGCCTGCGCGTGGCCGAGCTCGCTCCCGGGGCCTCGCTCACTCATGACACCGGCGACGAGGAGCTCGTTGTCGTGCCTCTGTCCGGATCGGTGACGATCGACATCGAGGGCGCCGACTCGATCTCGCTCGAAGGACGACCGAGCGTGTTCGACGGACCGAGCGACACGGCATACCTGCCACGGGGGCGCACGATCACCGTGCGTGACAACGGATCTGGCGCGAAGATCGCCCTCTGTGGCGCGCGGGCGACAACGGATCGCGAGCCGCGACGGATCGCGGCCGAGGAAGCGCGGCCCGAACTGCGCGGCGCGGGCATCGCGAGTCGAGAGGTGCGCGCCTTCGGGCTGCCACCGGTCCTGGAGGCCGACGCCATCCTCGTCTGCGAGGTCATCACGCCCGCCGGCAACTGGAGCTCGTGGCCGCCGCACAAGCACGACGAGGACCACCCGGGCGTCGAGTCCGAGCTCGAGGAGATCTACTACTTCGAGACGCGACCGACCGACCCGCGCGGCACGGATCCTGTTGGCTACCAACGGGTCTACGGCACCGGCGACCGGCCGATCGACGTCCTTGCCGAAGTACGCACTGGCGACGTGGTGCTCGTCCCCCACGGCTGGCACGGGCCCGCGATGGCCGCGCCGGACGCCGATCTCTACTACCTCAACGTCATGGCTGGTCCGGGTGCCGAGCGCGTCTGGCTCATCGCCGACGATCCCGCGCACGCCTGGGTCCGCGAGGGCTGGACGGACACGGCCGTGGACCCGAGACTTCCTTTCAGCAGCGATGGAGGTGCGAGCAATGAGTGAGACCGTGCGACTCACGGTGGCGCAGGCGACGATTCGCTTCCTCGGCCAGCAGTGGTCCGAGCGTGACGGTGAGCGCCAGCGGCTCTTCGCCGGCTGCTTCGGGATCTTCGGCCACGGCAACGTCGCGGGCATCGGGCAGGCGCTCCTGCAGGAGGAACTGAGCGCCGCGGAGCGTGATGAGGTCGCCGACCTCCCCTATGTCCTCGTGCGCAACGAGCAGGCGATGGTCCACACCGCTGTCGGCTACGCCAAGCAGAAGGACCGGCTCCAGACCTGGGTCTGCACCGCCTCTGTCGGCCCCGGCTCGACGAACATGCTGACCGGCGCCGCACTCGCGACGATCAACCGCATTCCGGTGCTGCTCCTGCCATCTGGCACCTTCGCGACGCGTGTCTCGTCCCCGGTTCTCCAGGAACTCGAGACGTCGTATGCCGGTGACCTGACTGTCAATGACGCCTTCCGTCCGCTGTCGCGCTTCTTCGACGAGGTCATGCGCCCCGAGCAGCTGCCGTCCGCACTGCTGTCGGCGATGCGCGTCCTCACCGACCCGGTCGAGACGGGTGCCGTGACGATCTCGCTGCCCCAGGACGTCCAGGCCGAGGCCTTCGACTGGCCGGTCGAGCTCTTCGACGAGCGGGTGTGGCACGTGGCCCGTCCGGTGCCCGAGGCATCGCGGATCGCGGCTGCCGCCGACCTCATCCGATCGGCGAAGAAGCCGCTCATCGTCGCGGGTGGCGGGGTGCACTACTCAGGAGCCGAGGACGCGCTGGCCGCGTTTGCCTCGGCGACCGGGGTGCCCGTGGCCGAGACCCAGGCCGGCAAGGGGTCGCTGCTCCACGGTCACCCGCACCTCGTCGGGGCGATCGGGTCGACGGGCACGACCGCCGCCAACGCCCTCGCGGCCGAGGCAGATGTCGTCATCGGCATCGGGACCCGCTGGGGCGACTTCACCACGGCATCGCGAACAGCGTTTGCGCGCAGGGGTGTTCGCTTCATCAACCTCAACATTGCCTCTTTCGATGCGGGCAAGCAGTCAGGCCTGTCCGTCGTCGGAGACGCCCGAGAGTCGCTTGTCGCGCTCGACCAAGGCCCTCGACGGATGGTCGGTGTCCGACACCTATCGCAAGCGACAGGGCACCCTGTGGCGCCGGTGGGACAAGGCCGTCGACGCGGCATACGCCCCGCCTGTCATCGGTGACCGAAGCGCTGGCCGACGGACTGCTGACCCAGTCGTCCGTCATCGGTGCCGTCAACGAGCTGAGCGACCCCCGCGACGTCGTCCTGTGTGCGGCAGGGTCGATGCCCGGTGACCTGCACAAGCTGTGGCGGGTGCGCGACCGCAAGGGCTATCACGTCGAATACGGCTACTCCTGCATGGGCTACGAGGTGCCCGCGTCGATCGGGATCCGGCTCGCCGACCCGACGCGCGACGTCTTCGCGATGGTCGGCGACGGTGGCTACCTGATGATGCCGACCGAGCTCGTCACCGCGGTGCAGGAGCGGGTCAAGGTCATCGTCGTCCTCGTGCAGAACCACGGCTTCCACTCCATCGGGTCGCTCTCGGAGGGCCTGGGCTCGCAACGGTTCGGGACGGCATACCGACGTCGTGGTGCCGGTTCGCACCGACTCGACGGAGACGTCCTGCCCGTCGACCTCGCCGCCAACGCCCGCAGTCTCGGCGCCCACGTCATCGAGGTGCACTCGCGCGACGAGCTCACCGACGCGATCGCGGCCGCGAAGGCGTGGCCGAGCGACGGCGGGCCGGTCGTCATCCACGTCGAGACCGACCCTCGGGTCTTCTCGCCCGACAGCGAGAGCTGGTGGGACGTGCCCGTCGCCCAGGTCAGCGAGCTCGAGTCGACGCAGCGCGCCTTCGAGGGCTACGTCGCTCACAAGCAGGACCAGCGGACGCATCTCGGCCCGGGGGAGAAGTCATGAGCGACATCCTGCGCATCGGCGTCGTCGGCGTCGGGATCATGGGCGCCGACCACGCGGAACGCCTCGTGCGGCGGACCGCCCACGCCCGTCTCGTGGCCGTGGCCGATCCCGACGAGGTGCGCGCCAAGGAGCTCGCGGAGCGCTTCGACGGGGTGCGCTCCGGTGGGGACGGGCTCGAACTCATCGCCTCCGACGACGTCGACGCCGTGATCCTGGCGTCGCCCGGCTTCGTCCACGAGGAGCAGGTCCTCGCCTGCCTCGCGGCCGGCAAGCCGGTGCTCTGCGAGAAGCCACTGACGATGGACTCGGAGTCGTCGCTGCGGCTCGTCCAGGCCGAACGCGACCTCGGTCGCCGGCTCATCCAGGTCGGGTTCATGCGGCGGTTCGATCCCGAATACGCCCAGCTCCAGTCGATGCTGTCCGGTGGCACCCTCGGCCGAACCCTCCTGCTGCACAACGTCCACCGCAACGCGTCGGTCCCGAACGCCGACTTCCGTTCCGAGATGATCGTGCGCGACAGCCTCGTCCATGAGGTCGACGTCGCCCGCTTCCTCTTCGGCGAGGAGGTCGTGGCGATCCAGGTGCTGTCGCCCGCGCCGACCTCCCACGCGTCGGCCGGCGTGATCGATCCGCAGGTCGCGATCTTCACGATGGCCGGTGGTGGGCTCGTCACCAACGAGGTGTTCGTCAACAGCCAGATCGGCTACGAGGTCCGGTGCGAGGCCGTCGCAGAACGCGGCTCCGTCGTCATCGGGCGCGCATCGTCAGGTCTCTACGCCACCTCCCTCGCGGTCGACGGCCTCGGTCGCTGGGGTGGCTCCATACCGGCGGACTACCGCACGAGGTTCGCCACGGCATACGACCTCGAAGTCCAGGCGTGGGTCGACTCGGCCCTGCGGGGCGAGTCGGTCGGTCCGTCCGTCTGGGACGGGTATGCCGCCACGGCAGTCTCGACCGCCGGCATGGCTTCGCTTGCCAGCGGCGAACGCGTCACCGTCGACCTCGTCGATCCAACCACGCTGTCCCACACCACTCCCCGCACGAAGGAACAGTCATGAGCGCACCCACCCGCATCACCCACCTCATCGCCGGCCAGTCCTGGGACGGCACCGCGGAGCGGACCAGTGCCGTCTACAACCCCGCCACGGGTGAGGAGACCGGTGCCCTCGACCTGGCCTCGGCCGAGCTCGTCGGTGAGGCCGTCGCGAAGGCCAAGGAGGCGTGGGCCTCCGAGTGGGGCAACTCCTCGCTGGCCAAGCGGACCCAGGTGCTCTTCCGCTTCCGCGAACTCCTCAACGAGAAGAAGGAGGACATCGCCGCCCTCATCACCGCCGAGCACGGCAAGGTCCTCTCCGATGCCTTGGGTGAGGTGACGCGCGGCCTCGAGGTCGCCGAGTTCGCCTGCGGCATACCGCATCTGCTCAAGGGTGGCTACACCGAGAACGCCTCGACGAAGGTCGACGTCTACTCGATCCGGCAGTCGCTCGGCGTGGTCGCGGTGATCTCGCCGTTCAACTTCCCGGCCATGGTGCCGCTGTGGTTCGTGCCCGTCGCGATCGCCTGCGGCAACGCCGTCGTCCTCAAGCCCAGCGAGAAGGACCCGTCGGCCGTCCTCGCCGTGGCCGAGCTGTGGCGCGAGGCCGGTCTGCCCGACGGCGTCATGAACGTCGTCCACGGCGACAAGGAAGCAGTCGACGCCCTGCTCACCCACCCTGACGTGCGCGCCGTGTCCTTCGTCGGTTCGACGCCCATCGCGCGCTACGTCTATGAGACGGGGACCGCGCACGGCAAGCGTGTCCAGGCGCTCGGCGGAGCCAAGAACCACATGCTCGTCCTTCCCGACGCCGACCTCGACCTCGCGGCCGACGCCGCCGTCAACGCCGGCTTCGGCTCGGCCGGTGAGCGGTGCATGGCGATCTCGGCCCTGGTCGCGGTCGAGCCGATCGCCGACGAGCTCATCGAGAAGATCAAGGACCGCGTCGGCAAGCTCGTCACCGGCGACGGCACGCGTGGCACCGACATGGGGCCGCTGGTGACGAAGCAGCACCGCGACAAGGTGGCGTCCTACCTCGACGCCGGGGTCGAGTCCGGGGCCGAGCTCGTCGTCGACGGGCGCGACGTCGACTTCGATGCCGATGGGGAGGGCTTCTTCCTTGCTCCCACGCTGTTCGACAAGGTCTCGCGCGACATGTCGATCTACACGGACGAGATCTTCGGGCCGGTGCTCTCCGTCCTGCGGGTCCAGTCCTACGACGAGGGACTCGACCTCATCAACTCCAACCCCTACGGCAACGGCACGGCGATCTTCACCAACGACGGTGGGGCCGCGCGACGCTTCCAGAACGAGGTCGAGGTCGGCATGGTCGGCATCAACGTCCCCATCCCGGTGCCGATGGCCTACTACTCGTTCGGCGGGTGGAAGAACTCGCTCTTCGGAGACAGCCACGCGCACGGCATGGAGGGCGTCAACTTCTTCACCCGCGGCAAGGTCGTCACGTCCCGCTGGCTCGACCCGTCACACGGTGGCCTCAACCTGGGCTTCCCGCAGAACACCTGAGGTCCGATCGTCGGGCCGGGTTCACCAGAAGCGTGAGCCCGGCCCACCCTTGAACGGCCCGACCACTCGGCTCGTGATCCATCCGCCATAGAACCCGCCCTCCTGGGGGCGGACCACCTCGTCGTCGACGCGACACTCGTCCATCGCCGCAGGCATGACGGCCACGTGGTCAAGGATGGCCTCGAAGCCGGGGGTTGGGTCCGGATAGGTCCACGCCGCTCCCGAGGGCGGTGACCTCGCCACCGACGACGTCGAAATACGTTGCGGCGCCCTTGAACTCGCACCAGCTCGAACCGGGCGCCCGACGAAGCGCGCCATCGGCGAAGTCGCCGATCGGCACGTAGTAGGTCGGCGGGTGACTGGTCTCGAGGACGCGCAGGGTGCGGGTCGAGTTGGCAACCACCACGCCACCCAGGCGAATCTGCACCAACTCGTCCGAGGGCTCGACCCGTGGTGGGCGCGGGTAGTCCCACACCGACTCCTGCCCCGGTCCCGCGACGTCCGGAACGGGCCGGGACGGAATCACTGCGAGACCTCGAGCGCCACCGTCATCGTGCTCTCCCGTCGCTCAGTGTGAGTCCGCTCAGGATAGATGCCCGCCGATCTGGTCATCCGTGTCCGGTCAGGGACAGCGGAACCACTGCACGTCATGGCGAGAACTCGCCAAGTGCCTCCAACTGGCGGTGGGCCGCCCGCCACGGGTTCGCTAGGATCGGGGCAACTTGTTCGCATTCCTGAGGGGGACTTCGTGACACCACGTGCATCTCGCGTGCTCACCATCGGCGCCATCGTTGGCGCTCTCGCACTCACCGGCTGCTCCGGCGGCGAACCCGACACCGGGTCGGACACCGGCAAGACGGCAATGGCATCTCCACTCCGACCCCTCCCGAAGGCGGCGAGGCCAGTGACAACGGCGGCAAGGCAGCGGGCATCGACCTGAAGAATCCGCCCAAGGCCATTGCCACGCTGACCGTCCCAGGCGTACCCAAGGGGACGGTCACTGACACGCTTGTCGAACTCGTGAGGTTCGAAGAGCGCGGCAAGGTGCTCATGGCTGTGTATCGCGTGACGCCCCACGGCACCAGGGAGAAGACGTCGCTGTTCAGTGCCGTGAACTGGACTCCGAACCTCATCGACCCGGTCAACCTCAAGCTCTACGCGGCTGTCCCGCAACTCACCACCGGCTCCCTGGGGGACCTGGTGATGAACGAGCCCAACTACGTCATGGCCGGCTTCGCCATCCCCGAGAACACGGACACCATCGACGTTGGTGTCGGGCCACGACGGTGTGCGCATGGAAGGTGTCAAGCTCCCGTGAGGGCGAAGGTGCACGTTGCCATCGGCGTGGCCCTCTTCGCCGCGGTGTCCTTCGCCGGCCCGGTCCATGCTGCTGACCTCGACATCAACAACCTGCCCCAGGTCGACGACTCCAAGCTGGCCGCGAGCGTCAGTGACCTGCGCGTCACAGTGCAGGACATCCGAGTTCCTGAACCCACAGACGTCACGACCGAGAGCACGGACGGTGCCGAGAAGGTACTCACCCTCAACTCGGACATTCTCTTCAGCTTCGACAAGGCGAGCGATCACTCCGGCGGCGGCGACCAAGGTTGGCGAGCTCGTCAAGGCCCTCCCGCAAGGGGCCAAGGTCAGCGGTCGGTGGTCACACGGATTCGCTCGGCACCGACGCCCGCAACCTCACGCTCTCGCAGGAGCGTGCCACCGGCCGTGGCTGCCGCCATCAAGGCGGCGCGCCCCGACCTCGTCCTCACCGTCAAGGGCTTCGGCAAGGCCCAGCCAGTCGCGTCCAACGGCACTGCGGCGAAGGACGACCCGGAGGGTCGGGCCAAGAACCGAAGGGTCGAGATCCGCTTCGCCGGCTGACCGGCATACGTTGGCGGCTCAAAGTTGGTCGAGTGCCTCGCGCAGCGAGTCGGCCAGGGCATGCGGCCGCTCGACCTCGGTGATGGCGAGTTCTCGCCATGCGCCCTCCCGAGTGCCGGTACTGCGCGCGGCGGTGGCTAGGCTTGTCGGGACACATTCGTGATCCTCAGGGGGACTTCGTGACATCACGTGCATCTCGCGTGTTCTTTGCCGGCGCCATCGCCACCGCACTCGCGCTCACTGGCTGCTCCGGCGGCGACTCCGATGCCGGTTCGGACACCGCCAAGTCGGCGACGACCAGCCCGAGCGCTACCGGCGCTTCGGAATCTGCCGGCGTCGAGACGGGCGCTGCAGGGGCCGGGATCGATGCTGCCAATCCACCGAAGGCCATCGCCAGCCTGACCCTCCCCGCAGCTCCCGAGGACGGAGTGGCTTCCCTGAAGGCCGATCTCGTCCAGCTCAAGCGCGACGGCAAGGTCGTCAAAGCGGTCGTCGGTCTGACCCCGACGTTCGACTCGACAAGCACCGCGAAGCAGACGAGCCTCTACAAGGCCATGAACGGCAGCGGACCGGACACCCAACTCATCGACCCGGTGAACCTCAAGCTCTACAAGATGTTCGAGGCTGGCCCGGGCCTCCGCCTGGAGGCCGATGTCGTCAACACCCAAGTGGTTGCGGGTCAGACCAGCTACTACTGGGCCGTCCTCGCCGCCCCTCCCGAGAGCGTGAGCAAGGTCAACGTCGCATTCGGGCACGGCACAGACATGTTCATGGGTATCCCGATCTCATGATCCGTGCCCTTGCCCGGTCCGTGGGCATCCTCGCGGGAATGTCCATCGCGGTCGGTGTGCCCGTGTGCGCGCAGGCTGACACCAAGGACAGGACGATCAACAACCTGCCCAGCATCACGGACGAGATGGTCAGTCGGGCGATCGTCGACCTCAAGCCCATCGTGGTCGATCTGTTGCCGGTCGTCGAGGAACTCGAGTCCGAGAGCACGGACGGTGCCGAGAAGGTGCTGACCCTCAACTCGGACATCCTCTTCACCTTCGACAAGGCGACGATCACGCCGACCGCGACGACCAAGATCGGTGAACTCGTCAAGGCGCTGCCCCAGAAGGCCAAGGTCAGCGTCGGTGGCCACACCGATTCGCTCGGCACGGATGCCCGCAACCTCGCGCTCTCGCAAGGAGCGAGCCCAGGCGGTCGCCGCAGCCATCAAGGCTGCTCGTCCCGACCTGGTCCTCACCGTCAAGGGCTACGGCAAGGCCCAACCTGTTGCGCCAACGGCACCCCTGACGAAGGACGACCCGGAGGGCCGGGCCAAGAACCGAAGGGTCGAGATCCGCTTCGCCGGCTGACCGGCATACGCAGGCGGCTCAGAGACTGGTCGAGCACGAGTCAGGTGACCGCGTCCCGCGGGTCGACGCGGCGCAGGCCGGGCACATGGTCGAAATCCCGATCGCACGACACGATCTCGGAGAATCCGGCCAAGAGGGCGGTGGCCGCGTGAACGGCGTCCTTGCCCCGGAGCGGAGTGGTTCGCATCAGTTCGAAGGCCCTGCAGCATCGTGTCCTGGTCAAAGGGATGGAGCACCACTGACCGCGCCAAGGCCTCGGACTCCTCGAGAGCCTGCGATCGGTCGACTCTACGGAGTCGGTGGAACGAGAATTCCTGCAGCGCTTCGACGCTGATGTTCAGGGTCGCCTCTGTCTGGCGTGAATGCTGAAGGAATCGCCTTGGCGTCCGCCTGCAACGGATGGTCCGCTCCGGCCGCCAGGAGGAACACCGAGGTGTCGACAAACCAGTTGGACGTCGCCACTCAGGATCCCAGCGACGTGGAGATCTCGGCGTCCCAGGCGTCCTCGAGTTCCCGCTTGATCTCTGCGTAGTCGCGTCCGTCCGGAGGGCCCTCGGGCTTCGCCGTCATCTCGAGGAACTCGAGCAAGGCTGCGCTCCGGCTCTCGACGCCAGGTGGATATTGCGCATCGATAGCGTGGCGGATCACTGCATTGACGCTGCGGCCAGAACGCTCCGCCTCTGCCGCCAGCCGGGCATAGCGCTCCTGGTCGATCAGCAGTTGGAGGCGACGCTCGAGCGTGGACATACACACAACATACACATGTAGCCTTGCCCGGCAGACGAAAGAATCCCGCACCACACGGCATACGCCGGGGTGCGGGACCTTCGTGAAGCGGGACCGGAGAGTCAGTAGCGGCGACCCGCTCCACCCTTGCCCTTGAGTGCCTTCTTGGCTGCGCGCAGCACCGTCGCGCGACGCGTCGTGCCCTCGCGCTTGGGCGGGAGCGACAGCTCGACGACCTTCCAGTAGACGCCGCCGACCTGCTTGGCGAGCGAGCCCGTGACGTACTTGAGGTCGTTGCGCTCCATGAGGTCGCGGATCTTCGGCGCGATCTCGGCGTAGCGGTTGCTCGGCATGTCCGGGAAGAGGTGGTGCTCGACCTGGTGGCTGAGGTTGCCCGACATGAGGTGCATCGCCTTGGAGCCGGTGATGTTGCCCGATCCGAGCATCTGGCGGAGGTACCACTCACCGCGCGTCTCGCCCTCGATCGACGCCTTCTCGAAGGTCTCGATGCCGGGCGGGAAGTGGCCGCAGATGATGATCGTGTTGGACCAGACGTTGCGGACGAGGTTCGCGACGATGTTGGCGCTGAGAGTGTGCGGCGCGGAGCCGGTGAACGTCGCCGCCGCCATCGCGGGGTGGACGACGTAGTCCTTGGCCATCTGCGTCTTGATCTTGGCGACCGTCGGCTTTGGCGTTCGCGTGGAACTCGGCCTTCTCCTCCTCGCTCATCCGCTTCTTCTTGGCGAGGTAGCCACCGAGCTCGAGGTCGTAGGCCGCGATGGAGTACTCGAAGAGGAGCGCGTTGGCGACGTGCCAGACCGGCTGGAAGAGGTAGAACAGGCTCCACCGCTGGTCCTGGTCGACGCGCAGGATGCCGTAGCCGAGGTCGTTGTCGCGGCCGAGCACGTTGGTGAAGGTGTGGTGGATCTGGTTGTGGCTGTGCTTCCACTGCTCGGCGGGGCTGGCGTGGTCCCACTCCCAGGCGGTCGAGTGGATCTTGGGGTCACGCATCCAGTCCCACTGGCCGTGCATGATGTTGTGCCCGAGCTCCATGTTCTCGAGGATCTTGGAGACGGACAGACCGGCCGTGCCGAGCCACCACATCGGGCGGATGCCCTTGTACTTCACGCCGGAGAAGAGGAGCGCGGCTCGGCTGCCCATCTCCAGGTAGCGCTGTGCCTTGATGACCTTGCGGATGTATGCCGCGTCGGCAGCTCCGCGTGAATCCATCACTTCCGCTCGGATCAGGTCGAGCTCGCGCCCGATCTCCTCGATCTGCTCGGGGGAGAGGTGCGACGCGGGGTTCGGGCTGCCCGACTTCTTGAACTCGGGGCGCTGCGGGCGCGGCTCGGCGCTCGTGACGCTGAGGCGCGAATTCATGCTGGGCGCAGGCATGTTCGGGTTCTCGGTGCTGGCCCGGGTGTCGTCAGCGGGGCGGGTCTGGGTGCGTTCGGGGGCGAGGGTCATGGTGATCTCCTTGGTCTCTCGCGGGTCAGAGTTCGATGTCGCAGCGACCGGCGACAGCACTGACGCAGGTCTGGATCTTCACGTTCTCGCCGTCCTCACCGGACGTGATCTCGCCGTTGCGCAGATCGCGCACGGACCCTTCACGCATGGTGACGACGCAGCCGAAGCAGATGCCCATGCGGCAACCACTCGGCATGAGGACACCGGCGGCTTCACCGGCGTCGAGGATCGGGGTGCCACCATCTGCTTCGAGGGTGACCTTGGTCTTGGCGAAGGTGACGGTGCCACCCTCGCCGGGCTCGACCACGCTGGGCCGGAAGCGTTCGACGTGGAGCTGGTCGGCGAGTCCCGCTGTCTCCCAATGGGATTCAGCAGCATCGAGCAGACCGGTGGGGCCACAGACCCACACCTCGCGCTCGCGCCAGTCCGGCACGAGCTCGTCCAGGGAGGCGAGGTCGAAGATCCCGGCCACGTCGTCGTGGTTCTCGTGCAGCGCAAGGCGGCTCGCGGCGGCATACTCGCGAAGTTCGTCGCGGAAGATGACGTCGGCCTCGGTCGGCGCGCAGTGGATGTGGGCGACGTCGGCGAGGTCACCGAGGTGGTTGCGCAGCATGCCGATGACGGGCGTGATGCCGGAGCCAGCGGTGAGGAAGAGCGTCTTGGCCGGCAGCGTCTCGGGGAGGCTGAAGTCGCCCGTCGCCTGGTCGAGCATGACGAGCGTGCCCGGAGCCGTGGCGCGAACGAGCTGGTTGCTCACCTTGCCGTCGGGGATGGCCTTGGTCGTGAAGCTGAGGAGGCCGTCGCCGGTGTCGGCGCGATGGGTGAGGGAGTAGGCGCGCCAGAGGCGGACGCCGTCGACCTCGATGCCGACGCGGATGTACTGGCCCGGGCGGTGGCCCGCCCAACCGCGACCCGGACGGATCGTGATGGTGGCGGCGTCAGCGGTCTCGGGCGTGACGGACACGATGCGACCGCGCAGGTCGGCGCCGGCGCGCATCGGGTCGATGAGGTCGAGGTAGTCGGAGGGCACGAGCGGGGTGGCCAGTGCGTGGGCGACCTTGCGTGCGCCGTCAAGGAGACCGGCGAACTTCGGCTTGGCGTATGCCGGGTCGCGGGGTTTCGGTTCAGGGTTGCGGTCACATACGGAAGCGTAACCTACGCAAACGTAACTTACTAGTCCGTAGGTAGCGCGATACGTCACACGGACGGGTCGTCGGCGAGGACCGCGGCCAGACGTGCACCGAACTCGACCGACTTGCCCGGCCACGGACCCTCGGCGCTCGCGAATCCACCGTGGCCACCGGGGAAGGTCGTCACCGGGATTCCGAGTTCGGCAGCAACACCGCGGGTGGTGCGGCCCGTGATCGCGTCGCCGGTCTCCTCACCGACGCCGAGGACGATCGGCGGAGTACCGGTGTTCAGGGCAACGAGGTCCGGCCGGGTCGACGTGACCGTCGCCGAACGTTCGGAGAGGAGCGGGTCGTCGCGGGACCCGTCGTCCTCGGTGGGCAGCCCGAACTGCGCCGGGTCGGGCGGGGGCTGCGCGAAGTACTCGTCCGTGAACTCGCCCTGCCAGCTGGTCAACCTGATGAAGGCCGCCATCCCCGCGCCGAACCCGCGCTCGGCATAGGCCGCGGCGACCTCTGCGGAAGCGCGCTCGACGGCCTCGGCATCGGGCAGCGCCCACATCGCCGGCGGCTCGTGGGCGACGACCGTGACGAAGTCCTGGGGGTGAGTGGCCGCCCAGTGGAGCGCCGTCACCGCGCCGCCACTGCTCGCGAACAGCTCAACGGGACCGGCGCCGAGGTGCTCGACGAGGGCGTGCAGGTCTGCGGCCTGGTCGTCGGGGTTCTGGTCGACCCGTCCGTCTCGCCTCGTCGTGCTGCGCCCGAGTCCGCGGGGGTCATAGGTGACCACGGTCCGGTCCGGGAACTCGGCCGCCAGGGCCTCGAACCCGTCGGCGCACATCGGCTGCCCGATCATGAGCAGCGGTGGACGCCCGTCGGCGGTCGGGAGTGGTCCCCGCACGTCATGGACGAGGTCCACGTCGGGGAGCTCGAGAACTTGGGTCCGCACGTCCGGTGGGGAGGTTGTCATGGTGCCCACCCTGTCAGTGCTGGCCTCGCGCGAGAAGGGGTTTGGCGCATCGCGACTTCCAGCCCCGGCTCAGGAAGCGCTGGAACACTGACGCGCATGACCCGTCACCTCGCCATCACCGTCCTTGCCAGCGCAGCCCTGCTCGGCGGTTGCGCGGCGGCAGAGGACGTCGCCTCCGACGCGGCGTCCGCAGCCGCGTCCCAGGCCAAGGAGTCGGCCCTGGGCCAGCTCCGTGGCACGGTGTGTCCACTCGTCGCCGACAACGACCTGAGCGACGCCGACCGGGCCACCCTCGGCTCCGCCATCGACCTCGCCCAGGGCCTGGGCGTGAAGTCCGAGCTGCTCACCGCCGCAGAGGACATCGCCGCATCCGACGGCACCCCGCCGGAGTCCGCGCTCGCCGCGCTCGCGGAGGAGTGCCGCTGACCCTTCGGACCTGTCGCTCGGGCGACCAGGGGCGCAGAACGTGACGAGGGGCGCAGCCATCGCTGCGCCCCTCGTCAACCTCTGCGCCTCTGGCGCGCCGAAGCCGTCAGTGGTCGGAGTCGCCGGCCATGAGTCGACCGATCTGGGTGCGGTCGGCATCCTTGCCATTGATCTCGGCGACGACCTTGCCTCCGTGGATCACGGCGATACGGTCCGACAGCGACAGGATCTCGTCGAGCTCGGCTGACACAAGAAGCACAGCGGCTCCGGCGTCACGGGCATCGACGATGCGTCGGTGGATGAACTCGATCGAGCCGACGTCGACCCCACGCGTGGGCTGGGCCGCCATGAGCAGGCGCGGCCTCGCGGACATCTCGCGGGCCACGACGACCTTCTGCTTGTTGCCCCCCGACAGCGCGCCAGCAGGCACGTCGACGCTGGGCGAGCGGATGTCGAACTCCTCGCGCAGCTTGACTGCGTGCTCGCGCACGGCACCGAAGTCGCGGATGAAGCCCTTGGCGTACGGCGCCTCGTCGTAGCAGTTGAGCACGAGGTTGTCGGCGATCGAATAGCTGCCCACGAGTCCGTGCTTCTCGCGGTCCTCGGGGACGTGACCGACACCGGCGTTGTTGGTGTCGTGAGCGTTGGCCTTGGTGATGTCGTCAGCACCGAGGTGCACCGACCCGGCGATCGAGGGCCGCATGCCTGCAATCGACTCGACGAGCTCACGCTGACCGTTGCCCTCGATACCGGCCAACCCGACGATCTCACCGGCGCGCACCTCGAGGTCGAAGCCGTTGACGGCACCGAGACCGCGGTCGTCCTTGACCTGGAGGCCCTTGATCGACAGGACGGGTTCGCCGGGTGTGGCCTCGGCCTTGTCGATGCGCAGGACGACGTCGCGCCCGACCATCATCGAGGCGAGGTCGCTCGTCGTCGTGTTGGAGAGGTCGTCGACGCCACCGACGACCTGGCCCTGGCGCAGGACGTAGCAACGGTCGGCCGCAGCCAGGACCTCACGCAGCTTGTGGGTGATGAAGACGATCGAGGTCCCACCGGCAGCGAGGTCCTTCATGACACCGAGCAGCTCGTCGGTCTCCTGAGGGGTGAGCACCGCGGTCGGCTCGTCAAGGATGAGCAGGTCGACCTTGCGCGAGAGCGCCTTGAGGATCTCGACGCGCTGCTGGGTGCCGACGGGCAGGTCCTCGACCTCGGCGTCCGGGTCGACCGAGAGCTTGTGCTTGGCCGACAGCTCACGAACCATGTCGCGGGCGCCGTCGAGGTCGAGCATTCCGCCCTTGGTCGTCTCGTGGCCGAGCATGAGGTTCTCGGCGACAGTCATGACAGGGACGAGCTGGAAGTGCTGGTGGACCATGCCGATGCCCCGGCGGATCGCGTCCTTGGGGTCCTTGATCCGGCTCGAGTCACCCTTGATGGTGATCGTGCCGGCGTCGGGCGTCATCAGTCCGAAGATCTGCTTGACGAGCGTCGACTTGCCGGCGCCGTTCTCACCGAGCAGGGCCACGATCTCGCCGCGGTCGACCCTCAGCGAGATGTCGCGGTTGGCGTGGACCGTCCCGAAGGACTTGGACAGCCCGTCGATCTCGAGAAGCGTCTCGCGGGGACTCTGGGTGTCGGTCATGGTCAGTCACCCTTCACGAACGGTTGCCCCACGGCACCGGGTGGCCTCACCCGGCCGGCCGCCGCAGCGAGCACGACGAGCGTCAGGACGTAGGGGAGCAGGTTGATGAACTGCTGTGGGATGTCGACGATGTTGCTCTGCTGCAGTTGAGATGCCGCCGACGACGCGAACCCGAAGAAGAGCGCTGCGGACAGTGCACGGAGCGGCCTCCAAGCTCCGAAGATCAGGATGGCCAGGGCGAGGAAGCCTCGGCCAGCGCTGATGTCGCGCTCGAACGAGCTCGTCGCTTCCATCGAGAGATAGGTGCCGGCGATACCTGCGAGCGTGCCCGCCGCGGTGACGTTGAACAGGCGCAACGCGATGACGTTGATGCCTGCGGTATCGGCGGCCGACGGGTACTCGCCGACGGCTCGGGTCCGCAGACCCCAACGGGTCTTGAACAGCAGGAAGTGCAGGACGAACGCGATGAGCAGTGCGAAGAGGGCAATCGGGCCGTCCGAGAAGAAGACCGGACCGATGAGCGGGATCTTCGACAGCAGCGGGACATCGAAGTTCGGCAGGGTGCTCGGGAGCGTCTTGCCGGACTCGAAGTAGAAGGAGGTGATCCCGGTGGCGACGATGTTGATGACGACACCGGCGATGATCTGGTCGAGTCCACCCTTGACGGTTGTGAAGGCGAGGAACGCTCCCATCGCAATGCCGGACAACGCGCCGGCCAGGACACCGATCAGGACCGACTGGGTGGCAGCGGCGGCGAAGAAGGCGGCGAACGCACCGACCAGCATCTGACCCTCGATGCCGATGTTGACGACGCCGGAGCGCTCGCCGATGACGCCGACCATCGCCCCGAGGACGAGAGGCACGGCGAGGAACCAGGCGTACGAGAACATCGAGACGGCAATGTTCTGATTGGCGAAATAGAACGCGTATGCCGCGATGAGGACAACCGTGGTCGTCCCGACCCAGACCTTGTTGTGCTGCAACCACTCCATGTCAGGCACCCCAGCTTCCGGCGAGCTGCGCCGATTTCGCCGCATGCCGTCGGAAGATCCACTTCGCGATGACCGGGAGCGAGACCATGAGCAGCGTGATGGCCAGGAGGACATCGACGACCTCGGGGCGGATGCCGAGCTCGAACTGCAGCGCCGGCGCGCCGGCCCGCATCGCACCGACGAGCAGGGCTGCCGGGATCGTGCCGAGCGGGTTGCCGCGGGCGAGGAGCGCGATGGTGATTCCGTCGAAGCCGAGCGAACCGGCCATGGCGGCCTGGAAGCGGTAGGGCTCGATCTGGACCAGCTCCAGAACGCCGGCCAGGCCCGCGAGGGCTCCGGAGGCCGCCATCGCGATGAGAGTTGCCTTGGTCGTCCCAATGCCGGCATACCCAGCCGCGAACTTGTTGCGACCCACCGTCTGGAGTTCGAAGCCCAGAGTCGTGCGCCGCAGCATCCACGCGACCAGCACGGCCAGGATCAGCGCGATGGGAAGACCCCACGGAATGACCCCGAAGGGCAGCAACCGCGCGCCCTCGGGCACGGCGGCCGAGGTCGGGAAGGTCTGACCCGGGTCGGCGAGTGGGCCACCGTTGATGAACCAGTCGATGATGCCCATGGCGATCGAGTTGAGCATGATCGTCGAGATGACCTCGTGGACGCCACGGGTGGTCTTGAGAAGTGCGGCGATGGAGGCCCACATGGCGCCGAACAGCATGGCGACGATGACCGCGACGATGAGGAGCACGGGCGCGGGCATGTCGCGCAGGGCGTAGCCGATCCAGGCCGCGCCGATGCCGCCGGCCATGAGCTGACCCTGACCACCGATGTTGAAGAGACCCACCTTGAGCGGGATGGCGACGGCCAGTCCGACCAGGATCAGTGGCGTGGTCTTCTGCAGCGTCGCGAGGAGGCCGTCCTGCGTCAGGAACGAGCGGGTGAAGAGCCGCTGGTACGTGTAGGTCGGGTTGAACCCCTGGGCCCGGATCAGCACGGCCCCGATGGCGAACGCGAGCACCACCGCGATGAGGGGGACGATGATCGCCTGGTGGCGCACGAGGAAGCCGAGTATGCCGGTGGGCGGCGGTGGGGCTCCTCGCTCCGCGACAACGGGGACCGTCTTCGCGGTCTCGACGGGTGCGGGCTCCGCGGCGGGCGCGGGAGCGTCCTTCGCCGGTGGGAGATCGGGGTCAGTCATGACTCTCCGTGGGTGTCGTGACAGGTGTCTGAACGGAGGAACGGGCGCCCTCCGGGGAGGGCGCCCGTTCCGTGGAAAGCATGCTCGGACTGTAGCCGACCGGGGCCTCTCAGATACAGATTCTGGGAGGTCTGCCGACTGCCCGACTCACGCTCGGGGGTGACTCAGAGTCACGCGACCTTGAGCGAGCCGTCGGCGAGCTTGGTGATGACGTCGGCAACGGCGGTCTTGACGTCGGCCGGGACCTTGGAGTCGAAGTCGTGGTAGCCCGCGAGTCCGGTGGTGCCGAGGAAGTTGCCGCCCTTGATCGAGCCGTCCTTGGCCTGCTTGAGCAGGGTCGACGTACCGTCAACGAGCTTCTTCTCCGCGGAGGTGATGAGGCACTTGTGCGCCGTGGGGAGGGTGTCCCACTGGTCGAGGTCGACACCGATGCAGTAGAGCGGCTTGGCGTCGGTGGTGGACTTCGCCACCTCGTCGAGCGCGCCGTTGCCGGTGCCGCCGCCGACACCGAAGATGATGTCAACGCCCTGCGCGAGCATCTTGCGTCCCTCACCAGCACCCCAGGCGGGGTCAGAGAAGGCGTTGGCGCCTGCGGGGTGGTAGACGTGAGCGACGGAGGAGGCCGGGTTGGCGGCCTTGGAGCCCTGCTCGAAGCCCTTGAGGTAGGCCTGGGTCGGGGGGATCTCGAGACCCAGGACGACGCCGAGCTTGTTGGACTTGGTGGTCTTGCCGGCGAGGAAGCCTGCGGCATAGCCGGCGTTGGCCTCCGGGAAGA
This sequence comes from uncultured Actinomycetota bacterium, assembly GCA_963807825.1. GTDB lineage: Bacteria > Actinomycetota > Actinomycetes > Actinomycetales > Dermatophilaceae > Knoellia. The sequence goes on from CAWEDC010000005.1 coordinate 203,163, forward strand.
TCAGGCCGGTGACGTTGGGGGCCGTGGCCTTCTCGTCCTGGAACTGGTCGACACCGATGAACTTGACGGTCGGGTTCGCCTTGGCGGCGGTCACCGTAGCCTCGACCGATCGCGAATCCGACCGTGACGATGGTGTCGTACTTGGCGTCGGTGAACTGCTTGATGTTCGCCGCGTAGTCGCTCGCGGCCTTGGTCTCGATGTACTTGGTCTGGACGCCGGCACCCTCGAGGGCCTTGACGCCTTCCCAGGCTGCCTGGTTGAACGACTTGTCGTCCACGGAGCCGGTGTCGGTCACGAGACCGATGCAGAACACCTCCGCCGAGGAGCAGTCCTTGGGGGCGGTGGTGGCGCTGCCGGAGGCGTCTCCACCGGAGCCACCGGTGCTGCCGCCACAGCCAGCGAGGGCGAGGGCGAGTGCGGCAGGAACCGCGATGAGGAAAGGCTTGGCCTTCATAGGGATACTCCTTGGGGGTGTGCAGGATGCTCCCGAATGGTAACGGCATGGATCGCCTGTTGAGACCGGGTTGCGAAGGGCCGTTGCAGGGTCGTTACTGGCGAGTCCGTCTCAGGCGTGACGTGCCACGCTCAGCGGAGATCGACGCCCTCGGCCGCAATGGCAAAACCTGACGACGACGTCACGGACGCGTCAGCGCCGCGATCTCCACGGCATACCCCGGAAATTTCTCGGTGAGGTGGTCGCGCTCGCCCAACGTGAAGTGCTGCGGACGGTAGGCGGGACTGCACCAGCACGACAGCAACGTCCAGTCGCCCATCGTCGCCGCGCCCTGCCACACCCCGCGGCGCACGAGCATCTGCCGGCGCTGCGCACTCATCAGGGTGAGCGTCCCGTGGTTGCGGCGCGGGCTCTCCTTGAGGCGGAGCAGTGCGGCGGGTGCGCCCTCGAGCCACTGCCAGCCCTCGTCGATCTCGAGCTGGTGCATCGCGGAGAATCCGTCGGTGTCCGAGGTCAGCAGGACGAGGATCGAGGAGAGCTCCTGGGTGCGCGGGCCCTCGACGAACCAGGCTCCCTCGCCGGGGATGGGCTTCATCTTGAGCTCGGCGATGATCTGCTCGGCTGTGCGCATGAATCAGGCTTTCTGGACTGCGTGAGCGGCGGCGGCTGCGTCGCGAGCTCGGGTGCGACTCCTGTCGAGGAGGTCGCGGGTGTCCACCTGCGTGCTGCGGCGCTCGCTGACGACGATCCTGCCATCCACGAAAACGTCGGTGACATCGCCCCTCCCCGCCGCATGGACGAGCAGCGCCGGGACGTCGTGCACGGGAGTGAGGTGCGGCTGGTCGAGGTCGAGCAGGACGATGTCGGCCCGCTTGCCCACCTCGAGGCTGCCGATGAGGTGGTCCATGCCGAGCGCCCGGGCGCCGTCGATGGTCGCGGCCCGCACGATCTGCTCGGCGTCGATGGCCGGGTCGCCCGACGTGAGGGCGGCGAGATGGGCGGCCTGACGCATGGCCTGCCACATGTCGAGGTCGTTGCTGCTGGCGCAGCCGTCGGTGCCGATACCGAGGCGTATGCCGTGTGCTCGCCAACGCTTCCAGTCCAGTGCGCCGGACGCGAGTTTGAGATTCGAGCCCGGGCAGTGGGCGACCGTGACCGGTCCGTCGCTGATCAGCCCGATGTCCCGGTCGGGCCGGTGAGGTGGACGCCGTGCCCGAACACCATGTGGAGCTGGGCGTCAGCGTCGTCGAGGGAACCAGCCCGCTTGGTTCGAGGAGTTCGGTGGGGGTGGCGCCGAACCGCGCTGAGGGTGTCGGCGTTCTCGGCGGCGGTCTCCGAGACGTGGGTGTGCAGGACGCCGGTGGGAGCCAACTCGCGAAGGACCGTCGCGACTTCGGCGAGGTGCTCGACCGAACACGTATAAGTACTGTGCGGCATCGCGGCCACCGGCACCTCGGGCCCGCCGATCTCACGCAGCGCCTCCGGCCAGGCGCGCAGTCCGGCCATCCGCTCCTCCCACTCCAGGCCGTCGGGACCCGGGCCGTCGAAGAAGGTCGGCCCACCGACGTGCCTCGACCCGGCCGCGACGGCGCCGCGGTGGGCGGCCTCGTGGTGGAAGTACATGTCGAGCTGGGTCGTGCACCCGCCGAGCAGGGACTCGAGCGCCCCGAGCGTCGCGCCGAGCTCGACCGTCGCCGGGTCCATGACGGCGCCCTCGGCTGCCCACACCCGCGTGAGGAACCCCTGCAGGTCGACTCCCTCGGCGATGCCGCGCAGCAGGGTCATCGACAGGTGGGTGTGGAGGTTGACGAGTCCGGGCAGGGCGAGCCGGGCCCGGCCGTCGACCACCTCGTCATCGTCGCGCGCCTCGACCGCACCGATCTCGGTGATGACCCCGTCCTCGATCGCGATCGAGACGTCGCGCAGCACAGTGTCGTCGGCGTCCACCGTGACCGCGATCGCGAGGTCACGCAGGACGATGCGGCTCATCCGTCGCCTTCCGAGTCCAGTCGCTGTCCGGCATCGACCTCGGAGTCGTCGGCCGCGAACACCGACCGCGTGTGGACGAGTTCGTCGATGACGGCGAGCACCTTGGGCGCGCCCGTCTCGAGCACCGCCGTGATCTCGTCCATCGTGATCGGCTCACCCGGCCGAACGCCTGCCGCAGGGTTCACGACAAGGCTGAGGGCGGCATACCGAAGTCCTGCCTCAGCGGCGAGGGTCACCTCGGGGACGCCGGTCATCCCGGCGACCGTGCCGCCGGCGAGCGAGGCGAGGCGGATCTCGGCCGGCGACTCGAAGCGCGGGCCGTCGAAGCAGACATAGACCCCGCCGTCGATGACCGACTGCCCGATCGCGCTCGCGGCGTCGAGGAGCTCGCGGCGCAGGACCGGGTCGTAGGCGCGTCGTCATGTCCGTGTGGACGACACCCTCGGGTCCGTCGCCGTCGTGGAAGGTCGCACTGCGTTGCTTGGTGAAGTCGAGGAAGTCGTCGAGGCAGACGATCTCGCCGGCTTCGAGGTCGGGGTCGATGCCGCCGGTGACGTTGACGGCGATGACGTCGTGCACCCCGAGGTCGGCGAGGGCCCGGACGATCGCGCGGTAGTTGACCATGTGCGGCGGCACCTTGTGCCCGGCTCCGTGCCGCGTGACGAAGACGACGGGCTGACCGTGCCAGGACCCTCGCGTCACCGACGCCTGCCCGTATGCCGTGTCGACCGTTTCGCTGCGCGCATCGTCGAGCGCGTCGAGGTCGTAGAAGCCGGTGCCGGCGATGATTCCCAGAGGGTGGCGAGTCACGAGCGTCACGCTACCCGTGGTGCGAGGATGCCTCGCATGACGAGGCAAGTGGCGATCGCGGCGACGGGGCCAGCGTCGCTCGGCGCCGGACAGGCCGTCGTGGCCGCCGGTGGCAACGCGGTCGATGCGGCCATTGCTGCGGCGATCACGGCCATGAGCAGTGAACCGGGGATCGTCAGCCTTGCCGGTGGCGCCTATGTGTCGGTGTGGCCGGCTTCGGGTTCGCCGGTCGTCATCGACGGCAACGTCGCCATGCCGGGGCGCGGGTTGCCGCGCTCGGCCTTTGGTGGGGGAGTTCGCGAGGTCGTCACGGAGTACGGCGGCGGCGTGACCATGTATGCCGGTCACGGCTCGGTCGCGGTGCCCGGCGCCCTCTCGGCGTGCGAGGCGGCGGTGGCTGGCTTCGGCTCGTTGCCGTGGGCGTCGCTCGTGGAGCCGGCGGTGGGCGTGTGTCGCGATGGCTACCCGATCGGTGGGGCTGCTGCGCGCTACCTGGCCCTCGTGGCCGACCCGCTCTTCGGGCACGACGCCGGTGCCCGTGCGTTGACTCGGCGCGACGACGGATCCCCTTTTGTCGCAGGCGATCTCGCGCGCAACCCCGAGCTGGCGTCGGTGCTGGAGGCCGTGGCCCGTGAAGGGTCGTCGCTCCTCACCACCGGGGAGCTCGGCCGCGCGCTCGCAGCCGACATGGCCGCCCACGGTGGGCTGATCACGGAAGCCGACTTCGCGGCATACAAGGTGGTTGTCCGTGAACCGGTGCGACGCACCGTCGGTGAGTGGGACGTCGCAGTGAACCCGCCACCCTCGGTCGGCGGACCGCTGCTCGCCGTGATGCTCACGGAGCTGGCGCGCTCGTCTCGCATCCACACCATCGGTCGGTCGGGGACGCAACGCGGTGCGGACGGGGTCTCGTGGGACGACATCCTGCGGATCCAGCGGGCCGTGTTGGCGTACCGCCTCAAGGTTCACGACCTCTCACGTGACCTCGACGCCGACGGACATGCGCTGCTCGCGGCGGTCGACCGGCACGGACTGGCTGGCCTGCCGACGTCGGCGTCAACGGCTCACATCTCGGCGGTCGACAGTGACGGCCTGGCGTGTGCGGTGACGATGTCGAGTGGCTACGGGTCGGGTGTGACGATTCCCGGGACAGGGCTGCTCCTCAACAACGCGCTCGGCGAGCCGGAGCTCAACCGGTTGGGGCTGCACGCGTTGGAGCCCGGGACGCGGCTGGCCTCCAACATGGCGCCGACGGTGGCTCGGACTGCTGACGGTCGGGTCCTGGCGGTGGGTTCACCGGGTGCGGACCGGATCACGACGGCGCTCATGCAGGTTCTCGCGCAGTTGTGTCTGGGAGGGGTCGACCTCGACGTGGCGATCCAGGCGCCGCGGATGCACGTGCGGTTCGAGGCATCGGGGGAGCCGGTGGTCGAGCACGAGGCGAGCGTCGACATCGACACGGCGGTGCAGCTCGCCGGACTGAGGGGACTGGACCACGGCGATCTGTCGATGTACTTCGGCGGGGTGGGAGCGGCATACCTGGGTGGGGACGGTGAGCTGCGAGCGGCCGGCGACCCGAGGCGCGAGGCCGCCGTCAGCGTTTCCTGACCCAACGCACGAAGTCGCACCTCAGCGGGTGGCGCCGGTGACCATCCACTTGTCGGTGCGGACCCGGGCCCACATCAGCACTCCGCGGATGGCCATGAACGCGGTGAACGCGAGCCACAGCCAGGTGACCGCGTTGTTGGATCCGCGCACGCTGCCGCCCTCGAGGAGCCAGTCGCCCATGAGGTGCACGCCGAGGATGAGCGGCAGGTAGGCGAGGAAGTTCCCGAGCATCGCCCGAGCCAGCCACTTGCCGTCTCCGGCGCCGATGAGGACACCGTCGATGACGAACGCGTAGCCGCTCAACGGTTGTGACAGGGCCACGATGATGAGCGCCGCCGCGATGGCCGACTGCACGGCCGGGTCGCTCGTGAACAGGCGCGGCAGGGTCGTGTGGAGGAGCAGCACGACGATGCCGAGGACAACGCCGCCGATGACACCCCACCGGATCATCAGCGTTGTCGCAGAACGGGTTCGGGCGATGTCGCCAGCGCCCAGGGCCTTGCCCGTGATCGCCTGCGCGGCGATGGCGATGGCGTCGAGGGCGAAGACGAGGAAGGACCAGATCACCGCCGACACCTGGTAGGCGGCCAGTGGCACGTCACCCAGCCCGGCCGCGACCCACGTCGTCGTGAGCAGGACCGCGCGCAGGGCCATGGTGCGGATGAGGAGCGGGACGCCGGTGCGCGCGGCCCCGAGAATCCGGCCCGGATGGGCGCGCAGCGTGACGTGGTTGCGGGCTGCCTCGCGCATGAGGACGGCGACGAGGGCGACCGCCATGCCGGACTGGGCGATGACGGTGCCGATCGCGGATCCCGCTATGCCCCAACCGAATCCGTAGACGAACAGCAGGTTGAGCCCAATGTTGCTCGTGAACCCGAGGGCGCTCGCGATGAGTGGTGTCTTCGTGTCCTGGAGGCCGCGCAGGACGCCGGTCGTGGCCAGGACGACGAGCATGGCCGGGATCGAGATGGCACTGATCCGCAGGTAGGTGACGGCGTGGCCCAACGCCTCGGGGGACGCACCGAACAGTTGGCAGATCGGCCCCGCAAAGGCCGCCACCAGGACCGCCGTGACGGCACCGAGCCCGACGGCGAGCCACGTCCCGTCGATGCCCGCAGCGATCGCACCGTCCCGGTTGCCGGCGCCGAGCTGCCGCGCAACGACCGACGTCGTGCCGTAGGCGAGGAACACGAAGATGTTGGCCGCCGTCAGCAGCATCGCGCTCGCGACACCGAGCCCTGCAAGTTGCGGGGTGCCGAGGTGGCCGACGATCGCGGAGTCGGTCAGCAGGAACAGCGGTTCGGCCACGAGGGCGAGGAACGCCGGGAGCGCGAGTCGGAGGACTTCCCGATGCTGGCTCGGGGTCTCTTCTGTCGCGCTCACACCGCGACGCTAGCCGCAGAAGTGGCTACGCTTGAGTAACCACCGTCTGCTGGAGGTCTCAATGTCGAGGTTCCGCTCCGTCGTCCCGTCCCGTTCGCGTCGCCTGCGGCGCAGTGGGTATGCCGTCCTCGCGGCGGTGCTCGCATCTCTCGTCGCGCTCCTGGGAGCCTCCACCGCGGCCACTTCGGCCACGGCTGCCGGCCCGGCGTGGTGGGAGCCGGTCAATCCGCAGACACCGGATTCCGAGGTCAACGTGACGGGCGCGCCCTTCACCGGGACCACGGCGAACGGTGAGGTGCGCGGGCTCGTCGACGCCCACACCCACATGTTCAGCGACGAGGGCTTCGGCGGGAACGTGGTGTGCGGCAGGACGTTCAGCGTCGACGGCATCGCCTCGGCGCTCCAGGACTGCCCGGCCCACAAGCCCAACGGCAACCTCGCCCTCATCGAGAACCTCACCAACGCGCGCCTCGGCGGGAACCCGTTCGCGAGCCACGACACGGTGGGCTGGCCGACCTTCAACTTCTGGCCGGCCTACGACTCCTTCACCCACCAGCAGATGTACTACAAGTGGGTCGAGCGGGCCTGGCGCGGAGGCCAACGCGTCCTCGTCAACGACCTCGTGTCCAACTCCGGGCTCTGCCTCATCAACGGCGTGGTCAACCCGCCCAACAAGAGCTCGTGCAACGACATGGACGCGGTCCGACGCGAGGCGGCGAAGACCCGTCAGCTCGAGGCGTTCATCGACGCGCAGTACGGCGGCGCCGGCAAGGGCTGGTTCCGGGTGGTGACGAATCCGCAGCAGGCGCGTTCGGTCATCGAGCAGGGCAAGCTCGCGGTCGTCCTCGGCGTCGAGACGTCAGAACCGTTCGGGTGCAAGCAGTTCCTCACGATCCCCGGGTGCACGCAAGGCCCAGATCGACCGCGGGCTCGACGAGCTCAAGGCGCTCGGGGTGTCGTCGATGTTCCTCTGCCACAAGTTCGACAACGCGCTGTGTGGAGTGCGCTACGACGAGGGCACGACGGGGCTCATCGTCAACCTCGGACAGTTCCTCACGACCGGCACGTGGTGGAACCCGCGCACCTGCAAGGCGGGTGAGGTTCCTGACCACACGGTCATCGGTGGCGTCCTCCCCAAGGAGCTCGCCATCGCGTTCCCGTTGGCAGTGGTGCCGGTGTATCCCGCTGGGCCGCACTGCAATCCGCGCGGGTTGTCGTCCTTGGGCGACTACGCCGTGAGGGGCATGGTCAAGCGCAACATGATGGTCGAGGTCGACCACATGTCGGCCAAGGCCGCCGCCAGCACCCTGTCGATTCTCGAAGAGACTCGGTATGCCGGTGCGCTCAGCTCGCACTCGTGGATGGCCGAGCCCTACATGGAGCGGCTCTACTCGCTCGGCGGGTTCGCGACCCAGTACGGGCACGACACAACGCAATTCGTCGCCGACTGGCGCGCCACCAAGGCGCAGCGTGACCGCTTCGGGGTCGGCTACGGGTTCGGGATGGACATGAACGGGTTCGGTGGGACACCTGCCCCGAGGGCCGGGGCTGCGACGTCGGCCGCGGGTCCGGTCGTCTATCCGTTCAGGTCCATCGACGGTGGGTCGGTGCTGTCGCGCCAGACGACCGGGCAACGCACGTGGGACGTCAACGTCGATGGCGTGGCGCACTACGGGCAGGTGCCGGACTGGGTGGAGGACCTGCGCCTCGTCGGCGGCCAGGAGCTGGTCGACGACCTCATGGCCGGCGCCGAGTCCTACCTCGACACGTGGGCGGCCACCGCCGCGCACTAGGCCGTCAGGGTGATCCAGAGGGCGGCGACGGCGAGGGCTGCTGTCGCCGCGCACACGACGAGGACCTCGGTGGTCGCGGGCTCGAGTCCCGGGGCGGGGAAGAAGCCGACCGATCCGGCGCAGTCGGGTCCGGGTGTGGAAGAAGATCCACGTCGCGGTGACAGCCGCGATGGCAACAACGACGGTGACCGTGGGCCCTTGTTGTGTCGCCCAGCGCAGGAACAACAACGACGCACCGACGAACGAGATGGCCGTGCGCTGCCACGCGAGTGAGGTTCGCTCGGGCTGCAGACCGTCGTCCGTGCGCGGCGTCGTCGGGTCGGACATCGTCACTTCAGCACGAGCACGAGCAGGACGATCGTGGCGACGATGGTCCCGATGATGAGGAACGGGATGAGGGTCGGGAAGGGGAGCGGCCGACCCTGACGCATCGCTTGCTCGACCCGCAGCCAGCGCACGCCCGCCCCGATGGCCACCGTGGCGCCGACGAGGATGAGAAGGATCGCGAGGATGCCGCGAACGGTCTCGTCGAGGTTGATGCTGAACCCCTCGATCGCGACGGCCCCGGCGATGAGGGCGAGGCCGGTGCGGATCCACGCGAGGAACGTGCGTTCGTTGGCCAGCGTGAACCGGGGGTCGGGTTCGGTGCCGGGGCCGAGCACGCGCCGAGGAGTTTCTGCCATGCCCTGACCTTAGCCACAGCGGAAGGTGAGGCTCTTTTGGTCGTCAGCGGTCCGGCATACGCTGAAGGTATGTGCCGAAACATCCGTCAACTGCACAACTTCGAACCGCCGGCCACGGACAGCGAGGTGTATGCCGCCGCGCTCCAGTACGTGCGCAAGGTGAGTGGGTCGACCAAGCCTTCGCAGGCGAACCAGGAGGCGTTCGACGCTGCGGTGCGTGAGGTCGCGGACGCGACCCAGCACCTGTTGAACCACCTCGTGACCGCCGCGCCGCCCAAGGACCGCGAGATCGAGGCGGCCAAGGCGAAGGCGCGCTCTGCGGAGAGGTACGGCCGCGCAGGCTAGGACTTCGGGCGGACCGTGAGGATCTGGTTGAGCGAACCGATCGGGCCGTCCTCGTCGTGCAGCACGCTGCTGGTGAGCCCGATGCCGTCATCGCCGAACGTGACGGTGGTGTCGAAGCCGACCCAGCCAGCGCGCGGTGCCCGCACGAGGTGAGCCGTGAGGTCGAGGTTGGGGAACGCGACCTGCGTGGGGTCCTCGCGCACGGTCATGCCGTTGGCGATGTCGAGAACGCCGATGGCTGCTGCGGTGGGGGACACGGGTTCGTCGGCGACGAGGGGTTCGTCGGTGCGGACCCAGAAGTGGGCGCGGCCGGGTGCGGTCTGTTGGCGGCGCAGGTGGGCGGTCTTGATGAAGCCACCGGGCCAGACCGTGGTGGGGTCCCAGGCCGGGGTGTCCTCCGGGGAGGGGATGCGCGGGGTGGCCGAGCCGGCGACGGCGTGGGTGTCGCGGGGCTGGAGAAGCCAGGCGCGCAGGATGACGGCGGGGCGGCCGCCGTGGCTGAGGGTGGCCTCGACGAGCTCGATGGTGCGGCCGGGGCGTCGCACGGTGACGGTGGTGTCGACCTCGCCGATGGGGAGGGTGCCGAGGATGTCGTAGGACAGGCGCGCGAGGGGGAGGGCGTCCTGTGGGCTCTCGTCGCGGCGCTCGTCGCGGTCGGTCTCGACGACGTGCGCGAGCAGTCCGAGGGCGGGCGCGATGTGTTGCTCGTCGAGGGCCCAGGCGCCGCCGGTGTGCTCGGTGGCGCGGAACGTGGTGGGGCCGGTGCGTTCGAAATAGGCCATGGTGTTGATCTTGACGCATGTGGGATGGGGTGGGTCCGGCAGCCCTGTGAGGGGGCGGGTGAGGGAGTGCCATTGCTTCACATGGCGGAGCAAAATGTGGGCCATGTCCGGGCATCAGTGCAGATGAGCGCTACTGGAGGGTAGGGGGGCCAGAACGCCGTGGTTCGGCCGGGGGATGAGCGGGCTACGTGACGCGGCTCATGTGGATGAGACACGCCCGAAAGTTTCTTTTGCTCACACCCGGTGCATGACAAAACCGCAGGTCAGAGGGCTGTGATGGGACTAGCCCGGGGACTATCCACAGGGCTGTCCACGGGCTGTGCACAACGCCGTCGGGCGTTTTCCACCCTCTGTCCACAGGTTGTCCACAGCCCCGGTTCGTGGTGTTGGACGTTGGGCCATACGGTGTGCAGATCGAGGGATCGTGGGCGCTGTCCGAGGTCGCTGGTATCAAGGGTCTTGGCAGCAATTGACGTGTGGATGAGAGGGGCGGCGGGTGTCGATCGCAGAGCTCAGCAGCAGCTACACCGGCTCGAGCGACGGTCCTCCCGACGACAGGCTCCCTCCCCAGGACCTCGGCGCGGAGCAGTCCGTCCTCGGTTCGATGCTCCTCAACAAGGATGCGATCGCCGACTGCCTCGAGGTCACGAAGTCCACGGACTTCTACCGCCCGGCCCACGAGCTCATCTATGACGCGGTCCTTGATCTCTACGGCCGCGGTGAGCCCGCCGACGCCATCACCGTCGCCGACGAACTCAACAAGCGCGGCGACCTCACGCGTGTCGGTGGGCAGGCCTACCTCCACCAGCTGATCCAGTCGGTGCCGACCGCGGCGAACGCCGGCTACTACGCCGAGATCGTCCACGAGCGGGCCGTCCTGCGTCGTCTCGTCGAGGCCGGAACCCGAATCGTCCAGATGGGCTACGGCCAGGGCGAGGGTGACGTCGACGAGATCGTCAACCGCGCCCAGGCCGAGGTCTACTCCGTCGCCGAGAAGCGCGGCGGCGAGGACTACCACCAGCTCGGCGAACTCCTCAACGCGACGATGGAGGAGATCGAGGCCGCCGCCGGACGCACCGACGACCTGACCGGCGTGCCCACCGGCTTCCTCGAGCTGGACACCCTGACCAACGGCCTCCACCCCGGCCAGATGATCGTCATCGCAGCTCGACCGGCCGTCGGAAAATCGACCCTGGGAATTGACATCGCTCGCGCGGCGGCGATCAAGCACAACATGGCGACGGCTGTGTTCTCGCTCGAAATGAGCCGCACCGAGATCACGATGCGCATCCTGTCGGCCGAGGCCACGATCCAGCTGCAGGACCTCCGCAAGGGTCTCAAGGGTCAGGAGCAGTGGAACAAGCTGGCGCGGGTCATGGGCAAGATCTCGGATGCCCCTCTCTTCATTGACGACTCGCCCAACATGTCGCTCATGGAGATCCGGTCCAAGTGCCGTCGCCTCAAGCAGCAGCACAACCTGCGCATGGTGATCATCGACTACCTCCAGCTGATGAGCTCGGGCAAGAAGGTCGAGTCCCGCCAGCAGGAGGTCGCCGAGTTCTCGCGTGCACTCAAGCTCCTGGCCAAGGAGCTCGAGGTCCCCGTGATCGCGATCTCCCAGCTGAACCGTGGTCCTGAGCAGCGCACCGACAAGCGCCCCCAGATGAGCGACCTTCGCGAGTCGGGCTCGATCGAGCAGGACGCCGACATGGTGATCCTGCTCCACCGCGACCGCTCCGACCCCGAACGAGACGGTGAGGCTGACGTCATCGTCGCCAAGCACCGAAACGGTCCGACCGCCGACATCGTGCTCGCGTTCCAGGGTCACTACAGCCGGTTCAGCAACATGGCCCGCGACGGCGGCTTCTAGCTCTGAGCCCACGCCGAACCCGGATCGTTCCGGGTTGGGCTGACCGGGCATGGATGTGGGTGCTCCTGCTCACGGACGGCCAACCGGTCAAGGCGCACGAGTCGTCCTTTCAAAGCGTTGCGCGATGGTCACGATCCGTCCGGGGAAGCAAACATGTCCGATGTGCGTGCCGAGAATGTCCGCATGAGGCGAGACCGAAGGCCGCCCCTCAACCGGGTCGCACTCGCAGCCTTGGGCCTGGCTGTCGTAGGACCACTCGCTGGATGTTCGCCCATCCAAGACGGGAAGACGGGCATCACCCGCGACGCCGACGGACACCTGGTTGGTCTCGCCCAACCTTGTGAAGGCAAGTACGACGGCGCCGGGATCTTCTTGGACGACGACCCGAACGCGCAAACGTTGGTTCACATCGCTGAATGGGCCCGTGACGAACCGAGCGGGGACTTGATCACGTGGCGGTTGGATGAGAGCGCTCCCAGCGCGTGGACGCACAGCAAACCCTTAACTGTCGACTCCACCACCCCAGGCCACACGTACGTCATGGACGCGTTCGGCGAGAACCAGAAGTGGTCAGCCAACGACCTCCGATTCACCGCAGAAGACCTGAGGGCCATCACGAAGGACACTGTGCTGACGGGGGAGCCGGACTCCAAGACCGGTGAACCGGGCTCGGAACTCGTGGCACGTTACGTGTTCATGAGATCCGCATGTGAGTGAGGCTTCCTTGAGCGAGTCGCCCACGTACCGGCTGTCCCGAGCCTACGACGTCATGGCTCTCCTCATCCTGCTCCCGGCGTTCGCGGTGTTGGCCATAACTCTCCCGGGCGACATCGCGAACCACAACGGGCACACCCTGCGCGGGACCGCGAAGATCCCAAAATTGAGCCGTCCGAGGTGGCGACATCGCCACCTACGAAGTGCGATCTTCCACCGGAGACGTCGTCGGCGTCACGAGGACATCTACGGCCTCGACACTCGCCCTCAGGTCCTCAGCCGAGGTGGGCGGCGTCGATTGCCGACTGCAGGCTCTGCAGGTAGGCCGCGCTCGTGTACGTCGCCCCTGACACCATGTCGACCTGGGCGGACTGTGCGGCCAAGGCCTTCCTGCGAAGGATCGGCGCTGCGCGATCGCTGATCCGAACAGAGGTACCCGAGCTGTCGGTGAGCTGCAGCGGCTGGATGTCAGTGATCCGCTTGCCCGAATAGCTGAGTCGGATCTGCACCGGACCGTACTGGGTGCGGACGACGGCACCCTTCACTGTGCCCGAGACAACCCTGGGTGAGGGGGGACGGGTTGACGGCGCCGAGTTCGACGGAGCGGTCGGGCCGGCCGGGGTCACCACGGCCGACTGCTCCACTTGCGCTCCAGCCGTGACCGGGAGCTGCCGCGGCTCCAACCCGGAGAACCAGGAAAGGCCGACCACCGCGGCACTTCCCAGACCGACTGCGACTCCCGTGCGAATCCTCACCAGCCGAACCTTTCGTCGTGGACCTGGCCTCGCCGAAGCCCTGCCTTGCGCAGTGAGTGGTGCACGAGCGTCATCCAGGGCGGGGGTCCGCACACGTAGACGTCATGGAGGTTGAGGTCCGGGACCAGCTCGCGAACACGCGCGGCGTCATCGCCCCCGGGCAGACCGGACGGCAGCCACGAACCACGTACGGGAGGACCGGCAAGGAGGTGGAGCTGGTGTCCGCCGACCGACGTCAGGTGCTCCAGCTCCTCCCGCAGGGGGATGAGGTCGACATCGTCGACGCGGACGATGACCGTGACGTGCCCCGGGGCGGCGGTGTGGTGCCGCACGAGTTCTTCGAGGACCGCCCGCACCGGTGTCACCCCGATGCCGGCCGCGACGAGCAGGACGCGGTCGTGGGTGCGGACTGCGGTCGTGAAGGCGCCATAGGGCCCTTCGACGGCGACCCGGGTCCCGGGCCGCAGGTCGGCGAGCAGGCGTGAGTGGTCGCCGAGATCCCGCACCGTGATCCGGAGGTGGCGTCCGTCCGGCATCGACGACAACGACCACGGGTGGGCCGTGCTCCACAGTCCGCGGCTGAGGAAGCGCCAGCCGAGAAACTGCCCGGACCGCGCCGGCAGTCGATCCAGGTTCCGGCCGGTGATCCGCACCGACCACGTGCCCGGCAGCTCCTCCGTGACTGACTCGACCCGCATCCCGTGCCGCAGCGTTCGGATCACCGGAACGAGGATCCGCCACCAGACGACGCTCGTCGCGACGAGGACATAGAGCGCGATCCAGTACGCCTTCACCACGCCGTTGCGCGTGAGGTCCGACCCGATCGACAGCTGGTGCGGGATGGACAGACCCACCGCTGCGTATGCCGTGAGGTGCACCAGGTGCCAGCGTTCGTACGACATCTTGCGCCGCGCAATGCGCACCGACGTGACGGCGACCGCGACGATGAGCACCGTGCCAGCGAACGCGGTGAGCATGTCGGGCACGTCGGACAGCATCCGGAAGGGCTCGACGGCCCAGCCCACCCACGGCGAAAGGTGGGCCTGGACGGCATACGCGATCACCAAGGTCTCCACGTGGATGAGGACCAGCGGAAGACTGACCCGCCCCAGGACTCGGTGTGCTTTCAGGGCGCGGTCGATGCCGTAGGCGCGGTCGACCCACGGCACGCGCGCCGCCAGGAGGAACTGGATGAGGAGGAGGTCGACGACGACGAGACCGGTGAGCCGACCGCACGCCGTGAGGACGGTGGCGGTGTCACCGCTGAGGAGGTCCGCGCTTCCGCCGTCCCGCAGGAACACCGCCACGATGGCGACCAGGCTGACGACGGCGACGGTCTCGAGGAGGTCCGCCGTGCGTCGCTGCCACTGCCGGTGACGGACGCCGCGGCGCAGGGCCGCACGAACCTGTCGCACCGGGGCGCCGCCCGGTCTGGGGCCTGGGTGCTGTTGCACGGATCGTCATGGCCGTGATGCTTCCTGCGCCATCTCAGAAAGTTCTGAGGCCCGAATGGCAGGCTGACGGCGTGACCACACCGTCGATCGGATCCCGGGTCCTCCTCGTGGAGGACGACCCCGATCTGTCCGGCATGCTCCACGACCTCCTGGAGGAAGAGGGGTATGCCGTGACCGTCGCCAAGGATGGTCAGGCCGGGCTCCACCTGGCTCTCGTGCGTTCGTGGGATGCACTGGTCGTGGACCGCGGGCTCCCCGCGATCGAAGGGGTCGACCTCGTGCGCCGACTGAGGCGCCAGGGCATCGCCACCCCCGTCCTCTTCCTCACCGCGCGGGGCACACTGACCGACAGGGTCGAGGGCTTGGACGCGGGGGCGCAGGACTACCTCGTGAAGCCCTTCGAGGTCGAGGAGCTGCTCGCCCGGCTGCGCGCCCTGTTGCGACGCACGACGTCGAGTGAGGATGCGGCGCAGCTGCCCGTCGGGTCGCGCCGGCTCATTGTCGGTGAGAGCCGGGTCGTCGACGGCGACTCGGAGGTCCTACTGTCCCGTCGTGAAGCCCTGCTCCTGGAGACCCTGGCGCGGCGCCCCAAGCAGGTGTTCAGCCGGGACGACCTTCTCAGTCTGGCCTTCGACAATGCCGAGACAGAAGGTGCGGTCGACACCTACGTCTACTACCTTCGGCGCAAGCTCGGCAAGGAGGTCGTCGAGACCGTCCATGGCGTCGGCTACCGGCTGGGTCGACCATGACTGATCCGAAAGTCGTTGGGACACAGCGGGATCCAGTGCGACGGGCGGCTCGCTCGGTCGCCCTGACCGTGGGCGCGGCATCGCTCGTCCTCGTCGTCCTCGTGACGGCCGTGGCGATCCTGCTCTTCGACCGGGAGCAGTCGGCGGAGACGCGCGCACGGGTGCAGGCGTCGGCTCTGGCCGCGGACGACACCACCGACGCCCCGCCCGGCATCTGGCTCATCGAGATCGGGACGGTCGGTCGGACGGCCACTCCGGGGACGCCGGACTTCATCCTCGATGCGCCCGAGCTGGTCACGCCGACTCCGTCAACCACCCGCGTCAAGACGGCGTCCGGCACCTATCCCGCGGCAGTGTCGGAGCACTCGGGGAGCACGTTCGTCGCGGTATACGACGTGGCTCTGCATCGCGAGGAGGAGTCGCGGTTGATCCGTTCGGCTCTCCTCGCGGGAGGGATGGGGATCCTCCTCGCCGGAGGGGTCGGCCTCATCGCTGGTCGCCGTGCGGCGCGTCCTCTCGCGACTGCGCTCGAGCTGCAGCGGCAGTTCGTTGCGGACGCCAGCCACGAGCTGAGGACCCCGCTGGCTGTCGTCAGCACCCGCGCCCAGATGGTGCAGCGCCACCTCTCGCCGCAGGCCAGCCCTGCCCACCGGCGCGAGGTGGACCAGCTCGTCGACGACACGCACGCCATGGCTGAGGTCGTCTCGGACCTGTTGCTGTCTGCTCAGCTGGAGCACGCACCCGTTGCGGCAGAGTCGGTGGACCTGACCGCCCTCGCGGGCGAAGTCGTGCAAAGCCTTGAGGCGTATGCCGTGAGCCAGTCCGTGACCCTGGCCAGCCAAGTGCCCCGCGAGGCGGTGCGCGTGCTCGGCGTGCGCACCAGTCTTCGTCGCGCGCTCGTGGCGCTCATCGACAACGCGATTGCCCACTCGCCCGATCAGGGTGAGGTGGTGGTGATGGTCGAGAACTCGGCCGAGGGGCCCCGACTCTCGATCATCGACCACGGGCAGGGAGTGGCCGCCGAGGAGTTCACCAGGATCACGCAACGGTTCGCCCGTTCCCGCCCTGGAGAGGGTGGACGCCGCGTGGGACTCGGACTGGCGCTCGTGACACAGATCGTTCGTTCGCACGGCGGGAGACTGCTCGTGGATGAGACGCCTGGCGGTGGCGCCACGTTCATCATCGCCCTGCCCGCCGAAGCCTGACTCTCTGGCTGGCGATCGCGGGCAGTGTCGTACGGCTGTGGCAGCCTCGCGGACATGCCGAGCATCGAACCTGACCTCCCCGTGTGGGGTCGCGACCTCACTCTGCCTCTCGGTCTGGGAACGAATGTCTTCGGGCGCACGATCGACGAGCCCACGGCATACGCGATCCTCGATGCGTTCATCGAGGCGGGCGGTTCCTTGATCGACACCGCTGACACCTACTCCGACGGAGCGGCGGAAACCGTTCTCGGCAACTGGATGCGTGACCGCGGCACCCGCGACCAGGTCGTCCTCGCCACGAAGATGGGCAACCACCCTCGCTTCGAGGGCCTGTCGGCGACCGCCGTCACGGGAGCCATCGAGGAGTCGCTGCGCCGACTGGGCACCGATCACGTCGACCTCTACTTCGCCCACTACGAGGACCCGCAGACGCCTGTCGAGGAAAGCTCCGCCGCATTCGACGCGCTGGTCCAAGCAGGCAAGGTTCGCGCCGTCGGACTGTCGAACTTCTCTGCCGACACCGTGGAGGACTGGCTCCGCGCCGCACGGACGGGCGGACACGCGGCCCCGGTCGCCCTTCAACCCCACTACAGCCTCGCGCACCGAGAACCGTTCGAGACCGAGTTCGCGCCGGTCGCGGCCGCCGAACGACTCGCGGTCCTGCCCTACCGGGCCCTCGGCGGTGGCTTCCTGTCCGGCAAGTACCGCACCGAGGCCAGCACCGAGGGTCGAGCTCGAGGGGCCGGAGTGCGGCCGATGCTGAACCCCGCCGGCCAAGGACTCCTCGACACGCTTGAGGCCATCGCAGTCTCCCAAGACGCCCGACCCGCCGCCGTCGCGCTGGCCTGGCTGATGCACCAGCCGACGGTCATCGCGCCGCTGGTCTCCGCCACGTCAACGGACCAGCTCGAGGAGCTCCTCGCTGCGCCCTCGGTGGCGCTCAGCAACGACGAGCTGGCGCAACTCGCGGCACTCCCGGCGCCCTAGCGCGACCGACGCCACTGGATGCTCGATGCGAGCGGCCGACGAACAACAGTCGCGATCCTCCGAAGATCCGTCACGCCGCAGGTGCAACGCCAAGAATGTCCTTGTGAACGTTGACCATCGCCCACGCCGAACCCGGATCGTTCCGGTGTGGGCCGCGCGGGTGGCAGCGTGGGCCGTTGACGCCACCGAGGGCATCTCCTGGCTCATCGGCTTGTGCGTCTTCGTGGCTGGTTTCGGATTCGTGTTCTTCCCGATCGACCTGCACGACCGAAACCAGGCTCGTGCTCTGCAGGCCAACGGTGAATGGGTCACTGCCCAGGAGGTGCAGGTCCGGATCGACTACGTCAGCGGACGTGGTGGCGGGTTTTCCGAGGTGGACGGTGTCCGGGTCCGCCTGGCTGGCAGTCGCGACCGTGTTGATCTTGAGAACGTGAACTCGGAGGCGATCTCGATCTACGAGGACCTGGCTGAGGGGTGGCAGGACCCGACCCCGATCACTGGCTACGAACCCCCACTCATTGTCCGGGTGCAGCAGAACAGCGACGGATCGATCGGTCGTGCAATGGCCAAGGACGACTACGTCTACTGGACCGAGGACAACATCGATCCCGAGGTCGGTCTCATGCTCGGCGTCGGGGGACTCGCCGCGATGATCGTCTTCCTCGCACTGAACAGCCTCCGCCTCTTGTGGCAGAGCAAACGCGGACGCGCCAACCGCGGACAGCGCGAGGTCGAGCATCGAGCCCGCGTGGCGGTCACCGGCAAGCGGAGCAGTCGATGAGCGCCGAACCCGATCTCCCCCCACAAGGCGAGCACCAACCCCATCAACCGGCTCGGGGCGGCCGCGCAGCGCGGCACGCCGCCCGCCCGCCCTCGCGAATGACGTTGGCCAGCCTCCGCTGGCAACTGACACAGGCTCCGCGGCGGCGGCTGACCGATCCCAACCATGACCCGATTCGTCCAGCGCTGATGATCGTCATCGGTGTTCTGTGGGGCTTCGGACAGTTTGCGCACGACGTCACGACCGGAACCCCTTGGTACGTGCCCCTTCGAGGTCTTGCCGCACTTGCCGGTGCGTTCCTCCTGATTGCGGTCGCCGTGACCTACGTCAGGCGACCGCCCACCGTGTCGGAGCCATCACTGATCTCGAGAATCCGCAACAAACGCCACGACCGCCAACGCGACACCGATCGGAACGAGACATGAACCGAGAAGGCGGCCGCTACTTCATCGACCAGGACATCCTCGACCGCGGTGATGCGGCGGTCGTCTGTTCGGTCGTTCTGGATGTCCTCGGGCCCGACGTCACGGCGGCGCAGATCGACGCCTACACGGACGGCGGCAGCGAGATGCCTGAGGAGATCAGGGTGGTCCAAGAAGATCTGAGGCGCATCGGAGTCGGACAGCGCCGAGGCGACCCCTGCATGGGTATCGAGCTGGACCTGCACAACCCTGTCCACGCGAGGTTGCTGCAACTGTTCGCGCCCTGGTCCATCAACGTCGACCTCTACGGGCCAGCCGAACTCGACATCGCAACCTTCCACGACTGCGGGATGTCCGTGCACTTCAGGGCAAGCCCTGAGCAAGCGGCTCACGTTGCTGTCAGGCTCACGGCCCTGGGGATCACTGTCATCAGCGAGGCGGATATCAACGAGCGACGCCGCCAGCGTCGGCGCACCAGATGGGCCCGGCGTCGCGACGCGTTCCGCGCAAGGGTGCGTCCGCGCGGAGCCAGCGCCACCGACGAAGCCACCCGTCGGCCCTGATCCCGCGGAGTCCGGGGAGGTGATGCCTTGGATCGCGTCACAGCCCGGTGGGGCGTCTGGGCACCGACGGCTGTCGGGTCTCTGGGGGGATAGGGGCATGGCTGGCTGTCAGGGGTGCGGCATACGTTCTCGTTCGTGCTCACTGCTGTCGCCGTCTCGGGATATCGCTCGCTGCGCGATGTCGTCGTGCCGCTTCATGGTCTTGACGTCGTCACTGGCGCGAACGGTTCCGGCAAGTCGAGCCTCTATCGCAGCCTGCGACTTCTCGCGGGCTGCGGTCGCGGTGACGCCATCGGCACCCTGGCCCGCGAGGGCGGCCTCCAGTCCGCGCTCTGGGCCGGACCGTCGACGCTGAATGGAGCCAGGAAATCCGGGTATGCCGTCGAGGGGACGGTGCGCAAGGGTCCGATCAGTCTTCGGCTGGGTTTCACGACGGAGGACTTCGGCTACCTGGTGGACCTGGGCCTCCCGTCGCAGGCTTCGGGCTCGGACGGAGGTGGCTCGGCGTTCCTGCGTGACCCGGAGATCAAGCGTGAGGTCGTGTGGGCCGGCCCGGTGATGCGGCCCAATTCCGTTCTCGTGCGCCGACGTTGGGGCACGGTCGAGGCGCGGACCAATGCCGAAGACGCGGCCTCCAACGTCGACTGGGACTGGGACGCTGGCCGAGAGCCGGGGTGGGAGTCCGACCCCGAACCGATCGAGCCGACTCCGAACAAGCGGCCGGGGTGGACCCGGCTCACCCAGTCCCTCCGCCCGTGGGAGTCGATGCTCACCGAGTTCGCCGACCCGGACCGCGCGCCGGAGCTGTTGCAGGTGCGGCGCCTCATCCAGGGTTGGCGGTTCTATGACGGGTTCCGGGCCGACGCTGCGGCGCCCGCGCGACAGGCCCACATCGGCACCCGGACTCCGGTGCTCGCGGACGACGGCTCAGACCTCGCCGCCGCACTTCAGACCATCCGCGAGAACGGGCGCTCCGGGCTCGATGCCGCTGTGGCAGACGCCTTTCAGGGCGCGACGCTTGACGTTCCCGTTGTCGACGGACGTTTTGACGTCCACCTCCACCAGCCAGGAATGCTGCGACCCTTGGCGGCCGCCGAGCTGTCCGATGGGACCCTGCGCTACCTCTGTCTTGTCGCTGCCCTGCTCACCGTCGAACCGCCGCCGCTCATGGTCCTCAACGAGCCCGAGACGTCACTCCACCCCGACCTGCTGCCACCCCTGGCCCGGCTCATCACCGTTGCGGCACAGCGCAGTCAGGTCATGGTCGTGTCGCACTCGGAGGCGCTCGCGCGACTGCTCCGGGTGCGCGATCACGACGAGGAGGGCGATGGGGATGAGGCGGTCGCGACCGGGGTGGGTTCACCGCCTCGACGCGTCACCCTCGTCAAGGACCTCGGCGAGACCTTTGTCGAGGGTCAGGGACTGCTCACGACTCCGTCCTGGAACTGGGGCAGTCGCCGCTAGTCATCTGCCCCCTGGCCGGTCGAGGGGCCCTTGCTGCGTTCACCCCGGCGGCCTTCATCAGGCGAGATGGGCCGAGTTCTGTTTGACTCGAAGCACTCGCAGCGGTTTCGCAGCGGGGTTTGGGACGTTGTGTGCCGCGCAGTTTGGTTGGGCACGAAATGACCCAGACAAGCGAGCGGGGGGCTGATGGGCATGAGCGTTGATTCAGGTTCATCACACCCCGATCACGAGTAGAACCGGGAGAACTGACATGACAGATCATCAGGAATCGTCCATGCCAAGTCGACGGATCATCCTCAGTGGGGGTGCAACGGTCGCCGGACTGGCCATCGCTGGCATCGCCTCGGCGCCAGCAGCTCAGGCCGCGTCGTACGTGCGGCCCGTGAAGAACCCCACCGCGCACCCGATCACGGCAGCTTGGCGCATCCCCGGCGACTGGCAGGCCGGCTACCACACCGGTGTCGACATCGGATGCCCCATCGGCACACCGGTCTACGCGACCATCGCCGGTGACTGCCGCACTGGCCGGGCGAACTGGGGTTCCGCCTACGGCACCATGATTTTGATCAACGACAACGTGGACGGCTCGGACTGGGGCTACTGCCACCTGTCGAGGAGGGTGGTGAGCGACGGTCAGGCAGTCGCCACCAACCAGCTGATCGGCTACTCCGGCAACACCGGGAACACCACCGGCCCGCACCTGCACCTGGAGCGACGCCCCCGCTATGGCGGTTACGGATCGGACAAGAACCCCAACCTGTGGCCGTGACCCAGCCGAAGTGAGCTGACCCGCAGTAGGTGAGGACCTCCGGGTGACGTGCGGACTGTCGAAGTCCCACGTCACCCGGAGGTCCTCGTGTTCTGGGCTACTGGTCCGTATCCCGGGATGGCCCTTGCCGAACCAGCCGGGATCGACACACTTGTGATCTGGATCACAAGTGCGCAACGCCAATGTCGCCGTTCGCGCGGTCCCGTCCCTGACCGCCGAACCCCCAGGAGCCTCATGGCGCCCGCAATCCACCCTGTCGTCGCCCAGGTCACCGCTGCGGTGACCGAACGCAGCCGTGCCAGCCGCACGGCATACCTTCAACGTCTTTCCCGCGCGGCCTCCGAGCTGAGCCTGCGCCCCGCCCGCACGGACCTCGGCTGCTCGAACCTCGCCCACGCCGTCGCCTCGTGCGGTGGCGCCGACCGCACGACGATGGCCGCCGACACCGGCGTGAGCCTCGGGATCATCACCTCCTACAACGACATGCTGTCGGCCCACGCGCCGTTCGAGCACTACCCGAACGCGATGAAGCAGACGGCCCGCGAGGTCGGCGCCGTCGCCCGCGTCGCCGGTGGCGTGCCCGCCATGTGCGACGGCATCACGCAGGGACGAGCGGGCATGGAGCTCAGCCTCTTCAGCCGCGACGTCATCGCCATGTCGACCGCGATCGCCCTGTCCCACGACGTCTTCGACGGCGTCCTCATGCTCGGCGTCTGCGACAAGATCGTGCCCGGGCTCGTCGCCGGCGCCCTCTCGTTCGGCCACCTGCCGACCGCCCTCGTTCCCGCCGGCCCGATGTCGTCCGGGCGGTCCAACGCCGACAAGGCCGAGACCCGCAAGGCGTATGCCGCGGGCGAAGTCGGGCGCGACGAGCTGCTCCAGAGCGAGGTCGCGTCCTACCACTCCGCCGGCACCTGCACCTTCTATGGCACCGCCAACTCCAACCAGATGCTCATGGACGTCATGGGGCTGCACCTGCCCGGAGCCGCGTTCGTCCACCCCGACGACCCGCTGCGTGACGCACTCACCGCCGCCACGACAGTCCGCATTGCCGAGATCGCCGCGTCGGACACGCCCTACGGCATCGGCCAGATCGTCGACGAGAAGGTGGTCATCAACGGCGTCATCGCCCTCCTGGCGACCGGCGGTTCGACCAACCACACGATGCACCTCATCTCGATGGCCGCAGCCGCCGGGATCGACCTGACGTGGGAGGACTTCGACGTCCTGTCCTCAGCCGTCCCGTCGATCGCCCGCATCTATCCCAACGGCCCAGCCGACGTGAACCACTTCCACGCCGCCGGCGGCACGCCGTTCCTCGTGCGCACCCTCCTCGACAACGGACTGCTGCACGAGGACGTGCTGACGGTTGCCGGGCCGGGTCTGCGCCGCTACACCCAGCGCCCGATGATCATCGATGGTCGTCTCGAATTCCTCGACGCCGCAACGGGATCCGGCGATCTCGTCGGTCCTGCGTGAGGCCCACGACCCGTTCACCGTCGACGGTGGACTGCGCGTCCTCGGCGGCACGCTGGGTCACGCCGTCATCAAGGTGTCCGCCGTCAAGGACGAGCACCGTGTCATCGAGGCGCCGGCCCGGGTCTTCACCGACCAGGTCGGCTTCCTCCAGGCGTTCTCGCGCCGCGAGCTCGACCGCGACGTCATCGTCGTCATCCGCGAGCAGGGCCCCAGCGCCAACGGCATGCCCGAACTGCACGCGCTCACCCCCTCGCTCGGTGTCCTTCAAAAACGTGGGTATGCCGTGGCTCTCGTGACCGATGGACGCATGAGTGGCGCTTCGGGTGCCATTCCGGCGGCCATCCACGTCACGCCGGAGTCGGTCCATGCCGGACCGATCTCGAAGATCCACGACGGCGACATCATCCGGGTCGACTCCCTGACCGGACGGCTCGACGTGCTCGTCGACGAGGACGAGTTCGCTGCGCGGGTCCCGTCGCCGCGGGTCAGTGCAGTCGGGACGGGCACGGGGCGCGAACTGTTCGCCCCGATGCGCGCAGCCGTCGGTCGCGCTGATGAGGGAGCCCACATCTTCGGCAACCTCGGGCACGTCTGGGACCAGAGCGATGCCGCACCGTTCGTCAGCAGCGAGGAGACCCGATGACCACCACTGCGTCCATCAACCCAGCCAGCACCAGCCACGCTTCCACCACCCCGGTGATCACGAACGCGGGCGACGTCCTCGACCTCGCCCCGGTCATCCCGGTCGTCGTCGTGGACTCCGTCGAGCAGGCGGTGCCGCTGGCCCGCGCCCTGGTGCGCGGCGGCATACCCGTCATCGAGATCACGCTCCGCAGCTCAGCCGGGCTCGGCGCGATCGAGGCCGTCGCCTCCCAGGTCGAGGGCATGGTCGTCGGTGCCGGCACCGTCGTGACCCCGGAGCAGGTGCAGCAGGTCAAGGACGCCGGAGCGCAGTTCATCGTCACGCCCGGGTCGCCGCCGCGACTGCTCGACGCCGCCCTCGCCAGCGGGCTGCCGCTCCTCGCGGGGGCCGGGACCCTGACCGAGATGCTCACGCTGGCCGAAGCCGGACTCACGGCCATGAAGTTCTTCCCGGCGGAGGCCAGTGGCGGTCGGCCCTACTTGTCCGCGGTGAGCGGGCCGTGTCCTCAGCTGCGGTTCTGCCCGACGGGTGGCATCACGCCGGAGACTGCGGCCGCCTGGCTCGCGCTGCCCAACGTCGGCTGCGTCGGTGGCTCCTGGCTGACCCCGAAAGACGCTGTGGCACAGGCGGATTGGGCACGAATTGAAGCACTTGCAGCCGAGGCTGCAGCCTTGCGTCACTCCTGACAATGTCGTCAGGTTCGTGGGTCCACCCCCGCCGCGTGCGCTCAGAGCCGCGGCGGGAGGTGGGCTCCGCGGGCCACGGCGAGGACAGCGACGATCTCCACGGCCTCCGGGTCGACGTGCTTGATCTCCTCCGGGGGAATCCCGGCAGCATGGAAGACCCACGCGCCTGGAGCCGCGCCGTACCTCTCGATGACATCGGTCGTCGTCTCGCCGGGGGACTGGGGAACCGTCGACCAGGTGGCGCAGATCCAGCCGATCGCGTCATGCACCGTCAGGTCCGCGGGGAGTGTGACGAGGACGTCGACGAGGTGGTCCAGGCTCGCGTGCGGGTCGGCAGTCAGGGGTGCTCCGGCCCACATGCTGCGGAGGGCTTCAAAGGCCGCGAGGTCCGCGCGGGGAATGTCGTAGGCCTCGACGAGGTCGTCGATGGGCGGCGTCGAGGCGCCGTGCTCATGCGCCGCCAGGCCATCCAGGTGATCGCGCAGCAGACTTCCGCCCGGAAGGCCCGGGTCCTTTTCACTGTCACGCATAGGGGAGCGAGTGTGCCCTAGAAGTGGGCCGGGCGCGACACGGCGGGCTCGGCGAAGGCAGTCAGGGCGTGAGGGTGAGGCGCATGACCCAACGCCACTTCGCGATCTTGCGGTCGCGCTCGAAGCCGAACTCCTCGAACAGGGTCTCCGGCCCGGTGTGGAAGAAGGCCCCGCGCTGCGGCCCACGCTCCTCGACCTGCTCGGGATAGGCCTCGACCACGCCACCGCCGGCCGCCCGGATCTCGTCCAGCACCGCCGTGACCGCCGCCCGCGCAACACCATGACCGCGGTGCTTGCTCCCCGTGAAGATGCACCCGATCCGCCAGTCCGGCAGGTCCGTCGCGTCCTTCTCGTAGACCTTCTGGTTCTTGATGTTGGGCAGTTCAACCGGGCTGCCGAACTGGCACCAGCCCACGCACTGCTCGCCGGCATACACGAGCATTTGATGCACGGTCCCGGCGCGGACGTGCGCCTCCTTCGCGGCGCGGTTGCCGCTGACGCTGGGCGTCGTGCCGAAGCCCTCGGGGTGGAAGCCCATGCACCAACAACCGCCCCACACACCGTTGTTCGCCTCGACGAGGGTCGAGAAGTCGTCCCACGTCTCGGGTGTCAGCAACCGCGTCGTGTATCCGTCCTCCATGGCTCCACTATGCCGTTTTCGCGGGTCTCTGTCAGAGGCCGAGGAGCGCTTCGCTGCGCTCCCACAGGCCCTGCGCCAGTGCCGCGTCCTTGACCTGGGGGTTGATCTTGGCGAGCTTGTCGTTCTCGTAGTAACGACCGGGCTCCCACGTCTGACCCGGGATGCCGCCCGCGAGCCAGGTGAGGTGCGCGCCGCCAGACTCCACGCCAGTGAGAAGTCGCGCCAAGGGGGTGCGATAGACGAACCGCATCAGGCTGGGGGTGTCGTTGGCGAAGTTCGTGCGGATGACGCCCGGGTGGAAGGCCACGGCGTTGATGCCCTGGTCGTGGAAGCGCCGGTGCAGCTCGCGGGTGAAGAGGACGTTGGCGAGCTTGCCGTCGCCGTAGGCCTTGTTGGCGCTCCAGTTGCGGGCGTTGTCCAGGTCATCGAGGTCGATGTTGCCGAAGAGGCGGTGCGCGGCGCTGGACGTCTGGATCACCGTCGCCTCGGACTCGACGAGGCGGTCCATGAGGAGGTGCGTGAGCAGGAAGGGGGCGAGGTGGTTGACCTGGAAGGTCTTGTCGAAGCCGTCCTTCGTGCTCTCCTGACCGAAGACGCCGCCCGCATTGTTGGCGAGCACGTCGATGCGCGGGATAGGCCGCCAAGCAGCTCGGCCGCGAGCGCGCGCACCTGGTCGAGGTCGGCGAAGTCGGCCACGTGCGAGGGCGCATTGAGCTGGGCAGCAACGCTGGCGGTCTTCTCGGGCGAACGGCCGACGAGGACGACGCGGTGGCCCAGGGCCTGGAGCTGGCCGGCGGCGGCGGCGCCGATCCCGTCGCTGGCTCCGGTGATGACGATGGTCTGCTGCTCGGTCATGTGGAGCCTCATGGGTTTGTCGAGTGGTCGGGTGGTCGAGTGGTCGCGGAATCGGGCCGGAGGTTCTGACTGTTCCACAATGGTCACCATGATCCTGCCCAAGGTCAGGGATCCCCGACTCGTCACGACCCGCCGAGGCGGGACCCTCGCCGACGCCGACCACCACCTGCTCGCGCTGTGGGCCGCCGCCTGCGCCGAACACGTCCTCGACCTCTTCGAGTCGGAACAGCCCGGCGACGACCGACCGCGCCAGGCCATCGAACACGCGCGCGCCTGGGTGCGCGGTGACGTCCCAATGATGGAGGCGCGAGCCGCCGGTGGCCACGCCATGGGTGCCGCGCGACCGTTGCGTGGTGCGGCACGCTTCGCGGCGTATGCCGCTGGGCAGGCTGCCTGCGTTGCTCACGTTCCCGAGCACGACCTGGGCGCAGCGGCATACGCGATCAAGGCAGTGGGCGTGGCGGCGCCGGGCGACGCGAGCGACACCTCAATGCGGCGCGAGTGCCAGTGGCAGCGTGCCCAGCTTCCTGACTCGGTCCGCGAGCTCGTGCTCGAGGACCAGCGCCGGCGCAACGACATCTGCTGGTCCGTCTTCGAGGTCTGACCGATCACCGCCGCCAAGACGAATCGTCGCCCCGGCAACCTGTCTCTATGTCTCTATCATTGCGCCATCGAACTGCCCATGAGAGAGTAGATGTCTCAATGATAAGGACATAGAGACATGCCGATTCTGTTTGAACCACCCGAACTGGACCTGGAGGACGCCCAGGTCATTGCTGACGTAGCCGAGATGAGGGAACGCCTCGCTACGTGGCTTCGTACGCCTCGGCGATGGGTGGGGGGTTTGCGTCGAACCACCCAGGCCAGAGCCATCCAAGGTTCGAACTCCATCGAGGGTTACGACGTGTCCGACCAGGATGCGCTTGCGGCGGTTGACGATGAGGAACCACTGACCGCGGACGAAAAGACCTGGGCGGAGATCATCGGCTATCGACGCGTCATGACCTACGTGTTGCACATGGCCGACAAGCCGGGCTTCCAGTTGGACTCACAGACCCTGAGGTCAATGCATTTCATGCTCCTCGAGCACGACCTCGACAAGAGTCCCGGCCAGTACCGCTGGGGGGAGATCTACGTCGAGCGCGATGAGACGGGGGAGCGCGTCTTTCAGGGCCCCGCTCCGGACTCAGTCGCCGAGCTCGTTGACGCACTGACGAACGACATCAAGGGCCACCCCGATCTCAACCCCATGATGCGTGCCGCGATGGCGCACTTGAACCTGGTGATGATCCACCCCTTCCGAGATGGAAATGGGCGGATGGCTCGTGCTCTCCAGACTCTTGTCCTCACGCAGGGAGACATTCCGGAGCCGATCTTCAGCAGCATCGAAGAGTGGCTGGGCAGCAATACCGAGGACTACTACAGCGTCCTCGCAGCCACAGGCGGGGGTGGTTGGAATCCCGAGCGCAGCGCGCAGTTGTGGGTGAAGTTCTGCCTGCGCGCTCACCACATGCAGGCGCAGACGGTCCAGCGACGACTGGACGAGGCAAATGTGCTCGGTGCCCACGTTGAAGAGGTCATCACGGAGCGCGGCCTTCCCGAGCGGACCTTCGACCCTCTCTTCGATGCCGCCCTGGGACTCAGGGTGCGGCGCCCCGGCTACGTGAAACGCAGCGGCATCGAGGAGCGCACAGCCACGAGAGACCTCAAAGCGTTGGTGGATGCCGGACTGCTGGAAGCCAAGGGCAACACGAGAGGTCGTCACTACGTCGCGGCTGGGCGGCTCAGGAAATTGGCCGGTGAGTCGCGCCAGCGACGATCCACGCTGCACGACCCCTATCCCTGGCTCATGGATCGCATTCGCCAGGAGGTCCGCACGATCGGCACCATCGAGCAGTCCGGCACGTCAGACTCCGCAGAGGGCTAGCGTCGCAACGTGAGAGCAGTCGTGCAGGACCACTACGGGTCGATGTCCGACCTGCGCTGCGTGGACCTCCCCGTTCCGGTGCCCGGGCGCTGACCAGGTCCTCGTGCAGGTCCACGCCGCCTCGGTTCACCCCGACGTGTGGCACGTCGTCACCGGGCGACCCGCAGTCCTGCGGCTCATGGGCTCCGGGATCCGCGCGCCCAAGGAGCGCGTGCCCGGCTCCGACTTCGCAGGCACGGTGACCGCCGTCGGTGCCAACGTGACGTCGATTGCGTTGGGCGACAACGTCTTTGGTGAGTCGCTGCCGACGATGCAGTGGGTCAATGGTGCGACGTGGGCGGAGTTCGTCGCCGTCCATCAGGACCGGTTGCTCACCATGCCGACGGGCCTGACCTTCGAGGAGGCCAGCACCCTCCCGACCGCCGGGATCATCGCGCTGCAGACCGTGCGCGAGAACGGCAAGGTCGCCGCCGGAGATCGAGTCCTCGTCAACGGGGCCGCTGGTGGTGTCGGTTCGCTCTGCGTGCAGATCGCGAAGGCGGACGGCGCCACGGTCACGGCGGTCGACGGCCCCGACAAACAGGACCTGCTGCGTGACGCGGGGGCCGACCACGTCATCGACTACACGACCGAGGACTTCACCCTCGGCACCGAGCGCTACGACGTCATCCTCGACATCCCGGGCAACCACTCGTTCGCGCAGATCCGCCGGGCGCTGGAACCCGACGGTTCCTACGTCCTCGTCGGCCATGACCAGTACGGCCGTGAGGGTCGCGCCGTCCTCGGCAGCATCCCGCGCATGTTCGGGCTCATGGCCCGGTCGACCCTCACCGACCAGATCCCGCGCGGCTCCTTCAGCAGCCGTCCCAAGCTCGACTACCTCCACGCGCTCGCGGACCTCGTCGAGGCCGGCCAGCTCCACCCGGTCGTCGACCGCACCTTCCCCCTCGAGGAGGCCGCCGCCGCTCTCGACCACCTGGCCTCGGGCCGCGCTCGCGGCCGCGTCGTCCTCACGACAGTGGCCTGAGCGCTTGGATGAGGACATGACGGCAACGACGCCTCGCCCCAACGACCTCCGGGTCGCCCTCTTCGCGACGTGCTTCAACGACACGATGTGGCCCGAGACCCCGAAGGCCACCGTCCGCCTCCTCGAGCGGCTGGGTGTCACGGTCGAGTTCCCGATGGGGCAGACCTGTTGCGGTCAGATGCTGACGAACACGGGGTATGCCGGTGAGGCCGTTCCGCTCGTCCGTCACTTTGTCGACGTGTTCGGGGACTACGACGCCGTCGTCGCCCCGTCGGGATCGTGCGTCGGGTCGGTCCGGGACCAGCACCCGATGATCGCCCACCTCGCAGGTGACCCCGGGCTCGCGTCAGAGGTGGAGCGAGTCGGACCCAAGGTCTTCGAGCTGTCGGAGTTCCTCGTGGACGTGCTCGGCGTGACCGATGTCGGCGCGTACTTCCCGCACCGCGTCACCTATCACCCGACCTGCCACTCACTGCGGATGCTGCGCGTGGGTGACAAGCCTTTGCAGCTCCTGCGAGCCGTCGAGGGGATCGACCTCGTCGAGCTGCCCAGTGCCGAGGAGTGCTGCGGGTTCGGCGGGACCTTCGCGATGAAGAACGCCGACGTGTCCGTCGCGATGGGCACCGACAAGGCCGCGCACGTCACCGAGACCGGGGCCGAGGTCCTCGTCGCGGGTGACAACTCCTGCCTGGCACACATCGGTGGCATCCTCGGAAGGCAACGGTCCGGCATACGCCGCCTGCATCTTGCAGAGATCCTGGCCTCGACCAAGGAGAACCCCGCATGAACACCCCACGAAGTTCTTCCCCCGCTGCGCTCCTCCAGATACTTCGCGGGGACCCCGTATGAGCAGCCCACCGGTCCAGCAGACGTCGCCGACCTTCGTCGGGATGCCGAAGTTCCCGACGGCTGCTCGCGAGGCGCTCGCCAACACGCAGCAGCGGACGAACCTGCGCAACGCCACCCACACGATCCGGGAGAAGCGCGCGGCGGTCGTCGCCGAGGTGCCCGAGTGGGAGGCGCTGCGGGTCGCCGGGGCTGCGGCGAAGGACGAGGCGCTGCACCACCTGGGTGACTACCTCGAGCAGGTCGAGGCATCGCTGACCGCCAACGGCGCCATCGTCCACTGGGCCAGGGATGCCGACGAGGCGAACCAGATCGTGGTCGACATCGCGCGCTCCAAGGGGGTCGACGAGGTCGTCAAGGTCAAGTCCATGGCGACCCAGGAGATCGAGCTCAACGAGGCCCTCGAGGCGGCCGGGATCAGCGCCTGGGAGACCGACCTCGCCGAGCTCATCGTCCAGCTCTTCGGTGACCGCCCCAGCCACATCCTCGTGCCGGCGATCCACCGCAACCGCACCGAGATTCGCGACGTGTTCCTGCGCGAGATGGCGCACGTTCGGGCGCCCCGCACCCGAGGACCTCACCGACGATCCGGCCCGGCTGGCCGAGGCGGCGCGTCTGCACCTGCGCGAGAAGTTCCTGCGTGCGAAGGTCGCGGTGTCGGGTGCCAACTTCGCCATCGCCGACACCGGGACGCTCGTCGTCGTCGAGTCCGAGGGCAACGGCCGCATGTGCCTCACGCTGCCCGAGACCCTCATCTCCGTCGTCGGGATCGAGAAGGTCCTGCCCACCTGGGACGACCTCGGGCCCATGCTCCAGCTGCTGCCGCGTTCGAGCACGGGGGAGCGGATGAACCCCTACACGACCATGTGGTCCGGGGTGCACGACGGCGACGGGCCCCAGGAGGTGCACGTCATCCTCCTCGACAACGGGCG
The DNA here is from genome assembly GCA_963807825.1 of uncultured Actinomycetota bacterium. Taxonomy (GTDB): domain Bacteria; phylum Actinomycetota; class Actinomycetes; order Actinomycetales; family Dermatophilaceae; genus Knoellia. The sequence continues at coordinate 234,309 of CAWEDC010000005.1, forward strand.
CAGTCACGTGCTCGCGGATTCCCTTGGGAGACAGGCGCTTCGGTGCATCCGCTGCTCGGCCTGCCTCAACGTCTGCCCCGTCTATGAGCGCACCGGTGGCCACGCCTACGGCTCCGTCTATCCGGGGCCGATCGGTGCCGTGCTCAACCCGCAGCTGCGGGGGACGGCGAGTGAGGTCGACCAGTCCCTGCCCTACGCGTCGAGCCTGTGTGGTGCCTGCTTCGACGCCTGCCCGGTGCGGATCAACATCCCCGAGCTGCTCGTCGAGCTGCGTGGCACCGTCGCCCAGCAGGGCGGGCACCGCGCCGAGTCCGCGGCCATGAAGGCTGCGGCGTGGGTGCTGTCCGACCCTCGGCGGCTGGCGGTCGCCCAGAAGGGCGCGACCACCGCTGGCAGGCTCATCGGCAAGCGCACCATCACCAGGGTTCCCGGTCTGGGCGCGTGGACCGACGCACGCAATGTGCCGACCCCGCCCAAGGAGACCTTCCGACAGTGGTGGGTCCGCGAGCATGATGGACGCGAAGGCGAGCGGCCCAGTCCCGGGCGAGCGGACGGCATACCCGGCAAGGAAGGCGAGACGCGATGAGCGCACGCGACGAGATCCTTGCCCGCGTCCGCTCGGCGACGGCCGACATCACGACCGAACCCCGTCTTCGTGCCCCGGACGGACACGACGGTCCGCTCGAAACGCGTCCGCTCGTGTCCGTCCGGGGCACGAAGACGCATCCCAGCACAGAGACGCTGGAGCTGTTGGCGGAGAACGTCGCCGACTATCGGGCGACCGTCCTGCGCGTCCCCGAGGCAGAGGTGGGCGCCGCGATCGTGGGCGCCCTGCGCGCCGTCGACGCCTCCTCCGTGGTCCTGCCCACGGGCCTCGACGACGCGTGGCAGCAGGCCATCCGGGAGTCGTTCGACGTCGTCGCCGAATCCGACTCGACGACGCTGGTCCTCGACTCGGTCGACGCCGTGGTGACGGGATCTGCCTTGGGCATCGCCGTCACCGGCACGATCGTCCTCGACCACCAGGCCGACCAGGGACGGCGCGAACTCACCCTCGTGCCCGACACCCACGTGTGCGTGATCCGCGACGACCAAGTGGTGCACGACGTGCCCGAGGCGGTCGCGCGACTGCGGACCCCCACCGGTCAGCAAAGGGCACTCACCTGGATCAGCGGTCCCAGCGCCACGAGCGACATCGAGCTGCAACGCGTCGAAGGTGTCCACGGCCCTCGCAACCTCGTGGTCCTCATCGTCGCGACCGAGATGCTCGCAGAGGAACCGGCATGACCACGGTCCCGGAGACCACACCCGTCTTCTTCGTCGCGGGCGGAACCGGCATCTCGGCCGAGACCCTGGGCAACCTCATGCTCGCCCAGTTCCCGGGGCTGACCTTCACCCGTCGCAAGATCCCGTTCATCGTGACGATCGAGCAGGCCCGGGCGGTGCTGGCCCAGATCGACGGTGCGATGACGGAGACGGTGACCCCGCTCGTCTTCTCGACCGTGACCGACAGCGAGATCCGCCAGGAGCTGCAGAAGACCAAGGCCGCCTTCATCGACCTCTTCGGGTCGCACCTCGACACGGTCGAGCGGGTGCTCCACGTCAACGCGACCCACAATGCGGTGGCCCTGCACGGAGTCGGGGACACCGGTCGCTACGACCTGCGCATGAAGGCCATCGAGTTCGCGATGGAGCACGACGACGGTGCCAGCCTGCGCAACCTCGAGCAGTCCGACCTCATCCTCGTCGCCCCGTCGCGGTGCGGGAAGACACCGACGTCGATGTACCTCGCCCTCCAGCACGGGCTCAAGGTCGCGAACTATCCCCTCGTGCCCGAGGACTTCGAGACCGAGTCCCTGCCGAGACCGATCGCCCAGCTCGCCGACAAGTGCTTCGGCCTGCTGTCCACGCCGGTCCGTCTGAGCCAGGTGAGAAACGAACGCAGACCCGGTTCGACCTATGCCACGCTCGCCCAGTGCAGCTTCGAGTTGCGGCGGGCCGAGACGATGTACAGGGCGCATCGCATCCCCTCGATCAACTCCGCAAAGATGTCCGTTGAGGAGATGGCTGCCGTGATCATGCAGAGCAGCCGCCTGCCCGACCTCGGCTGACGCTGAAGTGTTGATGCCGTACCGACGAAAGGGACCATCATGACCGCCACCACACAGGGGCCCGCCGGTTCGTCGGGTTCACCCAGCGCGAACATTGCGTGGTTCGCCGAGCTCGGCCTCGGCGATGTCGAGCACGTCGGTGGCAAGAACGCCTCCCTCGGCGAGATGGTCCAGCACCTGTCCAAGGCAGGGGTGCGCGTGCCCGACGGCTTCGCGACGACCGCCGACGCCTACCGCCGCTTCCTCTCTCACGAGGGTCTGGCCGACCGCATCAACGGCATCCTCGATGAGCTCGACGTCGAGGACACGCGGGCGCTCGCCGCGGCCGGCGCCGACATTCGCCACGCGGTCGAGGAGCAGCCCTTCCCGGAGGACCTCGAGAACGAGATCCGCACGGCATACACGAAGCTTGTCGGTGACACGGGCGACGAGGTGAGCTGGGCGGTGCGCTCGAGCGCGACGGCCGAGGATCTGCCCGATGCGAGCTTCGCCGGGCAGCAGGAGACCTTCCTCAACGTGCGCGGAATCGACAACATCCTGCTGGCGATCAAGCGGGTCTTCGCCTCGCTCTACAACGACCGCGCGATCTCCTACCGCGTCCACAGCAACTTCGACCACGAGTCGGTCGCCCTCTCGGCCGGCATCCAGCGAATGGTGCGTTCCGACATCGGTGCGTCCGGCGTGATGTTCACGATCGACACCGAGTCCGGCTTCTCCGACGCGGTGTTCATCACGAGCAGCTACGGCCTCGGCGAGGCGGTCGTCCAGGGCGCCGTGAACCCTGACGAGTTCTACGTCTACAAGCCCGCGCTGCGTGCCGGTCGCCCGGCGATCCTCAAGCGCGGTGTCGGAAGCAAGGCGACCAAGATGGTCTACACCGACGACTCCGAGGTCGGTCGCTCGATCGACTTCGTCGACGTCGACCCGGCCGACAGCGCGCGCCTCAGCCTCACCGACGCCGAGGTCACCGAGCTCGCCGAGCACGCCCTCAAGATCGAGGAGCACTACGGCCGGCCGATGGACATCGAGTGGGGCAAGGACGGTGTCGACGGCGGCATCTACATCCTCCAGGCGCGCCCCGAGACGGTGAAGTCACGCCAGTCCGGCTCGACCCTCCGGCGGTTCCGCATGGACGAGGGCGGCGGTGACGTCGTCGTCGAGGGCCGTGCGATCGGCCAGAAGATCGGCGCCGGAGCCGTGCGCGTCCTGGCCACGCCCGAGGCCATGCACGACTTCCAGGCCGGGGAGGTCCTCGTCGCCGACATGACCGACCCCGACTGGGAACCGGTCATGAAGCGCGCCAGCGCCATCGTCACCAACCGCGGCGGCCGCACCTGCCACGCCGCAATCATCGCCCGCGAGCTCGGCATCCCCGCCGTCGTCGGCACCGGAAACGCGACCCGCGAGCTCGCCGACGGGCGCGAGGTCACCGTGTCGTGCGCCGAGGGTGACACGGGCTTCGTCTACGACGGCCTGCGCGAGTTCTCGGTGACCGAGACCGAGCTCGACGACATGCCCGAGGTGCCCGTCAAGATCATGATGAACGTCGGCACGCCCGAGCAGGCCTTCGAGTTCTCTCGCCTGCCGCACAGGGGAATTGGGCTCGCCCGCCTCGAGTTCATCATCAACCGCCAGATCGGGATCCACCCGCGCGCGCTGCTCGAACTCGACGACCAGGAACCCGAGCTCAAGGCCGAGATCGAGAGTCTCATCGCGGCATACGCCTCGCCTCGCGACTTCTTCGTCAAGCGCGTCGCCGAGGGCATCTCGATGCTGGCTGCGGCCTTTGCGCCGGAGCCGGTCATCGTGCGGATGAGCGACTTCAAATCGAACGAGTATGCCGGTCTGCTCGGTGGCGCTCGCTACGAACCTCACGAGGAGAACCCGATGATCGGGTACCGCGGCGCGGCGCGCTACCTGTCCGCTGACTTCGCGGAGTGCTTCGCCATGGAGGCCGAGGCGTTGAAGCTGGTGCGCGACGAGATGGGCCTGACCAACGTCAAGGTGATGATCCCGTTTGTGCGGACCATCGCTGAGGCCGAGGGTGTCATCGACCTGCTCGGGCAGCACGGCCTCGTGCGCGGCGAGAACGACCTGCAGGTCGTCATGATGTGCGAGGTTCCGTCCAACGCCGTTCTGGCGGACGCGTTCCTCGACCACTTCGACGGGTTCTCCATCGGGTCCAACGACCTCACCCAGCTCACACTCGGACTCGACCGCGACTCGTCCCTCGTGGCCGGCAGCTTCGACGAGCGCGACCCTGCGGTGAAGAAGATGCTGAGCATGGCCATCGAGGCCTGCAAGGCACGAGGCAAGTACGTCGGCATCTGTGGCCAGGGCCCCTCGGACCACCCCGACCTCGCCGACTGGCTCCTCGACCAGGGCATCGAGTCCATGTCGCTCAACCCGGACACCGTCGTCGACACCTGGCTGCGCCTGGCCAAGCACGCCGGCTGACGCCCCTGGACGCCCGTCGTGCCCTCGGGGATTGCGGCTGCTACTCGGGTTGGGTGCAGTCGCCGTTGTCGTGCATGACGATGGTGCCGTCCTCGAGCAGCCAGCCCGAGATCTTGACGGCTGCGACGGTTCCGCGCTCACCCATGACCTGGATGTGGAAGGTGGCGTGGTCTCGCACACGGCCCGTGTTGGCGTTGAACCCGCCAGCCCAGGCGGCTGACCCGATGGCTCGGTAGGTGTCGAGGCCATCGGTGACCATGACGTGGTGCAGCGTGACGGTCCCTCCGAAGCGCTCGGAGCCGTTGCCCGACAGGCCCTCTCGGCCAAGGAAACGCAGTTCTCCGGAGACCCCGGTGAAGGTCCGGCCGCCCGTGCAACTGAGGACGAGGACGTCGGCCGGTAGGGCCTCGTGGAGTGCCGGGGCTGCTTGGGCCGGGCCGCAGCCGAGGCATGCCAGTGCGATGAAGGGAACGCCCACTCTCAGGGCGGCGAGGGTCTTCATGGTGCTCTCCTCTGGTCGTGTGCAGGTCACGTGACGTGCTGTCTGGAACTGTCGCTGCGGACCGGCCGAAAGGTTCCGTCTGAGGCCGGAACCATTTGGTCGCACCGGTGCGACAGTCATAGGTATGCAGTCGAATTCGCTCCGGGAGGATCCCGAGCTGCTGGCTGCCGTGAGTGCGGGGGACCTGGGCGCGATGCGTGTGCTGTACGACCGCCACGCCCCCTGGCTCGCCGCTCGCCTCACCCGCCGGTGCAACAGTCCGGAAGCCGTGGCCGATGTCCTCCAGGACACGTTCGTCGCGTTGTGGAAGGGTGCCGAGAAGTGGCGAGGTGACGGGGAGGTGGCGGCCTGGCTGTGGGGCATCGCCATCCGCCGGCTCATCTCCCGGCTCAGGGGCCGACGGGATGCTCTGGTCCTTCCGCTGGAGGACGTTGACGCGGCCCGCGGATCGGAGCCCAGCGCCGAGGAGCGCGTGCTGCTGGGCGTCGAGTACGGCGACGCGGGGGCTGCGCTGCGCCGGTTGTCGCCACCCATGCGGGCGGTTGTGCAGGCCACCGTCCTCGACGGACTGACCACCCGAGAGGCTGCCCAGCTGCTCGGGATCCCTGCGAACACGGCGAAGACTCGTCTGCACCGCGCCAAGGCGCAGTTGCGCAAGGACCTCACCGAGGAGTGGACATGAGCCCCCAGTGGCACGCCGATGACACCTTGATCGCGCACTACACCCGCGGTGAGGCCAGTGCGCTTCCGGCGGCCGCCCTGGAGCAGCACCTCACGACGTGCGCGGAGTGCCGAGCCCGCATGGCCCACCACGTGGACCCGGTGCCGCTCGAGTCCATCTGGGAACGGATCCGCGAGGATGCCCAGGCCCCGTCCCGAAGTCTGGTGGAGCGACTCCTCATCCGCGTCGGTGTCTCCGAGTCCGATTCGCTCCTCATCTCGGTGGCGCCCTCGCTGCGGACCTCGTGGCTGCTCGGCCTGGCGATCACGCTCGTCTTCGTGGGTCTCGGGGCCGGCTTCGGGGGCACCCGCGGACTGGCCTGCTTCATCCTGGTCGCACCGCTCGTCCCGATGGCGGGCGTCGCCTTCGCCTACGGACCCGACGTGGACGCCGTCTACGAAGTCGGTGCGGCAGCTCCGTATTCGGCTTCGCGCCTGCTCCTCCTGCGCTCGTCTGCCGTCCTCGCGACCTCCCTTCCACTGTCGCTCGCCGCCGGGCTCCTCGTGCCGGCCTGGACCTGGACGACCGTCGCGTGGCTGCTCCCGGCGATGGCGCTCACGGCGCTCGTGCTCGCCGCCTCGACCTGGATGCGTCCGACCGTGGCCGCCCTCGGACTCGGTCTCGCCTGGTTGTGCGTCGTTGTTGTGGCGACCGTGGAGCGCCATCCCGTGGCCGTCCTCGCCCCGTCAAAGCTTCTTGTGTATGCCGTCGTCGGCGTGTGTGCCTTTCTCGTCTTCCAGTTCCGTATCCACCACCTCAACCCAAGGGGACGACTGTCATGAGCACGACGGCTGCGCTGACCGGGATCACGAAGCGCTACCGGGGAACCACGGCTCTCGACGGTGTCGACCTCGACCTGCGGCCCGGCATCACCGGACTCCTGGGCCCCAACGGCGCCGGGAAGACGACACTGCTCCGCATCCTCGCCACGGTCTTGGCGCCAGATGCAGGAACCGTGCAGTTGCTCGGCCGGTCGACCTCGACGCCCGAGTCGCTCGCCGAGGTACGTCGCCGACTCGGCTACCTGCCGCAGGAGATGGGCTTCCCGCGCGGGTTCACCGGGTTCGCGTTCGTCGACTACTTGGCCGTGCTCAAGGAGTGGACCGACAGCCGGACACGGCACGACGAGGTGCGACGAGTGCTCGACCTCGTCGACCTCGGGGACGTGGCCACGAAGCGCGTCCGCTCGCTTTCGGGGGGCCAACGCCGTCGGGTAGCTCTGGCCCAAGCCCTCATCGGAGACCCCGAACTGCTGCTGCTCGACGAGCCCACGACCGGGGTCGACCCTCAGCAGCGGGTCTCCCTGCGTCAGGTGCTGTCCGGTGCCGGCGAACGGTCGACGGTCCTGCTCTCGACCCACCAGACAGAGGATGTCGCCGCGCTCTGTGACCGCGTCGTCGTCCTCGACCAGGGATCAATTCGATTCGACGGCCCGGTCATCGAGCTGGTCGCCACGGCGGCGGGGCGGGTGTGGTTGGCCGATGCCCCCGACCCCGCCGCCCGCGCCTCCTGGCGCACCGGCACGGGGCGCTACCGGATGGTGGGTGAGGCGGCGCCGCACGGCGCCCAACCGACGGAGCCAACCCTCGAGGACGCCTACCTCTTGCTGCTCGGCGAGCGCGCCCTGAAGCCGGAGGTGGCGGCATGACACCTGCAACCGCAACGCTGTCACCTCCCACTCGCGCGACGACGGTCAGGACCCTCGCGCTCGTCGAGGCCCGCCGCTACGCGCGGCACCCCTTGTTCATCATCGGCCTTGTCCTGTCGGTCTGGGCGATGGTCGTGGTCACCAAGGACCTGACCCAGGGCACCGACGACGACACCATTGATCTCATTGACGCCGTCTTCATCCCTGCTCTGCTTCTGGGCCTGCTGGGGGTCTTCGTCGGCGTGCACCTCACCCGTTCGATGGCCAGGTCGACTGAGCCGATCGAGGCTGCCCCGACGGATGGGGTCGCCCGGACCGCGGCCCTGTGTCTCGGCTCCCTGGTGCCGGGAGTCGTCGCAGTGGTGTGGCTCGTGTGGCTCTATGTCGTCTCGACCCGCTGGCCGAACGATGTCCACACTTCTCTCACGGATCTCGATCTGGCCACCATGCGAGGCGCAGGAGTGGTGTGCGCCGTGGGTGGACCCCTGTTCGGCATCATGGTCGGCCGCTGGGCGCGTTTCCCGGGGGCCGGTCTCCTCGCGGTCGTGGTGTTGTACGGCTGGGTGATGCTCTCCTCGGGCGGTCTGGCGATGTCGGCGTCCAGGCTTGCGTCGCTCGTCCAACTGAACGCGCCGTTCGTGGGCTGGACCTCCTCGGACAGCCCAACGCACTTCAAACCCTGGGTCGCCGGAGGCTCGCCTGCCTGGCACCTCGTGTATGCCGTGCTGTTGTGTGGTCTTGCGGCGACCGCGGCGATGCTGCACGAGGCCCAGGGGCGACAGCGGTCACGCCTCATCCGCATCTTCACCGCCATCGCGGTCCTGGCCCTGACCAGCCTGGCACTCGCGGCGCTGGCGGACCCGACCCGCATCCCGCTGTGATCCTGCGCGGCGTCAGCTGGGCGCCCATCCTGGCGGCGACGGCCGTGGGCCTGTTGATCCTCGGCGGTTGCGCCGCCTTCGCGGGAGATTCGCCGCCCCTTCTCCCTCTGAGGTTGGCCCTCGCAGCGCTGGCCGGCGCCGCGGCGTTCGTCCTCGACGAACCCGCCGCCGCCGCAGTGGATTCGGCACCGACCACCCTGCGTCGCCGGACGGCCCTCAGGGTCACGGCAGCAACGATTCCGCTCACGGTCTGGGGCGTCGGTGTCCTGGCCCTGAACCTGCGGAGTGCACAGACCCCCCTCGGGCACCTCGTTGTGGAGGGTGCCGGCGTGGTGGCAGTGACTGTCGCCGCGGCGGCTGTGTTGCGCGGCGCCGGGTTCGACGAACCCGGCGAAGGCGTGGCCATCGTCGTCGGGGGCGCGATCCTGGGGTGGGTCACCTTCAACCCGCCGCCGCACTCCGTCCCGCCCTTCCCCGTCAGCGACGGCTGGATGGCGAGCACGACCCTGTGGTCCTCACTCGCGGTCGTGGCCGCCGTCCTGGTGTTCTTGGCGTCACGCGATCCGCACCGTCCGTGATCGCTCACCTGGCCGCGCGAGCCCAACGACTGTCGGCGTGAACCTGGCGCGACGCCGGAACGCGACTGAACGGCATACAACTGCAGTTGTATGCCGTTCAGCTGGCTCAGGCGTAGAACGCCCGGATCGCTCCGGCCAGCTCCTGGGGAACCTCCATGGAGGCGAAGTGTCCGCCGTGCTCGTGCTCGGTCCACGACACGATGTTGGTGTTGTCACGCTCCGCGAAGGGACGCATCGAGCGGAAGTCGTCGGCGAAGACCGCGACGCCGATCTTCCCGTCGTCGATCCGAGCCCCGACCGACTTCCCGGGATGCTCGGCCTCGACTTCCACGTGGCCGAGCCACCCGAGCTCGTCGAGCACCTGCGCCTGCTCGGCCGTCGCTGTGCCGGATCCATTCCACCCGGCTGATCTCGCCTCAGAGGCCGGCGATCACTTCAGAGTGAGTTGGCCCCAGCGATACCGGCCCGGGGCACTGTTCTTCGCGCGCAGCGGGTTGTTGCTCACCATCGTGCGCAGGCCGGCGGTGTCCGCGTTTCCGTCGCTGACGGTCAGGTTCATCGTCAACGGGAGTCCGCGCTTCACGCCGGTCACGTTGAGCCGTTCCCACGGGACAGCCGCTTCGATGCGATATCCCTCGGGGGTGATGACACCGACCCCATTGACCGTGAGGTCGCTCTGTCGCACGAAATCCATGCCCTTCGCGGAGTTGATACCGGCAATGACGGTGGGTCGCTCCTCCCCATCGGTGATTCCGAAGAGGACGTTGAGGTCGCGCGTCGGCAAGGTCGTGGTGCTGACCTTCCCGACCCACGCGCCGATCTCGAAACCGACCCCGTCACCCTTGTAGAGCTGGCTGTTGTCGGTGAGGTTGAGCTGCTCGACCTGGGGATCAGTGACGTCCACGAAGAAGTAGAGCGACTCACGGTCCCACCCGAGCTGCCACCGGCCGGCGATCCTCGCATCCCTGCCACCCACTGGATAGATCACGGTGTCGGCCACGAGCACCGGCACTGCCGCCCACTCAGCTGGATCGCCGTCCAGCACCGGTGGCGACTGGAACTGTTGTGCAGTCATCCGGACCCCTGGCTCCGACAGCCGCAGTGTGGGCGTGGGAGTGGACGCAGCAGAGGTGGGGTTGGGGGACGCCGCCGTGGAGGCAGGAGTGGGAGTGGCGGAGAGCGCCGTGGGGCTCGGGTTCGGCAGGGCCACGTTGTCCTTGGCTCGCGCGAACAACCAGCTGCCCCCAAGAACAAAGGCGACGACCAGAACGCCACTTCCTACGAGGATCGCCACGGATGGTTGGCGCGTCGTCACCCGGGTATCGACGACGGTGGGGTGATCCACGTAGGGCGGGGGGTCGTCGAACTCCGGCTCCCGCTCCGGCACAGCCTCAGGCAGAGTCTCGGGCTCGGGCTTGATGACCCGGTCGACCAGGGGCACGGGCCTCTGGATGACCGGCACGGGCTCGGGCTCCGACTGGAGCGCCACCGGTTCCGGATGGGGCTGTGGCGCCACTGGTTCGGTTTCTGGCTCGGCCTTGGGTCCAACAGCGGCCTCGGCCTCGACGACCTGCTCCGGCTCCGGTTCCGGCTCGGGCACGGCGACCGGCGGGACCGGGATGATGTCGGCGAAAACCTTCCCGTCCGGGGCGCGCAGGAACAGCACGGGCGTCGCCCACTCGGTCGCGAAGTCCGCGATGAGCCCCTTGCGCGCCGCCGTCGCCGCCTGGTCGATCGGCAAGCCGTCGGCAAGGGCACCGTAGAAGCCGCTGCTGAACGCCGCCGCCGCGTCGTCACTGATCGGGAACTGCATCGCCACCACGGCCGTCGTGTCCTGGCGGACGAGGCTCTGCGCCATCCCACTGAAAGGGTCGTCGCTGTCGACGCGCGCGGTGTGGCAGGCATTGAGGACGATGAGTCGCAGCGGGAGGTGGTCGCGGCTGTAGGGACCCAGGACGGCCGACGACACGGCCGAGCTCCGCCCGTACTTGTCGCACATGTAGATGACGCCGTCCTCGTGCTGCACGTCATAGGCGCCGTGGCCGACGAAGTGCAGCACGTGCACGGTGTTCGTCCGCAACCACTTCGCCAACTCGGACATCGTCGGTTGCTCCAGCCGGTCAAGGCGCACCGTCCCGGCGGCGATGGGGTCCGCGAGAGCGAGCTTCAGGCCCACCCACTCGGCCTCGACGTCGAGCGGGGGGAGGTCGGTCGGCGACGCGATGACGGCGAGGATCCGCAGTGCTCCGCCGACGACGAGGGGTCGTGGCTGTTGCGGCAGGTCGATGAAACGCACGACCGGGGTCTGCTCCGACTGCGCGAGATAACCCCGCCCCCTCTTGTCGTTCAGCAGTTCCCAGGGCAGCCCGGCCAACGCGGCGGCGTCGTTGAGGCGCAGGCGCAGACGCAGCCCACGTTCCCGCCCGACGGCGTCGAGACTGCGCTCCCACGCGAGCAGGATCTCGTCCTGGAACACCGACTCGAACAGGCCCACCCCGAACTCCTGAGCCGCTTTGCTCTGGGGATCCGTGGCCACCCGCCGAGTGCCGGAGCGGCCGGGGTCGAGCTTCAGGAGGAGGTTCTCCAGTCGCGTGGCGTCGAACGGCATCGTGAACCGCACGCTCGGGGTCTCGTCCAGCGGGCTCTGGGTCACCAGGGCTCGATAGCCCCCACCCTCGACGGATTCGACGAGGAGGTCGAAGTTCTCGTAGTCGCGTGAGCTCACGGCGGGCCTCCTTCTGGTGGACCGTGATGAGTGAGAGGAGCGTCCAGCCGACTCGCAGATACATGCAGGTGCCGAGATTGTTCGGCGGACCGGTATCAGGGCGGTGCTGCCGGACTCCTCTCATGCATGGGTGAGTTCCCGAATGTCGCGGCGTGGCACGACCTCACCGATGCCACCTGCGCTGCGGCACCCGATCTCGGACAGCGCCTCGGCTCCACGCTGACGGACCTGGGCCTGACGGCGAGCGAGAGGGACGAACTCCTCGCCAGCCTGGTGGGGCGACACGATCCCGCCGCCACGGTGTTGAACCGCGTCGCGGTGCAGGCCGGCCCGTCCACGGAACCCCCGATGTTCTCCGCCCAAACCACCGATGCCCAGATGGACGAGGCCATCTCGGCCGCGGATTTCTTCCGCAGCAAAGTCGTCGACGCCGCCTCCGTGGCTCGGGTGGCCAGCGCGCTCCCTCCCGATCGAGCCGGCGAGTTCGCCGCCGACCTCCTGAGCCGGTACCCGGCGCAGGCCAGCGACAAGGACCGCTCGGACTTCCTGGTCACCTTCGTGCTCCACACGCACGACCTTCAAACATCGCGTATGCCGGTCGCTCGCCTCGCGCAGATCGGTATCGCCGCGGAGCGTGGGTTGCCTCCAGAACACCTCGGCGTGGCCGACCTCCTGGCGCGGGTCCCCACGACACGACTCCTGGCTGGCTTGGCGCAGGCCATCGGTGAAGGTGCCGACCCAGCCGCGGTCGTTGCGTTGCTCGAGGGAGTCGCGCGGGTGCGTCGCCCGCACGCGGTGCAGGCTCCCTCCCAGCAACAGCAACAGCAACAGCAACAGCAACAGCAACAGCAACAGCAACAGCAACAGCAACAGCAACAGCAACAGCCGGAGCCGCCCACCGGCGGCGGACTGGTCGGACGGATCATCAGGCGGTGGCGCTCTGCTCCACCGCCGGGAGGCGGCCAGCACGCTGAGCCCCCCGCCGGCGCCGAACCCCCCACCGCTGCAGAACCCCCAACCGCCGCCGAACCGCCGCCCGCCTCGGGAGCCAGCCACCCGGCATACCCGCGCATTGACGTCTCCACCGGCACACCGCGAGATGACGTGGTCGTCGTGGAGCAGGAGTTCTCGGTGACGGTCGGGTTGGGGAAGCGCCACGACCACACGCTCATGGGCACCGGGGCCATCACCGTGGCGTCGGACGAGACCATCGACGTGGTGCTCGTGTTCGACCCGGTCTCGCTGACCACGACGGCTCCGACCCGGCAGACCCTCACGGTGACCGCGTCCGATCCGTACCCGAGTGTGACCGTGCCCTTCGTCGCGACCTACATCGACGCGCAGGTCCCGGTGGAGCGTCGGATCGGGGTGCACTACGTGCGGCAGGGGCAGGTCGTCGGGGTGGCCTGGCGCACGATCGTCGCCGTGGATGACCTCGCGAAGGTCGCCGGCGCTCCCGAGGTCGCCAGCCGTGACCGCCTGCTCCTGGACCTCAACCCCTTGCTCGACGAGACGCCGCCCGACCTCGTCATCGGCATCTGCAGCGCCGACACGACTGACGGCAAACGGCTCGTGTGGACCGTGTATCCGGGAGTCGACGGTGTGGTGGCGTTGGACGGGCCACGGAGCGCGCCGATGGACGACACCGCGGCTGGCTTTCGCCAAGGCGCTGCGCTTCAAGATCCAGTTCGCCAACGACCCGGATGCCCTCTATCAGGATCTTGCCGGAGCGGGTGCGGTGCTCGGACGGATCGTCCCCGAGAGTGTCCGCTCGGTGATTCGCACGGTGGTCGAGGACCCCGCGCGAACGACGGCCCCCTCGATCCTGCTCCTCACCGAGGAGCTGCTCCTGCCGTGGGAGCTCGTGACGTTCCAGCCGCCGCTGGTGTCGTCGTCCGGAGGTGCCGCGCCCTTCCTCGGCGCGCATGCCGCGATCGGGAGGTGGCCGTTGTCGGAGGGCGATCCGCGCCCGGTGCCCAGACCCACGGTTGAGGTGGTCAAGGCGGCCGTGCTCAGCGCGAAGTACGACGGCGTCACCAAGTGGGGCAAGCTCGACCAGGCCGAGGCCGAGGCCTCAGAGGTGACGACTCTCTTCGGTGCCGAGTCGGTGTTGCCGACGATCCCGGCGGTCGCGGGCCTGTTCGGTGGCACGCCGACGGCCCAACTCGTCCATGTCGCGCTGCACGGACAGTTCGACACGGAGGGCGCCGCGGAGGGCCTGGTGCTGCTCGCTGTCGACGCCGCCGGAGCTCCCACCACCAAGGCCACGTTCTTCAGCCCGCTGGCCGCCGGGAACGGACATCTCGCCGCCGGCCCGTTCGTCTTCCTCAACGCCTGCCAGGTCGGTGCCGACCGGGCCGTCCTCGGTGACTACGGCGGGTTCGCCAGCACCTTGCTGCGCATCGGCGCCGCGGGCGTCGTCGCCCCACTGTGGAACGTCGACGACGATGTCGCGGCCGAGATGGCCCGCGACTTCTATGCCGCCACGTGGTCCGCGGCCCCTGCCGAGCGGGTCTCGGTGGCGGAGGCGATGCGTCGGGCGCGGGCTCGCTACACCTTCGAGGGCGTCAGCCAACGCGCCCCGGGAGTGTCACCCACCCTCATCGCCTTCCAATGCCTGGCCCATCCCCAACTGCGCCTCACCGGGCCCTGACCAGCTTGACCACGCCTGACCACACCTGACCACCAACTCACGATCGGACTTTAGGAGAACGCCATGTCAGAGCAACTGCGACCCGAGGGGATTCCGGTCGTCATCGACGACGTCGTCCTCACGACCCCCGGCCTCGCCGGACTCGTCACCGTCCACCCGCCGGCGTCCGACGGGATGCGGGCGGCGGAGGACAGCACCGAGCAGTTCCGCCAGGCCCTCGCCGACGCAGACCTGACCGAGCAGCTCACGGTCGAGATCGCCTCGCCCGAGGAACTGGACGACAGCGGTGGCACTCGCGCCTCGGGCGGTGACGGCGACATCACGATCGAGGTGCCGGCGCCGGGCACCGACATGGGCCAGATCCTCCTGTATGCCGCGGAGGACGGCTCGTTGACCTGGCACCTTCCCGACGACATCGATCCGGATCAGGTGCCTTCGCGTGGAGGTGATCGTCGGACCTATCGCGTGCCACGGGCCGTGGTGACCGGAGAACCCACCGACTCCCAGACCAGTGGGCAGCGCGGCATTCTCGGCGCGCTCGGCTCCAAACTGCTCAAGGTCCTCGTCTTCCCGCTCATCGACCCGGTGCTGGGTCGGGTCGGTGACCACTTCGCCTCACGGTGGGAGGAGAAGAACCGGCGCAATCTGGTCCGCTGGTTCAGCCCCGTCGGCTTCCGCGCTCTCGAGGCAACTGCTTTCGCGTCGACGGACTGGGACCGAGTGCGCGGTGGGGCGGCGTTGCTGTTCGTCCACGGGACGTTCTCCCAGGCCCACTGGGCCTTCCCCGGCCTGCCGGACGACACCATGGCCGAGCTGCACCGGCGCTATGACGGGCGGGTCTTCGCCCTCGACCACCACACCGTCTCCAAGACGCCCGACGAGAACATCGCCTGGTTCGCGAAGCAGCTCGTGCAGGCGCTCGCCGACGGTGACTCGGAGGTTGGACAGGGCCCCGTCACGGTCGACGTGGTGTGCCACTCACGAGGCGGCCTCGTGGGTCGGGCGCTCGCGGCCCGGGGGGCCGAGCTCGGCCTGGGAGACCACCTCAAGGTCCGCACCCTCGTCATGGTCGGCGCGCCCAACGCGGGGACTGCCCTGGCCCACAAGGAGCACCTGTCCAAGATGCTCGACCGCATCACCGACCTGGTGCAGTTCGCGCCGGGCGGCCCCGTGACCGATGTCGTGGGCGTGGTGCTGGCGGTCCTCAAGCAAGTGGCCGTCGGCGCCTTCGGCGGTCTCGACGGGATCATGTCCATGAACCCCGACGGTCCCTACCTGCCGGCCCTCAACACCGCCCCGCTCGCGGACGTCCGGCTCTGCGCCATCGCCTCCAACTACGAACCGGCCAAGGGCAGCCCGTTGATCCGGATGGCCAAGGACAAGGGCCTCGACATCGTCTTCGGCAATGAACGCAACGACCTCGTCGTCCCCACCGCCAGCGTCTTCGAGGTCACGGGCGCCCCTGGCTTCCCGATCGAGGGGGAGGACAGGTTGGTCCTCGAGGGCGAGGTCACCCACGGCGGCTACTTCCGCGAGCCGGCCGTCAACGCCAAGCTCCTCGAGTGGCTTCCCGGCTGACCCGTCGGTCGATCATGCACGTTGTCCAATCTGGACAAAAGCGTTAGTAGTCACTAACGTATGGTTCATGAGTCAACCCGATGCCTTCTCCGCGGCAGCGGAGCCGGCTCGGCGGCACATCCTCCACCTCCTCGCAGGAGGACCTCGGTCCGTGAACGACATCGCGGCCGAGTTCACCTCGACGAGATCGGCGACGAGCCAGCACCTCGGCGTCCTCTCCGATGCAGGACTCGTCCGGAGCGAGAAGTCCGGGCGCCAACGCATCTACTCGATCCGACCTGACGGCATCGCCCGGCTGCGTCGCGAGATCGACCGCTTCTGGACCGATGAGCTCGACCAGCTCGTCCACGACGCCCAGGACCTCGCGTCCGGGCGCCCCCTCACACCGTCAGCGAAAGAGACGCCGTCATGACCGACGCAGCCCCAGCAGCATCCGCAGCCCCTGTCTTCACCAAGTCCGTGGACCTCCCGGTCACCCCGGACGAAGCCTTCGCCCTCATCACCCAGCCCGAGCGCCTGCGCCGCTGGAAGACCGTCGCCGCGACCGTCGACCTGCGTGCCGGTGGTGCCTACCGCTGGACCGTCACCCCGGGGCACATCGCCGTCGGCACCTTCCGCGAGATCGAGCCGGGCAAGCGCCTCGTCTACGGCTGGGGCTGGGAGGGCGACCCCGACCTCACCCCTGACGCCTCCACGGTCACCGTCACCATCGAGCCCACCGACGCCGGCAGCCGGGTGACCCTGGTGCACGAAGGCCTCACCGAGGAGCAGGCACTGCTCCACGCCGAGGGCTGGAACCACTACTTCGAGCGACTCGAGCGCTTCGCCACCACCGGCGACGCCGGGCCGGACGAATGGGCCGCTGCCCCTGCCGACCTCAACCCGCTCACCGCGGCCGAGGCCAGCCTCGCCGTGCTCCAGCCGGTGCTGCGCGGCCTCACCAACGAGGACCGCCCCAAGGCCACGCCCTGCACCGAATTCTCCTGCCACGAACTGGCCGAGCACCTCATGGGCAGCCTCGTCGGTCTCGGCGCGATGGCCGGCGGCACCGTGGTCAATCCCGAGGAGGGTTCCCTCGAGAACCGCATCTCGGTCATGGCCGGCCAGGCCATCGACGCCTGGCGGGCACGCGGCCTCGACGGTGAGGTCGAGACCCCCGGTGGCGCACTTCCCGCCGCCGCCGGTCCGACGATCCTCGCTCTCGAGTGCCTCCTGCACGCCTGGGACTTCGCCCAGGCGTCGGGCCAGACCGTGGTCGCCGCAGACGAACTCGTCGACTACGTCCACGAACACGGTGCCCCGCTCATCGAGGGCGGCCGCGGCCGTTCGTTCGGTGACGAGCACACCGCTGCTGACGGCACGACGGCCCTCGAGCGTCTCGCCGCCTTCTCCGGTCGCACGCCCCTCGCGGCCTGAAACCGCACCCTCCACCCACGCAGACAGATTCAGAAGGAGACAGCACATGGCCAAGTACCTCGTTCTCTACAAGGCGGACGCCAGCGCCGCCGAGCAGATGGCCAACGCCACCCCCGAGCAGGCCCAGGCCGGTATGGACGCCTGGATGCTGTGGGGCGAGCGCGCCGCGTCCGCCATCGTCGACATGGGTTCGCCCCTCGAGCCGGTCGGTGGCGCCGACGGTGTCGGTGGCTACTCAATCCTCGAAGCCGAGGATGACGACGCCCTCCAGGCCGCCCTCTAAGGCCACCCGCACCTCCAGATGGGCACCATCGACGTCCATCGGTTCCTGCCGATCCAGGGCATGTGACCCGAACCAAAAGCAAAAGCTGAGCCGGTATGCCGTGGCGCACCACGGCATACCGGCTCACGTTTGTCCGTGAAGAGTCAGCGGTGGGCGTCGAGTGGCGTAGTCCTGTCTTGACCGCGCATGTTTCCTCAAATAAGGTGTTTCCTATTATGGGAAATAGCAATCCTGAAGAAACAGCACTGTGGGCCACCGTGCCCGATCGGTTGCGAGCCATATTGCCGACGGCCTGGACGGTTGCACTCGCTGAGGGGCACTCCCGTTCCGACGAGGAGCCCGGCGACAGCCTCCTCGTGCTGACCGGGCCGGGGAGCACCCGCGTCCGCTTCACGCTGGCAGTGAAACGTTGGACGACGGCACCCAGTTCAGCTGTCGTAGGGGTTTTGGCGGCCGTCCAACTGCGTAGCTCCCTCCCCGTCATCCTCGTCACCGACTACGCCAGTCAGCCGCTACGTCGAGCCTGCGACGAGTTGGGGATTGGGTATATCGACTCAACGGGTTGGGTCTCGGTCAGTTCGACCGATCCTGTCGTCACTCTGAGGTCCACCGGCGCCGACCGGCCTCCAGTCACGCGGAAGGCAAACGCCGTCACCCGTCTGAACGGCATCGCCAGTGGACGGATCATTCGCGCTCTCTTGGAGTTGCAACCACCGATCGGCGTGCAGGAACTGAAGAGGCAGGCCGGCGTCGCGAGTGCTGGTTCGGTCTCGAAGATCCTTCCCACTCTGGCCTTGGACGGAGCTGTGGAGCGCGATGGAGGCGGACGTGTGGTGAGAGTCCATCGCCGCCGATTGTTGGAGCGTTGGACCCAGGACTACTCCTTCCTCAATGGCAATGGAGTGGTGTTTGACTTCCTCGCGCCACGCGGCCTGGGGCCTGTTGTCACGCAAGTCGCCTCCCTGGAGAACGTGACGGTCACGGGTGCATTTGCGGGTGCGAGATATCTGCAATCTGGCACCGTGCCGGTCGTGCCGCCGGGGCTGCTCACGTTGTATGCGTCCGACGCGCGTCGTCTCGGAGACGACCTCGGTCTCGTTCGGATGGATCGCGCCTCAAGCAACGTCATCATTGCCGCGCCCCGAGACGCTTTCCTCCTCACGGCTGAAGTTTCCGGGCGAGCGGGCTCCCTGCAGCTCGCGCCGCGGGCTCAGGTGCTGGCCGACCTCATGACCCTGCCGGGGCGAGAGACTCTGCTCGCGGAGCAAATGATGGATCAACTGGCCCTCAACGACCCCAACTGGAGTGAAGAGTGAACCAACCTCCCGCTGAATACGTCGCTGCGAGGCGCACCCTGCTCGATGCTCTGGACGCGTTGGCTGCGCACCGCACCAGTGTCGTACTCATTGGCGCACAGGCCGTCTACTTGCACACCGGCAGTGGCACTTTGGACGTCCCGCCCATGACCACGGACGCCGACCTCGCGCTTGACGGAGATCTCCTGACGGATGACCCCGACATTGCGGTATCGATGCAATCGGCCGGTTTCACGACGGGCCAACCAGGTCACTGGATGAACGCGCAGGGCGTCGCCGTGGACATCATGGTGGCTCCACATCAAGCGAACCGCCCTCCTGGCTCACGCGCCGCGGACCTGTCCCCGCACGCCAAGTCCGTCGCGCGTATCGGTGGGGGACTGGCACCCGCTCTCATCGACAACAGACTGCACGTCATCGCCTCGCTCGAGCCAGGAGATACACGAAGTCACGACGTTCGAGTTGCCGGCCCGGCGGCCCTGCTGGTGGCCAAGACCATCAAGATCAGTGATCGCCTGAAGGACGCCTACGCCGGCAACCCCGGGCGGATCGTGGACAAGGACGCCCTGGATGTGCTGCGCCTTCTCCAGGCGCACTCGACAAAGGAATTGAGCCAGGGGCTCAGACTCCACCCGCATGGCACGCCCGCCCATGACGACGTCATGCAGGCGCTGGAGATCCTGCGGTCCAAGGCGAGCCGCAGGGATCGGGAGATTCCGTTGCTCGCCGCGACGGCAGCACTCGGAAATGCCACTGTCGCTCCGAGCCTCGCGGTGCTAGTTCAGGATCTGCTCGCAGATTTCAGCGGTGGGCGTCGAGCCAGCCGATGACGTCCGCGGTGATCTCGTCGCGGTTGGTCTCGTTGAAGATCTCGTGCCGCGCCTGCGGGTAGACAGTGACGGTCACATCGGTGACGCCGGCGTCGCGGTAGCGCTGCCCGAGCAGCTGGGCGAGCTGTCCGTCTCCGGACAGGGGATCGGCCTGGCCCGAGGCGATGAGGATGGGGAGGTCCTTGCGGATCGCGGCGAGCTCGGCCGAATCCGCGAGGGTGCCGGCCGCGCCGAACAGGGCGGGCACCGTCTCGTCGGGCAGGTCGTAGCCACACAGGGGGTCAGCGACGTAGAGGTCGACCTCGGCCTCGTCGCGCGACAACCACTCGTAGCCCGTGCGGTTCTCGAACCCGGCATTGAACGCCTCGAGCCCGACCGGACCCTCGGACTGCGCCAGGTTCGCCGCGAGGACGTCCAGGGTGGTGGACCCGGAAAGGACGACACCGGCATACCCGCCGGAGTGGGTGAGCAGCACGGACTGCGCGGCGAAGGAACCCATCGAGTGCGCGACGAGGAAGAGCGGGAGGTCCGGATTGTCGGCCGCGAGGGACTCGCCGAAGGCAGCCACGTCGGCGGCCAACCCCGGGAAGCCAGGGGCGCCGAAGTCACCGGGCACGTCCGTGATCGACCGGCCGTGCCCGCGGTGGTCGTTCGCGTGGACGAGGTATCCAGCAGCGTTGAGAGCCTGCGCGAGACGGTCATAGCGCCCGGCGTGCTCGGCCAGTCCGTGCGCGATCTGGACGACTCCGACGGGGTCGGGCACGTCGGTCCACGCGTAGGTGGCGAGCGAGATGGCATCGGTCGGCGACGTCATCGTCGCGTTCGTGAAGGTCATGAAAAGGACAGTGCCACACGGAGGCGGGGCGGATGCTCTCGTTGCCGAGAACACCGCCCCGCACCCGGTGGCTTCCACTCTGGGCGACTACAGCCCCAGGCAGAACCCGATGTCGTCGTAGCCGTAGTTCTTGCTCCACGGAACGCTGTCCACGATCGACCGGTCGTAGACGTGGAGCTGCACGACATAGCCACACTGGAGCCAGTCGACGGTGGTCGCCAGCTGCCAGGTACCCGACGTCACCGGTGACGTGGTCGACGCCGGAGTGTGCGTCGGATGGGTGGCCGGCGGGATCAGGCTGGCGGGAAGGGTGTTGAGGCTGTAGGAACCGAAGAACGGATCCGTTGCCGTGAACGTGCCCTCCACGAGCTCTCCCGGGTTGGCCCTGTTGCAGGACGTCCCGCTCGTGAACGTGATGTCCGCGTCCGGCTTCGTGTTGTCCACCCGGATGGTGTGCCAGGCCGTGACCCCGATCGGGTTCAGGGCCGCGTCCACCATCTCCAACCGGATCTCGTACCGGCCATCGACGACGACGCCTCTCGTCTGCCAGGCAGCGAGCTGTCCGAACGGGTTGAGCGCCGTCGACAGGTAGGGCGTGAAGCCGGTCACCGGGTCAGGGGTGCGCGTGACGACCGGGAAGAAGCCGGTCACGAACGGGTCCTTGACGGGGGTGCCACTCGAGGAGCTGCCCGCGGGCCGCCACATCGCGCGGTACTGACGACCGGCCGCAGCGAACGCGTCGTTCGCGTAGGCGTGGACGGTGACACTGCCACCGAACGGGCAGGGTCGGTCCAGCGAGTCGGCCGGCGAGCCGTACTCGATGAACATCGCGCCGGAGGTCGTGAGGCCGGTCGACGTGATGTCGATCGACTGGACGGGGATGCGTCCGAGGGCCCGGATGTCGGGGCTGTCGGTCGGCGGACGGCGACGGGACGGGATCTCGATGTGGGTCTCGACCGCGTTGCCCCAACGAGGCATGTCGAACGGGTTCGTCGTCGACGGCGGCGTGCCCCACGACAGGACGGCGCGGATCCGACCGACCTTGGGCTCCTTGCAGCTGCGCGCGAACTTCGCGGTCAGCGCGGGGACGCCGACCCAGTAGTTCAGGCCGTCCTTGGGGAGGTCCTTGTAGTCGTGGACGACGACTTTCGCGGTGTCGAGGTAGGTCCAGTCGCAGGTGTTGTCGTAGTCGACCCAGAACGCGACGTACTCCACTGATCCGTCGCTGCACGGCGGTCCGGAGAACCCGGACGACTGCTTGATCTGGAGGGTCGAGACGAGGAGGTCCCGGTTGTAGTCCAGACCAAGACAGTTGATCTGCTCGTATGCCGTGTCGCCCTGGTTGTCGTTGTACGCACCGACCAGGTCGCCGAGGTCGATCTTGAGGGACGTGAGTTCGTCCGACTGGGCCAACAGGAAGGACTGGTCCTGGAAGCCCACCTTCTGGGCTGCGGCCAGGAGCGGCGCCGCGAACCGGTGCGGGGGGACCTGATCGGCCCGCGCCACCCTGGCGGCCTTCGCGAGGGAGAACGGCGCCGGGTCGGGTTCCGGGACCGGCAGCGGCAGGACGGTCTCCCACCAGTCCGGGATCTTCTTGAGGTCGATGTCGAAGTCCTCGAAGAAGTCGTGGAAGATCCGACGGGTCGGCCGCAGCTGGATGTGGCGGTCGATCGCGTTGCCCCAGATGGGGTTCCAGCCGGGCTGGCCGGCCGGCGGCTGGACCTGCCAGGACAGGATCGCCCGGACGAGGGGCAGCACCGGACTGGTGCACCGCCGCCGCTTCTGCTCGTTGAGCGGGAAGGCCACCGTGTAGATCAGCGGCTTCGTCTTGTCCTTGTGGCAGTCGATGTCGTCGGGGACGTCGTGGGCGTTGAACGAGCCCAGCCCGACGTCCTCCCACGTCGCACCGTCGTCGTAGGACAGGTAGAACCGGACCCACTCCGTGCTGCCGGGGCTGCACAGGTCGCCGCCGTACCCGTTGGCGCGCTTGACCTGGACGGTGGCTTCGAGGACGTCCGTGTCGGGGTTGAAGCCCAGACACGAGACCTCTTCGAAGATGGTGTCCTGGACGATCTCGAGTTGGGCGTCGAACTTCGTGCCCTTGAGGTTGCCGAAGTAGTTCGGGTTCTGCGCGAGCAGCCGGTGCAGCTCCGGACGCAGTTTCAGTGATCGCTCGACGTTCCTGTCGTCAGGCATGGTTCCCCTCCAGTTCCAGTCGGAGGCGGTCGATGCTGGCCATCGAGATGGAGTTCCCCCAGCTGTCATCCATGAGGAGGGCGCCGGGCCGCTCGAGATACATCTCCTCGCGCACCGCGTCGCGTGATTTGGCAAGGTGGGTGCCATGAAGGCACTCATCGTCTGCACGTCCGTGTCGCACGGCAACACCAAGCAGGTCGCCGACGCGATCGGTCACGCTCTCGAAGCGCCGGTCGTGACTCCTGACCAGGTGGACAGGGCTGAGCTCGCGTCCTGCGACCTGGTCGGGTTCGGCTCGGGCATCTACAACCGCTCGTTCCACGAGGACCTGCTGTCCCTCGTCGACTCCCTGGAACCCACGCCGGGCGCGAAGGCGTTCGTCTTCGCGACGAGCGGGTTCCCCGATTCCGGACTCACGGGCTTCTCGTCACGCCTCGTGAAACGCCTGGAGGGCAAGGGTTTTGACGTCGTCGACACCTTTTCCTGCCGCGGTCACGACACGTGGTTCCCCTTCAAGCCCTTCGGTGGCACGCGCAAGGGCCGACCGAACGCCGCAGACCTCGAAACCGCCCGGACGTTTGCCGAAGGGTTGCAGCGGCGGGTTGACGAGGGCCGCTCACCGGCACGAGTAGCGTCGCTGCCGTGGACCGGATCACGTGGAGACTGCTCATTGGTGTGATCGTCGGCGTGCCCCTCGGGCTCCTCGTCCCCCTTGGTGGCGGCGATGACGCTCTCATCCGGATCCTGGCCTGCTACGCCCTCAGTGGGATCGCCTTCGTGGGACCGCTGGGTTACACGATCCTCACCGAGGACCCGGCTGACACGCGCTCGCGGATGGAGGGCGGCGACGGCGAGCGCCGGCTGAGCGACGTGGCCGTCGTGGTTGTCGGACTCGCCAGCCTGCTCGGGGTTGCGCTGCTCCTGATCAGCAGCAGATCCGACGGTGACGCCAAGGTCGCGGCGGCGATCGTCGGGCTGGGCAGTGTTGCCGTCGGCTGGCTCTGCGTGCAGTCGATCTACACGGTGCGTTACGCCCGCATCTACTACGCGACGGACCAGCCGCCGATCGACTTCAACGACGACGAGGATCCCGGGCTGTCGGACTTCGCCTACTTCTCCATCAACCTCGGCATGACCTATCAGGTGTCGGACACCAACGTCCGAACTCGCTCCCTGCGCAAGGTGATCCTCGCCCACACGATGCTGTCCTACCTCTACGGAACGGTCGTCATCGCGACGACCGTCAACCTCGTCGCCGGCTTCACGTCCTGACCTCCCCTCTGGACGGGCTGGCTACGATCAAGAGGTGACCACCACACTCGTTCTCACCGTCATCGGCGATGACCGCGCCGGACTCGTCAAGGCCCTGGCCGACGTCATCGAGAGCGGTGGCGGCAACTGGGAGCGCAGCCACCTCAGTGAGCTCGCCGGCAAGTTCGCCGGCATCGTCACGGTGACCGTCCCCGAGGATCGCGCCGATGCCCTGCGCGCTGCTCTTGCGCCCCTCGACGGACTGCTCGCCGTTGCGGTCCACGACACTGCGGTGGGTGGTGCCGACGCCGAGCCGCGGGAAGCGCGGCAGGAGTTGCGGATCGACCTGCTGGGCAACGACCGCCCCGGCATCGTCGGTGCCGTCTCGGGCGTCCTTGCCAAGCACGACCTCAGCGTCGCCGAGCTCCAGAGCTCGACTCGTGACGCTCCGATGGCGGGCGGTCGTCTCTTCGAGGCCACGGCGCTCGTCACGGTTCCGGCAGGCGCCGACCTCGCCGCCCTCCAGGCAGACCTCGAGGAGCTCGCGACCGAGATCATGGTCGACGTCTCCGTCTCGCCCGACTCCGCGGAACGGCCGCCCGGGCGCGCCTGAGCGGCACCGGACATGGCCCGTCTCTGACGACTTCGGGGCACGTGATCTGACCCGGTGGCAATGGCTCGTCGTGACTGGTGACGGGGCTGAGCCGCCGGGTATACCTTCCAATCAGCGTGCGCGACGCGACGCCACCCCTGACGCCTCTCCGGGCTGCGCACCACGGTGATGTGGAGCGCCCATGAAGCTGTTGCACCTGGTGGCCTCGCCCCGCGGCGAGCAGTCGAACACGATGAGGATCTCCCAGTCGTTCCTGGACGGGCTCGCGGCGAGCCATGCTGACGTCGAGGTCGAGACGGTCGACCTCTACCACCACGACCTGCCGGCCGTCGCCGGTCTCAACATCGAGGCGAAGTACACGCTCATGATGGGTCAGCCCATCACCGCGAACATGCCGAGTCGTGGTCCCACATCGAGCGCGCCATCGCGCAGTTCCTCTCGGCCGACGCCTACCTCGTGACGTCACCGATGTGGAACTTCACCATCCCCTACGTCCTCAAGTACTACATCGACTGCATCGTCCAGCCGGGGTACGTCTTCCGCTACGACGAGATGGGTCGCCCCGTGCCGATGGTGCACGGCAAGAAGATGGTCTGTGTGACGTCCCGCGGCGGGGACTACTCGCCGGGGTCTCCGTTCCATCCCTATGACTTCCAGGAGCCCTATCTCCGGGCGATCTTCGGCTTCATCGGCATCACCGACGTCGACTTCATCAACGCCCAGCCCATGGACATCACGCCCGACCTGCGGGAGATGTCCAGCCTCAGTGCCAGCCAGCAGGCCACCGCGCTCGCGGCGGATCCGAGCTGGGCCGACCTCACTGCGGATCGGCTGGCTCGCTCGGCGGTCACCGCCTGACGGGTCACCCCGCTGCGGGCAAGACGAAGGCCCCCCGACCACAAGGGTCAGGGGGCCAACGTTTGAGATCAGATGTCTCGAAGGTGGTGAAGGGTCAGATGCCCTTGACCTTCTCAGCCTGCGGGCCCTTGGGGCCCTGCGTGACGTCGAACTCGACCTTCTGGCCTTCCTGGAGCTCGCGGTAGCCGCCGCTCTCGATGGCCGAGTAGTGAACGAAGACGTCAGCGCCGCCGCCGTCCTGCTCGATGAAGCCGAAGCCCTTTTCGCTGTTGAACCACTTCACGGTGCCGGTTGCCACTTGGTGTTGCCTTTTCTGTAGTGCGAGTACTCCCGTGTGGAGCACTCATGCTGCCGATGCTCACACCCGTAGGACCCACGCGAACCTTCGCGTAATTACTCGGTCGTGTCGGCCACGCGGACGTGGACTGGAAAGGCAACAGTGATGACGGTAGCAGTCTTCGTGCCTCACGGCCTATTGAGCGTCCGCATGCTTGACACGACTTGGCGGCGACCACCGGAGGTCCGCCGGCTGGCGACGTTCGGTAGCCTGCGGCATACATGGCTCTTGACTTATATAAGTATGGACGCAACTATTGACGCATGCACGCGCTCGACGTCCTCGGAGACCCGGTCCGCCGGCGCATCCTCGAGCTGCTCGTCGAGGGCGAGGCGAGTGCCGGAACCGTCGGCGCCACGATCGGCGACGAGTTCGGCATCAGTCAGCCTGCAGTGTCGCAACACCTGAAAGTGTTGCGGGACAACGGTTTTGCGACCGTTCGACCCGAAGGAACAAAGCGCCTGTATGCCGTTGACCCACGTGGGCCGAGCGAGGCCCGTGAGTGGTTGTCGGCCTTCGAGCGCTTCTGGCTCCCCAAGCTGGCGGCCCTCGACACGGAGCTGGCCCGCGGTCGACGCGAGCGTCGTCTCAAGAACACGACCCCCAAGAACACGAAGAAGGAGACCTGATCATGGTCGATGTCCTGTCCCAGCTCGGAGCCGTCACCCGCGAGCTCCGCATCAATGACGTGGATGGCGAGAGGTTCCATGTCCAGTCCTTGGAGCAGTTCTACTTCTCCACGATCGACGACGTGTGGGACGCGGTGACGAGTCCGGAGCGGATCCCGCGCTGGTTCCTGCCGGTGTCCGGCGACTTCCGCGTGGGTGGGCGCTACCAGTTCGAGGGCCAGGCCGGCGGCGAAGTGCTCGAGTGCACGCCACCGGTCGGTGCCCAGGCAGAAGCGGCCAAGGTCTTCGTGACGTGGGAGTTCGGTGGGGGTGTCACCTGGCTGGCGGTTCGCCTCACGGCCGAGGGTGACGGCACCAGGCTCCGGCTCGAGCACGTGGCCAAGGCGTCGGAGGTGCCGGCCGAGATGTGGGAGGCGTTCGGGCCCGGGGCGACCGGCGTTGGCTGGGACGGCGGACTGCTCGGGCTCTCGCTCCACCTCGGTGCGGTCGAGGGTTCGCTGGCGCCGAGCGAGGCCGAGGCCTGGGCCGCGACCGACGAAGGCCGGCAGTTCTATCGGGGTGCCGCTGACGCGTGGGGTGCTGCGCACGAGGCCTCCGGTGCGGAGGCGGCCGTGGCAGCGAAGGCAGCCGACGCGACCTACGGGTTCTACACCGGCGCCTGACCCCCGCCATGGCCCGCTGGGGCCCCGCGAATGACCAGATCTGGGCAGACCGTTGACAGGCGCTCGGTCCTGGGTTTAATTTCGCAACATGCAAAAAGAAGTCGGGGCGCGCGGATCGCAGATCAGGCCCCACAACCGGCGCCTGCTCCTGCAGCTGCTGCGATCGGGAGAGCGCTCCCGGGCCGAGCTGGGCCAGGCGTCGGGGCTCTCGCCCGCCGCCGTCACCAACGTCGCCGCTGAGCTGGTCGCCGATGGACTCGTCGAGGAGCGCGCGCCACTGAAGGTTGCCGGTCCGCGCCAACTCGGCCGCCCGTCCACCCGCCTCGCCCTCGTCCCGGGCGGCCCGATCGTCCTCGGCGTCCAGATCGGCGCCGGCCTCATTCAGGTCGGAGTCGTCAGCCTCGAGGGCGAAGTCCTCGCCCGTGTCCAGGCACCCTTCGACCTTCCCGCGGCAGACGGCGTCGCCCTCAACGCTGCGATCGCGCTGGGCCGGCGGGTCCTGAAGCGCGCTGCCTTTGCCAACTCCACGCTCATCGGTATCGGGGTCGGCACCGCTGGCCACGTCAACGCCGACCAACTGGTGACCCTGGCCGAGCTCTCCTGGCACGAGGCCCCCGTTGCAGAGGCGTTCGCCGAGGCCTTCGGAGTGGACGCAGCCGTCGACCACAACGTCCGCGCCATGGCCATCGGCGAGAGTCGCTACGGCGTTGGTCGTGGACTGGGCTCACTCGGCTTCTTCTACGTGCGCCGTGGCGCCGGTGCCGGTCTGATGCTCGACGGCCGGGCCTACCGGTCGCACGGCAACGGTGCCACCGAGTTCGGACACGTCCGCGTCGCGAGCTCTGGCCCCACGTGCACCTGTGGAGGCCAGGGATGCCTCGAGACGTTTGTGTCGGACTCGGCGGTCCGCCAGCAGATGACCGTGCTCGGTCTGCTGCCCACCGATGACCGCCCGTTCGCAGAGACCCTCGTGGAGAAGGTCACTGCCGGCGACCCCAAGGCCGTCACCATCCGCGACGAGATCGTCCATCACGTCGGGACCGCCCTGATCACCGTGGTGAACCTGCTGGGCCCGGAAGTGCTCGTGCTCGGTGGGCTGCTGCACGACCTCGGCCCGGTGATCTCGGAGCAACTCGAACAGCACGTGTCCAAGAACGTCCTGCCGCACCTCGCACCGATCGTGCGGATCGTGCCGTCCGCCCACGCCGGCGACGCCGGCCTCGTCGGGGCCGCCACGTTGGCCCTCGACCGCTTCGTCTTCGGTGAGAACCAGATCGCCACCCACGAACTGAACGGAGCCAACTCTTGAGCAGCAGCGAAGCCCGGCGACCCAACATCGTCGTCATCCTCACCGACGACCACGGCGCGCACGCCATCAGCGCCTACGGGTCGCAGGTCAACGAGACGCCCCGCATCGACGAGATCGCGGAGGTGGGTCGCCGGCTCGACAACGCCTACTGCACCAACGCGCTCTGCGCCCCGAGCCGTGCCTCCATCCTCACCGGCACCTACAGCCACGTGAACAAGGTGACGACCCTGGAGACGCACTTCGAGGCGAGCCAGCCGACCTTTGTCACCGCGCTCAAGGAGGCGGGCTACCGCACGGCCGTCATCGGCAAGTGGCACCTCGGCGAGGGCGTGACCCACGATCCCCAGGGCTTCGACCACTGGGCCGTCCTGCGTGACCAGGGCGAGTACTTCGACCCCACGATCCTCACCGAGGACGGCGTCTCGGTCGTGCCGGGCTATGCCACCGACCTGCTCACCGACATGTCGATCGACTGGGTCGAGTCGCTGGAGGGTGACGAGCCGTGGTGCCTGCTCATCCACCACAAGGCGCCCCACCGCAACTGGCAACCCGCTCCGCGCCACGCCGACCTCTACTCCGACCCCATCGCCGTGCCCGACACGTTCGAGGACGACTACGCCACCCGGGGCAGTGCGGCGCACCGTGCCGCGATGCGCATCGCCGACGACCTCACCCTGAGCGACCTCAAGATGCTGCCTCCCGAGGGGCTGACCTACGAGGAGTCGGCACTGTGGAAGTACCAGCGCTACATGGAGGACTACCTGCGCTGCGTCGCCTCCGTGGACGAGAACGTCGGTCGCGTCATCGACTGGCTGCGGGAGCGGGGCGACTTCGACGACACCCTGCTCATGTACACCTCGGACCAGGGCTTCTTCCTCGGCGACCACGGGTGGTTCGACAAGCGGTTCATGTATGACGAGTCCATCCGTATGCCGCTCGTCATCAGCTATCCGCGACGCATCCAGCCGGGGCACCGATCGCCGACATGGTGACCAACGTCGACTTCGCGCAGACGATCCTCGACGCCGCCGGGGTCGCCGCCCACCCGCGGATGCAGGGCGAGAGCTTCTTCCCGGTCCTCACGGGGGAGAGCGACGGCCTCGGTCGCGAGCTCGTCTACTACCGCTACTGGGAGAACGACGACGCCAACCACCACGCGCTGGCGCACTACGGGATCCGCACCGACCGCTACAAGCTCATCTACTTCTACGGCGACGGCCTCGGTCTGCCGGGCACGTCACCCGATGTCTTCGCCCCGGAGTGGGAGCTCTACGACCTGGCGCAAGACCCGGCCGAGCTCAACAACGTCGCCCACGACCCGGCATACGCGCAGATCCGTGAGGAACTCACGGTGGCTCTGGCCAAGGAGCAGGAACGCGTGGGTGACACGCCCTACGTCCCCGACCCGCAGCTGGTCGGCGTCGGCGGGGCGGGTCACACTGACTGACGTGACTCGTAGCGCTGTCCTCACCGAGCTCGTCGACCTGCCCGGCGGGCCGCTGCGCATGGGCTCGGACAAGCACTATCCCGAGGAGGCGCCGGCGCGTGACGTGGTCGTGGCGGCGTTCGCGATGGAGCGTCACCCGGTCACCAACGCGCAGTTCGCGGCGTTCGTGGCCGACACCGGCTACGTCACCGTCGCCGAGCAGGCGGTCGACCCGGCGTTGTATCCCGGCGCCGACCCGTCGCTGCTCGTCCCCGGTGGTCTCGTCTTCACCCCCACGCCCGGGCCCGTGCCGCTCGACCGTTGGGACCAGTGGTGGCGGTGGGTGCCGGGTGCGTCGTGGCGTCACCCTCGTGGCCCGGGCAGTGACGTGTCCGACCGCGGCGACCACCCTGTCGTGATGGTCGCCTACGACGACACCGTGGCGTATGCCGCGTGGGCCGGTCGGCGTCTGCCGACCGAACCCGAATTCGAGTTCGCTGCAGGCGCGTTCACCTCAACGGAGTTCGCGTGGGGTGAGGAGCTGGCACCGGGTGGTGAGCTCATGGCCAACACGTGGCAGGGGCAGTTCCCCTGGCGCAACACCGGGGCCAAGGGCTGGGTCGGCACCTCGCCCGTCGGGAGCTTCCCCGCCAATCGTTGGGACCTCGTCGACCTCATCGGCAACGTGTGGGAGTGGACGAGCACCTACTACGTCACGAACGCCGAGGACCGTGGGCGGGCCGAGGAGATCGACGAGACCTCGTGCTGCGCGCCGCGGATCCGTGACCTGTCGGTCGCCCCGGGTGAGCTGCACCCGCGGCGGGTGCTCAAGGGTGGGTCACACCTGTGCGCCCCGGAGTACTGCCGTCGGTACCGACCTGCCGCGAGGTCCGGACAGTCAGTGGACTCGGCGACGAGTCACGTGGGGTTCCGGCTGGTGGCGGCGGCGAGCAGCTGAGTGTCGGCGACGGTGAAGTGGTCGTCGAGTTCTACCCGGGCACTGCCTGACGGAACCGGCTGACCGGCGCGTGCGTCCAAGGTCAATGAGAGTCAAGGCGTCGCTCGCCGTGCTCGTGGTCCTCCTCCTGTCCGGCTGCAACGAGGGTGGGGCGGCGGAGGTGGCCGCGGTGAGCGAAGCACCGCCGGCGCCCATTGGGGACACGGCGACGTGGCAGGTGCTCGCGCCTGACCCCGTGGGTCCGACGACTAGAAACCTCACTCTCGGAGTGACTCGTCTGAGCTGCGCCGGCGGGAAGACCGGCACGGTGCTCACGCCCCAGGTGACCTATGAGGCGAAGCGCATCATCATCCGCACCGACGTGGCTCCCATGGGGGGTGGCGCGTTCGACTGTCAGGGCAACGACGCGTGGCGGTGGAGGTGCGGTTGCGCGAGCCGGTGGGTGAGCGCGAACTCGTGGACGCTGCGTGCCTCGAGGGCGAGGCGGTGACCACGGCTTCGTGCTCCGAGGCCCTGACCTGATCTGCGAATCAGCCGCCGGCTGCGGCGAGGAGCTGGGTCTCTGCGACGGTGAGGTAGTCGTCGAGCTCGGCCAGGGCCGCGTCAAGGTCGCCGGCCTCGATGAGGTCGAGCAGGCGGATGTTGCGCGCCAGGAAGGGCTCGTGCAGCGCCTTCCGGTCCGGCAGGCGAAGGAAGGCGAGGCGCAGCTCGGCGAGCAGCCCCTCGAACATCGAGGACAGGTGGACGCTGTCGCTCGCGCTCGACGAGGAGTCGGTGGAAGTCGATGTCGGCGGTGCCGACGCCTTCCCAGTCGCCGGCGTCCGCGGCGGCAGTGCCTCGGGTGACGACCTCGCGCAGTGCGGTGATGCGGTCCGTTCCGGTGAGGCCCCGGACGCCGATCGGCTCGACGAGTCGTCGCGTCCGATACATCTCGCGTATGCCGTCCGGTCCGACCGTGCGCACGAACACCCCTCTGTGGAGGGCGTGTTCGACGAGCCGCTCGTGAGCCAGGAGGCGGAAGGCCTCGCGCACCGTGTTGCGTGAGACCTCGAGCGCGGCGGCGAGGTGCTCCTCGCGCAGCTGGGCGCCGGGAAGGATTCGGCCCTCGGAG
The DNA here is from genome assembly GCA_963807825.1 of uncultured Actinomycetota bacterium. Taxonomy (GTDB): domain Bacteria; phylum Actinomycetota; class Actinomycetes; order Actinomycetales; family Dermatophilaceae; genus Knoellia. The sequence continues at coordinate 266,193 of CAWEDC010000005.1, forward strand.
ATCTGTCCGCGCAGCACCCCCGCGACGGCCTCGGCCGTGCTGGCGCGCCGGGGGAGCGAGGGCAGGGCCGCGAGGTCCGCATCGGTGCGGGGAAGGCGGTCTGGGGCGGACGGCATACGCAGAGCATAGGCATGCTTCGCAAAGTTCGTCCCCCAAACCTCTTGTTGAATTGCTCAACAATCCGCTACGTTCGACAGAACCCGCCGACAACGCTGTCGGCCCTCGGACGTCAGGAGCACCCCGTGAGCAACACGCTCGAGAGCTTTGGCTCATCGCCAGCCCCCAAGGCCCCCAAGGTGTCGTCGGTCCGCCGCGTCATCGCGGCCAGCCTCGTCGGCACGTCACTGGAGTGGTACGACTTCTTCATCTACGGCACCGCCGCGGCGCTCGTGTTCAACAAGCTCTTCTTCCCCGACTTCGACCCGCTCGTCGGAACGCTCCTCGCGTTCGCCACGTTTGCGGTCGGCTTCATCTCCCGCCCGCTCGGCGGCATCATCTTCGGCCACTACGGCGACAAGCTCGGCCGCAAGAACGTCCTCGTCGTGACCCTGCTGCTCATGGGGCTCGCGACGTTCGCGATCGGCCTCCTGCCGACCTACGGGACGATCGGCGCGTGGGCGCCAGCGCTCCTCGTCATCCTGCGCTTCCTCCAAGGCCTCGGGCTCGGCGGCGAGTGGGGCGGCGCGGTCCTCATGACGTTGGAGAGCGGCGATCCCAAGCGCCGCGGACTCAACGCGAGCTGGCCGCAGGTCGGTGTGCCGGTCGGGCTGCTCCTCGCCAACGGCATCCTCTCGCTCATGGGTGGCGCGACCTCGGAGTCGGCGTTCCTCTCCTGGGGCTGGCGCATCCCGTTCCTCCTCAGCGGCCTGCTCGTCATCGTCGGCCTCGTCATCCGCCTGACCATCGCCGAGAGCCCGCTCTTCACCGAGACGGAGCAGTCGAACGACAAGACGAAGATGCCCATCGTCGAGGTCTTCAAGAACTACCCCAAGCAGGTCGCTCTCGCCATCGGCGCGCGCGTCGGAGTGGACGTCGCGTTCTACACGTTCGTCCTGTTCATCACGACCTACGTCACGACCTATCTCGACCTTCCCAAGAGTTACGCCTTGAACGCCGTGCTCATCGCGGCCGCCTGTCAGGTCGTCTTCATCCCGCTCTTCGGCCACCTGTCCGACGTGTACGGACGGCGCCCCGTCTATCTCTTCGGTGCGATCGCGGCGGCGGTGTGGGTGTTCGTCTTCTTCCGACTCCTCGACACCGGCAACCTCGCGCTCATCATCCTGGCGGCGATCGTCGCGCTCTTCTTCCACGCGGCGATGTATGGCCCGCAGGCAGCGTTCATCAGCGAGATGTTCCCGACGCGGGTGCGCTACACCGGCGCCTCGATGGGCTACCAGCTCGCCGGCATCGTGGGCGGTGCGCTCGCGCCGATCATCTCGACCTGGCTGCTCGACACCTATGAGAGCTCACTGGCCGTGTGCGCCTACGTCGTCGGGATGCTCGCCATCACCGTCGTCTGCGTCCTCATCGCGCCGGAGACCTCGAAGGCCGACCTCAACGACGACTCCGCCGACAAGCGTGAGCCGGTCGAGTCGGACGGACCTGTCGACGGTGTGGCCACGGGTCGGCACGCGGCGAGGAACGCATGAGCCCGGTCATCGATCTCAACAGCGACCTCGGTGAGGGCTTCGGACGGTGGACGCTCGGTGACGACGAGGCCATGCTCGAGCTCATCACCAGCGCCAACGTGGCCTGTGGTTTCCACGCCGGTGACCCGAGCATCCTTCGCCGGGTCTGCGCGCAGGCGGCCGAGCGCGGCGTGGCCATCGGCGCCCAGGTCGGCTACCGCGACCTCGCCGGATTCGGTCGGCGCCACATCGACGTCGACCCATCGGAACTCGTCAACGAGCTGATCTACCAGATCGGTGCGCTCGACGGCATCGCCCGGGTCGAGGGCAGTCGGGTCACCTACGTCAAGCCCCATGGCGCGCTCTACAACGACGCCGCGAGCAACCCGGTGACGGCTTCAGTCGTCGCGGAAGCCATTGCCCTGTATGACCGCTCGCTCCCGCTCGTGGGTCTGGCCGGCTCCGAGCTGCTCACCGCCGCAGACAGCGCCGGTCTCAGTGGCGTGGCCGAGGCCTTCGCCGATCGCGCCTACACGTCGCAGGGTCTTCTGGTGTCGCGCCGCGAAGAGGGCGCGGTCCTTCATGACCCCGCCCTGATCGCAGCACGGTGCGTCCGGCTCGTGACCGAGGGCACGGTCGAGGCCATCGACGGATCGATCGTTCCCGTTGCGGCACAGTCGATCTGCGTCCACGGTGACACCGAGGGTGCGGTCGCCATCGCCGCCGCGGTGCGACAGGCGTTGGACGATGCGGGCATCACGATCCAACCCTTCGCAGCCTCGTCGTCCTCACCGTCATGAGCGCGCGATGAGGCGCATGCTTCCGGCCGGACATCACGGCCTACTCGTCGAGTGCGATGCCCTCGAAGACGTGATGTCTCTCCACCGCGCCCTTGCCGCAACACGTCCTGCGGGTGTCGTCGACCTCGTGCCAGCGGCTCGCACCCTGCTCCTCACCTTCGACGCGACGACGACTCGGGCCGAGCTCGAGGCGGCGGTGAACAGGGCAGGGGAGGGCGACACGGTCGCGCCCGAGGGTCAGAGCGAGGTCGTCATCCCCGTCACCTATGACGGAGGTGACCTCGAAGACGTCGCGGAGCTGACCGGCATACCCGTCGACGACGTCGTTCGCCGTCACCAAGCCGCGGACTACGTCGTCGCCTTCACGGGTTTCGCACCGGGGTTCGCCTACATCGCCGGCGGCGACCCGGCCCTTCACGTCCCTCGGCGCGCAACTCCCCGCACTCGGGTCCCCGCCGGATCCGTCTCTCTCGCAGGCGAATTCACCGGAATCTATCCGCGCGAAGGGCCCGGTGGATGGCAGCTCATCGGCCGCACGGATGCAGTCCTCTGGGATCTCCAGCGGGAGGCACCGGCGCTGCTCACTCCGGGCACGCCGGTGCGGTTCACCGAGGTCGTCTCATGATCGAGGTGCTGCGTTCGGGACCCCTCACGACGATCCAGGACCTCGGACGACCCGGGCACGCCCACCTGGGGGTTGGCCGCTCCGGCGCCGTCGACCGGCCGAGCCTGCGACTGGCCAACCGCCTCGTCGGCAACCCCGAAGGGGCGGCAGCTCTCGAGCTCACCTTCGGCGGACTCGCCCTGCGCGCAGCGCAATCCATCACTGTCGCTCTGACAGGCGCACCCTGTGAAGCCACGGCCGGCGGGCGTGGTCGAGACCTGTTCGCACCGCTCGCGCTGACTGCTGGTGACGTCCTCGAGATCGGTATGCCGTCGCGCGGGGTCCGCACCTATCTCGCCATCCGCGGTGGCATCGACTGCGATCCGGTGCTGGGTTCACGGTCCACGGACCTCCTGTCGCGCCTCGGCCCCGACCGTCTGCGTGACGGAGACGAGTTGTCCATCGGGCGACCCTACGGCAACGCGCCGGGCGTCGACGTGGCACCCGGTGCGCAACTGCCCGACGAGCCGGTGCTGCGGGTGGTGCCGGGCCCGCGTGCGGACTGGTTCGCGCCCGACGCGCTGGCCGTCCTCGGTCGCACGCGCTACGAGGTGACGTCGTCGTCGGACCGCGTCGGCGTGCGACTCGACGGTCCACCCCTGGAGCGGTCACGCACCGACGAGCTCCCGTCCGAGGGCATGGTCGAAGGCGCCGTCCAGGTGCCGCCCGACGGTCACCCGGTGATCTTCCTCGCCGACCACCCCGTGACCGGCGGCTACCCGGTGATCGCCGTCGTCCACCCGGATGACATCGCCGTGGCCGCCCAGCTGCGACCCGGTCAGCCGGTCCGGTTCGAGGTGGTCCCGCTCGGTCGACGGGACAGGGCGCGGCCACTCACGGCTGAGCCAACGCCTATGTTGAGGCCATGACCTGCAACGTCGCCCCGCCCCCGGACCCGGCGTGATGGCGCGACGCACCGACCTGCAGCCATCGACCTCGTCCCGGATGACGGGGCTGGCGCGGTCGTGTCACCCCGGTCCCTCCGCAGCGGTCACGACTCTGTCGGTCGCGTTCGCGATCTCGGCGGGACTCGACCGGCGCCCGAATCGTGCTCGTCGCCCTGGCCGTGCTGGCCGGACAGCTGTCGATCGGCTGGGGCAACGACCTCGTCGACGTCGACCGGGACCGTGCCGTCGGCCGCACCGACAAGCCGCTGGCGCGCGGCGACGTGTCCCTGGGGACGGCGCGGGTGGCATGCGGTCTCGCGCTCCTGGCCACTGTCGGGCTCTCCCTCGCCTGCGGCCTCGTCGCGGGCCTGATCCACCTGGGTTGCGTTGCCGCTGGCTGGTCCTACAACCTCGGGGTCAAGAAGACCTTCCTCTCGTGGGTTCCGTATGCCGTGGCGTTCGCCGGCCTCCCCGTCTTCATCACGCTCGCCGCGCCGGGCGCTGGCCCACCACCGTTATGGGTGCCCGCGGCGGGCGCACTGCTCGGGGTGGGTGCCCACCTGCTCAACGTCCTGCCCGACCTGGCCGACGACGAGGCCACCGATGTCCGTGGCCTGGCCCACCGGCTCGGTCACCGCTCCGCGTCGGTGCTCGCCGTGGTCTGCCTCGTGTCCGCGAGCGTGCTGCTGGCCGTCGGTGTGCGGGACGAGTCCCTGCTGACGTCGGCCGTGGTCCTCGTCGTGGTCGCACTCCTGGCGGTCCTCGCCCTCCGGGGGAGCGGCAAGGTCCCCTTCCGCGCCGCCATCGGGATCGCCCTGGCCGACGTCATCCTGCTGGTGGTCTCCGGATGAGCGACGCGACGGGCGAGGCGACGGGCGAGGTGTGGGATGTCGCGGTGGTCGGCGCAGGTCCGGCCGGCTCAGCCGCGGCCCTCGCCGCGCTCGCAGAGCGGCCGACAGCGAGGGTGCTGCTCCTCGACCGCGACGACTTCCCCCGTGACAAGAGCTGCGGCGACGGCATCGCGCCGCACGTCCTCGACGTGCTCGAGCCGCTGCACGCCGCCGACGTCGTCGACGGGTGGAAGCCACTCCAGCACCTGGAGCTCTCCCGGGGCGCCAACGTGGTCCGGGGGCGGATGGCCCGTCCCGTCCACGTCATCCCGCGTGAGGTCTTCGACGCCCGGCTCGTCGAACGGGCTGTCGCCGCCGGCGCCTGCCTGGTGAGGCATCGTGTCCGCAAGGTCCAGGTCGAGGGGGACGTCGTCGTCCTCGACGGTGAGATCAGGGCGCGCACGGTCATCGGCGCCGACGGAGCCCAGTCCGCGGTGCGCGCTGCGCTCTCCGCGCCGACCCGGGGTCGGGTGGCACTGGCCATCCGTGGCTACGCCCCCACCGCGCCCGATCGCTCGGGCAGCCAGGTCATCCGCTACGGCCTGGGGCCCTCCCAGCCGTCGTACGCCTGGGCCTTCGACCGGGGTGACGGCCTGTCCAACGTCGGCTACGGCGAACTGGTCGGTGACGACCGGGCACTCACGCGGCAGCTGCTGCTGGACCGTCTCGAGGAGCTGCTGCCCGGCACCGTCGAGCACGGCACCCGTTGGCGCGCCCACCACCTGCCCCTGTCCGGTCGCGGGTGGAGGCGAGAGCAGCCCGACGGGCCCGTGCTCTTCGCAGGTGATGCCGCAGGCCTGATCAACCCCATGACGGGCGAGGGCATCTACTACGCGGTCGCGACCGGCGCGCTGGCCGGTGCCACTGCCGTGGCCGAGACGACCAGCAGTCGATGGGGCAGCGTGGGCGCGCAGTACCGAGCCACGGTGCGCGCGCTCCTCAACCGCCACCTCCAGCACACCTGGGTCGCTGCTGGCCTCACCACGCGACCAGCTGTCGTCGACGCCGGCATCACGGGCGCCAGGCGGAACCATCGCACCTTCGACGACCTCGTCGAGCTCGGGCTGGGTGACGGCCGGCTCACCCCGCGCCTGGTCGCGTCGCTCGCCACCTCCCTGGCACGCAACCAACTCATCCGAACCGGAGGTCGATGACGTGGAGATCCTCGCGGTCAGGGGCGCACAGGCGCCGCACCGCTACACCCAGGCCGAGATCACCGACACCTTCGCCGGCGTCATCGCCCGCGGCGGCGTCGACGAGAAGCTGCTGCGTCGGCTGCACGCCAACGCGGGAGTGGAGCACCGCAACCTCGTGCTGCCCATCGAGGACTACGCCGGGCTGGAGAACTTCGGTCAGGCCAATGACCTCTTCATCGAGCACGCCACCGCGCTCGGTGCCCAGGCCCTCGAGGACGGCCTCAAGGCCGCCGACCTGACTCCCAGTGACGTCGACGAGCTCATCTGCGCCACGGTCACCGGCCTGGCGATCCCCTCGCTCGACGCCCGCATCGTCTCCGCCCTGGGTCTGCGCCCCGACGTGCGACGGGTGCCCCTGGTCGGGCTCGGCTGCGTTGCCGGCGCCGCCGGGGTGGCACGCCTGCACGACTACCTCGGCGACCGGCCCGACCGGGTCGCCGCCCTTGTCACCGTCGAGCTCTGCTCCCTGACGGTGCAGCGCGACGACACCTCCGTGCCCAACCTCGTCGCGAGCGGGCTGTTCGGTGACGGCGCGGCCGCGGTGGTCGCCCGTGGCGGTACTGGACACGGCGGTCCCGTCGAGGTGCTCGACAGCCGCAGTCGGCTCTATCCCGACTCCGAACGGACGATGGGCTTCGACGTCAGCCACCGGGGACTGCGCATCGTTCTCGACGCCCAGGTGCCGACGATCGTCCGGCGATACATCCGTGAGGACGTCGACGCGTTCCTGTCCGACCACGGCCTCAGCCGCGCCGACATCGGCTGGTGGGTCTGCCACCCGGGCGGCCCCAAGGTCATCGACGCCGTCATCGACGCCCTCGAGCTCACCGAGCACGACCTCGCCCTGACCCGAGCATCCCTGGCGCGCATCGGCAACCTCTCGTCGGCGTCGGTTCTGCACGTCCTCGAGGACACGCTGCGCGAGCGGCCCCCGGAGCCCGGCACGCACGGCGTGATGCTGGCGATGGGGCCGGGGTTCTGCTCGGAGATCGTCCTGCTGCGTGCCACCGACCCGGACGGGCAACCGTGATGGACGGCGCCGCACTCACCGGCCTCACGGGCTTCGTCATCGTCGTCGCACTGGTCGCTCTCGAGCGGCTGGCCGAGCTCGTGGTCTCCAAGCGCAACGCGTCATGGAGCTTTGCCCGCGGTGGCGTCGAGACCGGCCGGGAGCACTACCCGTTCATGGTCGTCCTCCACACCGGCTTCCTCGTCGCGATGCTGGTCGAGGCGTTCGTACGCCGTCCCGAGGTGCCCGCTGCCCTGGCCTGGTCGATGCTCGCGCTCGTCGTAGCCTCGCAGGCGTTGCGCTGGTGGTGCATCACGGTCCTGGGCCGGCGGTGGAACACCAGGGTCATCGTCGTGCCGGGCCTCGCCCCCGTGCGTTCCGGGCCCTACCGTTTCCTCTCCCATCCCAACTACGTCGCCGTCGTGGTCGAGGGCGCCGCCCTGCCGCTCGTGCACGCGTCGTGGGTCACGGCGCTCACGTTCACCCTGCTCAACGCCGCGCTGCTGAGCGTGCGATTGCGAGTGGAGAACGCCGCACTGGCGGCACTGCCGGCGGCCAGGGTGCTGGACGATGCGTGACCTCATCGTGGCCGGTGGCGGCCCAGTCGGCCTGTCAACTGCCCTGTATGCCGTCCGTGCCGGTCTCGATGTCGGCGTGCGTGAGCCTCGGGTCGGCCTCGTCGACAAGGCCTGCGGGGAGGGACTCATGCCGGGTGCCGTCGCGGCCCTGCGCGACCTCGGCGTGGACCTCGACGGGCACCCGATCACCGGCATCCGCTACGTCGACGGCACCCGGAGTGCGCAGGCACGGTTCCGGCACGGGCAGGGCCTCGGTGTCCGACGCACGGTCCTGCACAACGCCCTCATGCGCCGGTCCGAGGCCGTCGGCATCGTTCCCGAACAGCGCCCGGTGCGTGAGGTCCTCGAACGCGGCGACCACCTGCTCGTCGACGGCGAGCCGACCCGCTACCTCATCGCGGCTGACGGGCTGCACTCACCGGTGCGCCGGCTCCTTGACCTCTCCGGCCCTCCCCCGCGCCGCCGCCGCTACGGCCAGCGGGCCCACGTCGAGATGGAGCCGTGGACGTCCTGCGTCGAGGTGCACTGGTCGTCCGTCGGCGAGGCCTACGTCACCCCGGTCGCGGATTGCGAGGTGGGCATCGCCGTCCTCACCACCGAACGACGATCGTGGGACGAGCTCCTCGCGTCCTTCCCGCTCCTCGTCAGTCGGCTCGAGGGCCGGTCCCGCTCGCGCCCCCTCGGCGCCGGTCCGCTCCGCCAGCGCAGCCGCCACCGGGTCCGGGGCCGGGTGCTCCTGGTCGGAGACGCGTCGGGCTATGTCGACGCGCTCACCGGCGAGGGCATCGCCCTCGGGCTGGCGCAGGCGAAGGCTGCAGTCGACGCCGTCGCCGCCGACCAGCCGGCGAGCTACGCCCGGGACTGGCGACGGCTGGGCTGGCGTCACGATCTGCTCACGCACGGACTCGTCGCCGCCACCAGCCTGTCGCCCGTCCGTCACCGCATCGTCCGTGCCGCTGCGGTCCTGCCCGGTGTCTTCGACGCTGCGGTCAACCAACTCGCGAGGCCGGCATGACCGCCGGGTCCGACGAGCTCGTGGTCCTGCTCGGCGACGACGGCCAGCCGCTCGGCACCGCCCTCAAGGCGACGGTGCACCACAGCGAGACGCCGCTGCACCTGGCTTTCTCGTGCTACGTGTTCGACCCCGCTGGTCGCTTCCTCCTCACCCGCCGGGCCTTCGCGAAGAAGACGTGGCCGGGGGTGTGGACCAACAGCTGTTGTGGACACCCGGCCCCGGGTGAGCCGGTGGAAGACGCCGTGAAGCGGCGGGTGACGCAAGAGCTCGGCACCGAGCTGACCGGCATACGCCTGCTCCTTCCCGACTTCCGCTATCGCGCCGTGATGGACGACGGCACGGTCGAGAACGAGCTCTGCCCCGTGTATGCCGCCACGTGCCCTGATCCGGGCTCGCTCGCCCCCGACCCGGCCGAGGTGGCCGAGGTGAAGTGGGTGGACTGGGCTGGCTTCCACCGCGACGTCCTTGTGTCCAGTCGCGAGGTGAGCCCGTGGTGCGCCCTGCAGGTTGCCGCCCTGCCCGAGGACCCGCGCTCCTTCGAGCACGGCGTGGGGTGACTGCCGGTCAGGCTGCGCGCACCACGGAGAAGTCGATCGGCTTGCAGGTCCCGCCGTTGGACTTCTCCGCCGAGCAGGCCGTGATGGCCACGTGCAGGTCCATCTCGGCGCGAACCGAGAAGCGGTCACCGGCGACACTCTGCGGTGCATCGATGTGGAGCTCGCCCGACTCGTCGGCCCAGACGTTCATGAAGGTGTTGAAGGTCGTGCCGATGCGATCCGGGTCGACGCCGTGAGGAGCGAGCGCCTCCACGAGGTTCGCGAAGCAGCTCGGGTGGGGTGCACCGCCGAAGTCCGGGTAGAGGATGTCGAAGGTCTGCTGGCTGCAGGGCGTGAGCAGGAAGTCGTGGCTGCGGCAGGTGTCCTCGACGATCGTGAGCATCGGCCGGCTGCGGTTGCTCCACAGGCGTCGTCCCGTCGTGAACCTCACGGTGTTCTCGAAGTCGATCGACCTCCCCGAGGAGAGGACCTCGGCGACGTCCTCGGTGCTGACGCAGAAGAGGTCGCTCACCTGCACGCCGATCGGGTCCACGACTGTCAGGACGTCGCCGGGAGCCAGGTGCACATACGCACCGGTCTGCGGCGCGAGCCGGGTCCTGTCCACGGTGGGTGCTGAGCTCACGAGTTCTCCTGGAGGTGGCGAACGGTTCCATTGGTGGTGTCCTGCTCCAAAGGTGCCTCCCACCCGGCTGGCACCGCCCGGCCGGAGTACTGCCGCGCCTCCGAGCTCACGCCGTAGTCGGCGACCATGGGGTTGACCGATCCCTGCAGGTCGAGGTCGCGGCCGCGGATGAGGTCACGCATCCGGTCGTAGCGCCCCGATGCCTTGAGCTCCTCGAACTGCGAGTGCAGGTTGAAGACGAGGACGGGCCAGGGAGTCCGTCGCGCGTCGCGCGAGGCGTGCGGGTGGAGCCCGACGACGAAGTAGGCAACGCCACCGACGCTGAACGAGAAGTCGACGTCCGCCGGGTCGTCCGAGACCTCGGGGTTCCAGGGGGTGTCGTCGAAGTCGTGCAGGTGCTGCAACGTGGCCCAGAGGCGGTCCTCGAACACGGACTCGGTCTGGGGCGCCTCACCGCCGAACGCGGCGATGAGGGAGGTGAAGCCAGCGCTGGGGTCGGCCTCCTCGCCGAACTCGCGCAGGGCGCGGAAGACGTCGAGGCTGCTGCTCACGCTGCCGAGGCGCCCGGTGGTGACGATGCGGGCCCGGTCCCGGTTGAAGACAGCGCGAGCACCGAGGCAGGGGTACTCGGGGTCGAGCACCCACGGCGCGAGGTGGGACAGCACGTCGTCCTCGGTCGGGACGGTTGACGGGTCCTTCATCTGCTTCATCACAGGGGCCTCCTGGGCTGGTTGGCCTTCAGCCTGTCCGGCTGCGTCGTGCCTCCGGTACCCCCTTAGGGGTGAGCCGGTGGTGAGGGCTCCGAACCTACGGTCGAGTCATGACCGCATACAGCACTGCCGTTCGCGCCCTCCACCTCGTGACCAACGCCGCTTGGTTCGGTGGTTCGCTCATGGGTGCCGTGGGGCTCAATCCCGCTTCCAAGGAGGGTGACACCGCCAAGGAGCGCTCCGAGATCGCTGATGCGGGCTGGACGAAGTGGGGCCCGGTCCAGGGAGCCGCCATCGGCGGGCACCTGCTCAGCGGTCTGGCCATCGTCGCCGACAACCGCCGGCGAACCCTCACCCACCCGCCGACCACCGCCGCCGTCGTGCTCAAGACCACGATCACGGGAGCCGCGCTCGCAGCCAGCGGAGCAGCATACCTCTATGGCGCCAAGCTCGGTGACGCGACCGAGAAGGCCCAGCAGGATCCCGCCGAACGACGCGAGGCACAGAAGCTGTCGCAACGCCTGCGCTGGTTGCAGTGGGCCACGCCAGTGACCACGGGCGCCCTGCTCGTGCTCGACGCCTACCTCGGTGAGCAGCAGCGGGGCGTCGCGGGGCTGCTCGACCGCCCGACCTCCCTGCTCTCGCGCAAGTGAACCGCCGCTTCGAGTTCGCGTTCGCTGCCGCCTACCGCGTCCCGGCCCTGGTCTTCGGCATCCGCCCTCGCACGGCCCACGTGACGGTCACCGATGACGAGCTGCGGGTTCGATTCGGACCCTGGTGCCTCGTCACCCCCCGCACCAACATCGCCACCACCGAGATCACCGGCGACTTCGGCTGGCTCAAGACCGCAGGTCCACCGCACCTCTCCTTCTCCGACCGTGGCGTCACCTTCGCGACGAACGGGGAACGGGCCCTGTGCGTGAAGTTCCTCGAGCCGGTCCCCGCCATCGATCCCACCCGCACCATCAAGCATCCGGGAGCCACCCTCACGGTCGCGGACCCGGAATCACTCCAGCGCGCACTGGCGTGAGCGCAGTCCACGGCCAACGAAGGAGATCCTCATGAGTGACACCCGAGTCAGCACGGACTCCGCCGAGCCGCAGACACCCGGCGCTGCCGGGGCGACTTTCCTGCGGTGGGCGGACCACGCTCTGGTGGCCGCCTCGCGCTCTGCCGGCCCGGACATCGAAGCGGCCATCGACCTGGCCCGTGCACTCGGGCCCACGAGCGACTCCCTCGGACGGTCCACTTGGACCTATCTCAAGACCTTGGCTTCGCTCGGGGCCGGCGATCTCACGGTCGCGAGGGTCGTGGAACCCCACCTCGACGCGCTCGCCATCCTCGCGCAGGCAGCCCAGCGCGACCGGGGAGTCGATGGCAGCTGGCCCAGTGCGAGCGCACCGGGAGGAAGCACGTGGGGCGTGTATGCCGCCCACGCACCCGGAGCGCACCTCGACGCCCATTCGGTCGGGGGCGAGTGGATGCTGTCGGGCGTCAAGCCGTGGTGTTCCCTCGGTGGCCAGCTCTCACACGCCCTCATCACGGCCCACATCGACCAGTCGCGCCGACAGCTCTTCGCCGTGGACCTGGCGCACTCGGGAGTGCGAGTGAGCGACGCTCCCTGGGTGTCCCGCGGCCTCACTGCGGTCCGGAGCACGGCCCTCGAGCTCGACGCCGTTCCTGCCACGCCCGTGGGTCCGCCCGGGTGGTACCTCGATCGCCCCGGCTTCGCCTGGGGTGGCGTCGGGGTGGCGGCCGTCTGGTTCGGCGGCGCCTGTGCGCTGGCCCAGAGCGTGCTCGAGGCCGCGCGTCGTCGCGATCCCGACCAGCTCGCCCTGCTCCACGTCGGTCGGCTCGACCTGGCGCTGCAGGGGGCGGAGCTCGCCCTGCGTGCGGCCGCGGATCGCATCGACTCGGGTGCGGCGACAGGCGCCCTCGGTGAGCTCCTGGCCTCCCGCGTGCGCGCAACAGTCGCCGCTGCAGCCGAGCTCACCCTGGCGGAGACCGCTCGGGCCCTGGGCCCGGCACCCTTGACGAGCGACGAGGAGCACGCCCGCCGCGTCGCCGATCTGGCGGTCTACGTCCGGCAACACCATGGGGAGCGCGATGTCGCCCGGCTCGGTTCCCTGCTGATCGGGCGGACGCCATGAGTCCTCACGCCCGCACGCTCCACCATCACGAGGGCGAGCCGCGGTGGGTGCGCGACGAGCGGTGGTCCACGCTGGCGAGGCCGACGGCCGCCGCCCTCCTCGCGCCCTACGACCACCTGCTCGTCGTGGCGGCCCACCCGGATGACGAGTGCCTGGGCGCGGGGGCGTTCATCGCGGACGCTGCCCGCCTCGGGCTCGACGTCACCGTCCTCGCGCTCACCGACGGTGAGGGCTCGCACCCGCGCTCACCCACGGTCGCGCCCGCACGGCTGGGGGCGATGCGCAGCGCCGAGGCGGATCGCGCCGCCGCCGTCCTCGCGCCGTGCTCCCGGGTCGTCCATGCCGGCCTCGCGGACGGAGGGCTGACCTCGAGTCACACCGAGTCGGTCGCCGCGATCCAGGACCTCGTCCGACCCGGCACCCTCGTCATCGCGCCGTGGACCGCTGACGGCCACCCCGACCACGACGCGGCTGGTCAGGCTGCGACGCAGGCAGTGACGTCACCGACGCCCGGTCACGACGGTCCAAAGGCGTCCGATGGGCCGGTGGGCCTGGCGCACTACCTGGTCTGGCTCTGGCACTGGGGAGCCCCGGACGACCTCCCGTGGGCGAAGTCTGTCGTCGTGGACGCGACGCTCGACGGCCTGTCCACGAGCAAGCGGGCGCTCGCCGAGCACCTCACCCAACGGCAGCCGCTGTCGCCGGCCGTGGGCGACGAGGTGCTGCTCACCGACGCGGTGCTGGCACCCTTTCGACGAGGGTTCACGACGCTGGTGCTCGCAGACGCGACCCCCGGCTCCTCGGCCGTCCCCGAGTCCGATGAGGTCGCTCGCGACCAGGTCGCAGGGGAGCCACTGGGGCAGACCTTCGACGCGATGTTCGCCGACGGTGACGATCCGTGGTCCAGCGAGAGCTGGTACGAACGCCGCAAGCGGGCTCTCACCCTGGCCACGCTCGGCCGCGAAAGGTACGGGCGAGCGCTCGACATCGGCTGCTCGACGGGCGCGCTCACCGCGGCGCTCGGTGACCGGGCCGACGCCGTGGTGGCCATCGACGTCAGCGCTCGCGCGTTGGCGGTCGCGAGGCGTCTCGGTACACAGGGCATCTCGTGGCTCCAGGGCGTGGCCCCGAAGATCCTGGAGGACGTCGACGGAAAGTTCGACCTCGTCGTGCTCTCGGAGGTCGGCTACTTCCTCAAGCCGTTCGACCTCTGGCTGACCCTGGCAGCTGTCCTTGCGCGACTCGAACCCGGCGGCGAGCTTGTCCTCGTGCACTGGCGCCATCCGACCAAGAACATCCCCTCCGACGGCCCGGCAGTCCACGGCCAGGTCCGTGCCGTCTGCGAGCGCTGGGCGACCTCGAGCCACGCAGAGGCTGACTTCCTGGTCGACACCTATGCGGTGCCACGATGATCCGCGCCGTCCATGTGGTGATCCCTGCACGCGACGAGGAGCAGCTGCTGCCGCGGTGCCTCATGAGTGTCGAGCAGGCCCGCCTCGCCCTCAGGGCAGCCCGACCAGACCTCCTCGTCGACATCACTGTTGTCCTGGACCGGTGTCGTGACCGCTCAGCCCTCGTCGTGGACTCAGCGCGGATGCACGGCGTGATCGTGGACTTCGGGATGGTCGGCCCGGCTCGCGACGCCGGGGTGCGAGGCGCCCTGGCGGCCAGTGCCAGCAACGGCGTTGTCCCCGAGGAGCTGTGGATCGCCTGCACCGACGCCGACACCGTCGTGCCCCCGAACTGGCTCACGGAGCAGGTCGAGCTGGCGAGCGCTCACGATGCCGTCATCGGCACCGTGGAACCTTTCGGCCTCACGGACACGGTCGTGCTGTCGCGGTGGCGCGCGCGGCACCACCTCATCGAAGGCCACCCCCACGTTCACGGTGCCAACCTCGGACTGCGGGGAAGCACCTATCTAGAGGTCGGCGGCTTCCGAGCGTTGGCCACGGACGAGGACGTCGACCTCGTTCGAAGGATCCGTGCCCACACGACCCGCTGGGTGGCGACCGATGCCGTCCGGGTGGCGTCGTCCGCGCGTCGACTGAGTCGGTGTCGCGGTGGCTTCGCCGACTTCATCGTCGCGCTCGAGGACGAGGTGAGCTGAGTGCGCATCGCCATGTTCGCGACGTCCCGCCACGCGATCGTCGAGCCGTATGCCGGTGGGCAGGAGGCGCACACCGCTCTCCTCGCGCGCGGGCTGCGGCAGCTCGGCCACCACGTCCGGCTGTACGCCCGCACAGGAACCAACCCGGAGCTCGCGGACGAGGTCGTGGCCTATCCGGAGCTGCCAGAGCTCAGCGCAGTCGCCGCGCTCGACCACCAGCTGCCAGAGCCCGAGTTCCTGCACGACCACGCCGCCATGACGAGTGCAGTCGTCGACCTCCTGGCCCGCCCCGACGTCGACGTCGTGCACAACCAGAGCCTGCACTTCCTGCCGCTGGCCTTCAGCCGGGTGCTCCCGGCGCCCGTTCTCACGACCCTGCACACCCCACCGTTCCCGTGGATGGAGCTGGGGGTGGCCCTCGCAGGTGCGCACGCGGCATACGCCTGTGTGTCCCGAGCGAACGCTCGCGACTGGACCACGCTCCCGACGACGCCGCGCATCATCCTCAACGGTGTCGAGGACGACGGCGTGGGACCGGGCGTCGGCGGAAAGGACCTGGTCTGGATGGGTCGACTCACGCCCGAGAAGGGCGCCGACCTCGCGATCCGGGCGGCCCGCCACTCCGGCCGCCCGCTGCGGCTTGCCGGTCCGATCAGCGACCAGGCCTGGTTCGACGACGTCATCGCGCCCGAGCTCGGCCGCGATGTCGAGCACGTCGGTCACCTGTCCCACGTGGAGCTCGCGGCCCTGGTGCGGACGAGTGCAGCCGCGCTCGTCACGCCGCGCTGGGAGGAACCCTTCGGTCTGGTGGCTGCCGAGGCGGCCATGTGGGGCACGCCGGTCGTGGCCCTCGACCGCGGCGGGCTCCGAGAGGTCGTCTCACCCGAGATCGGGGCGCTCGTGAGTGCCCGAGGTGACGAGGAGCAGCAGGTCTCCGGGATCGCTGAGGCTCTGGACACCGTGTCCAACCTGAACCGAAATGACGTTCACCGTTGTGCCCGTCGTGATCTAGGAGTCGAAGCCATGGTGGCGGACTACGTCGAGCTCTATCGCGAGCTCGTCCTGAGCAGGGAGGGACTTTCATGAAGGTGGGGTGGTACGTCCACCACCACGGAGCAGGCCACCGCACCCGGGCAACCGTCATTGGTGCGGAACTTGTCGCTCGTGGGGCCGACGTGACCCTGCTCGGGTCCGTCCTGGACCGCGAAGGAGCCAGGGACAGGTCGCTTCGTACTGTCCTCCTGGCCATGGATGCCCCGTTGCGCGAGGGGGCCAGCGAGTCCGACTGCGACGTCACCGTCCGTGGCACGATGCACTGGGCGCCGCTGTCGCACAGCGGTTTTCAGGAGCGAATGACGACCATTGCCCGGTGGATCCAGGTGGAGGAGCCGGACGTCTTCGTCGTCGACGTGTCCTGCGAGATCGCGGTCATGGTGCGTCTTCTCGGCGTCCCCGTCGTGATCGTGGCGCAACCCGGCGACCGCCGCGACGCGGCCCACTCCGCCGCCCTGGATGCGGCGTCAGCGGTCCTGGCCCCGTGGCCCTCCTGGGCGACGGGCGACATCTGGCAGCGCTCCGGTGCCGGCTCGTCGAGATCGGCACGCCCCGGTTCGGGGCTGCCGCACGTGGTGGCCGTGGGCGGGATCACCGGCCGCAGCGGCGCCAACGTCCCGGCCACCGCTGGCGGCCCCCCGGTGGCGGCACCGCGGGACCGACCACGCGGGCTGCTGCTCACCGGCAGTGAAGGTTTTGACGACCCGGGGCTTTCTTCGGTCATCGCCAGGGCGGTCCCAGAGCTGGACTGGACCGTGGCCGGGGGCGGAGTCTGGCTCCCGGACGTGCAGCGCCACCTGGCCGAGTCGGACGTCGTCGTGACCCACGCCGGGCAGAACGCCATCGCTGACGTCGCCGGCTCGGGCACCCCCGCAGTGGTGGTACCGCAGAAGCGCCCCTTCGACGAGCAGGCGCGCATGGGGCAGGTGCTCGGCAGCTCCGGGATGGCCCGCGTCGTCCAGCAGTGCGACCTCGAAGGTGCGGACTGGCCAGACCTCGTCCGTCAGGCGCGCGCGAGCGGTGGCGCGACCTGGGAGAAGTGGGGCTGCGAGGGTGCCGTGGCACGAGCAGCCTCGATGCTCGAGGTGGTGTCCGGTGTCTGACTTCACCACCGTGGTGACGATCGTCCACGGTCGGCACGACCACCTGCGGCAGCAGGTTCGGGTCCTTCGGACGTTATCGCCTGCGACAGGCCACGTCGTGGTGGCGATGGACGACCCCGCCATCGATGAGGTCGTGGGTCACGAGCCGGGCACGACCATCCTCCATGTCGACGGCGACCCACTCGGCCTCCCGCTGGCGAGGGCCCGCAACGTCGGGGTCGAGGCAGCGATCGCCGGCGGGGCCGAGCTCGTCGTCCTGCTCGACGTCGACTGTGTCCCCGGGCCACGGCTTGTCGCTGCCTACGAGCAGGCGTCGACCTGGGCTCCGGGCACGCTGCTCGCAGGACCCGTGACCTATCTCGGCGAGGGCGTGGACGTCCCCGAGGACCTGGAACTCCTCGAGAGCCTGCGTTCCCCCCACGAGGTACGGCCGGACCCTCCCGTCGGACAGATCGAACGCGGCGGCAACCATGACCTCTTCTGGTCGCTCAGCTGTGCCCTGACGGCGTCGACGTGGCGCACGGTCGGTGGCTTCCAGGAGGAGTACGTCGGCTACGGCGCCGAGGACACCGACTTCGGCTGGTCAGCACGCTCGCGCGGCGTCGACCTGGTGTGGGTGGGTGGGGCAGACGCCTTCCACCAGTTCCACCCCGTCTCGCACCCGCCGGTCGAGCACCTCGCCGACATCGTTCGCAACGCGACGACCTTCCACCGACGATGGGGGCTCTGGCCGATGAGGGGATGGCTCGAGGAGTTCGCGCGCCGCGACCTCGTGACGTTCGACAGCGATGTGCTGGCCCTCAAGGGGTCACAGTGTGCGTACGGTACGGCTATTCGGGCATCGCTGCCCGACGTACCCTGACAAGCATGAGCGCAGCAACAAGCCCCACCGCACTGCCGACCGGCCGACCCCTCACGCTGGCCGTCGTCAACGACCACGAGCTCATCGTGCGCGGCGTGGCGGCGATGCTCGAGCCGTTCAGCGACGTCATCCGCGTGGTCGAGCTCGATCTCGACGTGCCGGTGGCCAAGCCGGTCGACATCGCGCTCTACGACACCTTCACCTGCACCAGCCTGGGTTCCGATGACCTTGACGACCTGTGCGAGAACCCGAACGTGGGACGAGTCGTCCTGTACACGTGGACGCTCACCGAGGATCTCGTCGCCTCCGCCCTGCGCCGGGGGGTCCACTCAGCCCTGCACAAGTCCCTCGATGCCGACGGCCTGGTCCGCGCGCTCACCACGATCGAGGAGCGGACCATCGAGGTCATCCCTTTCGAAGAGGACCCGGCGGTCGCCAGCAACTCCTGGCCGGGCCGCGATCTAGGCCTGACCCCTCGGGAGTCCGAGATCATCGCCCTGGTCACCGCTGGCCTCAGCAACAACGAGATCGCAGAGCGGACCTACCTCAGCATCAACTCGGTCAAGTCCTACATCCGCTCCGCCTATCGCACGATGGGTGTGACCAGCCGCAGCAAAGCGATCCTCTGGGGAATCGACCACGGCATGGCGCCGACCAGGAAGCGCGTGCTCCTGACCCCGCGCTCCGGGGGCTCTGCGGCTGCCGGGGAGGCCCAGTCACCGCTCGTGCCGATGTAAGAGGGCTCCCCGGTCCCCGGTCACCGAGTCTCGTTGAGTCGACGTGCGGCCCTGGTACCGAGCACGCTGACGGCCTCCACGACCCTCGAGTCGAGGAGCCTGCGCGCCGCCGAACCCTGAACATGGTCGGTGTCGGGGTGCACGGTGGGGCCGGCGTCGGTGCCACGTGGGAGCGCCCGGGCCACGAGTCCGAGCAGCCGTGAGGTCGTGCCCGGTGCGAGCCCGTGCACCCGCCTCCCGACCCACGTCAGCGGGGTGAGCTCCACCTGGGACCTGCCGTCGAGGACACCGTCGACGATGCGGCGCGCGGCACGTTCGGCAGAGATGGACAGCAGGGGCAGCGAGGCTCCCGTGGCGAACCAGGCGTAGTCCTTGGCGGCGTCCCCCACGAACTGAGCGTGAAGGTGTCCGCCGGTGCGCATGAGTCCGGGAACGATCGTCGTGGCGGTGACCCCCGTGCCGCTCAGCTCGGCCTGGAGCCCCTCGGAGAGACCGACTGCTCCGAACTTGGCCACGGAGTAGGGGAGCAGGTGCGGCACGGAGACCACGCCACCCACGGAGCTCACCACCCCGATCCGGCCGGAGCCGGCCTCGAGCATCGTCGGCAGGACCGACAGGCAGAGGTGGACCGGTCCGAGGAGCATCGTGTCGATGGCGGCCCGGAAGTGCCCGAGGGAGGTCGCCTCGACCGGGCCGACCTGGATGATGCCGGCGACGTGGATGGCGACGTCCACCGACCCCTCGGCGGACCGCACGTCCTCGACCCATTGCGCGACGGCCTCGGCATCGCCGACGTCACAGACGTGGCCGACGAACTCCCCACGCCGGGCGCCCGCAGGCTCCCCGGTGTCGACGCTCGGTCCCACGTCGCCACTGTTGACGAGTGCCTCGGCCCGGTCGAGCTCCGACCGGTCGCGGGCGCAGCCGTGGACCCGGTAGCCCCTTTGCACCAGCTCGCTGGAGATGAGCAGACCGAGCCCACGAGAGGCACCTGCGACGAGCGCGACTCCACTCATGGTTTGAGCACGACCTTGACGCACCCGTCCGCCTTCTTCTGGAACATCTCGTAGGCGGCGGGTGCATCGCTGAGTGCCGGCCGGTGCGTGGCGAGGCTCTCCAGGCCCAGCGGGTCACCCTCCTCGAGCACGACCGGGACGATGTCGTCGATCCAGCGCTTGACGTGGCACTGACCCATGCGGAAGGTCAGGCCCTTGTCGAACATCTCCATCATCGGCATCGGGTCGGCCATGCCGCCGTAGACACCGCTCACCGACACCGTCCCGCCCCGGCGCACGGACCCGATCGTCGACCTGAGCGCGGCGAGACGGTCGATCCCGACCCTCTCCATCATGGGCTTGGCCAGCTTGTCAGGGACGAAGCCGACCGTCTTGATCGCCGCCTCGGCGATGGGGCTGCCGTGTGCCTCCATGCCCACCGCGTCGAGTCCGCCGTCGACCCCGCGACCGTCGGTGAGGTCACGGATCGCGCCGGGGACGTCGAGGTCGGAGCTGATGACCGTCGCGCCGTACTTCTCCGCCTTGGCCATGCGCTCCGGCACGTTGTCGATGCCGACGACCCGCAGTCCGCGGTGGACACCGATGGCCACGGCGAGCAGTCCCACCGGTCCGAGGCCGAACACGGCGAGGTTGCCACCCTCGGGGACGTCGGCATACTCAACGCCCTGCCACGCCGTCGGGAGGATGTCGGACAGGTAGAGGAAGCGCTCGTCGGCGACCCCTTCCGGGACGACGATCGGACCGAACTGGGCCTGCGGGACCCGCAGGTACTCCGCCTGTCCGCCGGGCACGGAACCGTAGAGCTCGGTGTAGCCGAAGAGGGCAGCACCCTTGCCGTGGGACCGTACCTGGGTGGTCTCGCACTGCGCCGTGAGACCGCGCACGCACATCCAGCAGTGACCGCAGGAGATGTTGAACGGGATGACGACGCGGTCGCCGACCTTGATGTGGGTGACCTCGGAACCCACCTCCTCGACGACGCCCATCGTCTCGTGGCCGAGGACGTCACCGGCGGAGAGGAACGGCCCGAGCGGGTCGTAGAGGTGGAGGTCCGAGCCGCAGATCGCGGTGGAGGTGACCTTGATGACCGCATCCGTCGCCTGTTCGATGCGAGGGTCGGGGACGTCCTCGACGCGGACGTCCTTCTTGCCGTGCCAGGTGAGCGCCTTCACGTGAGCTCCTTTGCGTCAACCTACGAGGTGGTCCGGTGGGCGGTCAGGCGGTGAGGTCACGCTCCCAGTGACGCGGACCCGCGATCCGAGCGACGTATGCCGTGGTGTCCTTCGCCGTGTCGACCGCCAGGCAGGCTTCGTCGAGTTTGCCGGTGAGGCCCGCTGCCGCCACGAGCGCATCGGTACCTGCGCCGAGCCCGATGACCTTGAAGTGGGCGAAGGCGTCCGTGAGGAAGTCGCGGGCGGGCGGCTCGTCGGCCAGTGCCTTCTCGCCCTCGGCGCCAGCGAGGATAGCGACGGTGTCGTAGAGCACCGAGGGCGCACCGGCGACGAACTGCGTGGCCGCGAGCAGTGACCCGTCGGAGAGCGTGGCCCCCCCGACCTTGACCGCGATGACCTCGACCGTGCCGCCGGCCTTCTCCACGGCCTTGGCCAGTCGCCTGACCGCGGCCGCGTTCGCGCCGTCACCCACGAGCAGCCCGAGCTTGCGACCCTCGAACGTCTCCTTGGCGTTGCCCAGCAGGCTGAGGGCAGGCGATGGCTCTGTCTCGACAACCGGCGCGGCGGGCTGGGAAGCCGCGGGAAGCGGCATACCCAGCTTGTCGGCAATCCCGGACGCGAGCGCCTTGTCGACGTTGCGGAGGTTGGCGACCATCCGCTCGCGGATCGCAGGCACCTCGCACTTGCCGAGCTCGAACGCGTAGGACGCGACGATGTGGTCCTGCTCGACCGGTGTCTGGCTGATCCAGAACTGGCGGGCCTGGCTGTAGTGGTCGGCGAAGGACTCGGCGCGGATCCGGCGCGTCTCACCCGAGACCTCGGCAGCGAACGGCACCTGTCCGTCCGGACCGGCTTCGCGCGGACCGCGATCCGCTCCGGTGAACGAGTTCGGCTCGTAGGCCGCGCGCCCGGGCTGCAGGGACGTCTGCATGTGGCCGTCGCGCTGGAAGTGGGCGACCGGGCACTTGGGTGCGTTGACAGGGAGCTGGGTGAAGTTGGTGCTGCCGAGCCGCTTGAGCTGGGTGTCCAGGTAGGAGAAGTTGCGACCCTGGAGCAGGGGGTCGTTGCTGAAGTCGATGCCCGGCGGGACGTTCTGGGTCATGAACGCGACCTGCTCGATCTCGGCAAAGACGTTGTCCACCAACCGGTTCAGCGTCATCTTGCCGATCGGGCGGACGGGGATGAGCTCCTCGGGGATGAGCTTGGTCGCGTCGAGCACGTCGAAGTCGAAGGAGTCGGCAAAGGCATCGTCGAAGACCTGGACGCCGAGCTCCCACGCCGGGAAGTCGCCGGCCGAGATCGCGTCGAAGAGGTCGCGTCGGTGGAAGTCGGGGTCGGCGCCGTTGATCTTCACGGCTTCGTTCCAGACGACCGACTGCATACCGAGGACCGGCTTCCAGTGGAACTTCACGAACTGGCTCTCACCAGCCGCGTTGACGAAGCGGAACGTGTGGACGCCGAAGCCCTCCATCATCCGGAAGGAGCGGGGTATGGCCCGGTCGGACATCTGCCAGAGCGTCATGTGGGTCGACTCGGGCATGAGCGAGGCGAAGTCCCAGAAGGTGTCATGGGCCGACTGGGCCTGCGGGAAGCCGCGATCCGGCTCCTCCTTGACGGAGTGGACGAGGTCGGGGAACTTCACGGCGTCCTGGATGAAGAAGACCGGGATGTTGTTGCCGACGAGGTCCCAGTTGCCCTCGTCGGTGTAGAACTTCGTCGCGAAGCCCCGGACGTCCCGGGCGAGGTCGAAGGAGCCGAGGTTGCCGGCGACGGTCGAGAAGCGCACGAAGGTCTCGGTCTTCTTGCCTGCCTTGGCGAAGATGCTCGCCCGCGTGATGTCGGCGAGCGACTCGTAGGCCTCGAAGACGCCGTGCGCGCCGTAGCCACGGGCGTGGACCACACGCTCCGGGATGCGCTCGTGGTCGAAGTGGAAGATCTTCTCGCGGAAGGCGTGGTCGGCCATGAGGGTGGGGCCGCGTTCGCCTGCGCGCAGGGAGTTGTTGTCATCCTCGATGGGGGCGCCGTGTGCCGTCGTCATCGTCGGGCTGTCACCGCCGGCGCGCTGGTGGAGCTCGCCGCCGTTGCCGATCTCGTCGCCGGGCTTGCGGGACTTGGTGGCCCTCGCGGGCGTGCCGGCCTTCGCGGGCTTGGCTCGGGCAGCGGACTTCTTCGTCGCCATGATGTGGGTGCGCCTCTCGCGATGGGTGCTCGGGAGCTGACCGCTCCGCGAGTCTGCATACGTCCATCGACACTAGGCCGAGCCGGTGCTCCACACCACCTTCCTTGGGGTGTAGCAGCCCGGACCTCCTGTCGGTGCGGTGCGACATGCTGGTGCCATGGCGATCCGCAGCGGCAGCAGGGTGAGGTGGAAGTGGGGTTCGTCGTGGGCGCAGGGGACGGTGGACGAGGTCCACCACGACGACGTCGAGCGCACGACGAAGGGTGAACGCATCGCGCGACACGGGACGGACGACAACCCGGCCTACGTCATCGGGCAGGACGACGGGACGGTCGTCCTCAAGCTCGCCAGCGAGGTGGAGAGAGTGGACGGGGACTGACGAGTGGCCGAGGGGCATGCCGTCCACGGGATCGCGCAGCGGCTTCAACAATTCGTCGGACAGCCGGTGCGCTCCAGCTCGCCCAACGACGCGTTCGACGCTGCGGTCTTCGACGGTCGCGTGATCGCGGATGCCCAGGCGGTCGGCAAGCACCTGCTCGTCACCGCCCACGACGTCGGGCTCACGGCCCACCTCCACCTCGCGATGGATGGCGCCTTCTCGGTCCGACGGCATCACCGTGCGCTCGACGGCGACTTCCCCCGCACCGAGCCGCCCGTGCACGGCAACGTCGCGTGGCGGCTGCTCTCCGCGAGCCACCACGGCGAGCTCACCGACCCCGCGGTCTGCGAGCTCCTCGACGAGGACGGCGTGCTCGCCCTGCGCGCCCGCCTCGGCCCCGACCCGCTGCGTGACGACGCGGAGCCCGAGGTCGCTCGCGGGCGGATCCAGAACTCCCGCAGGCCGATCGGCGCGCTCCTCATCGACCAGAAGGTCATCGCCGGCATCGGCAACGTCTATCGCGCCGAGCTCCTGCACCGCGCGAGGCTCGACCCCTTCACGCCCGGACGCGAGATCGCTGACGACACCTTCGGCGCCCTGTGGCAGGACACCGTCGACCTCATGACCCTGGGGCTGGGCGCGGGCTGGATCGTCACCGACGAGGCCCAGATGGCCGCGGCCCGCGAAGCGCTCGTGCGCGGGGAGCGCGTGCCGCGCTGGCCCAAGCGGTATGCCGTCTACGGCCGCGCCGGCAAGCCGTGCCCGGTGTGTGGGACCACCGTGAGAGCCCAGCGGGTGGGTCTGCAGCGACTCTTCTGGTGCCCGGGTTGCCAGCCAGCCGGATCGGATCCCGCCACCGAGTCGGCTTCGCCCGCCGGGGCCACGACCGTCGGCGAGAGCTGATGGAGGCACTCGAGCTGCTCCTCGACGACGGGACGAGCGAAGCCGTGCGTCTCGAGTGGGAGGCGCTGCGTGCGGCTGGCCTGCCCAGCCAGGCCAACCACCGGGGCGAGACCAACGCCCCGCACATCACCCTGCTCGCCACCGACGTGCTGCCGGCCACCGACGACGCGCTGACCACAGCTCTGTCCGGGCTGCTGCCCCTCGGAATCCGGCTCGGCCCGGTCGTCACCTTCGGCGGGCGGCGGCTCGTCGTCGCCCGACTCGTCATCGCGACCGTCGACCTGCTCGGGCTCCACGCCGCGGCGGTGCGCGCGAGTGACGCGGAGCCGACCCCGTTCACCCGGCCCGGGGAGTGGACTCCCCACGTGACCTTGGCGCGCGGGCTGTCGGCGCAGGAGGCAGGCCAGGCGCTTTCCCTGTTCGGACCCTTTGCGGTCGACGGTTCTGCGGTCGACGGTTCTGCCGTGACGCTGCGGCGGTGGAACGCCGGGACGCGGCAGGTGCGCCACCTCGTGGGGTGAGCACCCGGCATACGCAGGTCGGCACATTCCCGCAGGTCAACGCCATGTCGTTGTCCCGGAGTGACCTAGGGTGGAAGCACCGCCCAGCTGAGGAGGACCACATGGTCCACATCGTCCGAGAGTTCGAGGTGCCCTGTCCGCAGGACGCCGCCATCGCCTATCTGGCGGACTTCGCCAACGCCGTCGAGTGGGACCCGGGGACGGTGTCGTGCGTGCGCAACGGCGACCCGTCAGCGCCGGTCGCCGTCGGCTCGACCTGGACCAACACGAGCAAGGTGCTTGGCCGTGAGACCCAGCTGCAGTACCAGCTGGCGACGCTCACGACGGACCATGTCGTCCTCAAGGGGAGCAATGACACTGCTGACTCCACGGACGACATCCACGTCACCTCCCTCGATGGGGGCCGCAGCCGGATCCGCTACGAGGCCACCATCACCTTCAAGGGGTTGGCCCGGCTGGCCGATCCGCTCATGGGTCTGGTCTTCAAGGGGATCGCGGATGACACAGTCGGCGACATGACGGCCGCGCTCACGCGCGTCGGCCATTGACCGCCGCGTCCGCAGCCGCGCAAGCCGCTGCCCTGGGCGCCGAGGACTTCGTGCTCCTCACGACCTTCCGGCGCAACGGCGAGGGCGTGCCGACCCCGGTCTGGATCTCGCAGCTGACCGACCAGACGCGTGTCGGCTTCTACACGACCATGGGGACCGGCAAGACCAAGAGGCTGCGACACACACCGCGGGTGACCGTGCAGCCGTGCAGCCGGACCGGCACCCCAACTCCGGGGACGGAGCCGGTGGAGGCGACGGCGCAGATGGTTCAGACCGGCCCGGAGTTCGACGAGGTTCAGGCCGCCATCCGCGCGAAGTACGGCTGGCAGTGCACCCTCTTCGCCGTCATCGGGGGCCTGGCCGTCCGACGCAAGGGCCTGACCTACCGCGACACCGTCGTGCTCATCACCCCCGCTCCCGACAGCTCCCAGAAGGAAGAGGCACACGATGACTGACCAAGATCCCCAGGACCTGACCGCCGAGATCATGAAGGAGACCCGGATCGCGACGCTGACCTACGTCGACGACGCCGGCCGACTTGTGTCGACCCCGATGGGGACGCAGGACTTCGAGGACCCGAGCACGGTCTGGTTCATCACCGAACTCGACACGGACAAGGTGGCAGCCATTCGACAGCGGCCCAACGTCAACGTCGCCTACGCCAGTGACAAGGGCTGGGTCTCCCTGGCCGGGACTGCGGTCGTGAGCGAAGACCGGGCCAAGCTCGAGGAGCTCTGGGATCCGTCGGTGTCAGCGTTCATGAAGGGCGATGCCCAGGACCCCAACAACGGGCTGCTCGAGGTCAGGGCAGACACCGCCGAGTACTGGGAGTCGCCCGGCAAGGCGGCGTTCCTCGTCCAGCTCGTCAAGGGTGTCCTCACCGACAACAAGGCCGCCGACGAGGACGACGACAGCAGCGGAGTCGTCCGGCTCTGACTCCGGGTCAGTTGGGTGGTCGTTCCCCGTTGCGGTGACGGCCCTCGGCGAGGAAGGCCAGGCGCTTGAGGGCTTCGACGTTGCGCGGGCCGATCGCCAGCTGCCGCAGCGGTTTCGGGATGAGAGTTCCCGGTCCGCTGGAGGCGTCCTCCTCGATGGTGACCGTGCAGCCGCCACCGTCACCTGCAGTGATCGAGATCGCGACCCGGGCCTCACCGGCTGGCCAGCCACGCGCCGTGAGGACCAGGTGGGACGGCTCGACTGAGCTCTCCACCTCGGTGGTGTCGTCGAGGACCACGGGCCAGACGCCGATCGAGTGATGGATCCGTGCGTTCGCGGCCGGCCAGGTGTCGTCCACCTCGCGCACCCGCGATGCCCCCACGACCCACGTCGCGTAGGACCACCCGTCGGCCAACACGTCCCACACAGCCTGGGCGGGTGCCTCGACATCGCGGGTGACGGTGATGACTCCTGTGTTTTGGTCCATGTACAGCGCCTCCTCAGGCCAGCTCACGACGATAGTGCTCGGCGAAGGCCGGGTAGTACTCGTTGAAGTCGATGTGCGCCAAGGTCCTCGCCGTTCTCGGCGGCGACCATCCGGTCGAGGTAGTAGTCCCAGCCGGGACCGACGCTCTCGGCGAGGAGGTCGTCACCCACCTCCTGCGCGAACGTCAGCGTCGTCACCCCGTCGGCCTCGGCGAGGTCGATCTCCCAACGCCACTCGAGACTGTGGTCGTCGGGTCGGGCCGAGCGCATCACGACGTCGCCGCGGCGCGTCGCACTCGTCGATGTGGATCGTCTCGGCGGGTGCGTCGCCGCCTCGGCGGTCATGTAGAACGAGACGGCGCCGCTCGTCGGGTCGCCGTTCCAGTGGCCGATCCAGCGCACCAGCCGGTCGGATTCCGTCACCGCCGCCCAGACATCCGCGATCGGTGCGCGGAAGGTGCGTTCGAAGACGAGGTATGCCGTCCCCTCCCGTTCCTGCACTCGGCCGGTCGCCTTGGGGGTGGGTGTCGTTGTCATGCCGTCTCCTCGGTCTGGGGCTGCGACGTGCGTGCTGGTCTGGTCTGTGGGCGGGCTGGACTGGTGCGTTCACGGACGGTGCGGCGGACCTCGAGGTCGAGACCGTCGAGCACCGACTCGCCGAAGCGGGGCGTGGGCGAGACGGCGGAGAGGGAGGCCAAGAGCTCGGCCACGGGCGCGAGCCCGGCGCGTTCGAGTCGGTAGTGGCGCTCCCGCCCGATGTCGTCAGCCGCCACGAGTCCGGCCTCACCGAGCACACGCAGGTGGCGACTGATGGCCGGTCGGCTGATGGAGTGCTCGCCCGCCAGGTCGACGACCCGGGCCGGTCCATTGGCCAGTCGGCGCACGAGGTCCCGGCGAACCGGGTCCGAGAGAGCGGCGAAAGCGTCCATGACTATTGGTAACGCAAGAGTTACCAATAAGTCAAGGGAAGAAAGTTGGGAACGTGTGTCGAAAACGGTGGGGCCCGTCCGGCATACAGGTCAGAAGGCACCATCCGGGGCCTCGCAAACGAAGGAGAAGTAGTCATGGGTTCCATCACCAGCAGCCTGTTCATCTCGCTCGACGGCGTCATCGAGTCGCCCGAGAAGTGGCACTTCCCGTACTTCAACGACGAGATGGGCGCGGTCGTCGGCGAGCAGATGGGCAAGGCCGACGCCACGCTCCTCGGCCGCCAGACCTACGACGAGTTCGCGAGCTACTGGCCGTCCGCCGACCCGGCCGACCCCTTCACCCAGGCGATGAACGGCGGGCGCAAGTACGTCGTCTCGAGCACCCTCGAGAACGCCGAGTGGGAGAACTCCAGCGTCGTGAACGGTGACGTGGTGGCCACGCTCACCCGGCTCAAGGCGGACCACGACCTCGGCACCACTGGCAGTGCCACGCTCGTCCGGTGGATGCTCGCGCAGGGCCTCGTCGACGAGCTGCACCTGCTCGTGCACCCGATCGTCGTCGGCTCCGGCAAGAGGCTCTTCGCCGACGGTGCGACGGTCCGCCTGAGCCTTGTCTCGTCCACTACGTTCAGCACCGGAGTGCTGCACCTGGTCTACGCCCCCACGAACGTTTGAGGAGAACCGCCATGCGCTACATGGTCATGCACTACCAGACCCAGGACGACGAGGACGGCATCGTGCCCTCACCCGAGGAGCAGGCGGCCATCGGTGAGTACATGCGCGAGGCAGCAGCTCTCCGGTGTCCTCCTCGGCGGTGAGGGCGTGCACAGCAGCAGCAAGGGCGCCCGGGTCGAGGTCACCGACGGGTCGGTCCGCGTCATCGACGGGCCCTTCGCCGAGGCCAAGGAACTCATCGCCGGATTTGCGATCCTCGACGTGTCCTCGCTCGAGGAGGCCATCGAGCACGCCCGCAAGTTCGCGCTCGTCGTCGGCACCCACCGCGTCGACGTCCGCCAGGTCGTCGAGTACGCCGACCTCGCCTGAGCGCCTGACATGAGCAGCGAAGCCGTCGATGCGACGATCGCCATCCTGTGGCGGGTCGAGTCCCCGCGGCTCATCGCTCGCCTGGGCCGGCTCGTCGGCGACCTCGACACCGCCGAGGAGCTGGCCCAGGACACGTTCGCCGCAGCGGTCGAGAAGTGGCGAGCGGACGGCATACCCGACAATCCGGCAGCGTGGCTGACGACGACGTCGCGCTTCCTCGCCATCGACCGAATTCGCCGTCGGGACACCGGTCGTGACAAGTTGCGGACCGTCGCGGCGACCACTGTGGAGACGACCGAGCTGGACGTGGACCGCATCGTCGACGGCGATCTCGCGGACGACCTGCTCGGCCTGATCTTCATGTCGTGCCACCCGCTGCTCGCCCCTGATGCGCGGTCCGCCCTCGTCCTCAAACTCGTCTGCGGTCTCACGACGGCGGAGGTGGCTCGCGCCTTCCTCACGCCGGAATCGACTGTGGCGCAACGGATTGTGCGCGCCAAGCGCACTCTCGCTGCGGCAAACATTCGCTTCGAACTGCCCGGACCGGACGAGCGTCCCGCGCGTCTCGATGCCGTCCGCGAGGTCGTCTATCTCGTCTACAACGAGGGGTATGCCGCGTCGTCCGGTGATGCGTGGGTGCGCACCGACCTGTGTGACGAGGCGTTGCGCTTGGGGCGAATGCTGGTCGCACTGACCCCGAATGATCCCGAGTCGCTCGGGCTGCTCGCGCTGATGGAGATCCAGACCTCGCGGCTCGCGGCTCGGGTCGGTGCGGATGGCGAGGCAGTGCTGCTGCTCGACCAGGACCGTTCGCGCTGGGACCGGTTGCTCATTCGTCGCGGACTGGAGCTGATCGACCGGATCGATGCCCTGCGAGGGACGGCCGGGCCGTATGCGCTCCAGGCCGCGATCGCCGCGTGCCACGCGCGAGCTGCGACGGCGGAGGAGACGGACTGGGTCCGCATCGCCGCGTTGTACGACGGACTGGTCCAGGTCGTGCCGTCGCCCGTCGTGGAGCTCAACCGCGCGGTGGCGGTGGGTCGGGCGTTCGGCGCCGAAGCCGGGCTCGAGATCGTCGCGCCGCTGCGGAGTCTGCCGTCGCTGGCCGGATATCACCTGCTGCCAGCCGTCGCTGGGGACCTCGAGTGCATGGCCGGGTTTCACGAGCAGGCGCGTGAGGACTTCCTGCGCGCTGCGTCACTGGCGGGCAACGCCCAGGACAAGGCGACGATGCAGCAACGCGCCGCGGAATGCGCAGTCCACTCGACGTGAGTGTGTGAACCTTGCGGCATGACTGAGGTGGGGGAGATGACGCAGGTGGCGAGCACGAGCGAGGCGGGGGCGCCCGGGAAGCCGGGGTCGTCCGCAGTGGCGGACCGTTGGCGGGTGCTGCCCGGGTGGGCGGTGTTCCTCGCCAGCGGGGTGGCGTTCTGGGTGTTGGGCTACCTGCCGTGGATCGTCGAGGGGTTGCACGTGGAGGTCTCGTCCGCGTGGCCACGATTCGACACTCTCAAGGGGCCCGTGGTTGGACTGCCGTTCGGTGAGTACGCCTTCCAAGCGCTGCTCGTCGGCGGGGTCATCGGCGGCACGGCGGCCCTTGCCGTCTCACGGTTGGCGTCACCGGGTGTGAGGCACCCCCGGGCCATCGCCTCGACCGGGGCCGTCATCGCTCTGGCAGCGGCGCTGGGCCAGACCCTCGCCACCGTCCGGCCGGCACTCGTGGACACGAACGAGGCCCGTCTCCTCATCGGCGCGTTGGTCCTCACCTCGCTCAGCTCGGCACTCTTCGGAGTCGTGGTCGGTGCCGGTGTCGCCCGGGCGAAGGGGTGGCCGTGGCTCATTGGCGGGGCAACGGTCGCGTCGCTCCTGGGGCCCTGGCTCGTGGACGTGATCGCGCGCAACCCTGCCGAAGACGCGCAGTGGCTGATGCGCGTCCTGCAGTGGTACCCCTGGGCCAGCGGAATCGCCCTCGGTGTCGTCCTCGCGGTCTTTGGCTACCGTCCTCCCGCGCGACTTGTCGGCTGGCTCGTCGCACTCGCCATCGCGTGGGTCCTGCCCTCGGCCCTGACGGCCATGTCGTACGTGACCTACTACGGCAAGCAAGGCACCTTGAGCCGCGACCGGATCCTTGAGGTCGCCGACGCCGGCCGGGATGTCTTCGTGCAGTCGCTCCAACCGAGCAACCACCACATAGGCCCCCTCGTCCTGGCCGTCGTCATCGGAATCGCTGGCGCGACGTCGAAGCTCAGGGGAGCCACCGACCTTCCCGCATGAGCGTGCGGTCGGCGAGTTCGGGGTACTCACGCCAGGCCTGGATCGTCACCGGTGCCACCATGTATGCCGCGTAGCCCGGGCCCGCTTCCCGCGGATCCCAGCCGGTGCGGGCGGCATACGCCTCCCAGCGTGCCGAAGGCACGTCCGACAGTGGGAGCTCGACGACCGACCCGTCGACCATGACAACGTCGCGCAGTTCGCCGAGTGAGAGGCGGACGAGGCCGCTGTCGCGCATGTTGCGTCCGGCTGGGGTGTTGCGACCGGTCGCGAGGAGGAGGTTGTCGCCGTTCCAGTCGAAGGAGAGCGGGACGAGCCCTGGCTCGCCGCCATCGGGGTGCGCTGTCGCGACCCAGAGGTCGATGTCGTTGTCGAGTCGGTGGCGGGTGTCGGCGAGGCGCACTGCGCGCGGTCGGGGAGCGGCGTCCATGGCTCACATCCTGCCCTGTCAGCGGCTCGCGAAGGCGTTGTCGGCGGTCGTTGTTAGCGTGGTTTGAGTCGGGGTTGTGCTTCGGGCCGACGTCGGCTGCCAATACGCGAATTCGCCTGTGCCAGTTCGGAATTCAGCCCAGAGCGTAGCCGAAAACGCTTGACAATCGAACGTGAGTTCTAGCAAAATAGGGGCATGAACGAAGCACCCGCAACCGACGTCGCGCAACTGCGCGCAGCGTTGCAGGGTGCCCGTGACGCCTTGGCTTCGGATGGTTCCGGGGTGGGTCCGTTGGGGGACGTGCTGGCCCGGTTGAGCGGCCCCGAGCTGGCGGAGTTCATGCGCCTGGCTGATGACGTCAAGGCACGCGCGGGGGCCGCGCAGATCCGGTTCACGGCGGAGGCGACGCACCGGGGTGAGTTCACGTCCGCGCGTCGCGGGGAGGGGTCGGTCCATTCCTGGGTGCGGGAGCATGCACCGTCGTTGCAGCAGGACGGGGCCGGTCAGGTGGCGCAGCTTGCGCAGGACGTGGCGTGTTCGGTGCCGGGCGGGTTGTGGTCCACCGCGGGTCCGAGCGCGGGCGCGTACGCGGACCCGGAGCGGCCCGAGGGCATCGTGTGGGCGCGGGTGGTCACCGGTGAGATCGGTCCCGGGTTGGCGTTGACGGCGCTCAAGGAGATGGCCAAGCTCGAGGACCAGTTGCGCCCCGAGGCCGTGCCCACGGTGGCGAAGGCGATCCTGGACCACGGCGTGCAGTGGGGGCAGGCTGAGGCGCGCCGGTTGCGCCCGCACCTGATCGCGATGTTCGGGGTCGAGGGCGAGTTCGACGACACGCAGGAGAAGCTGCGCAAGTCCGCGTACCTGACCTCGCCGCGGGTCAATGACGCGGACATCACGGAGTACCGGCTCGGGTTGACCCCGCAGCAGGCTGCGACGTTGGAGGCGGCGATCGGGCCGTTGTCCCAGCCGGCCCCGAACGACGTCACGGGGGAGCGGGATCTGCGCCCGGCCGAGCAACGTCGAGCCGAAGCCCTCGCTGCCGTGTGCGGACGGGTCGCGGGTGAAGACGCAGCCGCGAAGAGCACTCCGGGTGGGGCCTCGACGACCCTGCATGTCGGCATCGGCATCGATGACCTCCTCACCCACTTCCCCGAGCTTCTGAGAGCCAAGACGCCGACTCGGACACCGACACCGACGCGTCATCTGAGTCTGCTGGTTCCGGGGTGCGGTCGGGTGATGGTGTCGCGGGCGCAGGCCACGATGCTGTCACCGGCGATCGTGCGCCAGCTCGCGTGCGACGCCGACATCATCCCGGTCGTGTTCGGTTCCGACGGGGAGTTGCTGGACCTCGGGCGGGCCGTGCGGTTGTTCGCGAAGAAGCAACGCCGGGCGTTGTGGCACCGGGACAAGACCTGTACCTACCCGGGCTGTGACATGCCCGCGGGCTGGGTCAAGATTCATCACCTCATCCACTGGGTCGATGGTGGGGACTCCGACCTGGCCAACGCGGCCCTGCTCTGTCAACGCCACCACACCCTCGTGCACGACAAGCGCTTCATCGCGACCGTCCACGCACCCGACGAACACGGACGATGCGTCACCTGGGACCTGACCCCCGGGTCGTACGACCGGGACCTGCCCGCACGCCTGAACCAGATCCGGCGAGAGCGCGCAAAGAAGCGGGCGACAGCGCAGCAACGCGCGGTCGAACGCGCCCGCCTCGACACCGGCCCACCTGACTGGTGGGTCAACGAGCCACCCGACGATGTCGTCGCCGCATGGGTCGACCAATGGATCCTCGAAGCCGAAGCCGACGACCACGAAACTGCGCTGCGCGAGGCAGAGATCGACGACGCCCTCGCCACCATGCTCGACGAAGAACGCACCAACGCCAGCTGAGTGACGGGCCGGTCATCAGGTGGTGCCCTGTGCCTCATGAAGGAAGGTGCCCACCATCGCGGGTGCGAGGCCCTAGTCTCACGCCATGACCACCGTCGCGTTCGTCCTCGCCGGCATCGCAGCCCTCATCCACGTCTACATCTTCCGACTCGAGTCGCTCGCCTGGACCGACCCCAAGACCCGGGCTGCCTTCGGCACCACCGCGGAGACGGCCGAGGTGACCAAGCCACTGGCCTACAACCAGGGCTTCTACAACCTCTTCCTCGCGATCATTGCCGTCATCGGCATCGTCCTTGCTGCCGGTGACTCGGACAGTGCGGGCAAGGCGCTCATCTATGCGGCGTGCGGCTCCATGGTCGCCGCCGCGCTCGTCCTCGCGACGAGTGACAGCAGCAAGCTGCGTGCCGCCCTCATCCAGGGCGCGGCGCCGGCACTCGCGGTCCTCGCCCTCCTGCTCAGTTGATCTGCTCACCGATGTGGGCGGAGTAGCGTCACTCGCATGCCATCTCCCGCAACCTTCCCCGAGTCCGCGGACCTCGACCCGACGGTTCCACCGTCCGGCCCGGGATGCGTCGAATGCACTGCGGCGCAGGGGTGGTGGGTCCACCTGCGACGCTGCACCGCCTGCGGTCACGTCGGTTGCTGCGACTCCTCACCGGCCCAGCACGCGAGCGCGCACGCCCGCGAGAGCGGTCACCAGATCGTCGCGAGCTATGAGCCCGGCGAGGTCTGGTTCTGGAACTACACGACCGAGGAGATGGGTCGAGGCCCGGCACTTGCCGAGCCGGCGGCGCACCCCGAGGACCAGCCGATACCCGGGCCACGGGGCAACGTTCCCGACAACTGGCGCGATCTCATCCACACCTGAGCGGACGGCATACCCCACGCATGAATGACGCAACCAGGCTGCTCGGCGAGCAGCAGTACGTCGAGCTGACAACGTTCCGCCGCAACGGAACTCCCGTCGCGACGCCCGTGTGGATCGCGCCCGACGGCGACGAGCTGCTCATCGTCACCGTCGACGACACCGGCAAGACGAAGCGCCTCGCGCACACCGCGCGCGTCGAACTGCGTCCGTGCGACATGCGTGGCCGTGTCGCTCCAGACGCTCCTCGGTATGCCGCCCGCGCTCGAGTTGAGCGCGGCGCTGCCGCCGTGGCCCGGGTCAAGAAGGCGGTGGGCGCGAAGTACGGCTGGTGGTATCGGGCGCTCACCCTCTTCGAGCCGGTGATGGATCGGCTGCCGGGGCGCAAGGTCCGAGCCGCGGTCATCGTCACCGACGTGGAGCTGCTCGAGACCTGAGTTCCTTCTCGATGGAGCGCCCGAAGCCCGAACCCATCGCGGCGAGGACGCCCTGCATCGTGGCCTGGATCGCGGGCTTCGCCAGGCGCGGGAACGGCAGGTCCACCGTGACGGTCAGTTCGATCCGCAGGTGCGTCGAGCCCTTGCCGGCGTCGCTGAGGTCGTAGCGTCCGTCGGTCCCGGCTCGCTCGGAGTCCTTGCCCTGAGGAGCGTGGGCGAAGGTGATCGTGGACTTCGGGTCGTAGGTCATGGCCTCGGTGAAGCCGAGCTCGAACGACTGGCCGAGGACGGGGATCTTGACGAGCTGCCAGTGCCACAGGTCGCCCTTGGCCGTGATCGAGTGGACCATCGGGGTCAGCCGGGCGATGGCGGCCGCGTCGGTGAGGACGTCCCAGACGAGGTCACGCGGATGGTCCACGGTCGCCTCGGACACCTTGGTCGCAGAGAAGGTCGCCACGGTCAGTAGCCGGAGGAGCCGTCGATGATGGACACGCAGGCGCCACCGAGGACGAAGCTGCCGATCGCCAGGCCGATCATGAGTCCG
The DNA here is from genome assembly GCA_963807825.1 of uncultured Actinomycetota bacterium. Classification (GTDB taxonomy): domain Bacteria; phylum Actinomycetota; class Actinomycetes; order Actinomycetales; family Dermatophilaceae; genus Knoellia. The sequence continues at coordinate 301,320 of CAWEDC010000005.1, forward strand.
ACGCCCCAGGGTCGCGTGCTCTTGCCGAAGAGAAGCGGGACGCCCAGCAGCGTCGGGATGAGGGTCACGAGGAAGACCTTGAGCTCGGTGGGGCCCCCGAGGTTGACGAGGGCGAAGGCCAGGAGCGGAGCGAAGATCGAGACGGCTAGCCGATGAGGAACCCGAACAGGGTCTTCGCCCAGGACGGAAGCCCGGGGGCAGGTGGGTACTGGCCGTAGGGGTTGTTGGGGCCGTAGGGCGGCGGCGGCCCCTGAGGCGGCGGCCCTTGGGGCGGTGGCCCTTGGGGGAGGTCCTTGGGGAGGTGGCCCTGGGTGGCGGCCTGCGGTGGCGGGCCCTGCGGTGGTGGGCCGGGTGGCGGTTGGGTCATGTCAGCTCCCAGGGTCCGAATCCGATGACGAGGGCGGCTGCCCCCAGGACGACGAGCAGGGCGAGGTAGGCGAGAACGAGGCGGGTGTCGCCGAGCAGGCACTTCGACTTCAGCAGTCCGGCCCGTCTGGCCTTGCTGTAGCCGACAACTCCGAGCCCCGCGAAGAAGATCAGGGCGATCGGCCCGAGCAGCCAGCCGAGGAGGGCGATCGTCGCGAAGATGCACAGGCGCAACGGATCGAAGACCTCGGGCTCGGCGACCGGGACAACCGAGTCGGTGGGGACGATGCGCGGATCGGAGGTGTGTGGCTCAGTCACGTCGGCCTCCCGTCGCAGTGGAGATGCGGGTGCGGGACAACGGCGCCCACGCCTGGACCGCGCAGAACGGCGCGCACTGGTGGGCGTTGGTCTCCGCGTTGACGGTCGCGACGTGGACGCAGCACTGGGTGAGCCGCTCCTCGATCATCGTGTTCATGTCCATGAACGGCTTGACCGTCACGCGCAGCACCCGCTCGCCGAGCATGGTCCGCAGGCGCTCGTGCTGGCCGGGCAGCTTCGAGGACGCCAGGGTCGCAAGGGTGCCGATGCCGATGTCGCAGTTGGCGCAGATGTCCTTCCAGATCGAGGCCATCGACGGGTGCGACAGCGACGACTGCTCGCTCAGCAGGTCGAGGAGCGAGCCCTTGACGATCGCCTTCATCGTCGCGGGGATCGTGTCGTCGGCGATCCGGTTGGCGAGCAGGTCGGGTTCGAGGTCGAGCCATTCCTTGAGTCGGTCGTGCCCGATGAGACTTGTCAGCGACTTCCACGATCCGGAGTCGTCCTTGAGGAGGTAGCCCACCGAGCAGCAGTGCGGGTGGCTGCAGGGGAGCGCGGTGAGATCGCGCCACGTCACCTGGCCGGCGGTCTGTCCCTCGAGCCGGGCGAGCACCCCGGTGTGGGTCAGGCGGTTGAGCGGGTCGACACCGCTGTTGCGCCCACTGCCGAAGACGGGCTGGATCGTCACGCCGCCGACATAGGGCGTGTCGAGGGCCCGCTTGATGACGTAGCCGATCTCGTCGTCGTTGACCCCGAGCGACGCCGTCATGGTCAACGTCGTGAACACCCCTGCGGCAGAGAGGCGTTCGATCGCGCGCTCCTTGAAGCGGCGAATGTCGGCGCCCCGATGCGTGATCGACGCCTGCGCCGACTCCCCGTCGTACTGGAGGTAGACCTCGACCCGCTCCCGGTGCCGACGCAGCAGGGCGACCAGTTCGTCGTCCTGCGCGACCCGCAAACCGTTGGTGTTGATGAGGATTCGCACGATGGGTCGTGCGATGACCGCTTCGAGCAACTCCTCGAGCTGCGGATACAGCGTCGGCTCACCGCCCGACAGCATGAGGACGTCGATCCGGCCGTTCTCACGCGAGAGCCGGGTGTCGATCGAGGCGAGCACCTGCTCCAGCGGCGCGACCGACGCCAGCGCGGGCGAGGACTCGGCAAAACACGTCGGGCACTTGAGGTTGCAGTGGTCGAGCAGGTCCTCGAGCAGGATGCACGTGTGCTGGGTCTGCATCTGAGGCAGCCCGTCCTCGTAGGCACTCGGCACCGGCTTGAAGTTGCCGGTCAGGTCCGGCTGGTGCACCTTGGTCGGCGCCGTCCACTGCTCGAGGTAGCTGAGGATCTCGGGCGACTCGTCATAGAGCGTGCGGATCAATCCATGGTCGGGACAACCGCGCTCGAGCCAGACCCGGTCGTCGCGCACTGCGAGCCAGCCACTCAGTCGCTGGACCTCCGCGAGCGGCCGGTCGGGCTTCTCCTCGTGACACAAAGGACAGAACGCGTTGACGTAACGGTGCACGCGATAGTCGCGCAGCGGCATACCCGCTCCTCGTTCAGCGCTCATGCGTTCACCTCGGTGAGTTGTCGTTCGGGAGTGGGGGCGTAGGCGCCGGTCCGCCATCGCCAGGCGATCCGAGCCAGGACGAGCGGAATGGTCACCGCGAGGAAGAGCTGCGGCCGGGTGAGCCCCAACCACGCGACATCGTTGCCGCGCACGAACTCGACGAGAAAACGAAAGATCCCGTATGCCGCGACGAACCAGACGAAGGTCTCTCCCGGTGGGAGGTCCTTGCGTCTCAACCAGAACCACAGCACGGCGAACGCCGCCAGGTGGAAGGCGATCTCGTAGACGAACGACGGATGCAGCGGCACACCCGCAACACTGCCCGTGGCGGCGGCCTCCGTCTCGTCGAGGGTGATCCCCCAACCCCCGCCGGTGGGCGTGCCCGGCTTCTCGGTGAGCAGACAGCCGATGCGACCGACGGCCATGCCGAGCGCCACGGCGGGGGCGAAGAGGTCGCCGGTGCGCAGCCGATAGCCGGTGAGTCGCTTGGCGATGTGGACACCGAGCCACGCCCCGACGAGCCCGCCGAGGATGGATCGGTTGCCATAGAGCCACTGCTCCGCCAGCGACGCGTTGTCGCGCAGGTCGATGTGCTGGAGCCAGGTGCCCAGCCGCATGAACAGGGCCCCGCCGGTCACGGCACCGAGCACGACATGCAGCAGCCGCTCGTCCGACTGCCCGCGTCGGCGCGCCTCCAGGAAGAAGATCACCGCGGCCGCCGCAACCCCGAGACCCACGAACAGCTCGTGGGTCGGAATCGGGCCGACGTGTGGGATCACCCGCTCACCCTCTCACCAGCACTCCTGCATCGCTCGTCATTCGGGCGAGGGCGAGTACGCGTACCCAGACGATCTGTTCGCCGGAACGTCACTCCGAGCACCCGTGGATTTTGCCGGTGGCGGACACGGTGGACCCCGTCCCGATGACTCGACGAGGAGAACCCGACACATGGTCAACATCGACCGCCGCCGCTTCCTGCAGCTCGCTGGTGGGGCCACCGCCCTGACCATGCTCGACCAGAGCATCGCCCGCGCCGCCAGCATCCCGGCCAACCGCGCGACGGGTTCGCTCAAGGACGTCGAGCACATCGTCGTGCTCATGCAGGAGAACAGGAGCTTCGAGCACTACCTCGGCACGTTGCGCGGGGTTCGCGGCTTCGGTGACCCGCACCCGGCGATCCTCCCGAGCGGCAAGAACGTCTGGCACCAGAGCGACGGCACCCGGGACATCCTCCCGTTCCACCCGACCGTCGACGACCTCGGCGGGGCGTACCTCGAGGGCCTGGCGCACAGCTGGACCGACGGTCAGCAGGCGATCAACAAGGGCCACTACAACCAGCGGGTTCCGGCCAAGGGCACCACGACGATGGCCTACCTCGAGCGCGACGACGCGGCCTTCCACTTCGCGCTCGCCGACGCGTTCACGGTGTGCGACGCCTACCACTGCTCGTTCATCGGCAACACCGACCCGAACCGCTACTACCTGTGGAGCGGCTGGACCGGCAACGACGGCAAGGGTGGCGGACCGGTCCTCTACAACGACGAGCTCGGCTACGACTGGAAGACCTACCCGGAGCGGCTCGAGGCCGCCGGTGTGAGCTGGAAGGTCTACCAGGACGAGGGCGCCGGCCTCGATGCGGCGGGTTCGTGGGGCTGGACCTCCGACGCCTTCATCGGCAACTACGGCGACAACTCGCTGCTCTACTTCAACACCTACCGCGGCGCCCAGGCCGGCGACCCGCTCTTCGAGAAGGCCCGGCGTGGCACGAAGGCCCGCGACGGCGAGGGCTACTTCACCCAGCTGCAGGCCGACGTCACGGCCAACACGCTCCCCTCGGTCTCGTGGATCGCCGCGCCTGAGGCCTTCTCCGAGCACTCGAACTGGCCGACCAACTACGGCGCCTGGTACATCTCGCAAGTCCTCGATGCCCTCACCTCCAACCCCGACGTGTGGAGCAAGACGGCGCTGATCATCACGTACGACGAGAACGACGGCTTCTTCGACCACGTCGTCCCGCCGCACGCGAACAACCCGCAGATCCCGGGTGCCTCGACCGTCCCGACCGACCACGAGTACTACGCCGGCAAGCACGGCGACGGCGCCTACGGCCTCGCCCCCCGCGTCCCCACCTTCGTCGTCTCGCCGTGGAGCACCGGCGGCTGGGTCTGCTCCGAGGTCTTCGACCACACCTCCGTCATCCGCCTCATGGAGGCCCGGTTCGGCGTCGAGGAGCCCAACATCACCCCGTGGCGTCGCGCGGTCTGCGGTGACCTCACGTCGGCATTCGACTTCTCCAGGAACGCCGTCGACCTCCCGGTGCTCCCGAGCACATCGGCGTGGGCGCCCAAGGACAAGCTGCGCCATCCTTCGTATCGGCCGGTGCCGCCCGTGAAGGGTGAACTCCCGGCGCAGGAGCCCGGCACGCGGCCCTCGCGTGCGGTGGACTACCGCCTCGACATCGTCGAGACCACCGTCGCCGGGCGCGTCAGCATCGACGTCACCAACCGCGGCTCACTCGGCGCACACCTCCAGGCGCGACTCCTCGCACCGGCGGGACAGCCGCACAGCTACACGATCGGCGCGGGCGACCGCCTCTCGGCACAGTGGCCGGTCACCGGCGACTACGACGTCCAGGTCCACGGCCCGCACGGTTTCTTCCGCCGGTATGCCGGCGTCGCAGACCGCGCGGACCTCACCGCCCGCTTCTCGTCGCGTGCGTCGACCGGCACCGCGCGCGTCGACATCGACGCACCTCGCGGAGTCGAGTTCGTCGTTACCGATGCGTATGCCGGTGGCGCACCTCTCAAGGGCGGGCGCGGCAAGGGCAAGGGCCACGTCTCCATCGACACGACGCAGACCGGTGGTTGGTACGACCTCACCGTCACGGCCGTCGGGACGACGTGGTCACGCACCTTCGCCGGGCACGTCGACAACGGCAGGCCGTCGGTGAGTGATCCCGCCCTCGGCGGGTGACCACACGGCATACCCCGTCGTTCGGCCTGCCTGAAATGGGCCGTCAAAGTTGCGTCAAGACGAGCGGAAGCTGCCCGAATTCGTCCTACCGTGGTCCATCGTGACGACACCTCTGACCCCCGGGCCGATGAAGAAGTGGCTCCTCGAGGTGGAGGACGCCGACCCGGGCGGCTACTACGAGGGCGAACGCGAGGCCGTCAAGAAGGATCACGTGCAGCCCTGGTGGCGGGTCATGTGCCTCACTGGTGTCGACTACTTCTCCACGTTGGGCTACCAACCGGGCATCGCCGCGCTCGCAGCCGGCGCCCTCGCGCCCGTCGCCACCCTCGTGCTCGTGCTCGTGACGCTCTTCGCCGCCCTGCCGATGTATCGACGGGTCGCCGTCGAGAGCCCGCACGGCGACGGCAGCCTGTCGATGCTGCAGCGGCTCCTGTCCTACTGGCCGAGCAAGCTCCTCGTCCTGTCGCTCCTCGGCTTCGTCGCGACCGGGTTCATCGTGACGATCACCCTGTCCGGTGCCGACGCGGCCGCCCACCTCGTCGAGAACCCGTTCCTCAAGGACGCTCTCCACGGCAAGGAGGTGCTGATCACCCTGGTGCTCATCGCCCTGCTCGCCGCGGTGTTCCTCAAGGGGTTCAGTGAGGCGATCGGGGTGGCTGTCGTCCTCGTCGTGGCCTACCTGGGGCTGAGCGCGGTCGTCCTCGTGCGCGGTGTCTTCGAGGTCCTCCAGCACCCCACTGCGTTCGGTGACTGGACCGACGCCATGACCGCGACCCACTCGATGCCGTTCGGCATCATCGGCGCGTCACTGCTCGTCTTCCCCGCCCTGGCGCTCGGTCTGTCCGGCTTCGAGACCGGCGTGGTCGTCATGCCCCTGGTCAAGGGCGACCCGAGCGACACACATGAGGCGCCGCTCGGTCGGATCCGCAACGCCAAGAAGCTCCTGACCTCGGCCGCACTCATCATGAGCGTGCTCCTCGTCGGATCCTCCCTCGTGACGACGCTGCTCATCCCGGCCGCGTCGTTCCAGCCCGGGGGTGAGGCCAACGGACGCGCCCTGGCCTTCCTCGCCCATGACCTCTTCGGAGATGCGTTCGGCACGGCCTATGACGCCGCGACCATCGGGATCCTCTGGTTCGCGGGTGCGAGTGCCATGGCCGGACTGCTCAACATCGTGCCGCGCTACCTGCCCAAGTACGGCATGGCGCCGGACTGGGCGAGCTCGACCCGTCCGCTCGTCCTCGTGCTGTCCGTCATCGCCGCTGTCGTGACCATCGCGTTCAAGGCCAACGTCGACGAGCAGGCCGGCGCCTACGCCACCGGCGTCCTCGCGCTGATGACCTCTGCGGCCATCGCCGTCTTCCTCACCGAGTTGCGTCGAGGGCATCGCGGAGCCGCTGCCTTCTTCGCGGTGGTGAGCGCGATCTTCGTCTACACGTTCGTCGTCACGATCCTCGAACGCCCCGAGGGCCTCATCATCGCCCTGCTCTTCATCGCGATGATCCTCACGGTGTCCGTGGCCTCCCGCATCTCCCGCAGCACCGAGCTCAGGGTGCGGGACGTGGTCTATGACGAAGGCGCGACAGCCCTGCTCGAGCGCACGAGCGACGGGAAGAACCCGTTGCGGTTCATCGCCAACAAGCTCGACGCGGGCGACGGTGCGGAGTACGACGGGAAGTCCCTCGAGGTCCGCGTCGACAACCACCTCAAGGGCTGGCAGAAGGCGCTGTTCATCGAGGTCGAGATCACCGACGCCAGCGACTTCGACTCACCGGTCTCGGTGCGTGCTGTGAAGGTCGGGCAGCACGAGATCCTGCGAGCCACCGGCACGTCGGTGCCCAACGTCCTTGCTGCGGTCTTCCTCGACATCCGCGACCGCACGGGCATCCCGCCGCACGGCTACTTCGAGTGGAGCGATCGGGCACCTGGTGCCAACGTGCTGCGCTTCCTCCTCGCCGGCGAGGGCGACGTTCCTCCGCTCACCCACGAGATCCTGCGCCGGGCCGAGCCGGACGAGGCGCGACGCCCCAAGGTCCACGTCGGCGGCTGAGCCTCCGGTTGCCCCGACGCGGCGTGGAGGCTGGGTCACGGGACGGTGTATCCCGTGATGTCCACCGTGAGCTCCCCCTCGGCGACGGGATCGTCGAGGATGAACACGAGTTGCGCCTTCTCGCCTCCGGCGAGGAAGTCGATGACCTGGTCGGCCTCAGTGGTTTCTCCGTCCACGACGAACTCCATGCTGACCTGCACGTTGGCCGCGGTCTCGTCGCCCGCGTTGATGACCTCGACGTGGACGTGGTGCTGGTCGCCCACGGTGGTGACCGATCCGATGCTCGCGCGTGGCGCGGCCGGTCCGTGCGGCCCGACCAGCTGGCTCAGGACGAGGGCAGCGACCACCGCGAGAACGAGGCACGACCCGATGAAGGTCGCCCATTCCGCCGGCGTCCGGTCCCGCTGATCCGGTGCCCGGCTCATATCGCCAGCCTTCCGGCCGCTCCACCGACGGCCGCAGGAAAACCGAGTACCACGGTTCGCGCGAGGAGGTCCGGCCACGGTTGCAGGTCGTGATGGAAGATCCAGAGGAGGACGAAGGCGGTCGCCAGCGCCATCAGGTAGCAGACGACCGTCTCGGTGATCGGGCGCTGGAAGGGTCCCTCGTGCCCGTGACGCTCGTCCTGCCTGGAGAAGCCGGCGACGAAGACGATGGCGTAGGTGGTCAGCAGCGAGAGCGCCATCATGGCCAGAAGCCACATCGGCGTCATGGCGCTGGCGATCATGGGAACTTCGTCGGTCGGGGCGATGCTCAGGGCGATGATCACCGCTCCGACGGTCGTGGCGCCGAGGTCGGCCAGGGTCGCATTGGCCCTTGGACCCTCGGTGCTGGATGACCGACTCCCGCTCAGCAGGTGCCGAGCGACCCCGACCCCCAGGACGAAGGGCAGGGCCTCGTAGAGCACCTTGCCCAGGCCGGCACCCAGTGGGGTGTCGGTCGTGAGCTCCCTGAGGACCACCAGGACCACAGCAGTGACGACGAGGGCGACGGCCACGGCTTCGACCGTGTCAAAACCGGCATCACGCCAGCGCACGTCGCGGGTGGCCCGGAAACCCTCCGTCTTGCTCATGGCGAGGACTGGCACGAACAGGAGCCCTGCGAGTCCGAACAGCACCCAGGTGGGAGTCTGTGTCCCGGCCCACCAGACCTCCATGGTGTAGAGCAGTGGAACCCCGAAGAGCAGCCCACCCGACGCCGCCCTGACCAGGTCCAGGGCCTCGGCTCGCCACGGATGCCGCTCCCGCTGCAGGGCCGCAGCGCTGCCCGACATCACGTCGGAGCCCCGCGCCATCGCGTCATTCCTGGACCTTACCGAGAGAGAGCGGGTCAGGGGACGAGGCCGCGGTCCCTCGCGATCGCGGCGGCCTCGGTGCGGGAGGCGGCGCCGAGCTTGGCCAGGATCCGTGACACGTGGACGCTCGCCGTCTTCGTCGAGATGAACAGCTGCTGCCCGACCTGACCGTTGCTCAGGCCGCGCGCCACGAGCTCGAGAACCTCCTGCTCGCGGGGCGTCAGGGTGTCGGGCGATCCGGCCGTCGCCGCTGTGGGTGCTGCGAGTTCGTCGAGTTCGGCGAGGAGCGGGCCGGCACCCAGTCGGGTGGCCACGTCGCGCGCGAGGTCGGCCTCGCGTCGCGAACCCGCCGCGTCGCCCGCGGCCTTGAGGGCTGCGGCGAGGCGGGCACGTGAGCGCGCGATCTCGTAGACATGCCCGTAGCGCTCGAACGCAGCAACCGATTCCTGCCACGCCTCGACCATGGCCTCGGTGGTCGGCGGTTCCACGTCGTTGGTCCGCCACTGCAGCCGCAACAGCTCGGCGCGCAGTCGAAGGTCCCACGCCCACGTCTCGGTGTTGGTCTCCTCGATCTGCTCGGTCGTGGGTTCGCGCACACCCTTCTGCGGCTCCGTGACGATGTTGTGGACCTTGGCGCCCATGCCTTCGAGGTCAGTGTTGGCGCGGCGCAGGAGCGTGCGATCGAGGGTCGGTGCATGCGTCCCCACCTGTCCCGCGACGAGGGCGGCCAGACGGACGACGGCATGGAAGCGACCCCAGGTCCTGTCGAGGAAGTCGACCGCGTCCTCGGTGATGTCGAGCGCCCGGGCGATGTCGCCGTGGTGGCCGTAGTGCTCGACCGCCGGCATGACGAGCAGCACCGTGGCCAGTCCGTCGACGTGCCACCAGTCGCGGATGGCGGTGATCTCGCGCTCGTCGATCGCCTCACCGCGGCCGGCGCGCACGAGCATCGCCGAGGCGTCGAAGAACGACCGACCCGGTTGCGCCAGAACGGAATCCTCGACCACGAGCCGTCGCTGCGCGCCGTCCCAGTCACCGATCTCGTATGCCGTGAGCCCACCGATGAGTCTCGACTCCATCGCCCAGGGGGCCCAGTCGAGGTGCATCTCGCGCGCCAGCGCCGCGCCGCGGTCGTAGGACCTGAGTGCCAGGTCGAGACGACCCCGGCGGTGGTGCATGGTCGCGGCCTGGTGGTGGAGGCGGATCCGCAGGGGGTCGGGCCGGTCACCGAGGTCCTTGAGCAGCTGGGTGATGTGGACCTCGAGCGCGTCAAGGTCGTCGTGGATCTCGATGACGCGGGACAGGACCGTCCGGACCTCGGTGAGCGCGGTCGGCAGGTCCGAGGCGCTCGGCGAGAGCGACGGCCTCCTCGCCCAGGGCCGACGCCTCGGTGTAGTGGCGGGTGTCGACGAGCTGCTGCATGTGGGCCGTGAGGACGAAGAGTCGATCGGCACTGTCCTCCTCCGGGACGATCGCCATGGCCTCGGCGGTCATGCCCGGCCCGGTGTCGGCGAAGGTGAGGTCGATGAGACGGAGACGGTTGGCGCACGTCGCGAGCAGGCGCGCGCGGATGGCAGCAGTCTGGCCCGGCCCGGGGTGCTCGATGCGGTCCCGGAGCAGCTGCACCGAGCGGACGATGTCACCCGCGGTGAGGGCCGCTTCGGAGGCCTCGAGGCTCACCTGGTCGCGCTCCTCGGAGTCCTCGGGCAACCAGCCCAGGGCGTGCTCGAGGTGCTGCAGCGCGTTGACCGGACCGCCCATGGACAGGGCGGAACGGGCGGCCTCCCGAGCCGCGCGAACGGCCGTCGTGAGGTCACCAGCGGCTGCGGCGTGGCGGGCCAGCTCGGACGCGCGGCCGAGCGTGGGATCGGAAGCCAGCGCACCGGCATACGCACGGTGGAGGCGAAGCCGCTCTCCCGGAAGGAGGTCGTCGGTGATCGTCTCGCCGAGCAGCGCGTGCCGGAAGGCGTAGGCCGGAGGCCAGCGGGCTTCGATGACATGGTGCTCGACCGCGTTGGCGACGGCGGCCTCGAGCTCGGCCTCGGGCAGCCCGGTCACCTGTTGGAGGAGGTCGTGTCCGACGGTGCGGCCCGCGATCGCCATCGTCCGCACGACCTGTTGGGCTGCGCCGTTGAGCTGCTCGACGCGCGCCCCGAGCACCCGCCCCAGACCACCCGTCATCGGTCGACCCGAGACGGCGCTCGCGGTCAGCTCCTCGGCGAAGAACGGGTTGCCCTCGGCGCGACGGGCGATCTCACCGACGGTGCGGTCCGAGATCGACGCCGCGGTCGAACCCTCGCTCGCGGTGACGATCTCGCGAATGGCGCTGTCGTCCAACGGTTGCAGGTCGTGACGCTCGACGCCGGCGATGCGCGCCCAGACGGCAAGGGTCTCGTGCAGGGGGTGGCGGCGGTGGAGGTCGTCGGAGCGGTAGGTGATGACGAGCGCGACCGGCGAGGCGAACCCTCGCGTCAGCAGCAGGGTCATCAGGTCGCGCGACGACGGGTCGGCCCAGTGGGCGTCCTCGATGACGACGAGCAGGGGCGCGATCTGGCCGACGGCGGTCAGCAGCGCGTGGACGCTCTCGGCGACCTGGCCGGGGGAGTGGGTGGAGCCGGCGTCGCGGCGACCGGGCAGGAGTACGGCGAGAGCGGGGCGGGTGGCGACGACCTGCTCGATGGCTTCGGGCGCGAAGGTCTCGATGCGCGCGAGCAACTCGGTGAAGGGGAGGTAGGCGACACCGCTGCCGGACTGCCCGACGCAGTGTCCCCAGGCGACGTTCCAGTTGGCGGCCTCGGCGTCGGCGCCCACGCGCGCGAGCAGGCTCGACTTGCCGATCCCCGCGTCCCCGGACACGACGATGCCGACCCCTCGGGGAGCGTCGAGTCCGATGATCTCGGCGATCCGGGCGAGGTCGGCATCGCGTCCGACGAGCTCGCGGGCGGGGAAGGTCATGAGTCGAAGTATCGACGACTCAGGGCCTTCCCGTGGCGCGAGTTCCACTGCGGTGGACACCCGGTTCAGCGGGCGGTGCGGGCGGCCTGGATGCGAGCCCGGACCCTGCGAATGACGTGGAGTGAGGAACCGGGACGCTCGTGCGTGTGCGTGAACTGTCCGTAGCGGGCGAGCATTTCGGCCTTGACGGACTCGGGGGTGAGGTACGAGGTGTTCATGACATGCCTTCCGACTGGTGCTGTGGTTGTCGGCTTGTGCTGACAGGTCAACAGTCGTCGGGTGAGGTAGCGGGCCACATCGGTCAGGTGCCGTATTTCGTGCGTGGCAGCTACCTCAGGCGGTCGCCTTTGCCTACCTCAGGCGCGGGTATGCCGCGTGCCCGGTTCCGAACCGTGGCGAACAGTTCCGAACCGGGGAGATCCGGGAGCGGTCGTGTGGAAGTCCTGTGGAATGCCGCCTCGTAGCGTTTTCAACAACAACCACGGCACATCGGCAACGCAGCAGATGGCCCCACACTCCAGGAGCAACAGCCATGAGCGTCACTCGTACCCAGAAGGTTCTCGTCCCTCTCGCCACGCTGCTCGTGGCCGGCGCCATCGCCGTGGGGTCGGGTGCCACGTTCACGTCGACCTCGGGCAACACCATCAGCGCCGTGACCTCCGGTTCGCTGCTGCAGGAGAACTCGAAGAACGGTGCGGCGATCTTCAACCTCACCAACGTCAAGCCCGGCGACACCCTCAACGGCACGCTGACCATCAAGAACACGGGCACCCTCCCGGCCGCGTTCGGCCTGACCGAGACCACGTCCGCCAACGCGTTCGGCGACGGCCTCCTCAAGCTCGTCGTCACCAACGTCACGACCGGCACGCAGGTCTACTCGGGCAACTTCGGTGGCCTGGTCGACGGCACGAAGACCAGCCTCGGCGAGATCGCCCCGGCCGCCTCCAACGAGTTCCGCTTCACCGTGACCCTCGACCAGGACGCGACCAACTCCGAGCAGGGCAAGACCGCCAGCGCGACCTACGCCTGGGACTCCGTGCAGCTCGCTGGCACCACCACCAACCAGTGACCGCCTTCCGCCGGTGCGCACGGCTGCTCAGCAGCCTGCTCCTTCTCGTCGTGACGGTCGGGTGCGCGGCCTACATCGTCCCGGGCCTTCTCGGCTACGAGCGCTACGTCATCACCGGCGGTTCGATGACCGGGTCCATCAACAAGGGTTCGATCGCGTTCGAGAAGCCGGTGCCCGTCGCCGAGTTGGTCGTGGGCGACGTCATCACGTACCTGCCGCCGCCGGACAGCGGGGTCAGCACCCTCGTCACGCACCGCATCATCGAGATCGGCCCGGGTGCCGGCGGGACGACGGTCCTGCACACGCAGGGCGACGCCAACCCGGACCCGGACCCGTGGCTGTTCAGCCTCACCTCGGGCAGCCAGCCGGTCGTCGAGCACTCCGTGCCCTGGGTCGGCTACGTCTTCGTCGGACTGGCCGACCCGCAGGTGCGACTGCTCGTCATCGGGATCCCGGCAGGTCTCATCGCGCTGATCGCCCTGCGTGACCTCGTGATGGCGCTGCGCCCACCTCGTAGCAAAACGGGGAAGTCCTGGGGCACTTCTGTGGAACAACAGCAGCCGGCCGCTCTCTAGCGTTGGGACCACGGTCAACCACGCGCTGACAAGCGCCAGCGCAAGCACCATCGGACGCAGCCAGAGACACCGAGGAGGAGGACCGCATGAGGAACTTTCGCTCCCTGAAGCTCCTCGCCCTGGTCCTCCTCTTCGGCATGCTGGGCTTCGCCTTTCCCGGCTTCTCCTCGGCGTCCTACACGGTGCGCACCCAGTCCACGGCCTCCGTGAGCGCTGCCGCCGACTGGACGCCTCCGAGCGTCGCGGTCGTCAGCCCCGGCAGCACGGTCAAGGACATCCCCACGATCAGCGTGACGGCCACCGATGGTGAGTCGGCGATCGCGTCGGTCACCCTCGAGCAGCTCCCTCCGGGCGGCAGCGACTGGACGGTCGTCTGCACCGACACCGTCGCGCCGTACGCCTGCGCCTGGGACACCCGCGCGCTCGCCGACGGGTTGCACTCCCTGCGCGCCCGCGCGACGGACGCGGCCGGCTACGAATCCACCTCAGAGGTCGTGCGCACGACCGTTGCCAACAAGCTCTTCGTCGTCCTGACCTCGCCGGGCGACGCCGTGCGCGGCACCGTCCCGCTCACCACCACCGTCTACAACGCCGGCACGCTCACGCACACCGTTCGGCTCGAATACGCGGCCACCGGCACGACGAGCTGGAAGACCATCTGCACCGGCCTCACCAGTCCCTACGCCTGCAGCTGGAACACCGCGGCCGTCGTCGCCGGTGAGTACGACCTGCGCGCCGTGCTCACCGCCGGTGCCACCACGACCATCTCGGCCGTGGTCGAGGCCGTCATCGTCGACAACATCAACCCCACGGTCACGATGCTCGACCCGGGAACGCCGCTGAGCGGCAACAAGACCTTCACCGCGACGGCGTCCGACGCGAACTCCGGTGTCGTCCGGGTCGTCATCCAGTCCTCGCTCAACGGCTCGGGCACGTGGCAACAGCTCTGCGCGATCACCGAGGAGCCCTGGAGCTGCCGGGTCGCCACCTCGTCACTTCCCGATGGCGCCTATTCCTTCCGCGCCGTCGCCACGGACGGCGCCGGCAACACCACCACGTCGGTCGCCACGGGTTCCCGAGCGGTCGACAACACCATCGCCTCGATCACGGTCGACGTCCCTGCCTCGCTGACGGGCACCGTCAGCGTCGGAGCCACCGCAAGCTCGACTGCAGGGGTGGCCTCGGTCCGCATCCAGTCGGCGCCCACGGGGACAACCACGTGGACCGACATCTGCACCGACACCTCGTCTCCCTACGCCTGTTCCTGGAACACCACGTCGGTCGCCGACGGGCTCTACGACATCCGCGCGGTCATGACGGATTCGCTCGGAGCCACGACGACCTCGCCCGTCGTCAGCGCGCAGCGGGTCGACAACGCGCTCCTCCGGGGAGTCGACGTCCAGAGCGCCAACGGTGGCTCCGCGATCGGCCGCGTCGAGGCCGGTGACACCGTGACCTTCACCTACAGCGGCCAGGTCGACCTCACGAAGGTCGTCGCGGGTTGGACCGGCACGAGCAAGGCCGTCACCGTCCGGCTGCGAGACGGGAGCCTGCTGTCCAAGAGCGCCACCGACGACACCCTCGACGTCCTGTCCGGCGCGACAGCGGTGAACCTCGGCTCCCTCAACCTGCGACAGGACCACGTCAAGACCGGGCGCACCGTGCAGTTCAACGCGACGATGACGGCAGCCACGGTCACGACGAGCGGCGGTGTCGTCCGGTCCACGGTGACCCTCCGCCTCGGTACCTTCTCGTCGGGCTCGAGCAGCTACTTGCGCAACGTCAGCACGGCGGCGGCCATGATCTGGTCTCCGTCGGCCACGGTGACGGACCTCCAGGGACGGGCCTGCTCCGTCGCCACCGTCACCGAGACCGGCACGACCGACAGGGACTTCTGATGCCGCGCGCGCGAACGCGCGCGTCGCGGTGGGCTGCGGTCGCGGCCTGGACTCTGGCCCTGGTCCTGCTCGGTCAGGCCGTCCAGGCCGACTCGACGGGCGCCACCGTCCTGGCTGGCGCCGTGGCGGCCGCGGCGGCGCTGGGCGCCACGAAGATGTGGATCCACAACTGCTTCGAGTCGCACCTCGTCGTCGTGCTGGCAGTGGGCGCGACGGTGATCGGCTCGGTTCTCGGTCTGACCCTGGGTATGCCGGGTGCTCCCGTCACGCCGTTGACGCCGACTCATGTGGTCGTCTTCGCGCTCGCATTCGCCATCGGCACACTGCTTTTCGCCGATGCCCGCGCTCGTCGCGACGGCGGGTGACGACCCCTCACCGAGCCAAGTCGGCCAACTCTCCGTAGGCTGTGTGCACATGGTCGCCCACGTGCTCCTCGTCGAGGACGACGACAAGATTGCCGCTCCCCTGGTCCGAACTCTCGAACGTGAGGGCTACGAGGTCGAGCGTCTCGCCGAGGGTCTGCCTGCCCTCGAGAGACTGCTGAGGGGATCGGTCGATCTGCTGCTGCTCGACCTCGGGCTGCCGGACGTCGACGGTCTCGATGTCTGTCGCCGCGCCCGGGAGGGCGGCTTCACCGGCGGCATCATCATCCTGACTGCCCGCGACGGCGAACTCGACCGGGTGGTCGGCCTGGACGTCGGTGCCGATGACTACCTCGCCAAGCCGTTCGGCCTGTCCGAGCTTCTCGCCCGAGCCCGGGCACTGTTGCGGCGCAGCGCCATCAGAGCGGGAGCAGTCCCGGGATCAGGCTCCGGATCGGCACCGGCCGCCGCGCCCGCCGAGGAGCGGAACGATCTCCGCGTCGACGTCCAGGCCCGGCGCATCTGGGTCGGTGCCACCGAGCTCGCCGCGACGTCGAAGGAGTTCGACGTCCTCGCCCTGCTCGACGCCACCAGGGGTGCGGTGGTCAGCCGCGACCGGCTGATCAGCGAGGTGTGGGACGAGAACTGGTACGGCTCGACGAAGACCCTGGACGCCACCATCGGGCGCCTGCGACAGAAGCTCGACGATGCCGAGGCTCCGGCGACGGTCACCACCGTCCGCGGGGTGGGCTTCCGTCTGGAGGACGCCACCCATGCGTGATCGGCTCGTGGCCGCCCTGGTCGGGATGACCATCACGATGATCGCGCTCTACGGCGTGCCCCGCGCCTATCAGCTCGCCGATCTCGTCACCACCCAGGAGAACGCGAAGATCGCGCGGTCCGCGAACCTGCTCACGGTCGTGATCACCGAACGCAACAGCGCGGCGTCGCCGGTGACGTCCGAGTTCCTCGAGGGTCTCCTCAACACGGGCGAGAGCATCGAATACGTCGCCGCGGACTCGTCGGTCGTGCGGGCCGGGACGCCGGCGACGGGCGAGGACGACATCGTCCAGAAGCGGGACCTGCCCGCTGGGGGGACCGTGACGATCACTCGTTCGGGCGCCGTGGTGGACGAGCGCGTCTCCAAGGCCCTCCTGCCCCTGATCCTCATCGGACTCGGCCTCGTCGCGGTGGCCGCCTGCATCGGGTACGTCCTGGCGCGACGTCTCTCGCGACCGTTCGGAGAGCTGGCCGAGGCCGCCGATCACCTCGGTCGGGGACGGTTCGACGTGGAGCTTCCGCACTACTCGATTCCGGAGGCCGAGCGGATCGGTGCCTCGTTGCGGCGGGCGTCGGCCAAGCTCGACGGCCTCGTCGAGCGCGAGCGCGAGTTCGCCGCCAACGTGTCCCACCAGCTGCGCACTCCTGTCACCTCGCTGCGGTTGACGCTCGAAGACCTCTCGATGTGGCCCGAGACCCCTCCCTCGGTGGCGGCCGAGCTGACCAGCAGCATGTCGGAGCTCGACCGGTTGAACGGCGCGATCACCGAGATCCTCGAGCTCTCGCGCGGCCAACGACTGGGCGATGCGGTCGACGTCGACCTTTCCGAGCTCGTTGCAGACACCGTGAGCCGCTGGGTGCAGCCGTACGCCGAGTCGGGTCGTGTCCTCCTCCACGAGGCCACGGAGCCGGTTCTCGCTCACGTCGTGCCGGGCCCCGTCATCCAGGTCATCGACGTGTTGCTCGAGAACGCGCGCGCCCACGGCAAGGGGCGGGTGGTTGCCACGGCGCGCGAGCGTGGGCGCTACCTCGACATCATCGTCGCGGACGAGGGCCTGCGGACCGTCGGCGACGAGGTCTTCCAGCGTGGGACGGGCGATCGTGACGGCGAGGGGCACGGGCTGGGTCTCGCGATCGCCTCTCAGTTGGCCACGTCCCTGGACGGATACCTCGTCCTTGCGGAGGGGCCCACCACGACGTTCGTCCTCGTGCTGCCCGCACCCGGTGTCCACGACGTCATCCTCGGGACAGTTCCCCACGTGACGGTCGAAGCGGCCGCTCGTCAGGGAGGTGGCTGATGGCGCGGATCCTCTTGTTGCACTCGGCCCTGGGACTGCGCCCAGCAGTACTGGAGTTCGCGGACCGACTTCGCGACCTCGGGCACGAAGTCGACGCCCCCGACTTCTACGAGGGCCACGTCTTCGATGACGAGGCCGCGGGCATCGCCCACCGTGACGCCCACCCCGAGTACTTCGACCTCGTCCGCGCCCTGGCGCAGGAGTTGCCACCCGAGACCGCGTTCGCGGGTTTCTCCCTCGGTTCGTGGTTCGCCCAACGGCTCGCGGCCAAGCGACCAGAAGCGAAGGCTGCGATCCTCCTGCACTCTGCTGGCGCCCCCCGCGGTGACTGGTCGGGCGTGCCGGTCCAGGTGCACCGCTACGCGGTGGACCCGTGGATCGACCCTGCCGACGTCGCGGCTCTCGGCGCTGCGGTCACCGCGACCGGTGCCGCCTTCGAGGACCACGTCACCCCTGGTCAGGGCCACCTCTTCACCGACCTCGCGGGACCCGATGCCGACGTCGGGGCCACCGCGGCGACCCTCGAACGGATCGACTCCTTTCTGCGCTGACCAATCCGTGATCCCCGTCGCACCGAACCCCAAGGGCAAGGCGCAGGGCCGTGACCTCGGTCCTGACTGACGAAGGAGCGCAACGATGCGACTGACCACGAAGACCGCCCTCGCCGTACCGGGCACTGCCCTGTTGATCCTGGCCGGCGCCACGGGCGCCCAGGCCGCGGACAACTACAACATGAAGCTCACCGACACCATGGGGAACAAGAGCGGGTCGAGCTCGACCGCGAAGCTCACGATCGACGGCGACAGCCTCAAGGTCTCCATCAAGGGCGAGGGCTTCACGCCCAACGCGCCCCACGCCCAGCACTTCCACGGCTCCTTCACCGGCGACCAGAAGTTCACCTGTCCCGACTCGTCGGCCGACAAGGACGGCGACGGCCAGGTCAACACCGAGGAGGGCCTGCCGGCATACGGCGACGTCATCCTCTCGCTCACGACCTCGGGCGACACGAGCCCCAAGAGCGGACTCGCCGTCGACCGCTTCCCGAAGGCTGACGCGGACGGCAACCTGTCCTACGAGCGCACCATCGAGCTGCCTGCTGGCGCGGGCGCCAAGCTCAAGAACCTGCACATCGTCCAGCACGGTCTCGACGCCAACGACAACGGCAAGTACGACCTCGAGGCCCTGGGCGAGTCCACCTTCGCCAAGTCGCTCGGTGTGAACGGCCTGCCCGAGGAAGCCACCAACCCGGCCGCCTGTGGCACCGTCGTGGGCGCGTCGACCGGTGAGATGCCCTCTGGTGGCGTCGACACGGGTGACGGCTCGACCAACGGCATTGAGGCCGCAGGCACCTTCGGTCTTGCTGGTGCAGCCTTCGCCGCTGCTGGCGGGATGCTGCTCTACCGTCGTCGGATCGTCGCCACGGACAAGGTCTGATCGGGACCTCCCATGACTGACGACAGAAGTGGCCGCAGCCGGCGCCTCACGGTGTCGGCTGCGGCCGTCATGGCCTTCGGGCTGCTCGGCATCGGTGCGACGGGTTATGCACTGGCGCAGCAGTCGGGGCCGCCACCCAAGATCGCTGCAGGCCAGGGCGGACATGCCGGCCACGGCGGTGTCTCAACCACGCCGTCGCCGGAGAGCACGGCCTCACCCTCTGGCGCAGCCCAGAACCCGCACGCGGGACACGGAGGCACTGCACCGGCGGGCGCGGCATACGAGACACCCAAGGGACCACTGCTCGAGCGGTCGCGCCCCACGAAGGTGACCCTCCCGGGTCTCGGCGTGAGCGCCCCGATCATCGACCTGAAGCTCAAGGCCGACAAGCGGATGGAGGTGCCCAACAACGGCACCCAGGCGGGCTGGTTCACGAGCAGCCCCACACCCGGCGAGCTCGGGCCCGCGATCGTCGTGGCCCACGTGACGCACAAGAGCAAGCCGGCGGTCTTCTTCAAGCTGAGCGGGATGCGCAAGGGCGACAAGATCGAGGTGGCCCGTGAGGACGGCACGACGGCAACGTTCGCGGTGTCGAGCGTCGGGCAGTACCCGAAGGCGAAGTTCCCCTCCGAGGAGGTCTACGGCTCCGTCGACCATGCCGCGCTGCGACTCATCACCTGCGGTGGAGTGCTCGACGGCGATACCGGCAGCCACGTCGACAACGTCGTGGTCTATGCCGACCTGGTCAGCTGATCACCCGATCGTGACCGTCAGCGCGGAGTGATCCGTGAGCCCGTCGAGCGCGCGGCTCGTGCACGACATCGCACGCCGTCACGGCGAGATCCCTTGTGACAAAGGCGTGGTCGTAGCGGCACCCCACGCCGGAGTGGTCCATCCAGGAGACCGCGTCGTCGTCGGGGTGCTGCATCCGGAACGCGTCGACGAGCCCGTGCTCCTCACTGAGCGAGTGATAGGCCGCGGTCTCCTCGGTGAGGACGTACTTCAGCTCGGCCTCATGCACGGGATCGACGAGGTTGAGGTCGCCGAGGACGATGCCCCGCTCACCGCGCGCGGTCCATTCCTTCACCACTTCGGCGTATGCCGTGAGCCACTGCGCGCTTCCGCTCCCGTTGCGCTTTGCTCGAGTAGCGCACCGGGTCGCTCGCCGCCCCATAGGTCGCGAGAAGTCGTAGTTCCGTGCTGCCCGACTGGCTCCCCATTTCCCGTCTGAATTCGACTGCCACACAAGCGAATCCACACGCCCGGCCAGGACCACTGGCGGGGTCAGGGGCGCAGGTGTCAGCGTGCCGACCCGAGCCACGGTCAGCACACCCAGCTCCGAGCGATCGGTGACGTGCACGTCGAAGCCGGCGGCACGGCATACCGACTGCAGGAGACCGGAGCCGGGACCGGTGCCGACCTCCGTGAGCACCCACACGTCCTCGTCGCGCGGCCACAGCCAGTGCAGCAGCGCCTCGGCCCGCGCCCTCGGCGGGTTCGAGACGTTGAGGGTGAGGAGTGACGTCACCCCTGCATCTTCGCGGCTGTCGGGACAGACTGGGGCCATGCCCACCCCCCTCAAGATCGCTGTCGTCATCGCTTCGTCACGGCCGGGGCGAGCTGGTCCAACTGTCGCCGCGTGGGTCATGGCGGGGACGCGCAACCGCAAGGCGGCCACCTACGACCTCGTGGACCTCGCCGAGCAGGACCTGCCCAACCTCGACGAGCCGGAGCCGGCCAGCTCGGGCAACTACACGCAGGCACACACCCAGGCCTGGGCGCAGAAGGTCGCGGGCTACGACGCCTTCGTCTTCGTGACGCCTGAGTACAACCACGGCATCCCCGGCCAGCTCAAGAACGCCCTCGACTTCGTCTACGCCGAGTGGAACGACAAGGTCGCGGGCATCGTCTGCTACGGCAGCAACGGTGGCTTCCGCGCGGCCGAGCAGCTCAAGCTCACGCTCAACGAGCTGCAGGTCGCCGTGGTCCGCGCGCAGGTCGAGCTGTCGACGTTCGATGACATGGACACCTCGGGTGAGATGACTCCGCGCGACTACCAGCCGGCCAAGCGCAAGACGATGCTCACCGCCGTCGAACGCTGGGCGGGTGCGCTCAAGACGCTGCGAGACTGAGCCCATGCCCGACTATGGCCTCGACCTGGAGTTCGGCATCTTCCCGAGCCCCGACGCCGCCCGGCACCACGAGATCCTCGAGCTCGCGCAGCTCGCCGACGTGGTGGGGCTCGACCACGTGAGCATCCAGGACCACCCCTACCAGGCGGCCCACCTCGACACCTGGACCCTGCTCTCCGCGATCGGTGCCCGCACCAGCCAGATTCGCCTCTCCACCAACGTCGCCAACCTCCCGCTGCGACCGCCGGTCGTGCTGGCCAAGGCCGCCGCGAGCCTGGACGTCCTCACCGGTGGGCGGGTCGAGCTGGGGCTGGGTGCCGGTGCCTTCTGGGACGGGATCGAGGCGGCCGGCGGTGGACGCAAGTCGCCCAAGGAGTCGGTCGACGCCCTCGTCGAGGCGATCACGATCATCCGGTCTTTCTGGGCGGGGGAGCCGGGTCGGTTCGAGGGCGAGCACTACTCGGCGCGCGGCCTCAAGCCCGGGCCAGCGCCGGCCCACGACATCCCGATCTGGCTCGGTGCCTACAAGCCGCGGATGATCCGGATCACCGGCCAGCTCGCGAACGGTTGGGTCCCGTCGATGGGCTACGCCGACCCGCCCGCGCTCCCGGACCTCAACGCCCGCCTCGATGAGGCGGCCGTCGCCGCGGGCCGCGCTCCGCAGGACATCCGCCGGATCTACAACATCTTCGGCCAGTTCGGCACTGGAGCCGGGCTCTTCGCAGGCACGGTGAACGACTGGGCCGAGCAGCTCACCGACCTCGCCGTGGGCGTGGGGATGAGCACCTTCATCGTGGGCGCCAACGACCCCGACTTCGTCCGTCGCTTCGCCGCCGAGGTCGTCCCGCTGACCCGCGAGCTCGTCGCGGCCGAGCGCGAGGGCGGGTCGACAGAGAAGCGTTCGACCGTCGATGACCCAAGCCCCAACGAGTCCATCGAGACCAGTCGAAACTGCTGTCGCAGTGGACAGTTCGCAGTTCACCGCGGCCCAGCTCGCCATCCCCGCGCACCTCGTGGAGGTCCACGACTACCTGCGCGCCGAGCTCGACCAGGTGCGCGACATCGTCCGTCAGGTGCGCGAGGGCCACACGAGCGTCGGCCAGGCGCGGTCGGTCATCAACACGATGACGATGCGACAGAACAACTGGACGCTCGGTGCCTACTGCGAGTCCTACTGCCGGATCGTCACCGGGCACCACACCAACGAGGACCGCGGCATGTTCCCGCACCTCCTGCGCGCCGACCCCTCGCTCGAGCCAGTGGTCACCAAGCTGGAGGAGGACCACGAGGTCATCGCCGGTCTGCTCGACGCCCTCGACCGCGCGCTCGTCGCCCTCGTCGGCGATCCCGGCTACGGCTCCGACGGCCAGCGTGCCCTCGATGCCCTCTCGGACGCTCTCGACCAACTCACCGAATCGCTGCTGACCCACCTGTCCTACGAAGAGGAGGCCCTCCATGACCCGCTCGCCATCCACGGCTTCGGCTGACTCCCACCCTGCCGACGCAGCCGACGTCCCCGGGATCCCGCTCGACGCGGTCGAGTTCTATCGCGAACTCGAGGAGTCGAACTCGCGCGAGTGGTGGGCCGCCAACAAGCTCCGGTATGCCGTGAGCGTCCAGGAGCCCTTGGCTCACCTCGGTGACGTGCTCACCGAGGAGTTCGGCGAACCCAAGATGTTCCGGCCCAACCGCGACGTGCGCTTCAGCAAGGACAAGTCGCCCTACAAGACCCACCAGGGCCTCTTCGTTCCGACCCTGTCGGCCATGGGTTGGTACGTCCAGGTCGGTGCCGACGGGTTGCGCACTGCCGGCGGCTTCTACGCCTCTCAGTCCGACCAGGTCGCTCGCTACCGCGCCAGCGTCGACAACGACGTGGCCGGCCAGAGGTTGATGGCCCTCGTGGACACGTTGTTGGACAACGGTTTTGACATCGGAGGTGACCTGCTCGCGACGCGACCACGCGGCATACCCGCAGATCATCCGCGACTGGAGTTGCTGCGCCACCGGACCCTCACAGCGGCACGGGACCACGGGACACCGGACTGGCTGGAGTCCGAGGAGGTCGTCGAGAGGGTGCGCCAGGACTGGGTCGCGATGCGACCGCTGATCGAGTGGTGCGAGCAGTACGTCGGGGCGAGTGAGAAGCCCGGACGGTTCGGATGAGTCCGAAGACGCGCCCCGCGAAGGCGAAGGACGTCGACGAGATCGCCGGCGTCCCTGCCCGAGACCGAGCTCGGGATCTCGTGGGGTGACCGGCCGACGTGGAAGGTGCGCGGCAAGGGCTTCCTCATCTATCGGATGCCGCACAAGACCGCGGTCGACCCCGTGACCGGGGAGATGTGGGACGACCTCCTCGTCGTCATCACCCCCGACATGGGCGCCAAGCAGGCCCTCGTCGAGGCGGACAACCCGTTCTTCGACATCGACCACTTCCGCAACCACAACGGGGTGCTCGTGCGGCTCTCGCGGCTCGGCGAGATCGACCGGGACGAGCTCGTCGAGATCATCACCGATGCCTGGGCGACGCGGGCTCCGAAGAAACTCGTCCGCGAGTACCTCGGCGACTGACACACTGCCGACATGAGCGGTGACGGAACCAAGGAGTCCCCCTGGGAGCTGACGACGGCACCCGGGACGTCGGCCTACACGATGTATCGCGACGAGGCCGGTGACCCGCCCGCGCTCGTGTGCCAGGTCGGGTCGACGACCCTCAAGTACCACCTCAGCGCCATCGACGATCTCGTCGCGATGCTCAAGGAGCGCGGTGACTGGGTCGACCTCGGCGCCGCGGACGAGAAGAAGGACGCCAAGGACGGAACGGTCGAGGCGTGGGGTCGGGCGGAGGACAACCCGGTCGGTGGTTGGTACGGCCTGCGCAAGGGCTACCGCGGCCGCTTCGGGATGTACCTCCCGCCGCTGCTCGAGGAGCTCGGACTCATCGAGCTCGAGCACAATCCCCGCAACAACCGCGCCCGCGCGCTCTGACGCTCATCCACCCCTGAGGGGCAGTCGCTTACGCGGGAGGCGCGCCGATGGAGGTGCGGACCGAGAAGAGCTCGGGGAAGAAGGTGAGCTCGAGCGCCCGCTGGAGGAAGCCGACGCCACTCGACCCACCGGTTCCCGTCTTCATCCCGATGACGCGCTGCACCGTCTTGAGGTGCCGGAAGCGCCAGAGCTGGAAGTTGTCCTCGAGGTCGACGAGCTCCTCGCACGCCTCGTAGATGTCCCAGTGGTTCTCGGCGTCCTCATAGATGCCGGTGAGCACCTGCACGAGTTCGGCGTTCGGGACGTGAGCAATGCTGACGTCGCGATTCAGGATCTCCTGCGGCACGGCATACCCACGTCGTGCGAGGTAGCGCAGGAACTCGTCGTAGACGCTCGGCGCCTCGAGGAGTTCTTCGAGGATCGCGTGCGCCGCGGGATCGGCCTCGTGGACCTTGAGCATCCCGCGGTGCTTGTTGCCGAGCATGAACTCGACCGCGCGGTACTGCCAGGACTGGAAGCCGGACGCGTGGCCGAGGAACCCGCGGAACTGGCTGTACTCGGTCGGCGTGAGCGTGGCGAGGACGGACCACTGGTCGGTGAGGGTGCGCTGGATGTGCTTGACGCGGGCGATGCGCTTGAGGGCCATGCGCATCTCGTCGTGCGCGAGCAGGTCTGCGGCAGAACGCAGTTCGTGCAGGACGAGCTTGAGCCACAGCTCCGACGTCTGGTGCTGGATGATGAAGAGCAGCTCGTCGTGGTGCTCGGGATTGCTCGCCGGGTGCTGGGCACTGAGGAGCTCGTCGAGCGAGAGATAGGAGCCGTAGCTCATCTCCTTGGCGAAGTCCGTGTGGATCCCCGCTTCGATCGGCCGGGTGTTGCCCTTCGAGGTCTCAGTCACGTCAGCAACAGTACGGCCACTCAGATGCGGCGGAAGAGGGCGGCGAGGGCCTGGCCGCCCCCGATGCACATCGTCACGACACCGGTCTCGAGGTCGCGGCGGTGGAGATCCTTGGCCACGCGCAGCGACAGGATCGCGCCGGTCGCGCCGACGGGGTGACCGAGGGCGATCGCCCCGCCATACGGGTTGACCTTGTCGGGGTTGAGCTTGGCATCGCGGACGACGGCAACGGCCTGCGACGCGAACGCCTCGTTGACCTCGAACGTGTCGACGTCGTCGGGGCTCAGGCCGGTCTGGGCAAAGAGCTTCTCGAGCGCGATGACCGGTGCGTAGCCCATCAGTTCGGGCTCCATCGCGCCCGTGGTGACGGCTTCGAGGGTGACGAGACCCGTGAGCCCACGCTCGGCCGCGACGGACTCGCGGGCCAGGACCACCGCGGCCGCGCCGTCGTTGATGCCGGAGGCGTTGCCGGCCGTGACGGTGCCGTTCTTGTCGAAGGCAGGCCGCAGACCCGCGAGGATCTCGAGCGTCGTCTCGGGCTTGGGGTGCTCGTCCTCGGTGGCAGTGAACGGCTTGCGCCCACCCACCTCGACCGGCGTGATCTCCTCTGCAAACGCGGCACGACCCGCCTCGCTCGCGGCCAACTGCTGGCTGCGGAGGGCGAACTCGTCCTGCTGCTCGCGGCTGACCTCGTAGCGCTTGGCGACGTTCTCAGCCGTGACGCCCATGCCGATGTTGTGGAACGGGTCGGTGAGCATCATCATCGTGCCGTCGACGAGCTCACGGTTCCCGAGGCGGTAGCCGGCGCGGGCACCGAAGTCGTAGAACGGCATACGCGACATCGACTCGTCGCCACCGGCGAGCGCGAAATCGACTCCGCCCCAACGCATCTGCATCGCGGCCGACCAGATGGCCTGCAGTCCAGAACCACACAGACGATTGACCGTGTATGCCGGTGCCGACGTCGGGAGTCCGGCTGCCAGTGCCACTCGGCGGGCGTTGTAGGCGTCCGGCCCGACCTGGCCGATGCAACCCATGACGACCTCGTCGATGTCCTCGGCGGCGACGCCGGAGCGGACCAGGGCCTCGCGAGCAGCCGTTGCGCCGAGCTCGTGGGCGGGGACGTCCTTGAACATCCCGCCGAAGCTGCCGATCGGGGTGCGGGCGCCGTCGAGCAGGACGATCTTCTCTGCAGTCATGTCCCCATCGTAGGAAGCGTCCCGCCGACGGGACAGGCCTGTGGGGAGTGACGTGCGCGGGACCTAGGGTTTGCCCGGTGACCCGCCCCGCCAGCCCCGACCGCCCGCTCCACGCCCTCTGGCAGCGACACCGCCGCTACCGTGGCCGGCTCGTGGCCGCCGTGACGATGTCCACCGTCAACAAGGTCGCCGACGTCGTGCCGGAGCTGCTCATCGGCGCAGCCGTGGATGTGGTCGTCCGGGGCGACGACTCGTTCGTGGGCTCATTGCTCGGCATCGAGTCGCGCTACACCCAACTCGCGTGGCTCGCCGTGATCAACGTCGTCGTCTGGGTCGTCGAGTCCGCCTCGCAGTACGTCGCCGACGTGCTCTGGCGCGGACTGGCGCAGGGCGTCGAGCACGACCTCCGGGTCGAGGCGTACGACCACGCCCAGCACCTCGACATGTCGTGGCACGAGGGTCGGGCCAGCGGCACGACGCTGGCCACGCTCAACGACGACGTCAACCAGCTCGAGCGGTTCCTCGACGTGGGGGCGGCCGCGATCCTCCAGACCGCCCTCAACGTGGTCCTCGTCGGTGCCGTCTTCGCGGCGGCCAGCGGGCAGCTCTTCGTGCTGGCCTTCCTGCCCATCCCCGTGGTCATCGCCGGGTCGCTGGTCTTCCAGCGGCGGTTGGAGCCGCTCTACGCCCGGGTGCGCGAGACGGTGTCGGACCTCTCGGGCGCCCTGAGCGCCAACCTCGCCGGCATCGCCACGATCAAGGCGTTCACGGCCGAGGCGCGCGAGCGGGACCGGATCGCGGACCTGTCCACGGCATACCGGCAGGCGAACGTCGACGCCATCCGGTCGAGCGCCGCCTTCGTCCCGCTCGTCCGGATGGCGATCCTCGCCGGGTTCACGTGCACGCTGCTCTTCGGTGGGTGGGCGACCCTGCGCGGCGACCTCGAGGTCGGCCTCTACTCGGTCCTGGTCTTCATGACCCAGCGGCTGCTCTGGCCGCTCACCGAGGTGGCGACCGTGCTCGACCTCTACCAGCGCGGCCGGGCCTCGGCGGGCCGGATCCTGCGCCTGCTCGACGAGCCGGTCACCGTCCCGGCGGGGACGGGTGCGCTCGCGCGGCCGGTGCGCGGCGCCGTGGAGCTCAGGGGCGTGCGGGCCGGGTACGGCGAGGGACCCACCATCCTGCACGGGCTCGACATGGTCATCCCCGCAGGAGAGACCCACGCGATCGTCGGGGCGACGGGCTCGGGGAAGTCGACCCTGCTGCGACTCGTCCTCCGGTTCGACGACCCGCGGGACGGTTCGGTCCTGCTCGACGGTCGCGACGTGCGCGAGCTCGACTGGGACTCGCTGCGCGGGTCGCTCGGCTACGTCGCCCAGGACGTCTACATCTTCGCGGGGTCGGTCGCCGACAACATCGCCTACGGGCGCCCCGACGCCCGCCCGGAGGAGATCCGCGAGGCCGCGGAGGCCGCCGCTGCCGTCGACTTCATCGACGCGCTGCCCGAGGGTTTCGACTCGCTCCTCGGCGAGCGCGGGGTCAACCTCTCGGGCGGCCAACGCCAGCGCATCGCGCTGGCCCGGGCCCTGCTGCGCGACCCCGCCGTGCTCGTCCTCGACGAGGCCACGAGCGCGGTGGACAACGAGACCGAGGCAGCCATCCAGGCGTCGCTGCGCCGGGCGACGCTCGACCGCACCGCGATCGTCGTCGCCCACCGCCTCTCGACCGTCCGGCATGCGCACCGCATCTGGGTCCTCGACGCAGGCAGGGTGGTCGAGGCCGGCACCCACGACGAGCTCATCGCCACCGGTGGCTCCTACGCGGCGCTGTGGAGGGTGCAGACCGGCGAGCTCTGAGCGCATGTGCTGGACTGCTGCGCATGGAACACACCGCAGTCGTCCTCGTCGCCCACGGCACCCGTGACGCGCGGGGCGCCGAGACGGTGCGCCGGCTCGCCCGTCGGGTCGCTGAGGCGCTGCCCACCCAGGAGGTGGCGCTCGCCTACGTCGACGTGCAGGAGCCGCTGGTCGACGAGGTGCTCGACGACGTCATGACCCGGCACGCGTCGGTGGTCGTCGTGCCGCTCTGCTCAGCCGCGGCTTCCATGTCGATGTCGACATCGCCAACGCCGTCGCCGCGCACCACGGGTCGCGGGCCGTGGCCCCGCTCGGTCCCGACCCGTTGCTGGCGAGCCCTCATGGCCGAGCGCCTGCGAGCGAGCAACGTGGCGCCCGGAACCCATGTGGTCATGGCAGCGGCCGGGTCGAGTCGGGCCGTGGCCGCCGAGGACGTCGAGACGGCAGCCGACCAACTGGCGCCGAGTGGGGTGGGCCGGTGACGGTCGCGTATGCCGCGGGCACCCAGCCGTCGGTGCCCGACGCCGTCGCTGCTGCCCGAGCTGCCGGGGCGCCAACGGTCGCCGTGGCGTCCTACCTGCTGGCCGAGGGCTTCTTCCACGACCGGTTGTCCGACGCCGGCGCCGACGTCGTGACCCCACCGCTCGGTGACGACGACGCCGTCCTCGCCGTCGCCTTCTCCAACCCACCCGAGGACGGCCTCAGTCGTTGGTGATGTCTCGGTGCCAGGACTCGGTCTTGTATGCCGTGACCCATCCGAGCGAGACGTAGAGGCCATCCGCTCCGGTGGGGGAGTCGTCGTCGACCTCGAGACCGACGCGGTTGTTGCCGCGCTCTGCCGCATCACGAATCACGGTGTGCAGCAACGCCTTCGCGACACCGCGTCCGCGCGCGAGGCGGTGGACTCCGATGTAGTCGACATAGGTGCCGTATGCCCCCGAGGCGTCCGCCGGGACGACCGTCGCCACGAGCGCACCGCCGGGCACCATCTCACCGTCGACGTCGACCTCGGCGATCCACCAGTGGTCCCAGCGGTGGCCCGGGTCCTCGCGCAGCCGCGACAGGAACTCGGGGAAGGACTCGCGATAGCTGTTGAAGTGGTCGGTGAACGACTCCTCGAGCATCCGGTGCACGGTCTGGAGGTCGGCGGCGACCGGAAGCCCGGTGTCGTGCTTGGCCACCTGCCGGATCGTCACTCCCTCACGCACGGCGGGGAGCGCGCCCTCCTCGGCCTCCTCCGGCGTCACCGGCCGTGACATCTGCAGCCACGTGCGGGTCTGGCGGTAGCCCGCTGCGGACAGCCATCGGCGCTGGCGCTGGTCGTCGGCGTAGGCGCCGGAGTCGAGCTGGGTGCCGGGCAGCTCGCGACCCGAGGCGATGACGCGTCCGGCATCCTCGGCCCAGGTGAACAGCGCGGCCGCGAGGGCGTCTGCGTCGCCGTCCTCGAGGCCCTCGACGGCCACCGTCACCTCGACGAGGGTGCGGCCACCGGCGCGGTCATGGGTCGTCGCCCAACCGAGCACCGACCCGTCGGCGTCCGTCACCAACGCCTGGTGTCGGGTCCAGGACCCCTTGCCGGCAACGTTGCTCTCGATCGACGTCGGTGTCGACCGAGCCCGAACCCTTGGCCATCTGCTGGTGCGCCTCGGACAGGGCCACGAGGGCGTCCACGTCCTCACGCGAGGGAACGCGCACGACCCAGCCGGACGGCATACCCGTCAGGTCTGGCAAACCGGACTGTGCCGGCGGAATCTCGGTCTCGGACAACGGATCTGGCGTCGGTGACGTCATGCGATGGGTCCTCCGGACTGGACGATCGGGACAAGGTCGGCGATCGAGTCCACCACAGCAGTGGGTCGATACGGAAACAGTTCGACCTGATCCGGACTCGTCGACCCGGTGAGGACGAGCACCGTCCGCAGCCCGGCTTCGAGCCCGGAGACCATGTCGGTGTCCATGCGGTCGCCGATCATCACGGTGGTCTCGGAGTGGGCGTCGAGCCGGTTGAGGGCGCTGCGCATCATGAGCGGGTTGGGCTTGCCGACGTAGTAGGGCTGGCGGCCGGTCGCGGTCGAGATGAGCGCGGCGACGGACCCGGTGGCGGGCAGGATGCCCTCGGGCGACGGGCCGCTCACGTCGGGGTTGGTCGCGATGAAGCGGGCGCCCTTCTCGATGAGCCGGATGGCCTGGGTGATCTGCTCGAACGAGTAGGTGCGCGTCTCGCCGAGGACGACGTAGTCCGGCTTGCGGCTCGTGAGGATGTAGCCGACGTCGTGCAGCGCCGTGGTGAGACCGGCTTCGCCGACGACGTATGCCGTGCCGCCCGGTCGCTGGTCGGCGAGGAACTGCGCGGTCGCCATGGCCGAGGTCCAGATCGACTCCTCGGGCACGTCGATGCCACTGGCGAGCAGGCGGGCACGCAGATCACGCGCGGTGTAGATCGAGTTGTTGGTGAGGACGAGGAAGGGTCGACCGGCAGCCTTGAGCGCCTCGATGAAGTCGGCGGCCCCGGGGATGGCGTGCTCCTCGTGCACGAGGACGCCATCCATGTCGGTGAGCCAGGTCTCGATCGCTTGCGGGTGAGTCATCCTGCAGTCTCAATCCATCGCTCTGTCATGTGGTCATTGTCGCGCCTACGGTGGAGTCATGGCGCACCCTGACGACAACCAAGACCGGGCACACCGCAGCGAGTCGGACACGATGGGCTCGATCGACGTTCCCGCAGAGGCCTATTGGGGGGCGCAGACGCAGCGCAGCATCGAGAACTTCGACATCGGGCGCGACACGTTCGTGTGGGGCCGGCCGATGATCCGGGCGCTGGGCATCCTCAAGAAGGCTGCGGCACAGGCCAACGGCGAGCTGGGTGAGCTGCCCGCCGACGTCGCCGACCTCATCGTGCGCGCCGCTGACGACGTCATCTCGGGCTCCCTCGACGCGCAGTTCCCCCTCGTCGTCTTCCAGACCGGGTCCGGCACGCAGTCCAACATGAACGCCAACGAGGTCGTGTCCAACCGCGCCATCGAGCTCGCCGGCGGGGAGCGTGGTTCCAAGACGCCCGTCCACCCCAACGACCACGTCAACCGCGGGCAGTCGAGCAACGACACCTTCCCGACGGCCATGCACATCGCCGTCGTCCTCGAGGTCGTCGAACGCCTGGAGCCCGCGGTCGCGGAGCTGCGCGGCGTCCTCGACGCCAAGGCCACGGCATACAAGGACGTCGTCATGGTCGGCCGCACGCACCTCCAGGACGCCACCCCGGTGACGCTCGGACAGGTCTTCGGCGGCTGGGTCGCGCAGATCGACGAAGCCATGAAGGCCCTGGGGTATGCCGTGGAGTCGGCTCGCGCTCTGGCCATCGGTGGCACTGCGGTCGGGACGGGGCTCAACGCGCACCCGAGGTTCGGTGCGCTGGCGGCCGAGAAGATCGCGGCCGAGACGGGTCAGGCGTTCCGTCAGGCACCCGACCTCTTTGCGGCGCTGTCGGCGCACGATGCCCTCGTCGGGGTCAGCGCCGGGCTGCGGACCCTCGGCGGCGTCCTCATGAAGGTCGCCAACGACGTCCGTTGGTATGCCTCCGGACCGCGAAACGGGCTGGGGGAGTTGCGGATCCCCGAGAACGAGCCCGGGTCGTCGATCATGCCGGGCAAGGTGAACCCCACCCAGGCCGAGGCGCTGACGATGGTGGCGACTCGGGTGTTCGGCAACGACGCGACCGTCGCGTTCGCCGGGTCGCAGGGCAACTTCCAGCTCAACGTCTACAAGCCGGTCATGGCGCACGCGGTGCTCGAGTCGATCCGGCTGCTCGCCGACGGGTGCCGGTCGTTCACGGCCCACTGCGCCCGCGGGATCGAGCCCAACACCGAGCGGATCGAGGCCAACCTCGCGAGCAACCTCATGCTCGTCACTGCGCTCAACCGGCACATCGGCTACGACAAGGCCGCGGCGATCGCGAAGCACGCGCACCGAGAGGGGCTGTCATTGCGTGAGGCGGCCCTGGCATCGGGCGACGTGAGCGGGGAGCAGTTCGACGAGTGGGTCGTCCCCGAGGACATGACCCACAACTGACCCGAAGGCCAGCAGGTCTGAGGCCCTCGGGGCGAGAGTGTCCCCTGCGCTAGCAAGAAAAGCCGCGCCGGTCAAGAGCGCGGCGAGTTGTCGCCACGGGCTCGACTCGCAGGGCCTTCGACCGTCATCCTCTGATGGTCACGGGCCGGCAGGGGGGTCCGTGAACGGTCCGTTGCGCGGAAACCCGTAGCGCTGGTCGCAGGGGAGTGGTTCGCGTCAAAGGGAGTCGCGGTCACTCCCCTCGCGATCACCCGGTCGGCGCTCGTTGCGAGGTCAGGTGCGGCTGTGTCGTCCTCGGCCCAGCATGTTGAGCACGGCCTCGGACCGAGAACTTGCCCCTGTGGCGTCAAGGATGGCGGCCACGTGCCGTGCGATCGTCCGCTCGGACGTCCCGAGCTGTCGGGCGATGGCGGCGTCGGTCCGGCCCAGGCAGACTGCCCGTGCCACGTCGAGCTGGCGCGGGGTGAGGGGCGGCGTGCTGCCCTCGGGCAGCGCAGGCCGAGACTCGGCGAACGTGGCGTGCCACATACCAAGTGCGCCTGCGAGGAACTCGCCGCTGGTCGCGAGCCAGGCAGTGGTGGCGCCGTCGGCCGTGTCGGGTCCCGCGATGACGGCCATCTGTGAGTCGACGATGATGCAGTTGAACAGGACTGTGCCCAGCCGAAGGTTGGCGTTGAGGGACGTCAGCAGCGGGTGGAAACGCAGGGTTCGCGGCAGGGTGATCGTCTGCACGTCGATGCCCCGTTCTCGTGACCGGGCGTCCAGGCTGTACGAGAAATCCTCAGGGTCGAAGATCAGCGTCGGGATGATGTTCCAGACACTCGTGCGGGCCCGTGGCTCCAGGGTGGCCAGTCGCTCCATCACTTCGGCCTGTCCCACACCGAAGGAACTGAGACCCGGGGGGAGTGGGCGACCGGGGTGCGCGACCTCGTTCATCCGACCCATGAGGTTGTGCGCGAGCTGATAGCGCCTCGGACATCCTGCTCCACCCCCCTGGGTCGTCGTTGTCTGCTCAAGTATCCGCGAATGTCCGGTCAGGTGTCCTTTCCCTGTCCAGAACTGGTCATTCGGGTGTGGAGCGTCCACCGGATCACGGGCGGACGAACGGCAGCGCACACCGGCCCGCCTCGCGCATCGACGAGTGACAGCCGGCCCTCGAGCGTCGCGCCGTCCGGTGCCGATGCCATCTCGGCAGGGTCGAGGACGCCGAGCATCAGCTTGGCGCGCCGGAAGCCCTCGAAGCCGTGGGTCGAGTCGTGGCCCCAGCACAGGTACAGGAAGCGGTCACCGCGTTTGCCCTGCACCCACGGCCCGCGATAGTCCACACCAGAAGGGGTCACGACGACGTCCAACTCGGCCTCGAACGTCATCGTCTCCCCGGCGAGAGGGCGCGGCGACACGACGTCTCGACCACGCTGCATACCGACGAAGACCTCGCGCCCGTCGAAAACCGTTGCAGGCAGCGAGACTCCGACGATGCGCACGTCCATGTGCCCATCGTCGCAACACTCGCGTCGATCCGCCGCAACAACGCCGGACTAGGTTGAGCGCCATGAACTTCACCGCACCCTCACCTCACGGCGGCATGGGCGCCACACCGGTCGACGACGGTGTGACCTTCCGGGTCTGGGCTCCCCATGCCCAGCACGTCTGGGTCATCGGCGACTTCAACGGGTGGGACAGCGGCAACAACCCGCAGTTCGAGCGTGACGGCGACGGCACCTCCGGCAACTGGTCGGTGCACGTGCCCGGGGTGCGGGCCGGGCAGGAGTACCAGTTCCAGGTCGACACCGGGTCCGAGGTCGTCTGGCGCGCTGACCCCTACGCGCGCCAGATGACGAACTCCGTGGGCAACTGCGTTGTCTACGAACCGAATTCGTTCGACTGGGGTGACAACGACTTCCGTATGCCGTCCTGGGACGACGTCGTCATCTACGAGATGCACGTGGGCACCTTCGGGAGGGGCGAGGGCTCGCGCGGGAGCTTCGAGTCGGCGATCGCCGGGCTCGACCACCTGCGCGACCTCGGCGTCTCGGTGATCCAGGTGATGCCGCCGTTCGAGTACGCCGGCGACATCTCGTGGGGCTACAACCCCAGCCACCTGTTCGCCGTCGAGTCCACCTATGGCGGGCCGGACGCGTTCAAGCGGTTCATCAAGGCCGCTCACGAGCAGGGCATGGCCGTGATCGTCGACGTCGTCCACAACCACATCGGTCCCTCGGACCTCGACCTGTGGCGCTTCGACGGCTGGGCCGAGGGTGAGGGCGGGGGCATCTACTTCTACAACGACTGGCGCGCGGCGACGCCTTGGGGCGCGACCCGCCCCGACTACGGGCGTCCGGAGGTGCGCTCCTATCTGCGTGACAGCGCCATGCTCTGGCTCGAGGAGTTCCGTTGTGACGGGCTGAGATTCGACGCGACGAACTACATCCGTTCGGTCACCGGCGGCACGTGGGACGGGGGCGCTGCGATCCCCGACGGCGCCGACTACCTGTCGTGGCTCACGTCCGAGATCGCGGCGCGCCAGCCGTGGAAGCTCCTCATCGCGGAGGACCTCCAGAACGACCCGGCGGTGACGACGATGACCGAGCAGGGCGGACTGGGCTTCCACGCCCAGTGGGACGCCGGCTTCGTCCACCCCGTCCGCAAGGCCCTCACCGAGCTCAGTGACGAGGACCGAGACGTCGAGGCCGTGGCCAGCGCGGTCCTCGGCGAAGGACGCGGGCCGGCCGGGACCCGCGTCATCTACACGGAGTCCCACGACGAGGTCGCCAACGGCAAGACGCGTCTGCCCGAGGCCGTGGCCCCCGGTGACGCCGACTCCTGGGCCGCCAAGAAGCGTGCCGCCCTCGGCTTCGTCACCGTGATGTGCGCTCCGGGTCTGCCGATGCTCTTCCAGGGGCAGGAGTTCCTCGAGGACCGCTGGTTCGACGACTCGGTGCAGCTCGACTGGGGCAAGTCCGAGTCGAACTCCGGCATCGTGGCGCTGCACCGTGACCTGATCCGGTTGCGCCGCAACGCTGATGGCGTCAGTCGTGGGCTTCGCGGTGCCGGCATCAACCCGCTCCGCATCGACAACTCGGCCAAGATCCTGGCGTTCCACCGGTGGGCCGAGGGTGGGGTCCATGACGACACGGTGGTCGTCCTCAACTACTCGACCGAGGTGCTGGGCGAGCTGCCCGTCGGTCTCCCAGCGCCCGGCCTCTGGAAGGTGCGCTTCAACTCCGACTCCTCGGTCTACTGCGCCGGACTTCGGCGGCACCGATGCGTTCGACGTCGAGGCGAGCGGGCCACCGCTGGACGCCTGCGAGCAGAGCGCCGTCCTCACCCTCGGGCCCTACAGCGCGGTCGTCCTCACCCGGGAGTCCTGACCCGCAGAGGACGAGGCTGGTGAGCGAGGCCAGATGAGAATGGTTATCATCTAGGGCATGACTCACCTCCCCGTCTTCCTTGTCGCCGGTCTTGCCGAGGCCCCCATGTCGGCTGCCGCCATGGGCCTGCAGTGCGACCTGCCCGGCGCCGTCCTCCTTCGCCACGACATCGACGTGGAGCGACGCACCCTCACGCGCACCATCGCCGATCTCACCGGAATCCTCGAGCGCGACGTCATCGACCTCGAACACCTCTGCGTCTCCTGCGCCATCCGGGAGGACGTCGTGCCAACCCTTGAGCGACTGGCCGCCCTCGATCGCTGGGAGGCCGTCGTGACTCACCTTCCGCTCGCCGCCGATCCGACCCAGGTATGCCGGGTGATCGAGCCCGATCATGGTCGCTCTCGGGGGTTCCGGGTCGCCGGGGTCGTGGTCGGGCTCGAAGGGGAGACCGTGCGGGAGGACCTCATCGGCGGCGACCTCCTCGTCGAACGCGGCCTGACGACGTCGAGCGAGGACCGGCGCGGCGTCGCGGAGGTCACTGCTTCCCTCATCGAGTACGCCGACATCGTCGCCGTCTTCGGTGATCTGGACGGCACCGGTCCCGACGGCGTCGACCTCGGCCTCGTCGATGCCCTCTCCCGACCGGGTGCGCTCGTCCTCACGGACTGGCCCGGGCTGCACGCTCGCGACCTGCTCGACGGCATCCACGACCACGCCGCCTCGGAGGCCTGGGTCGACGAGGTGCGGCGAGACGCGGTGCCACCGTCACGAGCGCCCGGTGTGTGGACGCTGGACCTCGTCTCCGCCCGGCCGCTCCACCCGGGCCGGTTCCAGGCCGAGATCGCGGCCCTCGCCCTCGGCGGTCACCGCAGTCGCGGCTGCTTCCATCTGGCCAGCAGGCCAGGGGTGGTCTGCGGTTGGGCCGGCGCCGGCGACGCGTTGAGCATCGGCACTGTCGGCGAGTGGGGTGGCGAGGAGCCGCTCACGCGCATCGTCGTGCACGGGATCGTCGAGGGCGGTGGGAGCGCGGCGGAAAGTGAGGTGGCAGAGCGCAAGCACGCCATTCAGCGCGCGTTCGATGCCGCTCTCCTCACCGACGATGAGGTTCGGGCGGGCCTGGTCGGCGCGGCGCTGGCCGATGGACTGGAGACGTGGCTCGGCCCCATCGACACCGCCGCCTGAACCCGAAAGAGGGGTCAGGTGCAGTAGGTGTCGGCGACGTTCAGGGCGGCGTCGAGCTTCTCGAGTCCTTCGCGCATCTCGGCGGCCGTCGTCGTGCACGGCGGCGCGACGTGGGTGCGGTTGAAGTGGATGAAGGGCCACAGGCCGTTCTTCTTGCACTCGGCAGCGAACGCGCCCATCGGAGCGGCCGCCGCACCAGACGCATTGAACGGGACCAACGGCTCACGGGTCTCACGCGAGCGGACGAGCTCGACGGCATACATGAATCCGACTCCCCGAACGTCGCCCACCGAAGGATGCCGCTCGGCGATCGCTTCCAACCCCGGTCGCAGGACGGTCTCCTCGACGCCACGGACGTGCTCGAGGATGCCCTCCTCCTTGAAGATGCCGATGGACGCGACGGCCGAGGCGCACGCCAGCGGGTGCCCCGAGTAGGTCAGGCCGCCCGGGTAGGCGCGGTCGGCGAACGTCGCGGCGATCGCGGCCGAGATGACGACGCCACCCAGCGGCACGTAGCCCGAGTTCACGCCCTTGGCGAAGCAGATGAGGTCCGGCGTGACGCCCCACCGGTCGATGGCGAACCACTCACCGCAGCGCCCGAACCCGGCCATGACCTCGTCGGCGATGAAGACGATGCCGTGCTCGTCGCAGATCTCGCGCACGCCGGCGAGGTAGCGGTCCGGCGGCACGAGGACGCCGTTGGTCCCGACGACCGTCTCGAGCATGATCGCGGCGATCGTCGACGCGCCCTCGACCATGACCGTGTCGCGCAGGTGCTGCAGAGCGCGCTCGCACTCCTGCGCCTCCGAGGTCGCGTGGAAGGCCGAGCGATAGAGGTAGGGCCCCCAGAAGTGCACGATCCCCGGCACCGACGGCTCCGACGCCCAGCGGCGCGGCTCGCCCGTCGCGGCGATCGCTCCCGCCGTCGCGCCGTGATAGCTGCGGTAGGTCGTCAGGACCTTCTGGCGGCCGGTGTGCAGGCGCGCCATGCGCATCGCGTTCTCGGTCGCCTCGGCGCCGCCGTTGGTGAAGAACACGGTGTCCAGGTCGCCCGGAGCCAGCTCGGCAATGAGCCGGGCAGCCTCCGAACGGGCCTCATTGGCGAAGGAGGGCGCCACCGTGAGCAGCTTGCCGGCCTGTTCCTGGATGGCCGCGACGAGCTTGGGGTGCTGGTAGCCGATGTTGACGTTGACGAGCTGGCTGGAGAAGTCGAGGTACTTCGAGCCGTCGGCCGTCCAGAAGTGCGACCCGAGGGCTTTGGTGAGCTCCGGAGGCGAGATCTGCGCCTGCGCCGACCACGAATGGAAGACGTGGGCGCGGTCGTCGTCGGTGGTCGAGGTGGTCGCGTGGGTCGGGTTCGTCGTCGTCACCCTCGGCAGCATATGGGCGTGGGGCCGAGGGCGTCGGGAGTCACATGGTTGAACCCTGTTCAATCACCCTGTTTTGTCGCTACTCTGAGACAAGCCGGGCGCGCGTCGTGAACCCCTGTACCGACGCGCGCCCTTGGCGTGTCCCGGGCTGTTCGCCCCGGCTGGCAGACGGAGCGGCGTATGCCGCCCGCTCACCTTCGGATGATCTGCGCACCTTCCGGTGTTGTCCCATTTGAACAGGCACCCCTGACAGCCGCCTGACAACCCCGACATCCCTGACACCAAGGAGTTCTGCATGGCCACCGTCGAGCTGACCGCCGACACGTTCGAGAAGACCGTCACGAGCAACGACATCGTCCTCGTCGACTTCTGGGCCGAATGGTGTGGTCCGTGCAAGCGCTTCGGCCCCATCTTCGAGGAGTCGTCGCAGAAGCACCCCGACGTCGTCTTCGGCAAGATCGACACCGAGGCCGAGCAGCAGCTCGCCGCCGCCGCTCAGATCACGTCGATCCCCACGCTCATGGCGTTCCGCGACTCGATCCTCGTGTTCTCCCAGCCCGGCGCCCTCCCCGGCCCGGCGCTCGAGGGGATCATCGAGAAGATCAAGGAGCTCGACATGGACGACGTGCGCGCCAAGGTCGCCTCGTCCCAGCAGGAGCAGGCCGCGACTCCGGAGGCCTGATCCTCCGGGCGCTGCTTGGATGATGGCGTGCCCCCGTCGCTGCCGTACGTCGCCCTCGGAGATTCGTATGCCGCCGGCGTCGGCGGTGGGGCCAAGCGCAGTGAGTGCTGGCGCGCCGTCGAGGGCTACCCCGTGCTCGTCGCGCGGACGCTCGGGCTCCACCTCGCCTATCAGGCGTGCCTCGGCGCCACCATCGACAACGTCGTCCGCGACCAGCTCGCGGCACTCGGACCCGAGACCACGCACGTCTCACTGACGGTCGGCGGCAACGACATCGGGTTCGTGCCCGTCCTCATCGAGTGCGCCAAGCCGGCCTGGATGTCCGACTCGGACCCGGTCATCGACGACGCGCTCGCGATCCTGCGCACCCAGCTGCCGGCTCGGCTCGCCGCCCTGTTGGCGAGCATTCGCGAACGCGCGCCGGAAGCGGAAGTCGCCGTCACGGCATACCCCGTGCTGTTCAACGGCGAGGACTGCAACGCCCTGACGTTCTTCAGC
Organism: uncultured Actinomycetota bacterium; assembly: GCA_963807825.1. Lineage (GTDB taxonomy): Bacteria > Actinomycetota > Actinomycetes > Actinomycetales > Dermatophilaceae > Knoellia. The sequence continues at coordinate 340,500 of CAWEDC010000005.1, forward strand.
CCCCACGAGATGGGGCGCATCAAGGACGGTGTGGACGAGCTGGCCGGCGTCATCGGCGCGGCGGCGCGCGATGCGGGCGCTGCCTTCGTCGATCCTCGCGCGCGCCCTTTGCCGGGCACGCGATCTGCGACGACCAGGAGTGGCTCAACGGTGCTTCGCTGCCCCTGGAGCAGTCCTTCCATCCCAACGCGGACGGGCACGCGGCCTACGCGCGGCTCGTCACCACGCAGTTCGATGCGGCGAGTGCCGACCTCGGGCCCGAGCACGACGTGCGCGTCATCGAGGGCCCGGCGAGTCGAGGTGACGCCCCGACCTTCCGGCTGCCCGACCTGTTGTCACCCCAGAGCCTCGACGGCGCCAGGCGTCACGGGCTCGATCCGGGCCGCGTGGAGGCGCTGGTGCGGGAGGGGCGGCACGAGGTCCTCCACGATCTCGATCGTGAAGTGCGTGCGGCCCTGGGGAAGTGAACGCAGGGGAAATGAAACAGCGCCGAGCCGACGTTGGCTCAGCGCTGGACAGCAGTCTGCAGGTCGCTCAGATGTTGCGGTTGAGCTGCTGGTACTGCGAGGCCACCATGAGCTCGTGGTTGGCGCGGGTGTAGTCCATGTCGACGGTGGTCGACCAGCCGGAGTTGCCCGGGCGACGGAAGTTGCGGAGGCGGTCGGCGATGCGGTGGGCGGTGTTGAGGGTCTGGGTGCGGGGGATCATGAAGACAATGATCCAACCTTCAACTCCTTAGCACAACGTGACTTTGCTTAGGAGTTGTTAAGCAACACTGTAGAGTTGCGGCATGCTTGATCCGCACCGACTCACGGTCTTCCGGGCCGTCGTCAGCAGCGGTTCCGTGCAGGCGGCCGCCGACAATCTCGGCCTGACCTCGAGCGCCGTGAGCCAGCACCTCAGCGCCCTCGCGCGCGAGACCGGGCTCGTGCTCTTCCAGCGCCAGGGTCGCGGGATCGCGCCCACCCCGGCCGGGCTCGAGCTCGCCGCCCAGAGCGAGGAGGCGATGAGCCAGTGGGGTCGACTCGACTCCGTCGTCACCGACCTGCGCGAGGGGCGGAGCGGGCGGCTGGTCGTGGGCTACTTCGCGTCGGCGGGGTCGGCGTGGATGCCGAACCTCGTCAAGCGGCTCACCTTCGAGGAGCCCGACCTCACCGTCGACCTCGTCCTCACCGAGGCGACCAACCGCAACGTCACCCCCGACATCGACATCGTCATCGACCCACCCGACGGCGGCGGCCGGTCGGGCTACCGGCAGGTGCCCCTGTCGACGCGATCCCTTCGTGGCCGTCGTGCCGCGCGACTCACGAGCTGGCGAAGTCAGCGGTCCGTGAGGCTCGCCGACCTGCGTGGCGAGACCTGGGTGTCCAACGACTTCATTGGCAGCCTCGTGTCATCGCATCGTCGTATCCGCCTGTGCCGCAGCAGGTTTCACGCCACGGTTCACGGTCCAGGCCCAGGAGCACCACTCGGCGATCCAGTTCGTCGCCGCCGGTGTCGGGATCTCGGTCATGCCACGACTGGCCGCCCGCGCGCTGCCCTCCGAGGTCACCCGGCTGCGGATCACCGACCCCAGCGCCGTGCGCGAGATCTCAGCCCTGGTGCGCGAGACCGGCCGCCCCAATCCCGCCGCCGCCCGGCTGCTCGAGATGCTGCTCGAGCTCAACGCCCACCCGACGCGTCGAGGCCGCCCAGCCGCCCCCTGATCGCCCCGCACTGCGATGTGCCATTGACGATGATGTGTGACACACACTATGGTGTGACGCATGGACGACGACCTCATTGCGGGACACCTGCAGGAACTGCGCAGGGGCACGGTGGTGCTCGCGTGCCTCACGACGCTCGCGCAGCCCCGCTACGGCTACGCACTCCTCGAGACCCTCGCGCAGGCGGGCTTCGCCGTCGACGGCAACACGCTCTACCCGTTGCTGCGACGCCTCGAGAAGCAGGGACTGCTCACGAGTGAGTGGAACACCGACGAGGCGCGACCGCGCAAGTTCTACCGGGTCAGCCCCGACGGCGCCCGAGTGCTCGACCAGTTGATGACCGAATGGCGCACGCTCGACACCGCGATCGGCGCCCTCGACGGAGGAGACCCGCGATGACCACGAAGACGACGCTCACCGACCGCTACGTGTGGACCGTGACCCGGCACCTCCCCGACGACGTCGGCCCCGATGTGGCGCAGGAGCTGCGCGGCACGATCGCCGACGCCGTCGACGGCAAGGTTGACGCCGGTGCCGACCCGGCCGCGGCCGAGCAGGAGGCCATCGCCGAACTGGGCGACCCGGACGCTCTCGCCCGCCAGTACGGCGGGCGGCCCAACTACCTCATCGGGCCCGGCCTGTACCCCGACTACCTCCGGCTCATGCGGCTCCTGCCGCCCATCGTCCTGCCGATCGTCCTCGTCGCGAACCTCATCGGGCGGCTCACGGCCAGCGATGACAACTGGGGCTCGATCCTCCTCGACTCCTGGGTCGTCGTCCTCACCGTGGCCGTGCACCTCGGCTTCTGGGTCACCCTGACCTTCGCCCTCATCGAGTGGCACCGCCCCGAGACCGAGCGCGACCGGCCACTCAGCGACTGGAAGCCCGACCAGCTGACGACCGAAGTGCCCTGGCGCAAGGTGGGCCTGACCGAGACGGTCTTCTCCGCGGGCTTCGCGTTCGTGCTGGCCGCCGTCGTGGCGTGGCAGTTCACCGGGGTGTCCGGCGACGCCATCCAGGTGCTCAACCCCCATCTCGAACTCGTCTGGGAGATCGCCCTCGTGGCCCTGCTCGCCCTCGACGGAGTGTTGGCCCTCATGGTCTGGCAGTCCGGTCGCTGGACCCCGCGCTGGCCGCGCGTCAACGTCGCCACCAACGCCGCGAGCGCCACCCTTCTCGTCTGGCTCCTGTCGCGCGGCGAGCTCCTCACCGACCTGCCGACCGTCCTCGGCGAGCGGTTCGGCTGGTCGACCGACTGGGCGATCCCGACGGCGCTCGTGGCCGCCGGCATCGTCGTCGTCAGCCTGTGGGAGTGCGTCGAGTCCGTGGTCAAGGCCCGCCGGTCCATGAAGGGCCAGCGCGTCTCCTGACCGCGCGCCTACGCTGGGCCCGTGCAGGATCTCGTTGCGCTGTGGCGCTCACCGCAGTGGCTCGCTGAGGCGAACGACTGGGTATGCCGTTCGCTCGCCTCCCGCGGCATCCGCACCTCAGGAGCGTTGTCCGAGAACCGAATGCGCTTCTGGTCGGCGGTCTTCACGATCGAGACAGATCAGGGGCGGCACTGGTTCAAGGTCGCCAATCCCGGCCAGGGTTTCGAGGCGCAGCTCTCGCTGACCCTGGCCGGTTTGGTGCCGGACCATGTCGTCGCTCCGGTCGCCGTCGACACCGACCGCGCGTGGATCCTCACGGCCGACCAGGGGCCGACCCTGCGAGACACGGCTGACACGGGCCCCGAGCACTGGGAACTCCTCGCCCGTGAGATCGCCCGCATGCAGCGGACCCTCGCGCAGCATGAGGCGGAGGTGATCGGAGCGGGAGTGACGGTGCTCGCGGCGGGCGACTCTGCGGCATACGTGCTGGCGGCTGTGGACGAACTCGAACACCTGCCCATCGAACACCCGCAGTCGATCACCGCCGAAGTGGCCGATCGCGTACGCGCCACGGCGGCCCAGCTGCACGAGGACGCCGAGGTCCTCGACGCGACGGGAATGCCAGATTCGTTGCAGCACAACGACCTTGGCGATGCGAACGTGTTCGTCGACGGGGAGCGGGTTCGGATCTTCGACCTGGGCGACTCGTTCTGGTCCCACCCGATGCCGGTCCTGCAGATCCCCTTGGCCTACGCGACCGGAACGTGGCCGCTCCCGGAGCCGGAGGACCCGCGAGTGCGGCCGATCCTCCTGGCCTACTTGTCCGAGTGGAGTGACCGGCCCGAGTCCCTGCTCGCGGCCTGGCCTGCGGCCGGTCGACTCGCGCGAGTGCACCGGTTCGCGTCCTGGGCCCGGCTGTGCGCCGAGGTGCCACCGGAGCTCGCCGCGAACGACGACATCAGACTGATCGGCTACCTCGACCCCGAGACCGACTGACCTTCGCATCCTCGGCCTGGCGTCGCAGACCCTCGAGGAGGAGGTCGAGGCCCGCGGTGAACTGCAGGAAGTCGTCGTGGTCGCGGAACTCCGTGACGATGCGATGGACGAACGGGAACTGCTCCGGGTCGAGGTGAGTCCACCGATCGACCATCTCGTCGAAGTACTCCTGCTGGCCCTGTGGCTGCCCCGACTCATCCGGGGGTGCCTCCTGGTAGGCCATCTGGCCCCCGGTGCCGATGACGTAGTTCATGAAGGCCGAGATGCCGTGGAAGAGCTGGATCTTCGTGAGCCCGAGCGGCATGAGCTGCTGGCCGGCGAGCTCGAAGAAGCGCAACGAGTTGGACTCGACCTCGGTGCTGCGCAACATCGTCGTCGCGGCCCACGGGTGGGCGTCGAGGTGGGTGAAGAGCGTGGTGCCCATGAGGCGCAGTGACGCGAGGCGGGCGTCGATGTCGTCCGTGACGGGGAGGTTCGCGGCCTCGACCTCGTCCGCGGCGCGGCCCACGATGGCGTCGGTGGCCAGGGCGATGAGCTGTTCCTTGCTGCGGACGTACCAGTAGAGGCTGCCCACTCCGCCGCCGAGACGGGCGGCCAGTCCGCGGAAGGTGAGGCCGGTTTCGCCCTCGGTGTCGAGCAGTTCGATGGCTCCGCCGAGGACGGCTTCGAGGGACAGCTGGGCACGCACCCGGCCCCTGGGTCCGCGCGGTCCGCCACCACGTGGTGCGCCACCACCACGGGGTCCCCGAGCGGCGGGCTGGGGCGTCGCGCGGCCACGGCCGCGGTTGGGCTCGCGTCGGGGGTTTTCACGTTCGGGCACGAGCCGAGGGTACCGGGACTTGCGCGAATATCGAACATGGTTCTATTCTCGAACTCAGTTCGATAACCGAACGTCGTTCGATACGCGTCGAACCCTCACCGTCTTCACTTCACAGCCAGCCCCCAAGGAGGCCGACATGTCCACCACCACACCGGCATACGCCCCGCCCGACCCGGATCGCCGCGGGACTCCCGCCGCGTCCACGAAGCCGACCACGCTGCTCGCCGCGTGGCCCGCACTGCTCGCGCTCTGTCTGACGATGCTCGTCGAGATGCTCGACAACACCCTGCTCACCGTCGCCCTGCCGACCATCGGTCGCGACCTCGCGTCCGGGACCACGGGCCTGCAGTGGATGGTCGCGGCCTACTCGCTGACCTTCGGCGGGCTGCTGCTCGTCGGCGGCTCGCTCGGCGACCGCTTCGGCCGCAAGCGCATGCTCATCGCCGGTCTCATCGGTTTCGGTGCGACCAGCGCGCTCGTGCCGCTGGTCGGTTCGACCGGTCAGTTCATCGCGTTGCGCGCTGCCACGGGCGTCTTCGCGGCCCTCGTCACGCCGGGCACGATGTCACTGCTCTTCCGTCTCTTCGACGACACCAAGCTGCGCATGCGCGCCATCGGCATCATCATGTCGGTGGCCATGGCCGGCTTCGCGATCGGACCCGTCCTCGGCGGTCTCGCCGTCACGCACTTCCCCTGGGAAGTCCTCATCCTCGTCAACGTCCCGGCGACCCTCATCGCCGTCATCGGGGTGAGCTGGGGCATCCCGGCCGATGACCCGAACACGCTGCGCCGCAATGGTTCTGACGTCCTGGGCGCCGTCCTCTCCATGGCGTCCCTCACCCTGTCGCTGTATGCCCTGACGTTGGGCGTCTCCGACGGCTGGTCCTCGCCGACCACTCTCGGCTGCGCCGCCGCGGCCATCGCTGCGGTGGTCGGCTTCGTGGTGCGGGAACGCACTGCCTCCGACCCGATGCTCGACCTGCGCCTCCTCGCCCGGCCCGCAGTCCGGGGCGGCATGCTGCTCCAGACCGCGGTCATGACGGCCATGGTCGGCATGGGCTTCGCCAGCACGCAGCTGCTGCAGTACGCGTGGGGTTGGTCGCCCATGCACGCGGGATTCGGCACCCTGCCGATCGTGGCGGGGATGTTCCTGGCCTCGCCCGCGACGGATCGCATGGTCTCCCGCGTCGGCCACCGGATGACCTGCCTCGTCGGAGTTGGGCTCACCATCGTCGGCCTCGCGTCCGTGGCCGTGGGTGCACCCCACGGCTACCTCGGCGTGGGCGTCGGGATGTTCGCCCTGGCGGTAGGGGTGCGGTTCGTCATGACGACGTGCGCCATCGCTCTGATGGAGGAGTTGCCCGACACCCACACCTCGATGGGATCCGCGCTCAATGACACTGCGCAGGAGCTCGGCAACTCCATCGGCGTCGCTGTCGTCGGCACCGTCATGGCCGCCGTCGTCGGCGTCCTCCTCCGGAGGGCGCCTGGGGGGCTGCGCTGACCCACGAGTTCGTCCACGGGCTGCAGATCGCCTGCGGTGTCCTGGTCGCAGTCGTCATCGCGGTGGCCGCGCTCGGACTTGGCAGCCTCACCAACTCACGCACCCTCGAGGAGCACCCCGAGCCGGCGTGACTCAGGCTCGGGTGTGGGGCGGGTGGAGCAGTTCCGTGGCCACGACGGCCGACGGGTTGAGCGGTCCGTAGATGTGCGGGAACTGCTCACCCGTCTCGGGGTTGCCCACCTCGCGCACCAGCGGCGCCGTCGAGCAGCGCCGGGTCGATCGTCAGCAGGACGAGGTCGTGGTCGACTCCGCCGTAGAAGTTCGTGAGCACGAAGTCGAGCTGGTCCGCCTCGCAGCAGTGGATGAAGCCCTCCTCCTCGAGCGACCGGCCCAGCGTCGACTCGGTGAAGGTGTCGTCCTCGACGGCCTGCGCCCAGGTGTCGGGCGCGGTGACGTGGTGGATCACTTCTGGGTGACCTTGTCGATCGACATCACGAGGATGACGCGGTCGGCCTTGTCCGGCGGGATGGGCGTCTCGGGGTTGCCGTAGCGCGCACCGAGCACGGGATAGAACTCGCCCTCGGGGTCGGGGATGACCTCGATGAGGCGACCACGCAGCTCGACGAAGCGATAGGCGTTCTCGGGATCGATGACCTCCATCGCCATCGCCGGGTTCGCCTGGAGGTTGCGGAACTTCGCCCGCTTGTTGGTGTGCGTGAACCGGAGGGTGTTGCTCTCGGCGTCATACAGGAACCACATCGGGTTGACCTGCGGTGAGCCGTCGGGCCGCACCGTCGCGAGGTGCCCGTAGTTCGGGTCGGTGAGGAGGTGGACGAATTCGTCGGGAACTGTCGCCATGGCACCCAACCTACGCCGCGGCATACGCTCCCGTTCATGACGATCCGCGAGGCGACACCCGACGATGTCCCGGCCATCCTGCAGCTCGTTCGCGACCTCGCGGTCTACGAGAAGGAGCCCGACGCGGCCAGGGCGACCGAGGCGCAGTTCCACGCCGCGCTCTTCCCCGAGACGGGCACGCCCACGACCTTCGCCCACGTGGCCGAGGTCGACGGGACGATCGTCGGGATGGCGGTCTGGTACCTCACCTTCTCGACCTGGACCGGCGTCAACGGCATCTGGCTCGAGGACCTCTTCGTCCAGCCCGAGCAGCGCGGCAGCGGCATCGGCCGCGACCTGCTCGCGACGCTGGCCCGCACGTGCGTCGAGCGCGGCTACACGCGCCTCGAGTGGTGGGTGCTCAACTGGAACGAGCCGTCGATCGGCTTCTACAAGAGCCTGGGCGCAGTGCCGCAGGACGAGTGGACCGTCTTCCGCATGGACGGCGACGCGCTCTCGGGGTTGGGCTCTCCCACCGGCTGACTCCGGCCGGCTGCCCCCGGTCAGGGAACGTCGGCCGTGGGGGTGTGCGCCGTTCGTGACGCGTGGACGCGGGCGTGCTCGATGGCTTCTGGCGTGGTGTCGAAGAGGTGGCGTTCGTGGGCGAGCTGGCGGTAGACGCCGACCTCATGGAGCACCTTCGTGTGGTGCGGTCGAACGCCTGACAGGAGGACGGTGACCTGGCGACGCTCCAGGCGGCTGATGGTGTCGGCGAGGACGTGGGCGCCGGTTGCGTCGATGGCGGTGACGTGGGACATGCGCAGGATGACGACGCGGACCCGGGTGACGTCGGCGAGCTCCAGCAGGAAGTCGTGGGCAGCCGCGAAGAACAGCGGTCCCTCGAGGCGGTAGGCCACGATGTGCTGGTCGAGCAGGGACCGTTCCTCGTCGAGGTGGCCACCCGGCGCACCCTCGTCGTCGAGCGGCACCTCCTCGAGATGCGCCGAGAGCGCGGCCTGACGCAGCGCGAAGAACCCGGCGACGACGAGGCCCGTGACCACCGCGGTGACGAGATCGAGGGCGAGGGTCGCGGCGGCGGTGATGCACAGGACCAGGGCGTCGCCGCGCGAGGCGCGCAGGAGCGCAGCGACGCTGGACACCCGCACCATCTGCACCGCCGTCGCGATGAGGACTCCGGCCAGGGCAGCCCGGGGTATCTCGCCGACCCAGCGGGCCGCGACGAGAACGATGAGCAGCAGGACGACGGCATGGGTGAGCGCGGCGAGGCGTGAGGTGGCACCGGACCGGACGTTGACGGCGGTGCGCGCGATGGCTGCGGTGGCAGGGATGCCGCCGAAGAGCGGTGCGACGAGGTTGGCCAGACCCTGACCGGCCAGCTCGCGGTTGGAGTCGTGACGCTGGTCCACGCTCATGGCGTCGGCGACCGTTGCCGAGAGCAGGCTCTCGAGGGCGGCCAGGACCGCCACCGCCACGGCCGGCAGGATCAGCGAGTCCATCTCACCCCAGGGGACAGTGGGCAGCGAGGGAGCGGGCAGGGTGGACGGGATGTGCCCGATCGTGGGTGCGCCCAAGCCGAGGGCCGCGTTGGCGGTCGCGGCCGCAGTCACGGCCAGGAGTGATCCGGGCACCAGCGGCAGGAATCGCGACAGGCAGAGCACCGTCACGGTCACGCCCACCGTGACGGCCAGCGGCACCCAGGCGGGGTTCGTCAGCCAGGTCCGGACCGCTCGGGCTGCGAGCACGACGACCTTGTCGGCGTGCACGTCCACTCCGAGGGCCCCGGGCGCCTGCTGCAGAGCGATGATGGCGGCGATGCCGAGGGTGAAACCCTCGACGACGGGAACGGGGACGTAGCGGATGAAGCGGCCTGCGCCGGCATACGCGAGACCGATCAGGATCACCCCGGCGAGGAGCCCGACCACGAGCACGCCATCGGGTCCGTGGGAGGCGATGATCGGCACGAGGACGACGGTCATCGCGCCGGTGGGACCACTGACCTGGACGTGACTGCCACCGAAGACCGCCGCGACAGCGCCTGCGACGATCGCCGTCACCAGCCCGGCCGTCGCGCCCAGCCCGGAGCTGACCCCGAACCCCAGGGCGAGGGGCAGCGCCACGAGCCCGACCATCACACCGGCCACGAGGTCGCGGCCGGGGCGGCTTCCCGTCCAGTCGGACCGGCGTGGGAGGAGTCGGGTGGTTCGGGTCGCTGCCGTTCGCAGGGCACGGGTCACTGCCGTGGTGGACGTCATGAGGGTCGCGAGCCGTGGCGCGGCATCACGCGTGGGGCGCGGATGTGAACTCTGACTGCAGCTCACTCTGGGACGTCGCGATCCCGGAAAGAATGCGCCGGGCGGCAAGCAGGAGGTCACGGACCTCCGGCACCCTGACGGAGTAGACGACCTCACCGGCGTGCCGGTGCGAGATGACCATGGAGGTCCGTCGCAGCACGGCGAGCTGCTGGGACAGGTTGCTGGGCTCGAGGCTCAGGGCTTCGAGCAGTTCATGGACGGCATGGTCGCGCTCGCAGAGGAGTTCGAGGATCCGGATCCGTGCCGGATGGCCGAGGGTCCGGAAGAACTCTGCCTTGGCCTGGTAGAGGGGGACGCTCACGTGATCGTCTTCACTGGGCAGAACCTCACTGTTCAGTCGCAAATCGTGCTTGTATGACACTACACGACTTGAAAACATCTTCAAGTCTGCTGATGTCCCCGCACGACGACGACAAGGATGACCGATGGCAGACGTGGCAAGGGTTCTGGACGAGGCGGGCGTGACGAACGAAAAGGTCCGCGAGTACGTCGCCCACTGGGCCGAACTCACCGGCGCCGAGCGCGTCGAGGTTGTCGGCTCCGGAGACGACGCACGCCTCATCGCGGAGGCGCTGGAGGCAGGCGAGCTGCTCCCGGCCGGGGAGGGTCGCTACTACTCACGCAGCTACCACAAGGACACGGCTCGCTCCGAGGAGCGCACCATCGTCGCGACCCACGACGAGAAGGACCGCGGCGTCTACAACAACTGGCGCGACGCGGACGAGATGACGCCCCTGCTCAAGGAGCGCATGGCGGGCGCCTTCGCCGGCAAGACGATGTACGTCATTCCGTACCTCATGTCGCCTCCCGGCAACGCCCTCGCCCCGTGGGCCACCGGGGTCCAGGTGACCGATGCCCGCACCGTCGTCCTCCACATGATCCGGATGGCGCGGGTCGGCATCGAACACCTCGAGGGACTCGACGACCCCAACCAGTTCGTGCGCGCGGTCCACGTGACGGGCGACCTCGAGAACCTCGGTCAGGGCACCCCCGACGACCAGCGCTACTTCGTCACCGTGGCCGACGAGCGCACGATCCTGCACTTCGGCTCGTCCTACGGCGGCAACGCGCTGCTCGGCAAGATCGCCCACGGTCTGCGCCAGGGCGCCTACGACGGCTGGGCCTCGGGCAAGTTCCTCGGCGAGCAGTACATGCTCATCGGCATCCACGACAAGCAGACCGGGAAGACGCACCACATCTGCGGTGGCTTCCCGAGCGCCTCCGGCAAGACCAACTTGGCCATGATGCTGGCACCCGACGTCCTCGGCGACCGCTACCACGTGTCCTTCTACGGCGACGACATCGCGTGGCTCTGGGTCGACGAGGAGAGCGGCAAGCTCTTCGGGATGAACCCGGAGTTCGGGGTCTTCGGTGTCGCCAAGGACACCAACGAGGGCACCAACCCGACGGCCCTGGACTCGGTGAAGCCCGGCACCGGCGCGATCTTCACGAACGTCGCCTACAACGAGCTCACCCAGGAGGTCTGGTGGGAGGGCCGCACGCCGCAGACGCCCGCCGACACCAACGGTTGGCTCGACTGGAAGGGCGGCCGGATCGCCGACCGTTCCGAGGACGAGGCCGGCCTTCCCTGGGCCCACCCCAACAGCCGTTTCACCACGACCCTCGACAACGTCCCGAACATCGCCGACGACTACGACAAGGCGGCCGGTGTCCCGATCGACGCGATCATCTTCGGTGGCCGCACCCGTGACCGCGAGCCGCTGATCCGCGCGATCACCGACCTCGCCGAGGGCGTCTACGACGGGCTCACCCTGGGCGCCGAGGCGACTGCCGCAGCCGAGGGTGTCGAGGGCATGTTGCGCTACGACCCCATGTCCAACCGGCCGTTCATGGCCTACGGCGAGGGCGACTACGCCGCGCACTACCTGAAGATCGTCGGCGCTGCCTCGGAGCAGCCGATCTTCGCGCACGTCAACTGGTTCCAGCGCGGCGACGACGGCCGCTTCCTGTGGCCCGGGTACCGCGACAACCTGCGCCCGCTCCTCTGGCTCCTGCAGCTCAAGAACGGCGAGGTCACGGGTCGCCAGACCCCGGTCGGCATCATCCCCACCAAGGAGGAGCTCAACCTCGAAGGCGTCGACATCACGCCCGAGGACCTCGAGACCATCCTCACCATCGACACCGACCGGTGGAAGCAGGAGATGGGCTTCCGCAAGGAGCACCTCGAGCAGTTCCCCAACCTGCCCGAGGAGATCTGGGAGGCCCACCGCCGCGTCGAGGCCGCCCTGAACGCATCCGACGAGGCCTGAGGCACAGCCGAATTCACGCACAAGGGTATGCCGGCCGCTCACCGTGAGCGGCCGGCATACCCTTTGCGTTGTGGTTGGGGACCGTTGGGGTCAGGGCCAGATCGACGTGACCCACTCGGGGTGGTCGATGAACGGGTTCCGGTTGTGCTGCCACTGGGCGTAGATGCGGTCGTTGCGGCGCTTCTCGAACGTGTCCGGCGGGTCGCCCGCGCTCCAGGCCTTGAGGACCGAGAGCCTGCCGATGTAGGGCGCCGTGCCGTTGTTGACCGACTCGTTCGGCTCGAGGTTGGCTCGCCCGTCGTCGCCCTCGTAGCGGATGGCCATGTAGAGGATCATCCGGGCCACGTCGCCCTTGACGGCGTCGCGCGGCTCGAACGAGTCGCTGTCGCGCCAGCAGTCGGAGCACTGGTTGACGGCCGAGCCGCCGTTGTCGAAGTCGAGGCTGCCGCGGTCGGAGTTGACGGTGACGTCCTCCGGGCGCAGGTGGTGCACGTCGGTGCCGGGCCCGTTGGTCGTGCCGAAGTCGCCGTGGCTCTTGGCCCACACGTGCTCACGGTTCCACTGGTCGACGCCACCACCGTTGTTGGACTTGGCGATCGAGCGGCCCGAGTAGATCTCGATGACGTTGGCGCTGTTGCCCGGGTCCTGGTCGGTGTCCTTGAGGGCGTCCCACACCTGGTCGTAGGTGAGGACGGTCTGGTTCTTGATGATGCTGTGCAGCGACGTGCGCAGCGCCGAGCCGGACTTGCCGAGCGCGCTGGCGTAGTAGGTGTCGGTGCCACCGGTCGACGTGGGGGTCGGAGTCGGCGTGGGCGTTGCGGTCCCGGTGGGCGTCGGGGTCGGGGTGGTCCCGACGGACGAGATGGCGGTGGGGGACTTCAGGCCCGCGTGCGCGAAGTACGCCTCGAGCGGACCGGTGACGTCGATGACCTTGCCGAGGAGTGACGGGTTCGTCTTGAGGCCCCAGGCGCTGCGCCACTGCGTCGTCAGCTGGACGTAGACCATCTTGGTCGTGTCCGTCTGGCCGGCGGTGTCGGCGAGAGCGATGGCGAGGTCGCCAGTGAACGCGCTGCGGTTGACCGTCGTCGTCGCGACCGGTTCACCGACGACGTAGCCGCGGACCGTCTGCGACGTCCCGTTCTGGCTGGCGATCGCCTGGGCCACGGTCAGGGGAGTGGCGGCGGTGGCGGTGCGTGCCGTGAAGGCGGTGAGCGCCATGGCGCTGATGAGGGCGACGAGCAGGAGCGCGGCAAGGGTGGCGACGCGCGTCTGGCTGCGAGACGAGAGGGGCGCGCGGGGCGCGGTGGTGGGCATGCCGCTCAGCCTGCTGCCGGCATACGCCGCATTGGGCAAAGCGCAGGTGAGGGTTCGGCAAGGGTTCGGCAAAGAGCCCGACTCGGGGGACAACCCTGAGTCGGCTCAGGGTTGATCCAAGGGGACGGTCGGGTCCCGTCCCCGATGTGGGGGACCGTCGCCGGGCGCGAAGGTTGCCAGCATGATCACAGTCGAGTCACTGACCAGGAAGTACGGCGACCACGTTGCCGTCGACAACGTCTCCTTCACTGCCCGCCCCGGTCGGGTCACCGGCTTCCTCGGCCCCAACGGCGCCGGGAAGTCCACGACGATGCGCGTGATGGTCGGGCTCACCCCGCCCACCAGCGGATCGGCCACCATCGAGGGCAAGCGCTTCGTCGACCTGCCCAACCCGGGGCTCGAGGTCGGCGTCCTGCTCGACGCCTCGGCGCAGCACGCCGGTCGCACCGGACGCGAGATCCTCACCGTCGCCGCCATGACGATGGGCCTGCCCTCGTCCCGCGTCGACGAGATGCTCGAACGGGTCAGCCTCACCCCGACCGAGGCCGGTCGGCGGGTGCGCAACTACTCGCTCGGCATGCGCCAGCGCCTCGGCATCGCCACCGCCCTCATCGGTGACCCCCACGTGCTCATCCTCGACGAGCCGGCCAACGGCCTCGACCCGGCCGGCATCCGGTGGATGCGCGACCTGCTGCGCGGCTATGCCAACGCCGGTGGCACCGTGCTGCTCTCGTCCCACCTGCTGCACGAGATCGAGGTCATCGCCGACGACATCGTCGTGATCGGCAACGGCCGCATCGTCGCCCAGGGCACCAAGGACGAACTCCTCGCCGCCGCCGGCACGATCGTGCGCACGCCCGATCGCACCGAACTCGCCGACGCCCTCACCCGGGGCGGAGTGGAGTTCACCTCGGCCGACGACGGCGCCCTGCGCACCTCCGCCGACGCCACGCTCGTCGGCCAGATCGCCCGCGACGCCGGGTGTGCCCTCACCGAACTCAAGTCCGCCGACGGCGCGGGCCTCGAAGAGATGTTCCTCGAGCTCACCGCCGACACCCAGCGAGAAGGAGTAGCGGCATGACCGCCACGACCGCCACCACGACCCTGGCCTCGGCCAACGACACGACCAGTCCGGCTGCCGCACAGCGGCGCTCGGCGTCCACACCGATCCCGACCGGCCGCCTGTTGAAGGTCGAGCTGCGCAAGATGTTCAACACCCGGTCCGGGATGTGGCTGATGCTCAGCATCGCCATCCTCGCGGTCCTGGCCACGGGCGCCGTCATGATCTTCGCTGCTGATGCGGACCTGACCTACGACAACTTCGGTGCCGCGATCGGCTTCCCGATGGTGATCATCCTCCCCATCATCGCGACCCTCTCGGTGACGAGCGAATGGAGCCAGCGAAGCGGCCTCACGACCTTCACGCTCGTGCCGCACCGCGGTCGGGTCATCGGCGCCAAGCTCGCCGTGGCGGTGCTGGTGGGTGTCGCCGCCATGGTCCTGGCGTTCGGCATCGGGGCCCTGGGCAACCTGGTCGGAGCCTCGATCGCCGGCATCGACCCTGTCTGGAACATGTCCGTCTCCCAGATGCTGACCATCACTCTCGCCACCGTGCTCAGCATGCTCATCGGCTTCATGCTCGGTGTCCTCATTCGCAATTCACCAGGTGCCATCGTCGCCTACTTCATCTACAACTTCGTCCTGACTCCGCTCACGATGCTGCTCGCCACGAGCCAGGCGTGGTTTCGGGACCTGCAGCCGTGGGTGGACTTCAACTTCACCCAGGGCTTCCTCTTCGAGGGCGACCTGACGGCCAGGCAGTGGTCCCAGCTCGGGGTCACCGGACTGTTCTGGCTGGCCATCCCGCTCGCGATCGGGCTGTTCCTGGTCCGTCGCTCCGAGGTCAAGTAGGAGTTCCCCGGCCGGGAACTGTGGCGCAGGTGTCACAGAACCCGGCCGGGCGGCGTCTTCATGTCCGAGGGCGCCACACCGGGCCCTCACCGACGACAAGGAGAGAGCCATGAGCACCGAAACCGCCAGGATCCCCGCCGCCGAGGTCACCGGCATCCAGGGCCGCCTCATCACCACGATGGCCCGCCGCATGCTCGGCAAGGTGCCCGACTCGCTCGGAGTCATGTGGCACCACCCCAAGGTCATGAAGGATGCGATGGGCTTCGGCCGCAAGCTCGAGGGCTGGGACAAGCTCGACAAGAACCTCGCGTCCTTCGCCTCGATGGCTGCGGCCGCCGAGATCGGGTGCAGCTTCTGCCTCGACCTGGGCTACTTCATGGCCCACAACCACGGTCTGGACGAGGCCAAGGCGCGCGAAGTGCCGCGGTGGCGCGAGTCGACGGTCTTCACGCCGGCTGAGCGTCGCGTCATGGAGTACGCCGAGGCGATGTGCCAGACGCCGGTCGCGGTCACGGATGAGTTGTCGGCGGCGCTGCTGGAGGACCTGGGAGCGGCCGGTCTGCTCGAGCTCACGGCCCGAGTGGGCTTCATGAACTACAGCGCCCGCGGCAACATCGCGCTGGGGATCGGCTCGGACGAGTTCGCCGACGCGTGCGGACTCGCGCCCCTGTCGGCACCCTCGAAGGCCGTGCCGAAAGTACCCTCGGTCTCATGAGCGTGGACGCCACGAAGGCCGGGGCCAGTGACCCGTTCACCACTCACCGCAGCCTGCTCTTCACCGTGGCCTACGAGATGCTCGGGTCCGCGGCCGACGCCGAGGACGTCGTCCAGGACGCGTGGCTCAAGTGGGACGCGGTGGACCAGGGCGAGGTGCGTGACCCGCGCGCCTTCCTCGTGCGCATCGTGAGCCGGACCGCGCTCGACCGGCTGCGCACGGTGTCCCGCCGCCGCGAGGACTACGTCGGTCCGTGGCTCCCCGAGCCTCTCGTCACCGCCCGCGACGTCGCCGAGGACGTCGAGCTCGCCGACAGCGTGTCGATGGCGATGATGCTCGTCCTCGAGACGCTGACTCCCACCGAGCGGGCGGTCTTCGTGCTGCGCGAGGTGTTCGGGCTCGACTACGACGAGCTCGCCGAAGCCGTCGACAAGAGTCCGGCGAGCGTGCGGCAGATCGCCCACCGGGCCCGCTCGCACGTCGCCGCTCGGCGTCCTCGCGGGGACGTCAACCCGGGGCAGGCGCGTGGCGCCTTCGAGGCGTTCCAGAAGGCGGTCATGACCGGCGACCTGCAGGGGCTCGTCGACGTGCTCGCCCCGACGTCGTCATGCTCGGCGATGGTGGCGGCATCAAGCAGGCCCTGCCGCGCCCGATCCTCGGCGCCGACAAGGTGTCGCGCCTCCTCGCTGGGTGGGTTCGGCAGGTTCGGGAGCCATCACGTTCGCGCAGGTCGACATCAACGGCCGCCCGGCGCTCATCGTCCAGCCTCGACGGCGAGGTCGACAGCATCCTCACGGTCGAGGTCGAGGACGGGCTCATCACCGGCGTCTACGCGGTGCGCAACCCCGAGAAGCTGTCGCGCATCGGAGCCGAGACCGACGTCAGCCGCTGACTGGCTGACCAGTCAGCGGCTGGATGATCAGGGCGTGAAGACCTGCGCGGCCGCCGGCGCGACGAAGGGCTTGACGGCGTCCCACTCCGAGAACGCGAGCTCGCCCGGATCGGACTTGGGGCCGCTGATCTTCATCAGCTGGGCCTTGCCGTCGGCCGTGATGACGAGTTCGCCACTGTCGCCGACCTTGTCAGTGAGGACGTAGGTGGCGACACCGGACTCAGTGCTTTCGGCGACCTCCGTGGTCAACGACTCGATCTTGGACATTCCCTCTTCGGCGAAGATCTCGGTCAGCAGGCCCTTGAGGTTGGTGTCGCCCATGTCCTTGGCTTCGGTGGCTGGCACGGCGAGCCACTTGGCACCGATGGCCTTGGCTGCGTCCGCGCCGGCGCTGCTTGTCCAGTACTTCGCGTCACCCTTGATCCAGTTCTTGCCACCCACGGTGAGCAGGGTGAACTCGCCATCGCTCGTCGTGAAGGTTGCCTGCTGGTTCGAACCGTCGACCGTCCCCAACATGTCGAGCGTGGTCTTCTCGCCGTCCTCGGTCATGCTGCCCGTGATGTGTCCGCTCTTGGAACCCAGTGCGGACTCGCGAGTCTGCTTGTAGAGAGCGCCCGAGGTCGGCTTCTTCTTGGCCTCGGCCTTCGGAGACGTGCTCGTGCCGGGCTTGGCGGGGTCCTCGGCGCCACCACAGGCGGCGAGCGATGAGCCCAGGGCGATGGCAGCGATCAGTGAAACGGCGCGGTGCAGGACAACAGGCATGGAAAGGTCTCCCCCGGAGAAGTGAGAGCGCGAGAATCACGCTGATGGCGGGACTTTAGCGCAAGCAAACGACGCTGGGTGACGGTCCGCCCGGGGCCGGTCAGGCCTTGGGGACGTTGCGTTCGATCTCGGCCAACCACGCGGCCGACGAGACGTCGGACGGCATACGCCAATCGCCGCGAGGCGACATCGTTCCGCCGGAGACGACCTTGGGACCGTTGGGCAGCGCGCTGCGCTTGAACTGGTTGTTGAAGTAGCGCTTGACGAAGACTTCCAGCCAGTGCCGGATCGTCGCGAGGTCGTATGCCGTCCGGTCGCCTTCGGGGTAGCCCGCCGGCCAGTCTCCGGTCGCCTTGTCGGACCAGGCGTGCTGGGCGAGGAAGGCGATCTTGCTGGGCCGATAGCCCCTGCGGAGAACGTGATACAGCGTGAAGTCCTGCAGCGAGTAGGGGCCGACGGAGTCCTCGGTCGACTGGATCTTCTCGCCCTTCTTGGTGGGGACGAGCTCGGGGCTGATCTCCTGGTCGAGGATCTCGGTGAGGGTGCCATTCACCTCTCCCTCGAACTGCGCGGAGGAGACGACCCAGCGGATGAGGTGCTGCATGAGGGTCTTGGGGACGCCCGTGTTCACGCCGTAGTGGCTCATCTGGTCGCCGACGCCGTAGGTGCACCAGCCCAGCGCGAGCTCGGACAGGTCGCCGGTGCCGAGGACGATGCCGCCGCGCTGGTTGGCCGCGCGGAAGAGGTAGTCGGTGCGCAGGCCGGCCTGGACGTTCTCGAAGGTGACGTCATAGACCTCCTCACCGTTGCCCGCCGGGTGGCCGAGGTCCTTGAGCATCTGGGTCGCTGCCGGGCGGATGTCGAGCGTCTCGAAGGTGATGCCGAGCGACTCCATGAGGTGGATCGCGTTGGACTTGGTGCCGTCGCTCGTCGCGAACCCGGGCATGGTGAAGCCGATGATGTCGGTGCGCGGGCGTCCGAGTCGGTCCATCGCCTTGGCCGCGACGATGAGGGCGTGGGTCGAGTCGAGCCCACCCGAGACGCCGATGACGATCTTGGGTTGGCCGATGGCGCGCAGCCGCTGCTCGAGTCCGGACACCTGGATGTTGTAGGCCTCGTAGCAGTCCTGGGCGAGCCGGGCCTCGTCGTCGGGGACGAACGGGAAGCGGTCGACCTTGCGCCGCAGGCCGATGTCGCCGGTGGGCGGGTCGAGCTCGAACGCGACGACCCGGAACGACTCTCCGCCGGGCTCGCCGATGCCCTCGACCCGACGGTTGTCATCGAAGCTGCCCTGGCGAATTCGCTCCTGCCGCAACCGATCCAGGTCGACATCGACGATGGTCGCCTGCGGTCCCGACGGAAAGCGCTCGGACTCCCCGAGCAGGTCGCCCATCTCGTAGACCATGGTCATGCCGTCCCACGACAGGTCGGTGGACGACTCACCTTCGCTCGCGGCGGCATACAGGTATGCCGCATTGCAGCGTGCGCTCGCAGAGCGCGCGAGGAGGTGGCGGTCGTCGGCGCGGCCGACGGTGATGGGGGAGGCGCTGAGGTTGAGCAGGACGGTCGCGCCCGCGAGGGCTGCGCGGTGGCTCGGCGGCACCGGCACCCACATGTCCTCGCAGATCTCGACGTGCACGACGAGCCCGGGGACGTCGGTCGCCTCGAAGAGGAGGTCCGTGCCGTAGGCGATGTCGCCGTCCTCGTCGGCGCCCGGCCAGTGCGGGCGGTTGATGAGGGTGTCGACCGCGTCGTCGCCGGGTGCGAACCAGCGCTTCTCGTAGAACTCGCGGTAGTTGGGGAGGTAGGACTTCGGGGCGACTCCGATGACCTCGCCGCCCTGGATGACGACGGCGCAGTTGTAGAGCCGGTTGCCGATGAGGAGCGGTGCGCCGACGACGACGATGGGCGTGAGCTGGGCGGTGGCTTCGGCAACGGCGACGATCGCCTTGTCGACCTCCTCGAGGAGGACGTCCTGCATGAAGAGGTCGTCGATCGCGTAGCCCGACAGCCCGAGCTCGGGGAAGAGCGCGACCGCGACACCGTCCTTGTGGAGGGCGCGCACCTGCTCGATGGTGGCCGCGGCGTTCTTGGCGGGGTCGGCCATCGTCACGGGGAGCGTGCAGGCGGCGACGCGGGCGAATCCGTGCGCGTAGGCGTTGCGGAAGTCCATGGGCCTGAGTCTGTCAGAGTCCCCCACCCGCACTGACCTGACGCGGTGCGACCCCAACCCGACTTATCGCGCAATCCGTCGAGAACCGTGACTTCTTGCGCAATCCGCGGCCGACGGATTGCGCAACAAGTGCGACGTTTCGACGGATTGCGCCGTGAGTCGAGGGGTGTCGGGGGTGGGTGGCAGCGTGGAGGGCGTGCTCATCCATGCCGACGCCGACGCGTTCTTCGCCTCGGTCGAGCAACGCGATCATCCGCACCTGCGCGGGACGACCGATGGTCGTGGGTCCGCAGGTGGTTGCCTGTGCCTCGTACGAGGCACGAGCGCTGGGAATCCATGCCGGTATGCCGCTCTTCCAGGTCCTGCGTCGCTGGCCCGAAGTGCTCGTGGCACCGTTTCGGGCGGAGGCCTACGAGTCGGCGAGCGCTGACCTCATGGCGCTGTTCCGGGACCTCACGCCGCTCGTCGAGCCGGGGTCGATGGAGGAGGCCTTCCTCGATGTGTCGGCTCTCGACGGTGGGTCGGTCGAGGAGGCGGGTCGACTCGCGGGGGCGTTGCGGGCGCGGGCCCGGCGCGAGCTCGGACTGCCCGTGTCGGCGGGGGTGGCTCGGGCCAAGCTCTTCGCCAAGCTGGCCAGCCGTCGCGCCAAACCCGACGGCTTGTTCGTCGTCGATGCCGAGACGGAGGCGCGGGTGCGTCCGCGCCTTCCGGTCGCCGACCTCTGGGGCGTCGGGCCTGCGACGACGGGCAAGCTCCACGACGCCGGGATCGTCCTCGTCGCCGATCTGGCCGGCTGGACCGTCGAAGGTCTCGTCGAGCGGCGCGTCGCCAAGGCCATGGCCACGAACCTCGTCGCCATCCGCGACGGAGTCGACGACGCGACGATCAAGCTCCCCACGGCGCGCAAGTCCATCTCGTCCCAGAGGTCACTCGGGCGATCCACTCGTCAGCGCTCAACCGTCCAGGAAGCGTTGCGGGACAACGTGATGCGCGCCCTCAACCGGCTCGGTGACGACCCACGGCCGGCGACCCGCCTCGACGTGCACCTGCGCTACGACGACGACCAGGCCGTCATGGTCCCCGGCTCGCTCGACGAGCCCTCACGGGACCCGGCCACCCTCATCGGTGCGGCGCTCGCGGCACTGGAGCGGACGGCATACGAAGAAGATGGCCGGGGCGTGACGATGGTCGGCGTGACCTTCGCCCTCGCCCTGCCGTCCTGACACTGCGTTCGCTCAGGCGCTGGTCCTCCGCAGGCCGGCGGCTCGTGGCGCGAAGCGGTCCGGGCTGAGCCAGGCGAGGTCCGGATCCACGACGTGGTCCACGGCCTCGGCGGCGACGAGCCGTGCGGTGACCGGCGCAAGGATGAGTCCCCACATGCCGTGGCCCGCGGCCACCGAGAGGTTCTGGAGTGTGGGCGGTGGCACCGATGACGGGGACGCCATCGGGTGTGCACGGCCGCTCCCCGGCCCATCGGTCGAGCACGGGCCGACCACGCAGCCCGGGCACCGCCCGTGTCGCCACCTCGAGCAGCGCGTCGGCCCGCCGGAGGTCGGCAGGACGGTTCTCGTCGCCGAACTCGATGGAGCCGGCGACCCGAACCCGGTCCGCGAGCGGGGTGACGACCACCCGGTGCTCCTTGATACGGACCGGTTGGGTGAGCACTCCTGCGGGTGCCGCCACGTCCACGACGTAGCCACGCCCACCACGCAGCGGCAGCCGCACACCCACCTGGTCCGCCAGTGCTCCGGACTCGAGCCCCGAGGCGAGGACAACGTGACCGACGCGGATCGTGCCGGCCGACGTGACCAGCGACTCGACCCGCCCACCGCGCACGATCTGCCGCTCCACAGTGGTGTCGAACAGCAGGGTGGCGCCGTGAGCCACGGCGTCGTCGAGCATCGCCCGCACATAGCTGCGGCTCTCGAGCACCCACTCTTCCGTGTGGTGCACCCCGCCTGCCACTGGTGCGAGGCCGGGCTCCAGGGTCTGCAGCTCTGCACTGGTGAGCAGGCCGGCCACGGATCCGCGCGGTGGACGCAGATGGACGTCGATGGCGCCGGTCTTGCGCAAGGTCGGGTTGTGGCCAGCGGCCGCGAGCTCGCAGTGGAGTCGGGTGCTCTCGTGCGCGAGCAGCTGCAGTCGGTCCTGGGCTGCGCGGGCGCGAGCAGGGGTGGCCGAGGCAGCGAGCCTGCCCAGCCACGGCGTGAGGCCGCGGGCAGGCCGCACCCGCACCGCGGGAGGGCGGCGCACCATCTGGATGGGTGCCTCGCGAAGGAGTGCGGGCGTGGCCAGCGGCGACACGTGGTCGGGTGCCAGGATCCCGGCGTTCGCATAGGAGCAGCCGCCACCGACCCCGGCGGCCCGGTCCAGGATGACGACTCGGGCCCCGCGCCGGGCCAGCTCCCGGGCGATGCTGGCGCCGACGACGCCCGCCCCGATCACGGCGAAATCAACGGGGTCGTCACCACGGCGCTGCCGCGCCAGGTCGGCAAGAGGTTCCATGCTTCGACGTTAGGGACCTCGTGGTGTCCGCCGCCTCATCCCTGAGGGAGGATCTCCGTACACCTGATGTGGCCGCTGCGTAGCCGCCGCGCACGGTGAGCTCACACGAGGAAGGGGCGACGTGGACGTCACGAAGGTGCTGCTGGTCGAGGACCACCCGGTCGTCCTGCGCGGGCTGCGAACCCTCACGGCCGAGCACGCAGATCTCGAGGTCGTCGGCGAGGCGACGAGCGCCGCCCAGGCGCTGGACGCGGCGCGGCGCCTCCAACCCGACGTCGTGGTCCTGCCGGTGAGGCTCGGGGGCGCCCACTCCGGGATCCAGCTGTGCCGCTCCCTCAAGACCGTCTGCGCTGCCCGAGTCGTCGTGTTCACGTCGTTCACCCGCGCCATCGACGTCCAGATCGCCAAACTCGCGGGGGCCGACGCCCTCGTGAGCAAGACGGCACCGAACGAGGACTTCCTCGCGGTGCTGCGTCAGGCGAGCGTGGGTCGAGGTGGCCTGGCGCTGGGACCTGGTCTCACGGACTCGGCCCGAGCGGAGGCTGGGCGGTTCGCACCCGTGGAGCCCCTCACCCAGCGGGAGGGCGAGATCCTCCAGCTCATGATCGAGGGGCTCTCCAACCCGGACATGGCTGCTCGACTCACCATCGAGGTCTCCACGGTCAAGACCCACGTCCGGAGCATCCTGCGCAAGCTCGGCGTGGACACCCGCAAGGACCTCTTCCGAGAGGCCTGAGGCTCTCGGGCGCGCCAGATCTCCCTGACGACCAACTCAGGGGCTGGTGACCATGGCGGTCACGAAGTCGACCGCCGCCGCGATGTGGGCCTCGCTGTCGAGCGCCTCGTCGTCGAGCGCCGCGCGCAGGGTCAGCTCGGTGAGCCCCGCGACGACCCCCACCGAGTCGGCCACGCTGAGCTCGCGAAGGTCCGGGGAGTTCACCCGTGCCTTCGCCACGACACTGCGCAGGTATGCCGCGTGGTGATCCATGAGCTCGCGGCGCGCGTCGAGCCCGAGCCGCCCGAGGGAGTGGGCCTCGAGCATGTGGGCCCGAGCGAGCGCCGGGGTGGCGGCGAGGTGGCCCAGGTAGGCCTGGACGCCGGCCCGGATCTGCTCGTCGATCGGCGCCGTCGGATCGGTGACCACCGCACTGATGGCGGCAAGAAGATCACTGGAGCGGGCGGCATACAGGGCAAGGAACGCTTCGTCCTTGGTGGCGAAGTGCTCGTAGAAGGTGCGCTTGCTCGTGCCCGCGATGCGGGCGATGTCGGCGACCGTGGTGCTCGCCAGCCCCTGCTCGACGATGGCTTCACCGAGGGCGTCGAGCAGTCGAGTGGCGGCGGGGGAGGTCATGCTGGTACGGTAACGTACCAAGATGGTACGCACAAGTACCACGACCGCATGGACACCACGTCAAGCCAACCGAGGACCCCATGACCGCACTCCGCGTCGCACTGACCGAGCTCCGTCGACTCACCGACACGACCTTCGCCAAGGTCGCGCTCGCCGCGATGCTCATCGTGCCGTCCCTGTATGCCGGGCTGTACCTCTATGCCAACAAGGACCCCTACGCGAACCTCGACGGGCTGCCCGCCGCCGTGGTCGTCCAGGACCAGGGCACGACGCTGGCCGATGGCGAGAAGCTGCAGGTCGGCGACGAGGTGGCCGCGACCCTGCTCAAGGCGCACGACCTCGACTGGCACGAGGTCGACCAGGCAAACGCCAAGCACGGCCTCGCCGAGGGCGACTACGCCTTCATCCTCACCGTCCCCGCGACCTTCTCCTCCGACCTCGCGTCGAGCGCGGACTTCACCCCGCGTCGCGCGAACCTCCAGATCGAGACCAACGACGCGACGAACTACCTCGCGGGCACCATCGCCGAGCGGGTCGTCGACCAGGTGCAGGTGTCGGTCGCCGAGCAGGTCAGCCGCACTGCCGCGAGCGAGATGCTCGGCGGGCTCACGACGATTCACGCCCAGATCACCGACGCCGCCACGGGGGCGGGGCAGTTGGCCACCGGAATCCACGACGCGCACGTGGGGTCGGGCAAGCTCCGCTCCGGCAGCACCGAGCTCGCCGCCGGGCAGAAGCAGCTCGCCGACGGCACGGCCCAACTGGCCTCTGGCGCAGGCGAACTGAGCAGCGGGCTCGCCACGCTCGACACCAAGACCGACGCGTTGCCCACGCAGACGGCCAAGCTCGCCGACGGCGCCCAGCAGGTCGCCGACGGCAACGCCAAGGTGGCTGCCGCGGGCCAGAAGGCAGCGGCGGCCGGGACCAAGCTCACCAGCGACCTGAGCGCGTTCGACAAGACGCTGCCCTCGCGACTGTCCGCAGCGGGCCTCACCGACGAGCAGATCAAGGCCGTTCTCGCCGAGACCGCCAAGCTCCGCACTCCCGTCAGCGAAGCCAACGCCACCCTCCAGTCGACGTCCAAGGACCTGACCCGGCTCTCGACCGGCGCCAACCAGGTCGCGACCGGTGCTGCCCAACTCGCCTCGGCATCAACCGAACTCGAGACAGCCATCGACTCGGCCGCAGCCGGCAGCAAGAAGGTCGCCACCGGAGCCACCGACCTCAACGCCGGGCAGCAGAAGGCCCTCTCCGGAGCCAACGAACTCGCCAAGGGCGCAGGCTCCCTCGACGACGGCCTGGCCAAGCTCGACTCCGGCGCCGCCAAGCTCAGCACCTCACTCGCCGATGGCGCGAAGCAGATCCCCAACCCGACGGCTGACCAGCGCAAGGCCGTTGCCCAGACCATCGGCGCCCCCGTCGGAATCACGTCCGAGGCGTTGGCCAAGGCCGGGTCCTATGGCGCCGGACTCGCCCCGTTCTTCCTCTCGCTCGCCCTCTGGATCGGCGGCTTCACCCTCTTCACCCGTGCGCGGCCGCTCGTCGAGGAGGCCATCACCACCAAGTGGGCCGTCGTGCCCGTGGCCTTCGGCGGCTGGCTCGCTCCCGCGATCATCGGCGTCGGGCAGGCGATCCTCACGTGGGGCATCGTCCGCTTCGCCGTGGGCATCGACCTCGCCCACCCGTGGTGGATGCTCGCCTTCATGGTCCTGGTCTCGATGAGCTTCATGGCGATCATCCACGGACTCATGGCCCGCCTCGGCGACAGCGGCCAGTTCATCGCCCTCATCCTCATGGTGCTCCAGCTCGTCAGCGCCGGCGGCACCTTCCCGTGGGAGACGCTGCCCGGTCCGCTGAAGTCGCTCCACCACGTGCTGCCCATGTCCTACTCCGTCGACGGACTTCGCGCCCTCGCCTACGGCGGCCCGGGCATGCACCTCGGCGTCGACATCGCCGTGCTCCTCGCCTGGGGTGGTGGGGCGCTGCTCCTCTCCACAGCTGCCGCCCGACGCATCCACCTCCGCAACCGTTCCGAGGTTCTCGAACCAGTCACCGCATGATTCGACGCCATCACCCGACGAAGTCGAAGGGGGTCAGGGGGTGAGGAGGATCTTGCCGGTGGCGCGGCGCTCGTCGATGTCGCGCAGGGCCGCACCGACCTCGTCGAGTGAGCGCACCATGCCGATGACCGGGTCGAGCTGGCCCGACTCGAGCAGCGGCACGAGGTCATCCCACTGCCTGCGGATGAACCCCGGGCGCCCCGTCCAGAAGGCGCCCCAGCCGACACCCACCACGTCAAGGTTGTTGAGCAGCAACCGATTGACCTTGACCTCGGGGATCGCGCCGGCCGTGAAACCAATGACCAGCAGCCGACCCAGCGGCGCGAGCGATCGCAAGGAATCCGTGAAACGGTCACCCCCGACCGGGTCCACGACGATGTTGACGCCGTGACCCGAGGTCAGCTCGGCGACCGCGTCCTTGAAGCCATCGGCGAGGACGACGTCGTCCGCCCCGGCCGCACGCGCGACGTCCGCCTTCGCGTCATCGGACACCACGGCATACACCGTTGCTCCCCAGGCCTTGGCGAGCTGGATCGCGGCGGTGCCGATGCCGCCGGCGGCGCCGTGGACGAGGACCTTCTCGCCCTCGGCGAGGCGACCGCGCTGACGGAGCGCGAAGTGGCAGGTGAGGTAGTTCATCGGCAGCGCGGCACCCTGCTCGAAGGACACGTTGTCGGGCAGCGGGAAGACGAGGGACGGGTCGCAGGCCACCTGCTCGGCGAATCCGCCGAGGAACGGGAAGGCCGCCACCCGGTCGCCGACCTCAAGGCCACTGCCGGCAGGTGCGACTCGCACGACGCCGGCGACCTCCGCGCCCGGGATGAACGGAGGCGGGGGCTTCATCTGGTACTCACCCCGCGAGAGCAGCACGTCGGGGAAGGAGACGCCGGCCGCGGCAACATCGATGAGGACCTGCCCGTCCGGAACGTCGGGGGCGGGGACGTCGACGACCTCCACGGCGTCGGGTCCGTCGAGCCGGGTCACTTGGGCTGCACGCATGCTGGCGATCCTATGGCGGTCTCCACCCAGGCGTGGAGTCCGACAAGGGCTCACCGTCAGCCGGGGCGGTGAGCCCTTGCCGGTCTTCCCTGGCATCCGCCCCGGAGACCTTTCTGCAGGTCACGAGGCTGCGATCGTCACTGAACGTAAGGCCGGGTTCTCGCAACCGTCCAACGAAAGTTCCTGAACGGTGGTGAGATGCATTCATGAACCTCGAGCAGGTTCGCGCACTTGCGGCGATCGTGGACACCGGCAGCTTCGAAATGGCCGCCCGGACGCTTCACCTCACCCCTTCGGCGGTCAGCCAGCGGGTGCGAGCCCTCGAGTCGAGCGTGGGCCAGGTCGTCGTGCGACGGGTCCATCCGTGCACCGCCACCGAGGCCGGGGCGGTGCTGGTGCGCCTCGCGCGCCAGGTCGAACTGCTCGAGCGGGAGTCGCACGACCTCCTGGGGATGACCCGCGAGGCACCCGTGGCCATCCGCGTCGCCATCAACGCCGACTCGCTCGACACGTGGCTCATGGGGCTGCTCGAGGCGGCCGCCGACTGGGATGACACACGACTGCGCTTCTCCATGGCCGACGAGACTCACACGCTTGCGCTGCTCCAGTTGGGCGAAGTGGGTGCGGCCGTGGCCATCGAATCGGAGCCGGTGCCCGGGTGTCGGTCGTTCCCCCTCGGGGTCATGCGCTATCTCCCCGTGGCGTCGGCCGCACTGGCCGCGCGGTTCGCCCTGCCCGGTGGGCAGATCGACTGGGAGCGGATGCCGGTCCTGCGCTACGACCACCACGACCACCTGCAGGAGCAGTTCCTGGCGGCGCGTGGTGTGGCGACGTCGTCACCGGCCGCGCAGATTCCATCGGTTCCCGGGCTGAGATCAGCGCTCCTGGCCGGGATGGGATGGCTCCTCATCCCCGAGTCGAGTGTGGGGGACGACCTCGCGGAGGGTCGGGTCGTCACGCTCACCGACGAGGTGGTCGACGTCGTCCTCCACTGGCATGTGTGGAAGGTCCACTCCCACCGCCTCGAACGCCTCAATGACGCCGTCGTGCAGGCAGCCCAAGCGGGCCTTCGCCCCCTCCGAACGGAGACTCCCGCTCCCCGTCCCAAGCGGCCCCGTCCACTCGTCGGCGCGCATGAGGGAATGTGACGCCCGCCTCGTAGATTGAGTCTTCGTGCCCCCTCCTCGTCATGCCCTCCTCGCCACCATCGCGCTCGTCGTCGGTGGCTTCGCCATCGGCACGACCGAGTTCGTCACGATGGGCCTGCTTCCGGACATCGCCGAGGGTGTCTCCGTCTCGATCCCGACGGCTGGGCACAGCATTTCGGCGTATGCCGCCGGCGTCGTCGTGGGTGCCCCGCTCCTCGCGATGCTCGGGGCCACCTGGCCGCGCAAGGCCCTGCTCATCGGGCTCACCGTCGCGTTCGTCATCGGCAACGTCGGGACGGCGCTGGCGCCGGACTACAACTGGCTCCTCGTGGCCCGGTTCGTTGCGGGTATGCCGCATGGTGCCTTTTTCGGGGTCGCTGCCCTCGTCGCTGTGGACCTGGCTGCGAAGGGCCAGGCCGGGCGCGCCGTCAGCCGGGTCATGCTCGGCATCCCGATCGCCAACGTCGCGGGGGTGCCCGGCGCGACGTGGCTGGGTCAGAACTACGGCTGGCGCAGTGCCTATTGGCTCGTGGCCGTGCTCGGCATCGTGACGATCGGCCTCCTCATGGCCTACGTCCCGCACATCGAGCGCAACCTCAAGAGCACGATCAAGAGTGAGCTCAAGGGCTTCGCGACGACGCAGGTGGCGCTGACCCTCCTCGTGGGTGCGATCGGCTTCGGCGGCATGTTCGCGATGGCGAGCTACATCGCGCCGACGGTCACCGACGTCACCGGGCTGGATGCCAGCGCTGTCCCGATCTTCCTGCTCGCCGCGGGTCTCGGTGGCCTCGTCGGCACCCCGCTGGCCGGCCGGTTGGCGGAGTGGTCGGTCCTGCGCTCGATCACCATCGGTTGCGTCGGGATGGGGATCAACCTCGTCGCGTTCGCCCTCACCGCGCAGTGGTGGCCGACGGCGATCTTCTTCTACTTCCTCTCGTCGGTGCTCGCCGGAATCCTCGTCGTCAACCTCCAGCTGCGGCTCATGCAGGTGGCCGGTCAGGCGCAGACCCTCGCCGCGGCCAGCAACCACGCCGCCCTCAACACCGCCAATGCCCTCGGCGCGTGGCTCGGTGGCATCGTCATCGCCAACGGTCTGGGCTACACCGCACCGAGCTGGGTGGGTGCCGGGCTCTCCGTCCTGGGCGCTGGTGTCCTCGGCCTGAGCCTGCTCAAGCACCGCGCCGACACCCGCCCCGCCACCGCCTGAGTCGATGACTCCCGTGCAGCCGAGCCGAATCGTGTCGTTGCTGCCCTCAACGACGGAGATCCTCTTCGCCATCGGTGCGGGTGACGCCGTCGTCGGGGTGACGTTCGAGTGTGACTACCCGGAGCAGGCGCGAAGCCGTCGGATCGTGTCGACGTCGGCCATGCCAGAGGGCCTGTCGCCGGCTGAGATTGACGCGTTCGTCGTCGATGCGGTCGCGCGCGGTGAGGACCTCTATCACCTGGACGCCGGAGCCCTGGCGGACCTCGATGCCGACCTCGTGGTCACCCAGGACCTGTGCGCGGTGTGCGCGATCGACGTGACGCTGGTGGACGAGGCTCTCGCCCACCTGGGGTGCACCGCGGACGTCCTGACCTTCGACCCGCACACTCTCGACGAGGTGTTCGCCTCGATCGTGGAGCTGGGCCGGGCAACCGGCCACGAGGCGGCAGCGCAGGCGTTGGTCAGCGGGCAGCGCACGCGCCTCGACGCCGTGCGCTCGCGGGTGGCCGGGCGGCGCCGGCCCAGGGTGATGTTCCTCGAGTGGACCGACCCGCCGTACGCGCCGGGCCACTGGATCCCCGAGATGATCTCGATCGCCGGTGGTGAACCGGTGCTGGCGCGGCCGGGCGAGAAGTCGACCCGGGTGACGTGGGAGTCGATCGACGCCGCCGCACCCGAGGTGTTCGTGGTCGCTCCCTGCGGATTCGACCGGGCAGGTGCGCAAGCCATCGCTGATGGGCTTGATCTGCCCGGGCTCGTGTACGCGGTTGACGCCGACGCGTCGTGGGCTCGACCGGGCACCCGGCTCGTGGACGGTGTCGAGGAACTGGCGGCCCTCCTCCACGGCCCGCCTCGGGCCTAGAGTTCGGGGCATGAGCGAACTCGTCACGACCCGCATCGAGAACGGCGTCGCGCACGTCGCCCTCAACCGCCCCGACAAGCTCAACGCGCTCACGCTCGACACCCTCGAGCAGCTCATCGCGACCGCGCAGCGGCTGAAGTCCGATCGCACCCTGCGCGCCGTCGTCCTGTCCGGCGAGGGCGATGCGTTCTGCGCCGGCCTCGACTTCGGCACCGTCCTGCGCGACCCGAAGCGGGTGGCGCTCGCGTTCGCCCCTCGGCCGTGGCGTGGCACCAACGTCTTCCAGGAGGCGTGCTGGGTGTGGCGCCGACTCCCCGTCCCCGTCATCGCGGCCGTCCAGGGGCACTGCCTCGGCGGCGGTGTCCAGATCGCGCTCGCGGCCGACTTCCGGGTCACCGCACCCGACGCGAAGTGGTCGGTGCTCGAGGCCAAGTGGGGGATCATCCCCGACATGAGCGGCATCAAGGCCCTCTCGCAGCAGGTCGGCATGGACGTCGCGAAGCGCCTCACGATGACCGGCGAGACCATCTCCGGCACCGAAGCGGTCCGGCTCGGTCTGGCGACCGAGGAGAACAGCGACCCGTATGCCGGTGCGCTGGCTCTCGCTTCCGCCATCGCCGAACGCTCACCGGACTCCGTCGCCGCGACCAAGCGCCTCTTCAACCGGACCTGGACGGCGAGCGACCGACGCACCTTCATGTGGGAGCGCCTCGAGCAGGCCCGCCTCCTCATGGGCGCCAACGCGGCCGAGGCCCGGCGCGCGAACACGAAACGTGAGACACCGGCATACAAGCCGCGCGCCGGAATCAACCCGAGAGGCTGAACGATGGCCAGCGACGGCACGAAGACCCGTCACATCACGTGCGTCCTGTGCGAGGCGTCGTGCGGTCTCGAGGTGCAGGTGCGCGGACCCGAGATCATCAGCATCAAGGGGCACGCCGAGGACCCGTTGTCGCGTGGGCACATCTGTCCCAAAGGCATTGCGCTGCAGGACCTCCACAACGATCCGGATCGGCTGAAGCGACCGGTCAAGCGGGTCGGCGACGACTGGGTCGAGATCGAGTGGGCCGAGGCGATCGAGCTCGCGGCCGACCTGCTGGGTGGCGTGCAGGAACGGCACGGCCGTGATGCCGTCGCCACCTATCTCGGCAATCCCAACGTCCACAGCGTCGGCGCCCTGACCCACGGCACGGCCATCCCGCGGGCACTCGGCAGCAAGCACGTCTTCAGTGCCACGAGTGTCGACCAGCTGCCGCACCACCTCGTGGCGTGGGCGATGTACGGCCACCAGTTCCTCCTGCCCGTCCCCGACATCGACCGCACGCGGCTGCTCGTCCTCGTCGGCACCAACCCGATGGCGTCGAACGGGTCCTTGTGGACCGTGCCCGACTTCCCGGGGCGGCTGCGTGAGTTGCGTTCTCGCGGAGGGCGACTCGTCGTCCTCGACCCGCGTCGCACGGAGACGGCGGCAATCGCCGACGAGCACCACTTCGTCCGACCGGGGACCGACGCGACGGTGCTCCTGGCCCTCGTGCACGTCGTGCTCGCCGAGGGACTGGCCAACCCGGCTGCCTATGTCGACGACGTCGAGGCACTGAGGGTCGCGGTCGCGGACTTCACTCCGGAGCTCGCCGAGTCGGTGAGCGGGGTTGCGGCACAGGCGATCCGCGAGCTGGCGCGCGATGTTGCCGCAGGCGAGGCCGCGGTGCACGGGCGCATGGGCGTGTCGACGCAGGAGTTCGGGGTCGTGTGCCAGTGGGCGATCCAGTGCCTCATGGCGATCACCGGCAACCTCGACCGGCCCGGCGGAACGATGTTCACGTCGCCGGCGATCGACATCATCGAGCGCGGTCTCGTCGGTCGGGGACACCGCGGGCGGACCACCTCGGGGGTGCGCGGCCTGCCTGAGTTCGGTGGGGAGCTGCCCGTGTCGGTGCTCGCGGAGGAGATGGAGGGGCCCACCCCCGCGATCCGCGGAATCATCACCATGGCCGGAAACCCCGTGTCCTCGACACCAGCCGGCGCGCGGCTCGCCGAGCGCCTCGCCGGACTCGAGGCGGTCGTGGCGATCGACCCCTACATCAACGAGACGACCAGTCACGCGCACGTCATCCTGCCGCCGACCGGACCGCTCGAGCGCGACCACTACGACCTCATCTTCCTCACGCTCGCGGTCCGCAACACCGCCCGCTGGTCGTCGGCCGCTCTTCCCTCGAGGCGCCGACCAGCGCCACGACTGGGAGATCGCCCGCGACCTCGTGCTCGCGCTGGCGCGCCGCCGTGGCAAGCGACTGCCCGCCAAACAGAGGATCCGGCTCGCTGCCTCCCCAAAGCTGTCGATCGACGTCCTGCTCCGCTCCAGTCGTCGCGGGTTGTCGGTCCGCAAGCTGGCCCGCACTCCGGGTGGGGTCGACCTCGGACCCCTGGAGCCGCGCTTCCCCGACCGGTTGCGGACCGAGGACCATCGCGTCTCCCTCACCCCGACCGTCCTCACGTCCGGTCTCGCCGCTCTGCGCGCCCGGCTGCCGGAGATGCGCGCCGCTGCCCTGAGCGATGACCTCCTGCTCATCGGGCGACGTCACCAGCGCGACAACAACTCGTGGATGCACAACACGACTCGCCTCACCCGAGGACGACCGCGTCATCAGCTGCTCATGCACCCCGACGACCTCGCCGCTCGTGGCATCACGGACGGGTCCCTCGTCAGCGTCGCCTCAGAGGTCTCGTCGCTGCAGGTCGAGGTCAAGTCGAGCGACGAGGTCATGCCCGGCGTCGTGTCGCTGCCCCACGGCTATGGCCATCGCCGACCCGGAGTGCGCCTGACCAACGCCGTCGAGGTCCCCGGCGTGACGATGAACGACCTCACCGACCCAGCCCGAGTGGAAGGTGTGTCGGGCAACGCCGTGCTCAACGGCATACCCGTCGTTGTCACCCCTGCCTCTTCCGGCTAAGCGGACGCTCACCTAGGTTGGGGCCATGGACTTCTCATCGTCGGAGCGTTCTCTCGACCTGGCCCAACGGGTCAGGGCCTTCATTGATACGGAGATCGAGCCGGCCGAGCGAGTCATCGCCGCCGACATCGCCGCCCGCCGAGCGGCGGGGGAGGACCCGTGGCCGGCGCACCCACTCCTCGCGGAGCTGCAGGGCAAGGCGCGCGAGCAGGGACTGTGGAACCTCTTCCTCCCTGCCGGACACGAGGGCCCGTATGCCGCCCAGTTCGGTACCGATGGCGGCACCGGTCTGTCGAACTCGGACTATGCACCCATCGCCGAGGCCATGGGTCGCTCCTTCTCGGCGCCGCTCGTCTTCAACTGCAACGCGCCCGACACCGGCAACATGGAGGTGCTGCTCAAGTACGGCACCGACGAGCAGAAGTCGCAGTGGCTGGAGCCGTTGTTGGACGGGCGGATTCGCAGCGCGTTCCTCATGACCGAGCCCGGCGTGGCCTCCTCCGACGCGACGAACATGGAGGCGACGGCCGTCATCGACGGCGACGAGGTCGTCCTCAACGGCACGCAAGTGGTGGTCCACCGGAGTGGGCAACCCCGACTGCAAGGTCGCGATCTTCATGGGCGTCACCGACCCCGAGGCATCCCGGCACGCCCGGCACTCGATGGTCGTCGTGCCCGTTCGACCACCCCGGCGTCAAGGTCGAGCGGATGCTGTCGGCCCTGGGTCACTACGACGAGCCGATCGGGCACGGCGAGGTCTCGCTGACCGACGTGCGACTCCCGATCACCAACATCATCGCCGGACCCGGGCGGGCGTTCGAGATCGCCCAGGGGCGGTTGGGGCCGGGCCGCGTCCACCACTGCATGCGCCTCATCGGGCTCGCCGAGCGTGCCCTGGAGCTGGCCTGCGAACGCGCCACGTCGCGTACCGCCTTCGGCAAGCCCATCGCCAACCTCGGCGGCAACCGTGAACGTCTCGCCCACGCCCGCATCGCCATCAACCAGGCCCGACTGCTCGTGCTGCACGCCGCGTGGAAGCTCGACACCGTCGGCGGTCTCGGCGCGATGAGCGAGGTCAGCGAGATCAAGGTCGCCGTCCCGCAGATGGCCTGCGACGTCATCGACATGGCGATCCAGATCCACGGCGGCGCGGGCATGTCCGAGGACTTCCCGCTGTCCGCGGCCTACGCCAACGCCCGCTCCCTCCGTCTCGCCGACGGCCCGGACGAGGTCCACCTCGGGGTCATCGCGCGGATCCTCCTTCACCCCTACGCAGAGAAGGCGAGCCGCTCATGAGCCGTCGCGTCCTCATCACCGGTGGGGCCTCGGGCCTCGGTCTGGCGCTGGCCAAGGCGTTCGCGCGTCGGGGCGACCAGGTCCTCGTCGTCGACCTCGCCGACACGAAGCCGGACTCCGTGCCGGATGACGTGAGCTACTTCCGGGTCGATGTCCGCAGCCAGCAGGACTGGGACGCCGCGCTCGCTCACGTCCGCGACCTCTGGGGCGGGCTCGACGTCCTCGTCAACAACGCCGGTGTCGCCACCGGTGGGCGCATCGACGTCGAGTCGATCTCCGACTGGGAGCGCGTCCTCGACATCAACCTGCTCGGCGTCGTCCGTGGGTGCCAGACCTTCACGCCGCTCTTCAAGGACCAGAAGTCCGGCCACATCGTCAACACTGCGTCGCTGGCCGGGCTCGTCCACGGCCCCGGCATGTCCTCCTACAACGCCGCCAAGGCCGCCGTGGTCGCGCTGTCCGAGACGCTCGGCTATGAGCTCGCACCGTGGAACATCCACGTCTCCGCCATCTGCCCCGCGTTCTTCAAGACCAACCTCCACGAGTCCCTGCAGGGCAAGGACAAGGCGATGGAGGAGACCGCTCTGAAGCTCATCACCAAGGCCACCGCGACGGCCGACGAGATTGCCGCCATCGTGCTCAAGGGGATCGACAGCCACAAGCGGATCATCCTCACCGACCGGCTGGGCCACCAGGCCTTCTGGACCAAGCGACTCGTGCGGCCGGCATACGACACCGCAATGAAGAAGGCCGGCCAACGGCTGGCGCGCAAGGTCCGCGATGCCTGAAGCCTCGGCGTCGACCCCGAGCAACGCGGTTCCGGTCCGAGACGAGGACGCCTTTGACGTCGAGTCGATGGCCGCGTGGCTGCGTGAGCACACGACCGACGAGCCCGGACATCGACGCGACACCGGAGGTGCGGCAGTTCAAGGGTGGGGCGTCCAACCTCACCTACCTGCTGCGCTACCCGACCCGCGACCTCATCCTGCGGCGACCGCCCGGCGGCACCAAGGCCAAGGGCGCCCACGACATGCGGCGCGAGAGCGACATCCAGGCGTCGCTCGGTCACGTCTACGAACAGGTGCCGACGATCGTGGCCTACTGCGGCGACGAGTCGGTCATCGGTTCCGAGTTCTACGTCATGGAGCGGCTCGTCGGGACGATCCTGCGTCGCGACATCCCCGCCTCGCTCGGTCTGTCGCGGGACGGTGTGAACCTGCTGTGCCACAACGCTCTTGACACTCTGGTCGACCTGCACCGTGTTGATGTCGAGGCCGCTGGACTCGGCAGCCTGGGCAAGGGCGACGGCTACGTCGAGCGTCAGGTCAAGGGTTGGTCGGCGCGCTACCGCAAGGCCCGCACCCCCAACGTCGGCTCGTTCGAGGGCGTCATGGCGTGGCTCGAGGACAACCGCCCCGACGACGTCGGCCAGGTCCTCATCCACAACGACTTCCGCTTCGACAACCTCGTCCTGGCAGAAGGGGACCCGACGCGCATCATCGGTGTCCTCGACTGGGAGATGGCGACCGTCGGGGATCCGCTCATGGACCTCGGTGGCGCGATGGCCTACTGGGTGCAGGCGGGCGACGACCCGGTGTCCAAGGCGCTGCGACTCCAGCCGACCCACACGCCGGGGATGCTCACGCGCATCGAAGCGGTCCGCTACTACTGCGACCGCATGGGGATCCCGATGGATGCCGAGCGGTGGGCGTTCTACGAGGTGTTCGGGCTCTTCCGCCTCGCCGTCATCGCCCAGCAGATCTACCTGCGCACCTATCGCGGAGAGACGACGAACCCGCAGGCCAAGCGGATGCGCTGGTTCGTCCTCTACCTCGACCTGCGTTGCCGCGCGCTGCTGCGTCAGCACCGTCGGGCCACTCGCCGCGCCGGCCGCCGATGAGCCGCATCATCCTCGTCCGCCACGGTCAGGCGTCGTGGGGCAAGAAGGACTACGACAAGCTCTCCGACCTCGGGCACGAGCAGGCCAAGGTCGTCGGGCGCGAACTCGCCGAACGCGGCATCAACCCGACGCGCATCATCAGTGGCTCGATGCGCCGCCAGCGCGACACGGCCGCGGACGTGGTCACCGGTGCCGGGTGGGAGATCGAACCGTCGACCGACAGCGCGTGGGACGAATACGCGCACGCGGCGATCCTCACGGCCTACAAGCCGGCCTATCGGTCGCTCACCCTCATGAAGGCGGACCTGGCGCGAACCCTGCGCCCGCACAAGGCTTTTGACGAGATGTATGCCGTGGCCACCGAACGCTGGGTCGCCGGGGAGCACGCCGCCGACTATGACGAGCCGTTCGCCGTCTTCGGTGACCGCGTCCTGTCGGGGTTGCCGCCCGTCGTCGAGAACCTCGGCCGCGGCGAGACGGTGGTCGTGGTCAGTTCGGCGGGCGCGATCTCGTGGGTGACGGCGGCGCTGCTCGGTGGGGGAGCGCCGGTCTGGACGCAGCTGCAGCGGGTCATTGCCAACGCCTCGCTCACGACGTTGTCCGTGGGTGCCACTGGCCCCACGTTGCGCAGCTTCAACGACACGTCCCACCTCGAACGCACCCCTGACCTGCTCACCACCCGCTGAGGAGAACCCTTTTCATGACCACCACTCTCATCACGGGCGCCAGCTCGGGCATCGGAGCCGAGATGGCCCGACAGCTCGCGGCCGCCGGCAACGACCTCGCGCTGTGCGCCCGCCGCACCGAGCGGCTCGACGAACTCGCCGCCGAGATCACGGCTGCGCACCCCGGCCGCAAGGTTGCGGTCAAGGCCCTCGATGTCACTGACGACGATGCGGTCTTCCGGGTCTTCCACGAGTTCGAGGCCGAGCTGGGTGGCGTCGATCGCATCGTCGTCAACGCCGGCCTCGGCAAGGGTGCGCCCATCGGCGTCGGCGGCTATGCGGCCAACAAGGCGACGGCCATGACGAACTTCATCGGCGCGCTGGCCCAGTGCGAGGCGGCGATGGAGATCTTCCGGGCCAAGAAGCGCGGCCACCTCGTCGTCATCTCATCGATGTCGGCCATGCGCGGCATGCCCAAGACCATCACCACGTATGCCGCGACGAAGGCTGGCGTGGCCGCCCTCGCCGAGGGCATTCGTTCGGAGATGCTCGGCAAGCCCGACCTCGACATCACCGTCACGACGATCTACCCCGGCTACATCCGCTCCGAGATGAACGAGAAGGTCGAGCAGCAGACCAAGTTCATGGTCGACACCGAGACGGGCGTGCGCGGCATCGTCGAGGCCATCGAGAAGGGTGTCGACTCGGCGCGCGTTCCGGCCTGGCCGTGGAAGCCGCTCGGCACCGCCATGCGCCACCTGCCGCTGGGTGTCGTCCGCAAGCTCACCTGAGCTGGGCGAGGAGGGCGGCCTGGTCGTCACGTTCCCCGTCTCGTGGTCGGCGGACCATGCGCGCCACCTCGGTGAGTCCAGCACCCTCGATGAGGGCGGCGACCTCGTCGGCCGTGTAGAGGTAGCGCTCGAGCTCGACGTCGTGACCGAACTTCGCGTATGCCGCAGAGACGTCTCGCGTGCCTTCGCCGGCCTGCAGTCCGATGAGGAAGTGGCCGCCGGGCCGGAGGACGCGGGCGACCTCGGCGAAGATCCGCGCCTGTCCCTCGGGTGGGGTGTGGATCGCGGAGTACCAGACCATGACGCCCGCAAAGCTGTCGTCGGGGAAGGGCAGGTCGGTCAGCGAGGCCACGGCGAACTCGAGGTCGGGATGGTCGCGCCGCGCCATCTCCACCATTCCCGGTGAGAGGTCGACGCCCTGGACTGCGCAGCCGCGGTCGGCGAGGTAGCGACTCATCCGTCCGGTGCCACAGCCGGCGTCGAGAACCCTCGCACCATCGCCCTCTGCCGTCACCGCAGCGGCGAAGGCATCGACCATGGCGAGTTCGAGCGGCGACTCGGCCCGGGTGTCGGGGAAGTAGTCCGCATAGGTCCCCGCCACCGTGTCGTACGCACGCTGCACGCCGGGCTGGCCGAGTTCGTCAGAGAGTGAAGGCACGCGTCCGATGGTGCCATTACCTTGGATCGATGACTCTCGACGAGATCGACGCCTTCGCCACCTCACTGGCGGGGTGCAAGCGCAAGGGGCATCCGGGGCGCGTGGCCTGGTACGTCGATGACCGGCTCGTCGTGCGCCAGGACGAGCCGGGCACAGTCCTCGTCCGCGTGGGGTTCGACGACCGCGAAAGTCTGCTCGCGGCATACCCGGAAACGTTTGGAGTCCCGCCGCGCTGGGAGGCGCACATGAAGGTCCAGGCCGACCTCGACGGCGACAGCGCCGCCATCTGTGAGGCGATCCGGCTCGCGTGGGCCGCCCAGCGCCGCGGCTGAGACTCTCGGTCAGGCGTCGATCGTCGACATGTCCCCGTAGCGCGCGCCGACGACAGCGTCACGCGGCACGGCCGTCGCGAGGGCCTCGAGGTCGGCGGCGGTGAGCTCGATGGCGGCGGCGCCGACGTTCTCCTCGAGGTAGCTGATCCGCTTGGTCCCGGGGATCGGCGCAATGTCGTTGCCCTGAGCCAGAACCCACGCGAGGGCGAGCTGCCCGGCGGTCACGCCCTTGCTCTCGGCGAGTTCGCGAACCTTCGCGACGAGCGCCAGGTTGGCCCTCAGGGCTTCGCCCTGAAAGCGCGGGAAGTATGCCGTGAGTCGCGAGTCGTTCGCCTCGAGATCCGCTTCGGCCGTGATCGCACCCGTGAGGATCCCGCGGCCGAGGGGCGAGTAGGGGACGAGACCAATCCCGAGCTCGCGGATCGTCGGCAGGATCTCGTCCTCGATGTCGCGGGTGAAGAGCGAGTACTCCGTCTGGAGAGCCGTGATCGGGTGGACGGCGTGGGCCCGACGGATGGTCTCGGGGGACGCCTCGGAGAGGCCGAGGTGGCGGACCTTGCCCGCGGCGACGAGCTCAGCCATCGCGCCGACGGTCTCCTCGATGGGAACGGTCTTGTCGACGCGGTGCTGGTAGTAGAGGTCGAGGTGGTCAACGCCCAGGCGCTGGAGGGACGCGTCGGCGGCGCTGCGCACGTAGTCGGGCCGGCCGTTCACGCCGAGGCGGGTGCCGTCCTCGGCGCGCTCGTTGCCGAACTTCGTCGCGAGCACGACCTCGTCGCGACGGCCAGCAATGGCCTTGCCGACGAGGCGCTCGTTGGTGAAGGGGCCGTACATGTCGGCGGTGTCGAGGAAGGTGACGCCGAGGTCGAGGGCGCGGTGGATGGTCGCGATGCCGGTGGCTTCGTCACCCGTGCCGTAGAACTCGGACATGCCCATGCAGCCCAGGCCGAGTGCGGAGACGGGGAGGGCGGACGTGCCGGTGCCGAGGGTTCGGGTGGGGATCTTCTCGTTCGTGGTCATGACATCGAGTCAACGTCTTCGAGTGCGCTCGAAGTCAAGAGCAGCCTCAAAGTCAGAGGCGACTCGACGCCAGCGCTACCCGTCGAGACTTTCCAGCGTGCACTGGTGGTAGAGGCCGATCTTGTGGTCGATGGCGCCGAGGTGCTCGGTCACCTCGTTCAGCTGGGCAACGACTCGGGCGCGGTGGGCGCGCAGGAGCTCGAGCCGTGCGGCCTCGTTGCCGGGCCCGGCCTGGCACAGCTCGGCGTACTCCTTGACCTCGCGGATCGACATCCCGGTGGCGCGAAGTCGCGTCAGCATCGTCACCCAGCGCAGGTCGGACTCGGCGTAGATCCGGTGGCCCGAGCTCGAGCGCGGGACCTCGCGCAGCATCAACCCGTCGCGCTCGTAGTAGCGCAGCGTGTGGGCCGTGAGCCCGGTCTGCTCCGCGGCCTCGGCGATCGTCAGTCCGGACGGTGGGGCGGTGATGGTCACCCGGCCATCATCAGCCTTCGAGTGCACTCCAAGTCAAGGCGCTCAGAGGTACTGGTGCATGACGTGCAGGCCGACGCGTCCGTGCTCGCGGCTGTCGAACGCCTCGGGCACGGTCCCGATGATGGTGAAGCCCAGGTCCTGCCACAGCTTCACGGCCGCGACGTTGGTCTCGACGACGGCGTTGAACTGCATCGCGGCATAGCCCTGTTCGCGAGCCCAGGCGAGGACCCACTCGCCGAGGGAACGTCCCACGCCGCGACCTCGGGCGGACGACGACACCATGAACGACGCGGTCGCCACGTGCGATCCGCGACCGGGTCGGTTGGGTCCGGTCTTGGCCGAACCCAGGACGGCGCCCGACTCCTCGTCAACAGCCACGACCGTCACGGCAGGCGGCGACTCCACCCACCAGCCACGGGCCTCATCGATCGACAGCCCGACGGGGAAGGCATACGTCTCACCGGCCTCGACAACCTCGGTGAACGTGGGGAAGAACTCGACCCAGTCGGCCTCGGTGATCTCGCGGATGATCATGCGGCTCCAGCTGTCACAGTGCGTGGTTCGTCGCGAAGCCCGTGGACCAACAGGGCGAGGGCGGCGGTGTAGGTCGACAACACGATGCCGGAGACCACGGCTCGATGTCGCGGCGTTTTCGCCACGTGCTCGCCGACGATGATGGCCGCATCGGACACGAGGAAGAGCCCTCCGCCCAGGGCCACGGATCGGCGCCGACGCGGACTGCCGCCGTCGCTCATGGCCAAGGTCGACATCGATCCGAGAAGCAGCCCGTAGCCGGTGAGTACCGGATCCGGCTCGCCGGTCGCTCTCAGCTCCAGCGCCGCGAGTCCGGCCATGACGCTGCCCGCGGCCGCAGCGGATCTGGCGTGAGGGCGCGCACCGTCAGTGAGCAGGAGCCGGAGCAGCCCGGTCTGCTGGACCGCGAAGGCGCCGGCACCGACGCGCATCAGCTGCCGCCGGGCATCGCTGTGGGGTGGCGCAACCTCGGACCGGTTCATGAACCAGTCGCCGACCGCTGATCCGGCGAGTGCCACTGCGAGGGTGGCCGTGCGAGCCGTGGGTCGGTCTGCCCGGGTGGCGACGCACGCCTCCGGCGAGGGTGGGCGCGAGGAGCATCTTGCTCACCAGGTGCGCGCGAGGCCTGCCCGTCATGGCCGCGGCAGTCGTCGCGCCGCGAGCGGGACATAGGCGAGGAGGTCGGCGCGCCGGCGCATGCTGACCGACCAGCGTCATCGACGCGAGGTCGTGAACTCGAAGTCGAAGCCCTCGAGCCGAGACACCAGCGCATCGCCGAGCGCCACGGAGGGCGTGAGCACGCCTGCGCGATCGGGCAGCTCGTCGAGAACCAACGCCAGGCCGGTCTGTCCGAGCATGATCGCCGTGCCCGAGTAGCCGGGGTCGTAGGGCGCCGCGACCTTGGTGCGGTAGTCGGCGCCCGTCGTCGTGGTCGTGACGATCTCGAAGGCGAAACGACCCTTGGCCATCGACTCCTCGGACGGACCCTCACCGGGCTTGGGGAGCACGCGGTCGAGCACCGAACGAGTCGGTGCCGTCGACATCCCGGCAAAGAGACCACCGAGCACTGCGGAGGTCAGGCCGGCCTTGACCGCCCCCATGGGGCCGCGCCCGGTGTCCATCACCTCGTCGTAGCGGAACTCGCGCCCATAGGAGTAGTCGCTCAAAGCGTTGCTGCGACGCACGATTCGGGTGTTGAACGACGCCATGAAGAAGGGTGCGACCCAGCGCTTCGTCACCTCGTCGAAGCGCGTGCCCGATACCGCCTGAACCTTGGCGAGGGCGCCCGCAACGCCCGATCGGCTGAGGGCCAGAAGGGCGGTTGCGCGACGGCGGCTCGGCGTCACGATCAGGGCTCAGGCCGTAGGGGTCGGTCACAGCGCGGCGCCGCGACTTGTCCGCGCTGGACTCGATCGCCTGCTGGCGCATCGAGTCGATGGTTCCGCCGCTGACACCACCGCGCAGGGTGCGCACGTGGGTCAGGGTCTCGCCGAGGGTGCCTTCGCCGTCAGCCGCGACCTGCTGGGCGAGCTTCCA
The DNA here is from genome assembly GCA_963807825.1 of uncultured Actinomycetota bacterium. GTDB lineage: Bacteria > Actinomycetota > Actinomycetes > Actinomycetales > Dermatophilaceae > Knoellia. The sequence continues at coordinate 382,392 of CAWEDC010000005.1, forward strand.
CACGCCCAGGTCGGACGGGATCGAGTCGAAGCCGCACGAGTGCACGATCTTGGCGCCACTGGCCTGCGCCAGCGCGTGGTTGGCCTCGGCGCTGTCCCGCACGAAGAGCACCTCGCCGGTGAGGTCCGCGTAGTGCGTGCCAGCAGCAGCGCAAGCCGAAGCGAGCGGCATACCCAATTTTGCGTAGGGACCCACGGTGGTGACCACGACACGGGTGCGGGCGGCGAGGTCGACGACGGCGGCCGAGTCGGTCGTGTCGACGACAAGGAGCGGCCAGTCGGCGGCCGCGCCCGGAAGCGACGAACGAACCTCCGCGAGACGGGCCTCCGAGCGACCAGCCAGGGCGATCTTCACCGTCGGCGGCGCGTGCTCCGCCAGGTGGGCGGCGGTCAGCTTGCCCACAAATCCAGTGGCGCCGACAAGGACGAGGTCGAACTCACGCTCAGTGCTCATCCAACGAATCTAGGCGATGGCAGGCACCGGCAGACGACGGGTCAGCCGTGCGGCACAGTGGGGTGCATGGTGCGACGACCCAAGGTGCTGGCGATCGTTCAGGCGGGTGGCCAGGGCTCCCGCATGGACGTCCTCACCCGCGAGCGCGCCAAGCCGGCCCTGCCGTATGCCGGGCAGTACCAACTCGTGGACTTCGCCCTGTCCTCGCTGGCGCACAGCGGGATCACCGACGTGTGGCTCTCCGTCCAGTTCCAGGCGACAAGCCTGCACAAGCACGTCGCGAACGGGCGTCCGTGGGACCTCGACCGGACCCGCGGCGGGCTGCAGTGGCTGCCGCCCGAGGAAGGCAGCGGTGCCGCCTCGCAGGACGGTTTCAGTGAGGGCAACGGCGACGACCTCTATCGCAACCTCGACGCGATCCGGGGCTTCGGCGCCGATGTCGTCCTCGTCCTCAGCGCCGACTCGGTGTGCTCCCTCGACCTGCGCGACGTCATCGACCAGCACCTCGACCGCGGCTCCTCCTGCACCATCGTCACCACCGAGGTGACGAGGGCGCAGGCATCGGCCAAGGGAGTGGTCGAGCTGGGTCGCGGCGGTCTCGTGAAGAACTTCGACTACAAGCCGGAGAGTCCGAAGAGCACGACGATCGCAGCCGAAATCTTCGCCTACGACCCCGTGCGACTCTCGACCGCGCTCGAAGACGTGAGGGCCGAGCGGGTGGACGCGGCCGACGGTGAGGACTCGGGCGTCGGCGACTTCGGGGAGCACCTCATCCCCCGCCTCGTCGAGGGTGGCGCAGTGCATGCCTTCGCGCTGCCCGGCTATTGGCGCGACCTCGGCACGCCGAGCGAATACGTTGCGGCACACCGCGATCTGCTCGCCGGTCGGGTCGACGTGTTCGACAACCCCGAGTGGCCGATCCTCACGCGGTGGCCCGAGCTCCCGTCCGCCGTCATCCGCAAGGGCGCCCGGGTCGACGGCTCGATCATCAGCGCCGGAGCCGATGTCGCCGGCACGGTGCTGCGCAGCGTTCTCGGCCCGGGCGTGCGCGTGGCCAAGGGTGCGGTCGTCGAGGACTCCGTCGTGTTTGCCCAGACGCTCATCGAGGCGGGCGCGGAGGTGCGCGGTGCAGTGGTCGACTCGGGCTGCACGATCGCGCGTGGCGCTCGCGTCGGACAGGCCCCGCCCGGCACCCGGATCGGTGACGACCGCCTGGTCCTCGTCGGGCGCGACAGCCGCATCGGGAGGGGAGCCGTCATCGCTCCCGGAGCCCGCCTGGAGCCCGGCACAAGCGTCTGACCTGCAGGTTTCACCCTTTGGGGGGTGGTCAGGGGCCCATCGAGCGGGTAGACAGGAAGGACCGGCATCGATCGGCGCCGGCCCACACATGGAGGTACGCGATGACGCAGAACCCAACCAGTGGCATCAACCCGGACGAGGATCTCTCCGACCTCGGCCAGGCTCCCCAGGGCACATCTGGGGACGAGACCGAAGGCCCGGCTGACAGCGGGGCGGGCGAGACCGGCACTCCCGACGAGCACGACGGCGGTGCCGACGGCGGAGCTGACGACGCGGAGGGCCCTGCCGACAGCGGCGCGGACCAGCCGGCCGTCCCCGGTGAGCACGACGGTGGCGCTGACGGTGGGGCCGACGGGTCCCAGTGACCGAATCGCCTGAGAACCCGCGGTCCGAGACAGATCTCGAGGCCGCGGGTTCTCGCGCGCTGACGCGCTTGGTGGGTATGCCGCCCGCGGACTTCGCGACGGACGTCTGGTCGCGCGCCCCTTGGCTCACCCGCGCGGCCGACCTGCCCCGTGACTTCTCCGACCTCTTCGGCCCGGACGGCGTCGACGAGCTGGTGTCACGTCGGGGTCTCCGGACACCCTTCGCCCGCATGGCCAAGGACGGGGTGACCCTGCCCGACCGCCAACTCACCCTCGGTGGAGGAGTGGGTGCTGGGATCTCCGACCAGCTGAGCGAAGACCGCGTGCTGCGCGAATTCGCCTCTGGCGCAACTCTGGTGCTCCAGGCACTGCACCGGACGTGGGCACCGATCCAGGAGTTCGCGAGCGTTCTCGCCGACGACCTCGGACACCCGGTCCAGGTCAACGCCTACGTCACCCCACCGCAGAACCAGGGCTTCTCCGACCACTACGACGTCCACGACGTCTTCGTCCTCCAGATCGCCGGCGAGAAGCAGTGGCGGATCCGACCACCTGTCCTTGAGGCGCCCCTGCGCAACCAGCCGTGGGAGCAGCATCGGGCGGCAGTCGAGCAGGCCGCCACGGCGCCCCCGCTCCTCGAGGAGACCCTGCGTCCCGGCGACTGCCTCTATCTCCCGCGGGGCTACCTCCACTCGGCGAGCGCTCTCGGCGCGACGAGCATCCACCTCACCATCGGCGTCCATGCCTGGACCCGGAGCCATGTTGCCGACGCTCTCCTTGCCCGGGTCACGGAGCGGCTCGCTGACGATGTCGAGGGGCGTCGTTCGCTCCCCATCGCACCGGGTGGCTCGGGCCGGTCGGAGGTCGGCTTCGATGACGACGCCGAGATCGTGCGGTCATTGATCGCAAAAGCGCTGCAGGACATCGGTGTTGACGAGATCGTCGAAGGTCTGCGGTCTCCGGTTCGGGGTGCCCAGCGTGCTGAGGCGTTGGGAGTGCTCGAGCAGATGGAGCAGGCCGAGGATCCGGCGGCGACTTGGCGACCACGACGCCACCTTGCCGCGCACTGGGAGGCACGCGGGGACGAGTGCACCTTGGTGAGCCGGGTCGGCCGGTTCCTCGTGACCGCCGACGAACGCGACGCGGTCGCGGACGTGCTGGACGGCATACGCAATCCCGCAGAGCTCGGCGAGGAGCTGAGGCGACGTCTCGCCCTCGCCGGCCTCCTCGTCCCCGATGACTGATCTCAGGCCACGGTCGGTGGCGCGCTCCAGCTCCAGCCGTGGTTGCCGCGACCGCCGTCGGCAGCCAGGCGGTGTAGGACGCTGACGAGGCGGTCGATCTCCTCGCAGGTGTTGTAGAACGCGAACGACGGACGCACCATGGCCGTGAGCCCGAAACGCTCGAGAATCGGCTGAGCGCAGTGGTGTCCGGCGCGCACGGCAATGCCCTCCTCGTTGAGCGCGGTGCCGATCTGCTCTGGCTCGTAGCCGTCCATGACCAAGGACAGGAGGCTCGCCTTCTCGGTGGCGGTGCCTACGAGGTGCAGTGCGGGGACCGCTGCGACGAGGGGCGTGGCGTAGTCGAGCAAGGCGTGTTCGTAGGCCGCGATCGCCTCGATGCCGATCCGCTCGACATAGTCGATCGCAGCTCCAGACCCACGGCGTCGTCGACACGGAGTTGAGGATGTACTCGCGCGGAGACTCGTTGTAGTCGACAAACGTTGTGGGGATCGGGGATTCGTCGTACTCACCGCACACGACGTTGACG
>CAWEDC010000006.1:0-50352 GCA_963807825.1 uncultured Actinomycetota bacterium
ACGGCGTCCCACCCGAGGACGACCCCCTGGGCGAGATCAGCGACATCGCCGGTGACTACGGCTTCTTCAGTCCCTACAGTTGGTGGCCGCTGTGGCTCGCAGGCTCGTGCGCCTTCATCTTCCTCGGCCTCGCGGTCGGCTGGTGGCTCGTGGCACTGGGCGCCGCCCTCGTCGTCCCGGCGCTGGTCGGCTGGGTCTTCGAGTACTGGAAGGGCCCGCACGCCCTCTGAGCCGTGCCATGACGACCGCGCGCTGACCCACGCAGCGATCGAGCTGCTCGGCGCGCTGCCGGTCGCGGCCCGTACAAGGTGTCAGCGTCGGTGGAGGACCCCAGCTGGGCCCGGTGGAGCTATCTCCCCGGTGACCGGCCGGGCCTGTCGCTCGAGCATGCCGATCCGGAGCTGCTGGGCCAGGTGAACGACCTGCTCGTGGGGTCGCAGTCCGAGCTGGGTGTCGACCTGGTCCGCGGTGCGATCGACGTCGAGCGGGAACGCCGCAGGTCCATCACCGGCGAGACCCCTGACGGGGATCGCTACTGGCTGCGCATCCACGGAACTCCGGGCGGCGACGCGCCGTGGGCCTGGCGGCTCAACGGCCACCACGTCGGTGTCCACGTGGTCGTCGACGGTGACGCCTTCACTGCGACACCGCACTTCATCGGCTCCGAACCGGCACACGTCACCGACGGCCCGCTCGCCGGGACGAGGTTGCTGGGCCGCGAGGAGGACCTCGCGCGGGAGTTGCTGGCCCAGCTGTCCGCGGGCCAGCGGGAGCAGGCGATCAGCTCGGAGACCGCGCCCGACGACATCCTCAGCGCCATGGACCCCGTCGTCGACGCGAGCGTCCTTCCTGCGGGGATCCGCCGCGCCGATCTCGGACCGGACCAACGACGGACCTTCGACGCGCTGGCCCGGCGCTACCTCGATCGTCTCCCCACGGCATACGCCGATGCCTGTTGGGAAGAGGCCATGGACGCCGGCGCCGACGAGATGGCTTTCGCGTGGGCGGGAGGCACCCAGGTCGGTCAAGGTCACTACTACTGCGTGACGACTCCGGTGTTCCTCATCGAGTACGACAACACCCAGGACGGGGCCAACCACGCCCACTCGGTGTTGCGCCACCTGCGGGACGACTTCGGTGGGGACGCCCTGCGTCGGCACCACCGGGAGTCGCACCCACCGGGTTCCTAGCCCCAGCCGAGCTCGTGCAGGGCCGCGTCGTCGATGCCGAAGTGGTGCGCGATCTCGTGCACGACCGTCACCGCGATCTCCTCGCGCAGGTCCTCGAGGTCGTCGCACATCCGGGTGAGCGGGCCCTGGAAGAGCGTGATCCGGTCGGGCAGGTTGCCCAGACCCCATCCCGAGTCGCGCTCGGTCAGGGGGACACCGTCGTAGACGCCGAGCAGGTCAGGGTCATCGGCGGGTGGTTCGGCCTCGACGAGGAAGACGACGTTGTCGAGCATCGCCATGAGCTCCTCGGGAACCTCGTCGAGCGAGTCGCCGACGATGGCCTCGAACGCGGCGACATCAATGGGTTCCACGGCGCAACCCTGTCACGCCTCCCGAGGCGCTGGCGTGCAGCCGGGCCGCCTGACGGGTGAGGTGGTCGCGCTCGGCCGCGCTGTCGGCGGCACGGGCGGCCACGGCATACAGGGCCTGCGCCTGGGCGCGGTCACCGGCGCGCTCGTGGAGGTAGGCCCGCACGGCCGCGTGCCGCGGCACGTCCTCGGGGACGAGGGCCGACGGCGGCCAACCCGGCCAAGGGGCCATCGGCCTGGCCCACGGCCACCGCGCGGTTGAGCTCGACCACGGGAGTCGGGTTGAGTCCGCATGAGCTCGTCGTACCACTCGAGGATCTGGGTCCAGTCGGTCTCCTCCGCCGAGGGCGCGTCGGCGTGCAGTGCAGCGATGGCGGCCTGCGCCTGGAACTCGCCGAGGCGATCCTGCGCCAGTGCATGCTGGAGGACTCCTACGCCCTCTGCGATGAGCGCGGTGTCCCACAGTGTCCGATCCTGCTCGTCGAGGCTCACGAGGGCCACCGTCAGCGCTCCAGCGTGCCGGTCGGCGGGCGTGGTGGAGCAGCATGAGGGCGAGCAGGCCACCGACCTCGGGGTCCCGCGGTCTCGGCGGCGAGCTGGCGGGTCAGCCGGATGGCCTCCTGCGCGAGGTCGACCTCGCCCGTGTGGCCCTCGTTGTAGATGAGATAGAGCACGCGGACCACGACGCCGAGGTGCCCGGGCTCGGTGAGCCGCTCCTGCGACAGGGTGCGCTTGGCGCGCGAGATGCGTTGGGCCATCGTCGCCTCGGGGACGAGGTAGGCATGGGCCACCTGACGCGTCGTGAGGCCGCCCACGGCCCGCAGGGTGAGCGCCACGGCCGAGGAGGGCGTCAGGGCGGGATGGCACGCCAGGAAGAGCAGCAGGAGCGTCTCGTCGGCGCCCGTGACGGCCCCCGGCTCGGGCTCGAGGTGGTCGGACACCTCACGACGCCTGCGGGCCGTCTGCGACCTCAGGGAGTCCAGGTGTTTGCGCCACGCCGTGGTCACGAGCCAGGCGAACGGGTCGTTGGGCGGGCTGTCCGCCCAACGCTGGTGGGCCTCGAGGAGGGCCTCCTGGACGGCGTCCTCGCCCGAGGCGAAGTCTGCGCCCCGCCGCACGAGGACGCCGAGGACTCGTGGACCAAGGTCCTTGAAGAGTCCCTCCAGGTCGGTCACGTCACCCGCCGACGCAGAAGTTGTCCACCTCGTGCGGTGCATCCATGAACGCGCGGACCTCGATCCACTCCTCGAGCGGCACGCCTCCGGGGCCGGGCGCCGAGGAGAGGAACGCGGCCACCTCATGGGCTCGATCGACGCTGTCGACGTCGATCGTCATCCACCCGGCAATGAGGTCCTTGGTCTCCGCGAACGGACCGTCCGTGACCGGCGGCTTCCCCTCACCATCGAAACGCACGAACGTTCCCTCGGGGGAGAGCCCCTGACCGTCGACGAACTCACCTCGCTCGGTCAGGACCTCGGCCACGTGGCCCATGAAGTTGATGTGGTCGGTGACCTCCTGTGGCGTCCACTGGTCCATCGGGACGTCACACTGCGGCTGACGCTCGGGCCCACCCTTGTAGTGCTTGAGAAGCAGGTACTTCGCCATGATCTCTCCTTGGTCCTGTGGCGACCCGAGTGGCCGCCGACACCCCAGAGACGGAGCGAGATGCCGGTTCTCGACATCCTGCGCCATCCTTCCCCGAAACCCTGACCAACGGCAGCGGCCCCCAGGACGAAAAGTCCTTGGGGGCCGCTGTCGTGGATCAGGTGGCGGACCCGACCGGGTTCGCCGCGGTGCTCACTCCCTGACGGGGCTGCCGCTGCTGATGCCGCGGGACTCGGAGGCCCCAGCATCGGTGTCGGCACCGTGGCCGCCGCTGTCGATGCCCTCGTGGTCGGAGGGTGCCTCGATGGCTTCGGCGTGCTGACCGTCGTGGTGCGCGGCTGCGAGCTCGGCAGGGGTGACCGGGTTGACCGCATCCTTGAAGTAGAAGTGCGACACCTTGGCACGCAGACGGTCCTTGCGGGCCGCGGGGCGGGCCACGCCGTTCTCGTCGACATCCGGCGTGAGCTCGAGCGGCGCCACGGGCTCGTGCTGCACGAGGATCCAGCGCTCACGGTCGGTGAGGGCGTCGTGACGCTCGTGGTACGACCCATCGATGCCACGGATGATCCGACCCGACTCACGCGAGTGCAGCGCGAGCTCCCGGTCGTGCCGCTGCAGGCTGAGGCAGATGCGCTTGGTGACGATGAACGCCAGCGGCGGGAAGAGGAACAGCCCGATCCGGAAGACCCACGTGAGGTCGTTGATCGACATGCCCAGTTTGATGGCGATGATGTCGTTGCCGGAGGCGAACAGGAACACCGAGTAGGCCACGATCCCGGCCATCCCGATGCCGGTGCGGGTCGGGTTGTTGCGGGGACGGTCGAGCAGGTGGTGCTCGCCGGTGTCGCCGGTGACCCAACGCTCGACGAAGGGGTACACGCCGATGACGATGTAGACCAGCGGCAAGAGCACGAGCGCACCGAGTGCGATGTTGAGCGACAGCGTGATCCCGAGGAACGAGGTCTCCAGCCACCCGGGCAGCAGGCGCAGCGCGCCGTCGTAGGCACCCATGTACCAGTCGGGCTGCGACCCGGCCGTGACCGGCGAGGGGTCGTAGGGGCCGTAGGCCCAGATCGGGTTGATCGTGAACAGCGCCGAGATGAGGGCGATGATCCCGAAGACGATGAAGAAGAACCCACCGGCCTTGGCGGCATACACCGGCATGACTCGGTAACCGACGACGTTGTCGTTGGTGCGGCCCGGGCCGGGGAACTGCGTGTGCTTCTGCACGGCCACCAGGACGATGTGCGCGGTGAACAGGCCCACGAGAAGGGCCGGAATCAGCAGGACGTGGGCGGAGTAGAGGCGGGGGATGATCGCCTCGCCGGGGAAGGGTCCACCGAAGATCGCGAAGGCGAGGTACGAACCGATGACCGGTGCGGTCTGGACGAAGCCCTCCATGGCCCGCAGGCCGGTGCCGGAGAGGAGGTCGTCAGGGAGGGAGTAGCCGGCGAAGCCCTCGATGGCTGCAAGGAGGGCGAGGACGGTGCCGATGACCCAGTTGAGCTCACGCGGCTTGCGGAACGCGCCAGTGAAGAACACGCGGAACATGTGGACGGTGAGGCCGACGACGAACATGAGCGCGGCCCAGTGGTGGATCTGTCGGACGAGCAGCCCGCCAGGGATGTCGAACGAAATGTCGAGCGTCGAGGCGTAGGCCTCGGACATGGTCTGGCCCCGCAGCGGGACGAACGACCCGTCGTAGACGATCTGGCCGGCGCTCGGGACGAACCAGAGCGTCAGCAGTGCGCCGGAGATGAGGCAGATGATCAGCGAGTACATCGCGATCTCGCCGAGCATGAACGACCAGTGGTCTGGGAAGACCTTCTTCAGGAGGTAGTTGACGCCCTTGGCGGCACTGGTGCGGTCGTCGATCCAGCCTGCGACGCCGCCGGCCTTGCGGGCCGCCGCGCTTGAGCCGGGGGTGACCTCGGTGTCGCCGTCGCGCAGACGGTCCGCCGGACGATCGGTGGGGAAGGTCTCGGTGCTCATGCGGAACCACGCTCCCAGAAACTCGGTCCAGTGGCCTCTTTGAACGGGCCCTTGGAGATGAGGTATCCCTCATCATCGACGGTGATCGCCAGTTGCGGAAGGGGCCGCTTGGCCGGTCCGAAGATCACCTTGCAGTCCTGCGTCACGTCGAAGGTCGACTGGTGGCAGGGGCACAGCAGGTGGTGGGTCTGCTGCTCGTAGAGACCCACGGGGCAACCGACGTGGGTGCAGATCTTGGAGTAGGCCACGATGCCCTGGTAACCCCAGTCCTTTTCCTTCTGGGACTTGATGTCGTCGGGGTCGAGGCGCATGACCAGCACGGCCGCCTTGCCCTTCTCCTCGAGAAGGTGGTGCTCGAGGTCGAGCAGGCCCTTGGGCATCACGTGGAAGACGGAGCCGATGGTCACCTCGCTCGCCAGGATGGGCGTGTTCTGGGGGTCACGCATGAGGCGGAGAGGAGTGTTGGCGTACTTGCCGTCTTCGCCCTTCTCACCGTTCCAGAAGGTCACGGAGAGGGCGTCGCCGGGCATCGGGCCGAGGCCACCGATGAGCGGAAGGACGACCGGGACGGCGAACAGGCCGAGGGCGCCACCCATGGCGTACTTGATGAGGGGACGACGGTTGAGGTGCGAGGTCTCCGCGCCGTCGCCCAGGATCGCGACGAAGCCTTCGCGGTGCTCGTCGGCCGAGCGCATCGTGTGACGCATCTCGACCTCCTCCTCGTCGGGCATGAGGGTCTTGGCCCATTGGACCGCGCCGAAGCCGATGCCCAGGAGTGAGGCGGCCATCGTCACACCGAGCATGATGTGCAGCGCGTTGGTCTGCCCGATGCCCGGGACGAACATGGTCGCCTGCTTGTCGATCGCGAAATAGGCGACGATGAAGCCGAGCGTGCCGAGGATGGAGATGATGAAGAGACCGCCGACGGTGCGTTCGGCGCGCTTGGCGGCTGCCTCGTCGAGGTCGGCGCCGCGGTGGATGTGCGGTGCGAAACCGGGGTTCTCGAAGCGCTCGGGGATGCCGCCGTGACCGACGACGTGTCCCTCGTCGAGGCGTACGGCACCTGATCCGAACTCACCCGTGGGGGTGACCTCGCCTCCGGTGGAGTGGCTGTCCTGCTCGTTCATCGGTCGTTCGATCCTGTCGACGGAGAGTGGGAAGCGGCGGTGCGCATGATCAGGCCGACTTCTGGCCGAGCCAGACGGCGGCGGCGACCAGGAGTCCGAGTCCGAAGAACCAGGCGAACCAGCCTTCGGTGACGGGTCCGAGGGCACCCAGGGCGTGTCCACCCTGCTGCGGTGTGTCCTCGACCGACTTGAGGAAGGCGATGATGTCGCGCTTGTCCTCGGAAGCGATGTTGCCGTCATTGAAGACCGGCATCGACTGCGGGCCGGATTCCATGGCCTCGTAGATGTGGTGCGGCTCGACACCCATGAGCGACGGGGCGTACTTGCCGCGGGTCAGGGCGCCACCGGATCCGGCGAAGTTGTGGCACATGGCGCAGTTGACGCGGAAGAGCTCTCCACCCTTGGCGGGGTCACCCTTGGTGGGGTCGACATCCTCCTCGGAGGGGATGCCGGGACCGGGGGCCAGTGACGCGATGTAGGCGCTGACCTTGTCGATCTCTTCCTGGGTGAACTGCACGTCTCCGCGCATGGCCTGGACGCCGGGGGCGCGCATCGGCATGCGGCCGGTGCCCATCTGGAAGTCGACGGCTGCGGCTCCGACGCCGGCGAGCGCGGGTCCGGCGATCTTGTCGCCGTTTCCGGTCGCGCGTCCCTCGGCGTTGACGCCGTGGCACGAGGCGCAGTTGGCCTGGAAGAGCTTCTTGCCTGCGGTGACGTCCTGCGCGGTGCTTGCCTCGGCCGTCGCCTGCTGCGGCGCGACGGCCGCATAGGCGAAGCCCGTGACGAGAAGGCCGAGCATGAGCAGGATGGCGATCGCGGCCGGGTGGCGGCGGCGGGCTGCCAGTGCGTTCACGGTGCGGTCCTGTCGGGGGTCTCGGGGATGTGTTGTCCGGGGGAACTGGTCAGGCTAGTGGTCAGCGGAACCACGTCACTGCAGCAGGTAGATCATCGCGAACAGCGCGATCCACACCACGTCGACGAAGTGCCAGTAGTAGGAGGTGACGACGGCGCCCGTCTCCTGGAGGTGCGTGTAGCGGCGCGTCGTGAACGTGCGCCCGATGATGAGGAGGAAGGCGATCAGACCACCGGTGACGTGCATGCCGTGGAAGCCGGTGGCGAGGTAGAAGATCGATGAGTACGAGTCGGTGCTGAGCGTGACGCCCTCGGCGACGAGGTGGGCGTACTCGTAGACCTGTCCGGCGATGAAGATCGAGCCGAAGATGTAGGTGAGGACGTACCACTCACGCATGCCCCACTGCTTGAACTGCACGAACGAGCCGGTGCGGGCAACCTGTCCGCTCTCGGCCTTCCAGACGCCGAGCTGGCACCAGACGGACGAGATCACGAGGACGATCGTGTTGCCGAAGGCGAACGGGACGTTGAGCTGGGCGGTGCGCTCATCCCACTGGACGGGAAGGTTGCCCCGGAGCGAGAAGTAGAACGCGAACAGCGCCGCGAAGAACATCAGCTCACTGGCCAGCCAGACCATCGTCCCGACCGCGACCATGTTGGGTCGGGTCGCCGGACCGTAGTCCGGGATGCTGGGAACCGGACCGGACACTCGAGTCGTTGCTTCTGCGATCGCCACGAGCGTCATTATTGCGTCATTCGTCTGCGAATGCTGCACCGACCCCCGGGTTGGTGGTCTTCGGTCCGAGGAATGCCCAACGAAAGCCCGGGGAAACCCGCGTGGCTAGGATGCAGGCATGACCTCAGCGCACTCGGTTGACCACGCGACGTCGGCCACGGCGACCTCTGGAAGCGACTCCCTCCACCAGGTGTCGGTCCTCCTCTACAGCGACGACATCACGACGCGTGACGCCGTGCGTGCCGCAGCGGGACGTCGTCCCGCTCGCGACGTCGAGGTCACCCGATGGCTCGAGTGCGCCACCGCGTTTGCCGTCACCGAGGCGCTCGACGCCGGTGGCTGGGACATCGTGGTCCTCGACGGTGAGGCCGCCAAGAACGGTGGCCTGGGCCTGTGCCGCGAGATCAAGAACGAGATCTACAACTGCCCGCCGGTTCTCGTCCTCACCGGCCGCCCGCAGGACGGTTGGCTCGCTGCCTGGTCGCTCGCCGACGACGCCGTGCCGCACCCGCTCGACCCGATCAAGGTCGCCGAGGCCATCGCTGGTCTCGCGCGCACCCGCGCCTCGGCGAACAGCTGACGTGGCGGCCACGGCCCCCTCGGGCCCGACGTGGCCCGACCTGCTCACTCGTCTCCTCGCCCGTGAGGACCTCTCGCTCGACGAGGCCCGTTGGGCGATGACCCAGATCATGGGCGGTGAGGCGACTCCTGCCCAGGTCGCGGGCTTCCTCATGGCCCTGCGTTCCAAGGTCGAGTCCGTGGCCGAGGTGCGCGGCCTCGCCGACGTCATGCTCGAGCACGCCCACCGCATCGAGGTGCCCGGCGAGAGCATCGACATCGTCGGCACCGGTGGTGACCGCTTCGGCACCGTCAACATCTCGACGATGTCGTCGGTCGTCATCGCGGCGACCGGCCTGCGGGTCGTCAAGCACGGCAACCGCGCCGCATCGTCGAAGTCCGGCTCCGCCGACGTCCTCGAATCCCTCGGGGTCAACCTCACCCTCAGCCCTGACCAGGTGCGTCAGGTCGCCCTCGACGCGGGGATCACGTTCTGCTTCGCACAGACCTTCCACCCGTCGATGCGTCACGCCGGGCCGGCTCGCGCTGAGCTCGGCGTCGGCACGGCGTTCAACCTTCTCGGACCGCTGACAAACCCTGCACAGCCGACGTATGCCGCAGTCGGCGTTGCGGACGCCCGTTTCCTTCCGATCATCGCGGGTGTGTTCGCGGACCGCGGCACGACCGCGGCCGTCTTCCGTGGCGACGAGGGGCTCGACGAGATGTCCATCGCCGGCCCGACGACGCTCCTCTGGGTGCGCGACGGCGAGGTCACCGAGGTGTCGGTCCACCCGACGGACGTGGGTCTGACCGTGTCGACGATCGACAGCATCAAGGGCGGACTCGCCGATCAGAACGCCGAGGTCGCCCGTCGGGTGTTCGCCGGCGACAAGGGTCCGGCGCGCGACGCGGTCCTCTTCAACACCGGCACGGCCCTCGCAGTCGCAGCAGGTGCCGCTGGCACCTCGGCGTCCGAGATCCACGCGGCGATCCGGTCAGGCGTGGAGCGGGCCGCCCAGGCGATCGACTCGGGTGCGGCTGCAGTGCAGTTGGACCGTTGGGTCTCCGCAAGCCGCGCCGTCGCAGCGAACTGAGCGGGACGGCATACGCCGTCTTGTGGCTCGTTATTCGAGACCGAGGCTGAAGGCTGCCTCGAGGTCGTGCTTGGAGTAGGTCTGGAACGCGATGTGGGTCGCGGTGCCCGTGACGCCCTCGACCTTGTTGAGGCGGTCGGCGATGACCTTGGCGAGCTCGTCGTGCTGGCGGACCCGCACCATGGCGATGAGGTCGGCATCTCCGGCGACGGAGTAGACCTCGCTCACGCCGTCGAGCTCGGCGACCTCCTGGGCCACCTCGGGGATCCGGTTGACGTCGGCAGTGATGAGAACGATGGCGGTGATCACGCCTTGCAGCGTAGTCGGGTCAGTCGCCGTCCCAGAAGTTGTCGTGGGCGGCCATGAACTCGGCGTGCTGCTCCGCACTCATCGCGGCCACGCCACCGTTGTGCGCCAGACCTTCGAAGTAGGCCTCGCGGGGAGCGCCCGGTGCGAAGTGCAGGAGCATCGTGGCCGGTCCGTCCTCGTTGCGGAACCCGTGGAGTCCGCCCGGTGGCACGTGGAGGAAGTCGCCCGAGCGGGCCTTGATCCAGCGGTCGCCGTCGAAGATCGTGACGATGCCGTCGAGGACGTAGAACGACTCCGACATGGTCTTGTGGAAGTGCGAGCCGGGGCCGCTGGGTGGACCGGCGAACTCCCAGCGATAGAGGCCGAAGAGGCCACCGGTGGCCTCGCCTCGAGCGACGTAGTGGACGCGGTTTCCGTTGGGGTAGACCAGATCTGGCTCGCTGTCACCGGGCCGGACCCACGCCGACTTCTCGCCGTGGTCGCCGGTGTAGAGCGGCGGGGGATAGGACATGCGTCGTGCCCTCCTCTCGATGGGGAGTGCTCCCCGTCGCCAGCGGTTGCAGGCTCCACAGTGCCCGACCTAGCCTCATTTCGGGGGGCTTCGGTCCGAGGTCTCACTCGACACGCACGGCACGGTGAGGGATGCATCAGCAGGCGATCACGACACGCGACGATTCCTGGCAGCGGGGCTGTGCGGGCTGGTGCATCGCGACCGCGCTCCGGCTGACCAGGCCGGCACGGTACTTCAACACCTACAGCGACATGGGCCAGCACGCCCGACGGCCGACGAGTACACCGGCGCACAGGGTTCGCTGCCGGCGCGGCACCTATCTACTACTCGATCAAGAACCGCACTCAGGGACGACGGGTCGGCCGATGATCTACCGCGTCGAACAGGACCACTGAGGCGCCAAGGAGATCATGACGAACGCCGCCGGCACCGACTCGAAGTACATCGCAGGGCTGGGGCACGCGAACGACATGACGATCGTGGACCATCGACGGGGTGCAACCACTTCTTCGTCGTCACCATGTCGTCCACCGGGGACGCAGCTCGAGAAGCTGCGCTACAGCGGGCAACACGTACTACAAGGTCGGTTCGTACTCGGTGCACCATCAAGGAGGACGTGGCCACAGGCGCCGTGTCCGGGATCAGCCGGGTGCTCGATCTCGTCGATCAGCGATCGACGTTCTTCTTCAAGAGCGGTGCCACGGTCTACAAGGGCAGCCTTGCCGCTGACGGCCAACTCGGGCAACGATCAACATCACGAAGGCCTTCGACCTCAAGACGGCGGGCGCGCTGGTCAACGGCGTGCCCATCGGACTTCACCGGCTTCGCGAACCAGGGTTTCTACTACCACGAGGCGCAAGACAGGTCCTCTACTACCCGCTGACGAAGGAGAACGTCAGCATCGTGCTCGTCTATCGCAACATGAGCGTCCGCGACGACGGGCACCGTCACTCTCGCCCTCGGCGAACACGTCCTTCCGGATCACCTCCGGGGTGTACGCGGACAAGTTCGAGATCGAGGGCGTCGGGGTAACAGCAAGGACGGCAAGCTGTACTTCAACACCAACCGGGCGAAGACCAGCGGCCGATGCAACGGTTCGACGGAGTGCACCTCTTCAAGCGGCTACACGGCCAGGCCTGTGGCGTGAGTCAGCCGGCCGAGCGGAACCCCGGGGTCGCGCGCTTCGACGCCTCGACCGGCTCGAGGGCGTGGCGCACACCCGTCGCACCACCGACGGGACACGTCCACGAACCGTCGATGTCGACGACGCGCACCCCGGGGGCGTCCAGCCACCGCAGGATCCGCTCGCTCTCCTCGGGAGTCGCCGACGTGGCGGGCGGCAGGGGAGTGGGGACGACCTCGGCGCTGGCCCGCAACGCCTCGACGTAGGGCATGGGGTCGGCTCCGCGCGGTGACAGGGTGCTGCCGGCCAGCCGGCCATGGCGGATGCACATGACCTCCCAGCCGCCGGTCTCGCTGCGCTTGGCGGCGATCAGTTCGGCGGTCCGGGACAGGGGGTCGAGTCGCTGGGCGCGGGAGGCGCCGCGCACGAGACTGAGCATCCGGTCGCGCACGATCCCGGCGTCCTCGAAGCGTTCCTGCTCGGCGAGATGGTCCATCCGCTCGCGCCACGTCGACACGGCCGAGGTGGCGTCGCCCGCGAGGAGCGCGACGGCTTCGGCGACGACGGCGGCGTAGTCCTCGACACTCTGAGCTCCGGTGCACGGGGCGCCGCAGCTACCCATGTCGGCCAGCGCGCAGGCGGAGCGCGGCTTGGTGGCCGACAACCGCTCGAGGCACTGGCGCAGGGGCAGCACCTCATGGACGGCGGCGACTGCGTCGTCGGCGGAGCCGCGCGAGGCGAAGGGGCCGATGTAGCGGGTGTCGTCGTCGGCGACGTCCCGCACGATCGACAGTCGGGGGAAGGGTTCGACGGTGAGCTTGACCCACCACGAGCGTTCGGGGTGGCGGGACTGCCGGTTGTAGCGGGGCTTGTGCTCCTTGATGAGCCGCAGCTCACGGACCTCGGCCTCGAGAGGGGTGGCGCACACGATGGGCGTCACTGACTCGGCGATCCGGACCATCTCGGACATCCGGCGTCGCTTCTCGGACGCCGTGAAATAGCTGCGGACACGGGTGCGGATCGACACCGACGTGCCGACATAGAGGACGCGCCCCTGGCCGTCCTTGAACAGATAGACGCCCGGCGCCTCGGGCAGCCCGTCGGCGAGGTGGCGCTTGCGCCGCGTCGCGGCAGGGACTTTGGCGGAGTAGGCCTTGAGCTCCTCGAGCGAGTGCACCCCGAGCGAGCCGACACGGGCGATGAGTCCGTGCAGGACGTCGACAGTGGCGCGTGCGTCGTGCAGGGCGCGGTGGTCCGGAGTCGTCGTGGCGCCGAAAAGCACTGCAAGAGAACCCAATCGGTGGTTGGGTGCCTCGTCGCGGGTCACGAGCTGGCGGGCAAGGTGGACGGTGTCGACGACGGGAAAGCGCGGCCAGTCACGCTCGGCCCGGGCGCACGCCGCCTTGAGGAACGAGACGTCGAACCCCGCGTTGTGGGCGACGAGCACCGAGCCTGCCGCGAACTCGAGGAACGCGACGAGGGCCGGCTCGACCCGTGGAGCGTCGCGCACCATCGCGTCCGTGATGCCGGTGAGGACCGAGATGAACGCCGGGATGGGCTGGCCCGGGTTGACGAAGGTCTGGAACTCGCCGAGCACCTCACCGGCGCGCACCTTGACGGCGCCGATCTCGGTGATGCCGCACTCGCTCGGGCTGCCGCCGGTGGTCTCGAGGTCGACGACGACGAACGTCACGTCCGACAGGGGTGTGCCCAGGTCATCGAGAGTGCCCTGGACCATCTGCATGTCAGCGAGGCTAGGTGTGAGGTCCGACAGCCACGGGGAGGCAAACCGGCGCGGCGTTGGGGATCAGCCAGTGATCTGCCGGCGGAGGACGCCCAAGGTCCGGGACAGGAGCGCCGAGTCGTCGCCGGAGCGCGTTGCCGCCACGAGCTTCATCCGGGCGGGACCAGTCAGCGGCCGATAGGTCGTCCCGGCCACCACGAGTGCGGAGACCGGCTCGGGGACGATCGCCACGCCGAGTCCGGCGGCGACGAAGGTCACCAGCGTCGAGGTCTCGGCGACCTCGTGTCGGATCACCGGCTCGAAGCCTGCGTCACGGCACAGCCCGACGACGGCGTCATACATCGCCGAGCGTCCGTGTCCGGCGTGAACGATGAGGTCCTCGTCACGAAGGTCGCCGATCCGCACCTTGCTGCGCGACGCGAGCCGATGCCCCTCGGGCAACGCCACGACGAACTTCTCCTCGCGCAGGGTGACCGACGTGAGGTCGGTCTGGTCAACCGGGTCGCCGGACGGTCTCAGCAGCGCAAGGTCGATCGATCCATCACGAAGCGCGGCCACCTGGTCGGGGCTCAACATCTCGCCCTGGAACGCGAAGTCCACGTCGGGCAACTGTTCCCGCAGCGCTCGAGCGAGGGCCGGAAGGAGTGAGTAGGTCGCGGAGCCGACGCACCCGATCACCAGACGTCCCTCGAGGCCGCGACCGATGCGTTGGGCCTCGTCCCCGGCCGCGTCGACCGACTGGAGGATCGCGCGGACGCGGGCAAGATACGTCTCGCCCGCCGGGGTCAGGTCGACCCGGCGGGTGGTGCGGCTCAGCAACTTCACCCCGAGCTCGTCCTCGAGTTGCTTGATCTGCTGCGACAGCGGCGGCTGGGCCATGTGCAGCCGCGACGCTGCGCGACCGAAGTGCTTCTCCTCGGCAACGGCCTGGAAGTAGCGCAAGTGACGGAGTTCCATGCATCAAGACTTCCACAGTCTTGATCAGAGGCAAATGGATACTTCTCAATATTGGTTGACCGGCCTACGGTCGACCCATGCCCGACATCGTGATCTGTGAACCGGTTCGCACCCCCGTGGGACGTTTCGGCGGAGCGCTCTCCACGCTCAGCGCCGTCGACCTCGCGTCATTGACGCTGTCCGAGCTGGTCCGTCGGACCGGGCTGGGGGAGGGCGACGTCGACGATGTCATCCTGGGCAACTGCAACCCCAGTGGTGAGAACCCCGCCATCGGGCGCATTGCCGCCCTCGATGCGGGCCTCGGCGTCGGGGTCCCGGGCCTTCAGATCGACCGTCGCTGTGGTTCCGGACTTCAAGCCGTCCTGTATGCCGCATCGCAGGTTGCGAGCGGAGCCGGGAGTGTGATCGTGGCTGGGGGTGTCGAATCCATGTCCAACGTGGAGCACTACGCACTCGGCCTGCGTACCGGCATACGCAGCGGTGGTGTCGAACTCATGGACCGCCTCGTGCGCGCTCGTGAAACCGCTGGTGGCAGGGACCACCCGGTTCCCGGCGGCATGCTCGAAACCGCCGAGAATCTGCGGCGCGACTACGGCATCTCCCGGGAGGAGCAGGACGAGTTCTCGGTGCGCTCCCAGCAGCGGGCCGGCGCCGCGCACGACGCCGGCAGGTTCGCCGACGAGCTCGTCCCGGTCACGGTCCCCGGCACGCGCGGAAAGCCCGACACCGTGGTCGATCGCGACGAACACCCGCGTCCCGAGACCACCCTTGAGCAGCTCGCCGCCCTGCGGCCGGTGCGTTCGAAACTCGATCCCGAGTCGACCGTCACTGCTGGCAATGCGAGCGGACAGAACGACGGCGCGGCGATGTGTGTCGTCACCACGCGTATGGAGGCCGAGCGCCGCGGCCTGAGGCCGTTGCTCGCCCTGAAGTCGTGGGCCGTGGCCGGCGTCGGTCCCGAGGTGATGGGGATCGGACCTGTGCCCGCCACCGCCGCTGCCCTGGAACGAGCAGGTCTGGCGCTGAACCAGATTGACGTGATCGAGCTCAACGAAGCCTTCGCCGCCCAAGTGCTCGCCTGCCTGCGCGAATGGAAGGTCGATGCCACCGACGAGCGCCTCAACCCCAACGGCTCCGGCATCTCGCTCGGCCACCCCGTCGGCGCGACGGGCGCCCGCATCCTGGCCACGCTCGCCCACGAGATGCACCGCCGAGAATCCCGCTACGGCCTCGAGACCATGTGCATCGGTGGCGGCCAGGGCCTTGCGGCCGTCTTCGAGAGGGTGGCGTGATGACTGCGGTCAACGTCCATCACGTCGTCACTGGTCCCGTCGATGCCCCCGTCGTCGTCCTGTCCAACTCCCTCGGCTCGACGATGAGCATGTGGGACGCCCAGGCCGATGCGCTCGCAGAGCACTTCCGGGTCGTGCGCTACGACACCCGAGGCCACGGCGGGTCGCCGGTCCCGGCCGGCCCCTACGACATCGACGATGTCAGCGATGACGTCATCGCCCTGCTCGACACCCTGGGCGTCGACAGGGCCCACTTCGTCGGCCTCTCGCTCGGCGGTATGACCGGCCTTCGCCTGGCCGCGCTCAACCCCGAGCGCGTCGACCGGCTCGTCGTGCTGTGCACGGGGGCCCGGCTCGCGCCCGCCAGCGCGTGGCACGACCGCGCCGCCACCGTGCGTGAGAACGGAACCGCAGCGGTGGCCGAAGCCGTCGTCGCACGCTGGTTCACCACGGCATACCTCGAGGTGAACCCAGAGATCAGGGCGAGCTGCGAAGCGATGGTCGCGGCCACCTCCGCCGAGGGCTACGCCTCGTGCTGCGAGGTCATCGCCGCGATGGATCTGCGCCCCGACCTGCCACGCATCGCCGCGCCCACACTCGCCATCGCGGGAGGCGACGACCCGGCCACTCCTCCGGCATTTCTGGAGGAGATCGCCGAGAACGTCCAGAACGGTCGCCTCGTCGTCGTGCCACAGTCCGCCCACCTCGCCAACGCCGAGCAGCCGGAGACCATCACTTCGGCGATCATCACCCACCTCACGGGAGCATCCTCATGAGCATCGACAAGGTCGTTCCGAGCGCGGCAGACGCCGTTGCCGACGTGCCCAGTGGCGCCACCCTCGCCGTGGGCGGATTCGGACTCGTCGGCATCCCCTGGTTCCTGATCGAGGCGCTGCTGCACCAGGGTGCCGATGACCTCACCGTCGTCTCCAACAACTGCGGTGTCGACGGTGCCGGCCTCGGACTGCTCCTCGAGCAGCGTCGGATCAGCCGGGTCATCGCGTCCTACGTCGGGGAGAACAAGGAGTTCGCCCGGCAGTACCTCGCCGGCGAGCTCACCGTCGAGCTCACCCCCCAGGGCACTCTCGCGGAGCGACTGCGAGCCGGTGGCGCAGGGATCGGCGCCTTCTTCACCCCCACGGGCGTCGGCACGATGGTGTCCGAGGGCGGGCTGCCGTGGCGCTACCACTCCGACGGCACGGTCGCCCTCGCCTCCGAGCCCAAGGAGGTGCGCACCTTCCACGACACCCAGATGGTGCTCGAGGAGTCGATCATCACCGACGTCGCGCTGGTGCGGGCCGCAGTCGTGGACCGTGCCGGCAACTGCGTCTTCAACGCCTCCGCACGCAACTTCAACGTGCCCGCCGCGATGGCCGGCAAACTGACGATCGTCGAGGCGGAGAAGGTCGTCGAGATCGGCGAGATCGGACCCGACGAGGTCCACCTGCCGGGCGTCTTCGTGCAACGAGTCGTCGAGTTGAGTCCCGAGCAGGCCGCCCACAAGGACATCGAGAAACGCACCACCCGCCCCCGTGAGGAGACGTCAGCATGAGCTGGACCCGAGACGAGATGGCCGCCCGAGCGGCACTCGAACTCCACGACGGTGAATACGTCAATCTCGGCATCGGCCTGCCCACGATGATTCCCGCCCACCTGCCCGCAGACTCGACGGTCACCCTGCACGCCGAGAACGGCATACTCGGCGTCGGTCCTTTCCCCTACGACGATGAGGTCGATCCCGACCTCATCAACGCCGGCAAGCAGACCGTCACCGTGCTTCCGGGAGCGAGCTACTTCGACTCGTCGCTGAGTTTTGCCATGATCCGCGGCGGCCACATCGACACCGCCGTCCTCGGTGGCATGCAGGTCGCGGTCAACGGCGACCTGGCCAACTGGATGGTCCCGGGCGCGATGGTCAAGGGCATGGGCGGCGCGATGGACCTGGTCAGCGGCGCGCGACGGGTGATCGTGCTGATGGAGCACTGCGCCAGGAGCGGTGCACCCAAGCTGGTCGCGGACTGCGACCTGCCCCTGACCGGTCGCGGGGTCGTCTCGAGAGTGATCACCGACCTGGGGGTCCTTGACGTCGCTGGCGACGCGTTCGAGCTCGTCGAACTCGCCCCGGGCGTCACCGTCGACGAGATCACGGCGAAGACGGGGGCCCGCGTCCTGGCCCGTGGCGGCGCCTGACCGCATCGCGCTGACTCGATGGTCAGGAAGAACTGCCCAGAGGATCCCGTGAGCCGCGCTCGAGCAGGGCGTGCACGGCCACCCCGACGACCAGACCCCAGAACGCTGCACCGATGTTGAGGAAGGTGGCTTCGGCCACCGTCACGAGGAAGGCGACGAGCGCAGCCAGCACGTGCTTCCCCGAGAACGCCACTCGGAAGGCACCCTCCAGCGCTCGCAACATGGCCAATCCACCGAGTGCGGCGACGAACGCCACTGGCATCGCCAGGAGCACTCGGACGAAGCCCGGCGCGAGCAGACCGACGATGATCGCGAGGCCCCCGCACACCAACGCCGCGGTGTAGTGACGCCGGCGTGGGCCCGATGCGGTCAGCAGGGCATTGGTGGGACCGGTCAGGCACGTGGAGACCGCTCCGACCATGGCAGCGGGCAGGGAGACGAGTCCGCAGACGATGGTGATGAGGTTCATCGGGGGTCGGTGCCCGGCCTCGCGCAACACCGCCATTCCCTGGCCGTTCTGCACGACCACGACTGTCAGCGCGAGGGGGACCACGAGCTCGATGGCCGCTGACCAGCTGAACTGCGGTGCGGTGAACACCGGAGCGGCCAGCCAGGGACCCGACAGGGTCCGAGCGTCGAAAGCACCCGTCGCGAGGACGACGCCCGCACCGACGACGAGTGCGCCAAGGATCGGAGGCACGAAGCGAGCGATCGACGGGAACGCCGTGGCCAGGAAGAAGACCAGGACCATCGGCGCGGCGATGGCCGCATCGGTTGCCACCGCTGTCACGAGGTCGATGCCGAAGCTCAGGAAGACGCCCGCGACCATGGCCATCACGACCGGCATGGGCAGGAGGGACATGACGCGATCGACCATCCCGGTCAGACCGATGGCGAGCACCAACAAGGCGGTGAGCACGTAGGCACCGATCACCTCGGGCCAGGTGAGGGAGTTCAGCGCGGTCCCGACGACGACGGTGCCCGGGATCGTCCAGAAGAATCCCAACGGCTGCCGGAAGGTCCAGGACATCACGATCGTGAGCAGTCCGTTGAGGACGAGAACCCCGAAGATCCAGGACGCGATCTGCTCCCCGGACAGCCCGCCGCCGCGGCCGACCGCCACGATGATCGGGATCGGACCGGTGATCGAGAAGAGCACACCGACCACGCCATTGACGAGTTGGTGCCCGCCGAGGTCGGCGAACACCTCTCGAGGTGAGGGCAGTCGCACCGTGGGGCGCTCGAACCGTCCTGCCCGCGGTGCGGGAGAGTCGACAGCGGCGTCGTGCTGGGTCGTGCTCATGGCTGTGGAGGCTCCTCACGTGGCGATCCACGCATGGCCGCGAGCTCACCGCGGGAACGGATTCCGAGCTTTCCGTAGATGCGGGTCAGGTGGTACTGCACGGTCTTGGTCGAGACATACAGCTCGGTGCCCACCTCGCGATTGGTCATGCCGCTCGCCACGAGGTCCGCGACCAGGGTCTCCTGTGGAGTCAACGTCTCGGCGGACCGATCGGCGAGAGGGGCGCGGGTCGCGTGGACCCCACCGGCCCGCAGCTCGCGGTCACAGCGTTCGACGTAGGTTGTCGCGCCGAGGTTGTCGTAGAGGTCACGGGCTGTCTGGAGCACGGCGTCGGCCTCACGGCGCTTGCCCGCCCTGCGCAGGGTCTGACCCCACGCGAAGTGGGTTCGCGCGCGGTCGTAGGGAAGCGGCAGGTCTGCGAGCAGGGCCGCCGAGTTCTCGAATGCGTCACGGGCCGCCGGCAGGTCGCCCGTGGCGCCGAGCAGCCGACCCCGGGCGTAGCCGAGCCGCGCCTGGGCGGACCGGTGTCCTCGCTCCTTCGCGAGGTGCTCGTGGGGCTCGAGGAAGGTCTCCGCCTCGGCGTAGTGCCCCTCGATCACCAGCGCGTTGGCGCAGACGTCGGGCCACGGCCACGCACCGGGCTCGTCGATTCCGCCGCGGGCCCAGGGCTGTCGGAGCGGCTCGACGCTTCGCAGGACACCTGCGTAGTCCGCCCGCGCCTCGGACACACTGGCGCGAGCCAGACTGGCGGAGACCCGCATGATCTCGTAGTCACGCGGGCCCGCCACGGCGTCACGGACGGCGAGGTCGGCTTGCACCCAGTTGCCCCGCAGCGAGTGCACCTGTGCCTGGGTCCAGGCCAGCAGTGGCTGGATCAGGCGCATGCCGGTCTGCTCCGCCAGGAGCATGCCCTGCTCTCCCGTCCGCAGCGCGTCGTCCCACTCGCCGCTGACGAATTGCGCCCGGGCGAGCCAAGCGTGGGCCCACAGTGAGATGCGGGTCGACCCGCCGAGGAAGTCCGTGGACGTCGCCGAGGCCAGCGAGGCGCGGGCTTCGTCGACGTCGTCGAGCATCAGCGCGAGCCACCCGCGTCCCATCGCCACGCGCTGGCCCTGGGCGCCGTGGCCGACCTCTTTCGCCAGCATCTCGTAACCGTCCAGTGCTTCGCGAGCGTGGCCGGTGCCGGCCAGACCGAGTCCCCGGATGGCCAGCGCCTCGACAGCGACCGGAGAGCCGGTGGGCGCGAGTTCGAGAGCCTTGTCGGCCCAGTGCACGAGTTCGTCGCCGCGGCAGCGAGCCAGGCTGTGGAGCACGCGACGCTGACAGATCAAGGCGGCGGTGTCGGGGTTGCGCTCGATGTTGACGAGGTCCCAGGCCCGCACCAACCGGCTCTCTGCCTCGGTCGAGCGACCTCGCACAATGGCGAGGTATCCCAGTGCGGCGTTGCGCAGCGGGGTCTCTCGCAGGCTCTCCACCTCGGCGACCGCCGAAGCTGCGCCCAGCGTGTCCCCGGACCCGACGAGGGCGTCGAACGCACGGGAAAGTCGGTCCTCGCGAACGGTGACCTCGGAGGTCACCCGGGCCGACCGGGACAGCAGGTCCGCCACGGTGGCCCACTGTCCTGTCTGTGCCCGTTCCTCTGCCAGCGCATCGAGCTCGTCGGCGAGATCGGCATCGGGCAGTGGTGCCGCCGCGACCAGGTGCGTCAGACGCGCCACGGGATCCGCGATGAGGTCGGCGGCCTTCCGGTGCAGCTCGGCCTGTCTGACCCGACCCAGTGAACCGAGGACGGCGGCCTCCAGCATCGGGTCGCTCGGCCGCACGATGGTCACGCCGAACTCGGTCACCACGGCGACGATGCCGGCGTCCACGAGTTCGTCAATGGCGGGCAGGGGCTGGTCCAGGCCCGACACGGACGCAGCCAGCGACACCGGGGCCCGGCGGAGCACGGCGACCACCCCGGCCAGTTCGCGCGCGTCTGTCGTCAGAGCCTGCAGCCGCTGCGCCACGTCGGCCGCGACAGCGGACGGTGCGGGGAAGTCAGGGGCGACGTCACTCCAGAACTCGGCAGGAAGCTCGCGCATCAGCGTGATTGTCGGCCCGGGCCTGCCTCCGGTGAAGCGGCACAGCCGGTCCGCCAGAGAGGGATGGAGCGCGACACCGGCACCGGCAGCCAGCAGCTGGACCGAGGCGGCCGTGAGAGGCGGCAGCACGATGGTCTCGTCAGCCCGATCGAGAACTGCCGCCGACTCGGTCGGTGCGTCGGGCACGCCAGCGGAGGCGGCAACCAGCACGAGCAGGGGCGCGTGCCGGTGGTGTCGAACAGCAGTCGAGAGCGCCTGCAGGGAGGCCGGGTCACTCCAGTGAGCGTCGTCGACCACGAGCAGGGTGGGCCCGAGCTCGGACGAGTCGCCGAGGGCACCGATGACACGATCGGCGGCCGCCAGCACGTCCATCTCGGGCAGGGGTTCTCCCAGCAGCTGGGCCAGCACGCCGTGGTCGAGGTCGCTCTCCCACGGGACTGCCAGGGCGCTGAGGACGTGACCTCCGGCCGCTCGGTGCTCGTGAGCGAACTGGCGCACCAGTGCACTGCTGCCCATGCCGGTCGCGCCGGTGACGAGGACCATGCCCGGACCGGGCTCACCGCCCTGCAGCAGATACCGCCGCAGGGTGGTGAGCTCGGTGTCGCGGGCGACCAGCACGGGCGCGGGCTCTGGTTCGGTCACGCAGCCACGGTAGACCGCACGCCATCCGGCGCCGGGTCCGTTGCCGGACCGTCGCCGGGGTCTCGGCGTGCGCCGATCGCGGCACCATCGTCGTGACCAGGGCGCCGAGGAGCGAGATCCCGGCGAACAACTGGAAGGCGGTCGAGCCGCCCACTCCTGCGCCGACGAGGACTCCACCGATGATGGGGCCGACGATGCCGCCGAGCCGGCCGAAACCCGCACACCAGGCGACACCTGCGGCGCGTGCGCTGGTCGGGTAGTAGTTCGAGACGAGTCCGTAGATCAGCACCTGCGTTCCGATGGTGCCGACGCCCGCGAGCGCCACGGCCAGGAAGAGCAGCGCAGCTGGCATCGACAGCGGCAGGGCGGCCAGGGCCAGCGACGCCAGGACGAACGTCGACGCGACCACGCGTTTGGCGCCGACCCGGTCCGCGACGAAGGACGCGATCAGGCCACCGCCGATCGCGGCGAGGTTGAGCACGAGCAGGAAGGTGAGCGAGTAGTTCTTGCCGTAGCCCTGCTCGCCCATGATCTGCGGCAGCCAGGTGTTGAGGCCGTAGGTCAGGAGCAGCCCGGCGAAGCTCATCATGCCGAGCAGCGCGGTCGGCAACCTGAAGCGACGGCTCGCCAGAGCAGGGAAGCCGACCTTGTCCTGCACCACCGGCTCGGGGTCGGGCACGGGGATCCCGGTGCGGATCGACGCGGCCTCTGCGTCGGCGACGCGGCCCCGGGCGACCAGCCACTTCGGCGACTCCGGGAGGTATCGAAGGGCGAGGGGGAGGAGCACGACGATCGGCAGGGCGCCGATCCAGAAGAGACCGCGCCAACCCAGTTCGTCTCCGAGGGTGATGGCGGTCAGGGCCGCCAGCACGCCACCGGCGGGGATGCCGCTGTAGACGATCGCGTTGTAGCGGTTGCGCTGACCGGGTGGGGCGAACTCTGCGACGAGCGCACCGACGGTGGCCACGAGGGCACCCACGCCGACGCCGGTGAGGAAGCGGAAGGCGCCGAAGGTGGCCACGGACTGGGTGGTGGCGGTGATGGCCATGCCCACCGAGAACCAGGCGAGGTTGACCAGCATCACCTTGCGGCGACCGATGCGGTCACCGACGGCGCCTGCGGCCAGCGCGCCCACGAGGACGCCGAGCAGCGCATAGCTGCCGAGGGTGCCCGCTTGGCCGGGGGTGAGGGCGCCCAGCTGGTCGGGATCGGACAGGAGGACGGGGATCACCGTTCCATAGACGACGAGGTCGTAGCCGTCGAAGATCAGGGCAGCCGTGGAGAGGAGGACGACCCAGCGAAGGGTCCGGCGTCGGCGTTTCTCGAGGTCGACAGGTGTTGAGGGCATGGCAGAGCTCCTGGCGTGAGGCAGAGGGAGGTGATGCGGTGTCGAACGCGCACGCGTTCGGTGGGGCGGGCCAGGGTCAGCCCAGGTCACCACCGGCGACCGGTAGGACGCTTCCGGTGATGTAGGACGCTTCCTCGCTGGCGAGGAAAGTGATGGCGGCGGCCTGCTCGTCGAGAGAGCCGTAGCGGTGCATGGGGGAGTGCGCGAGCGTCTGGTCGATGTGCGCCTGGAACCACTGGCGTTCCTGCTCGCCCTGCGCGACCGGAGTGCCGCGCGAGATGCGCCGGGGCGGGGCCTCGGTCCCGCCGGGCGCGGTGGCGACGACCCGGATGCCGGCCTCGGCGTACTCCAGTGCCATGGACGCGGTGATCGCGTTGATGCCGCCCTTGGCGGCCGAATAGGGAATGCGGTGTATGCCGCGTGTCGCCGCCGAGGAGACGTTGACGATGACGCCGGTCCCGCGTTCCACCATGCTGGGGAGCACGGCGCGGCAGGCGAAAAGGGTTGTCATGAGCGACCGTTGGATCTCGGCGCTGATCTGCGCGTCGGTGAATTCGGTGAAGGGCTTGAAGTTGATCGCGCCTCCGACGTTGTTGATCAGCACGTCCACGCGGCCGAACCTTGCCAGTGCCTGTTCGGCCACGGCGCGGGCACCGTCGTAGGCCTCCAGGTCGGCGACCACGGCGATCCCGGACGCGCCGGATCCGTCGAGGTCGGCCACCAGCTCGTGGACGAGGTCGGACCGGTCGACCAGCACGAGCTGGCCGCCCTCGGCGCTGATCCGGCGGGACACGGCCTCGCCGATGCCCTGGGCGGCACCGGTGACGACGACGACCTTGCCGGTGAACCTGCCCGGTGTGACGAAGCGGGGTCGCTGCGACTGACGGCTCTCGTCCATGGCGCGACGCATGGTGGTCTTCGAGCGGTCGGCATGGTCGCTGACGAGGGCCCGTGCGCCGGTCCGGTCGCCGCGCTCGATGGCATCGACGATGTCGAGGTGGTCCTGGGCGCAGCGCGGGTCACACCATGTCGCGGTGCGGAGGGCTTCCTCCATCCGGCCCTTGACCCCGAGCGCCTGGTAGGCGCGGAGCAGGTGCTCGTTGCCCGTCAGGCCGAAGAGGTAGTCGTGGAAGGCGGCATTGGTTTCGGTGTATGCCGCGGCATCCACGAAGCGGTCGCCGTCGACATAGGGCACGGTCGACTCCGCGAGCAGGCGGTACCCCGCGACCTGTTGGGAGCTGAGGCGTCCCAGCACGAGGTCGAGGGCTCCGAGCTCGAGGGCCATCCGGGCCTCGAAGATCGCGTCCGAGGCATGCACGGACGGGTGCTCCTCGCCGATCTCGTATCCGTCGGACGTGATCTGGTCCGACGGCGCCGTCGCGACCACAGGTGTCACGGCACCGGCTGACGGGGCGGGGGCGTGCAACGCCGTCACCTCGCGGGCCGCGAAGGTCTCCTGGCCGGCCACGGACCGTGCCTGCGCCGCGGGCAACAGGTCACCCTCGGCATACGGCGTCGGTGAACCGGCACCGACGCCTTGGGCGCGCGACGGGAAGACCACCTGACCGGCCACGGTGCGGGCGGTGTCGGCGAGGGCGATCGGGTCGGCCGCAACGCCGCCCTGCAGAGCTGCGACGTCACGACCGGAGAACACCAGCTGACCGGCGACGGTGCGGGCGGCGACGTCACCTGTGGGCGGATGGGCGGCCGGCGCGGTCGTCTCGACCACGGGTGCAGAAACGGGCGCAGGACGTGGCGCGGGCGCAGGTACGGGAGCAGGAACGGTCGCCACCTCGGGAGCTGGTGCTTCCTGGGCGGAGGCAACCGCGGGAGCGGCGGCAGGTGCGGTCCCTGAGAGGGCGAACTTCTCGTAGTAGAAGCCAGTGGGTTCCACGCCCTGATCGGTGAAGTGCTGCCGCACTGCCTCGACCATCGGCGGCGGACCGCAGAGATAGACGGCGACGTCGCCATCGTGAAGGTGCTCGGGTCGGATCAGGCTCGTGACGTACCCCTTGTTGGGGGCCGAACTCGCCGGGTCGGAGACGCAGTGGTCCCACGTCAGCCCGGGGATGTCGCCGGCCAGCTCCTCGAGTTTTGCCAGCTCGACGAGGTCGTCGTCGGTGCTCACCCCGTAGATGAGGTGCGCCGACCGTGTGCTTCCGACCTGTCGCATCGTGTGCAGGATCGCCAGGATCGGCGCCAGGCCGGTCCCGCCCGCAAGGAGCAGCAGCGGCCTTGCGGTCTCGCGCAGGAAGAAGCTGCCGTTCGGGCCGGTGAAGCTGACCTCGTCGCCGATGCTGGCCTGCTCCGAGAGCCAGGTCGACATCACGCCTCCCGGGGTCAGCTTGACCAGGAAGCCGAGCGAGGTGTCGTCCGGGGCGGTGCTGAAGGAGTACGAGCGGCTTTCTGCACTGCCCGGGACCTGGATGTTGACGTACTGCCCCGGGAGGAAGGCGAGTTGCGAGCGCTCGGGTGTCTCCAACGTGAAGGACATGGTCGTGGGGGAGAGGCGCTCGATGCTGGCGATCGTGGCCTTGTAGGTCGCGGCGCGCGTCTTGGCCACGGCGGAGGTGCTGGCGATCTGGAGCACCAGGTCGGAGCGGGGTTTCATGCTGCAGGGCAGCACCAGGCCGGCGGCCGCTTCGTCTGCTGTCAGCGCGTCCTCGATGTAGGTGCCGCCGTCGTACTCGCCCGATTCGCACTGCGCCTTGCAGGTGCCACAGGCCCCGTCGCGGCAGTCGAGGGGGATGTTGATGCGGGCTCGGTAGGACGCGTCCGCGACGGTCTGGTCCTCCGCGCACGTGATGAAGCGGGTGACTCCGTCCTCGAAGGCGAGGGCGATCTGATGGGTCTGCGTTGCTGTCATGGCCAGGTCTCAGAAGTGGTAGACGTCGACGACGTGGTGGATGTAGTCGTTCTTGAGCACCACGGTCTTGCGCCGGATGAGAGGGCTCTCGCCGGAGAAGTCGATCGTGTAGAAGGACGTCCCGTAGTAGGGGTCGATCGTCTTGTACCGGAAGTACATGGTGTGCCAGTTGAACCGCACGTCCAGCAGGTCACCGCGACGCTCGATCACCTCGACGTTGCTGATGTTGTGGCTGGTCCGCGGCTCGGGGAGCGAGGTGGCGCTCGAGCGTTCGGTGCGGATCCGGAACACGCGGTCCTCCAGCCCACCCTTGTTGGCGTAGTAGATGAGCGAGATGTCGGTCTGTGGGTTCTCGACGAGCTGGTCGTCGTCGTCCCATGCGGGCATCCAGTACTCGCAGTCGTCGGCGTAGCAGTCGAGCCACTTCTCGAACTCACGGTCGTCGAGGAAGCGCGCCTCGCGGTACAAGAACTGCTCGATGTCGTTCTGCGTGATCAGCCGGTTCGCGGGCGCGGATGGCGTTCCTGCAGTGGCGGATTCGGGAGTGGCAGCCGTGGTGCTCATGCCGACGCCTCCGTTCCGTTCTCGCGAGCCACTGCGGCCCGCATCGTCTCGAGCCAGTAGCCGTGCTGGACGGGGTACAGCCCCTCGTCCTCGTTCTTGAGCCCGGCGGAGATGACACCCGGCATGTCCAGGGTCAGGGCGACCTCGTCCGGTCCGCTCAGCCAGTGCTCGGCCCCACGGCTCATGTCGTTCCACGGCGCGGCAGTGGCCTCGAAGGTGAGCTGGCAGGAGCGGAACTCCTCCAGGTCGTCGGGGGTCGCCATCCCGGAGGCATTGAAGAAGTCCTCGTACTGGCGGATCCGCCAGGCACGCGATTCCGGTGTCTCGCCCTTGGGAGCGATGCAGTAGATGGTGACTTCGGTCTGACTCGGCGAGATCGGACGGAAGTGTCGGATCTGCGTCGAGAACTGGTCCATCACGTAGACGTTCGGGTAGAGGCAGAGGTTGCGACTGCCCTTGACCATGAACTCGCCCTTGGCCTCGCCGAACTTTTCCTTGAGGTCCTCCATGCGGTCCCACAGCGGGCGGTCCTCCGGGTTGCCGGCCCAGGTCCAGAGGCACAGGTGGCCGTTCGGGTAGGACCAGTAGCCACCGCCCGACTTGCCCCAGGTCCCGGCGTCCAGCGTCTTCGTGGTGTTCGCCGAGTCCCCGGTGTTGCGTCGCGACGTGGTGGCGGCGTAGTTCCAGTGGGTGGCCGTGACGTGGTAGCCGTCGGCGCCGTTCTCGGCCTGCACCTTCCAGTTGCCGTCATAGGTGTAGGTCGAGGAGCCACGGAGCACCTCGAGACCCTCGGGGGACTGGTCGACGAGCATGTCGATGACCTTCGTCGTGTCGCCGAGATGCTCGGCCAGGGTCGAGACGTCGGCATTGAGGGAGCCGAAGAGGAAGCCGCGGTAGCTGTCGAACTTCGCGACCTTCGTCATGTTGTGGGAACCGTTGGTGTCGAAGGTGTCCGGGTAGCCGGCACCCTCGGGGTCCTTGACCTTGAGCAGGGTCCCGTCGTTGCGGAACGTCCAACCGTGGAACGGACACGTCAGCGTCGTGCGGTTGTCGGTCTTGCGGCGGCAGATCATCGCTCCGCGGTGGGCGCAGGCGTTGATGAGCAGGTTGAGCTCGCCGTCCTGGCTGCGGGTGATGACCACAGGCTGGCGACCCATGTAGGTCGTGATGTAGTCGCCCGGGTTCGGCACCTGGCTCTCGTGGGCGAGATAGATCCAGTTGCCCTCGAAGATGTGCTTCATCTCGAGTTCGAAGATCTCCTCGTCGGTGAAGATTCGCCGGTTGGCACGGTAGATACCGGCGTCACGGTCGTCGACCACGGCATCGGCGAGTACCGATTCCACATGGGAGAGCATCTCGGTCATGGGTTCCTCCAGCGTCATTGCGGGGTGGTCGTACGAGCGGTTCGAATGACCGTCGCACGTTGCCGTGGGGATGACACCGGTCGAAGCCCTAGGTCTGACCTAGGCACCCATTGATCACTCCAGCCTCCTAATCACAGCAAAATGAGTCCTTGTGTTGAATCAATATTGAGTCGTACCGTGAACCAATCGATCGCGCACCGATGCGTGGTCACTGCACCGGGACACGGTCCCGAGCGACTCTCGAGGAGGCAGGGATGGAGCTTCGGCACCTGCGCTACTTCGCCGCCGTTGCGGACACCCGCCACTTCGGTCGCGCGGCCGAAAGGCTCCACATGGCCCAACCGGCTTGTCGCAGTCGATCCGCCAGCTCGAGGCCGAGCTCGGCACCCCCCTCTTCACCCGCACCACCCGTCAGGTGCGCCTCACACCCGCCGGCGAGTTCTTCCAGGCCGAGGTGGCGCGGATCCTCCTCGCCGTGGAGGACAGCGTGCGAGGAGTGCAGAGGATCGCGCAGGGCCGCCAAGGTCTGGTTCGCGTGGGATTCACCGGCAGCGCGGCCCACACCCAGCTCCCGAGAATGGCGCGCATCGTCAAGCGCGAGCTGCCCGGACTGGCCCTGGAGATCCACGCGGATCTGCTCACCCCGGCGCAGGTCGACGGACTCAACGACGGTCACCTCGATGTCGGCGTGCTGCGCCCCCCGTTGGCGGGTGAAGGCCTGGACGTCCGGATCATCGAGTCCGAGTCCCTCGTGCTGGCCGTGGCCGCCGACCACCGGCTGGCCACCGAGCCGGTGATCGCGATGGCTGACCTGCGGGCCGAGCCGTTCGTGCTCTTCTCCGCAAGCAACTCGGCCGTCAACGATGCCGTGCTGAACAGCTGCCGCCTCGCGGGCTTCGTCCCGCACCGCGAGCACGAGGCCGCCGGTATCTCGGTGATGCTCCCGCTCGTCGCGGCGGGCCTGGGGGTCGCCCTCGTTCCGGCTTCGGTCAGGGCGGCGCCCCTGGCGGGAGTCGTCCTGCGTGACGTCGCCGGAGCCGCCACCGTCGAGCTTGCCCTTGCCTGGCGCAGCGGAGAGACGAATCCCGCTGTGCTCGCGGTCATCGAGGCGCTCACCGCCAACGATGCCGTCGCGAACGGTGTCGTGGACACCGACGCATCACCCACCAGTCACGTCGATGAGGTCAGCCGATGAAGATCGCCCGGGTCGAAGCCATCCCCTTCGCCATCCCGTACTCCAAGCCGCTCAAGTTCGCCAGCGGCGAAGTACATGTGGCCGAGCACGTCCTGGTCCGCGTCACGACGGACGAGGGTGTCGTCGGTGTGGCAGAGGCTCCGCCTCGCCCCTTCACCTACGGCGAGACGCAGGCCGGGATCCTGGCCGTGATCGACACCATCTTCGCGCCGCAGGTGATCGGGCTGGATCTGATGGAGCGCGAGCAGATCCACGCTCGGCTGTCCCGCACCGTCGGCAACCCGACCGCCAAGTCAGCTCTGGACATGGCCATCTGGGACGCGCTCGGCCAATCGCTGAACTACAGCGTCACCGAGCTGCTCGGTGGCTACACCGACCGGATGCGGGTCTCGCACATGCTCGGGTTCGACGACCCCGCCGCCATGGTCGCCGAGGCGGAGCGCATGCGCGACACCTACGGGATCACCACGTTCAAGGTCAAGGTCGGACGCCACCCCTTCACCCTCGACACCGCTGTGGTTCGAGCCCTTCGCGACGGACTCGGAGATGACATCGAGCTCTACGTCGACGGCAACCGCGGCTGGTCCGCCTCGGAGTCGGCCCGCGCGATGAAGGACATGGCCGACCTCGGCCTGACCTTTGCCGAGGAGCTGTGCCCGGCCGACGACGTCGTCGGGCGCCGCTGGTTGGTCCGAGCAGCTCGACGTTCCCTTCATCGCCGACGAGTCGGTCGTGACCCCGGCCGAGGTCACCCGCGAGATCCTCGGCGGCTCGGCCACCGCGGCCAGCATCAAGACCGCGCGCACCGGCTTCACCACCAGCCGTCGCGTGCACCACCTCGCGCGAGGGGCTGGGCATCGAGGTCGTCATGGGCAACCAGATCGACGGCCAGCTCGGCTCTCTGTGCTCGGTTGCCTTCGGCTCGGCCTTCGAGCTGACCTCGCGCCGGGCTGGCGAGCTCTCCAACTTCCTCGACATGACCGATGACCTGCTCACCGAACCCCTGGAGATCCGAGGGGGCGAGCTCATCGTCCGCCCCGGGCCCGGGACTCGGCGCCGCCATCGACCCCGACAAGCTCGCGCACTACCGCAGACTGACCGACGCGCGAGCGGCACGACCTGCAACACCACCATCCCTGTCACACACCACATCACGAAGGAGCACCACCATGAGCAGCACCGACACCGAGGCCGCAACGGCGGCCGCCTCCGGCGCGAGCGCCACCGAGCGTTTCCACACCGACAAGTCCCCGTACGACGCGGTCAAGGACGTCCCTGCCGAGCGCGTCGACCTGCTGGCCCGCGAGGTCCTGGACGCGGCTGTACGCCACGGTCCGCAAGCACAAGGTCAGCTACGCCGAGTTCAACGCCCTCAAGGCATGGATGATCAGCGTCGGCGAGGACGGCGAATGGCCGCTCTTCCTCGACGTGTGGCTCGAGCACGTCGTCGAAGACGTCAACACCGAGCACCGCGAGGGCAACAAGGGCTCGATCGAGGGTCCCTACTACGTGCCCGGGCGCCCCCGAGCAGGGCGCCGACGGCACCATCCCGATGCGGGAGGACGAGGGCGGCACCCCGCTGACCTGGACCGGACAGGTCACCTCCACCGACGGCTCGGCACTTGCCGGCGCCACGGTCGAGCTGTGGCACGCGGACTCCGACGGCTTCTACTCGCAGTTCGCCCCGGGCATCCCGGAGTGGAACCTTCGTGGCACCTTCACGACGGACGACAACGGCGCCTTCGAGATCCACACGGTGCAGCCGGCGCCCTACCAGATCCCCACCGACGGGTCCTGCGGCAAACTGATCAAGGCCGCAGGCTGGCACGCCTGGCGTCCGGCGCACCTTCACGTCAAGGCCTCGGCGCCCGGTCACGAGCTGCTCACCGCCCAGCTCTACTTCCCCGGTGACGAGCACAACAACGACGACATCGCCTCGGCCGTCAAGCCGGAGCTGATCCTCGACCCGCAGTCGCAGGCCGACGGCACCGCGACGGTGGCCTACAGCTTCGTCCTCGACCCCGAGAGGGCCTGAGTCGGTGCTGTTCCACGTGCGGATGGACGTGCGGATCCCGACCGACATGGACCCGGAGGTCAAGGCGGACCTCGTTGCCCGCGAGAAGGCCTACGCCCAGGAGGTCCAGAGGTCCGGACGCTGGCCACACCTGTGGCGGATCGTGGGCGAGTACGCCAACGTCTCGATCTTCGACGTCGAGTCCAACGACGCCCTCCACGAGGTGCTGTCCGGGTTGCCGCTGTTCCCTCACATGGACATCACCGTCACGCCGCTGGCCACTCACCCCAGCGACATCAACGCCTGAGTGGACACACCGATGTGGCCCCCTGCGACCTTCGAGGTCGCAGGGGGCCACTGTGCTGCGGGTGCTGTCGTGCCAGCCCACTGTCAGTGGGGTCTCCTAGCGTGGGCGGCGCCCACACGAAAGGGGTGACGACATGACCCACGACCTGACCCACGACAGCCTGACCATCCTCTGCGCGCGCTGCCCGGTGCGTGACATCCAGTGCGGCGACTGCATGGTGACCGCCCTCATCAACCCGGCCTCCATGGGGCTCGACAGCGACCTGCCGCTCGACCTCGACGAGCGGGCGGCCGTGACGGCGTGCGTGCGCGCCGGCCTCATCACCGCCGAGTTCGCCGCGACGGTGCGCTCCCAGCGTGTGCCGTTCGACATCGGCATCGCCACCGGCTGAGTTCCGCCTGACACCATGGGGCACGTGCCCCTGACCGACCACCAGCCGCGTATGCCGCGACGCACCTCGCGTGCCCGCCGCGCTGCTCTCGTCGTGGTCGGTTCCCTTCTCCTCACGCTCGTCACGGCCTGTGAGCGCGACGAGCCGGCACCCACCACCTCGGCCTCCGCGAGCCAGACGCCGACCGGTCCAGAGGTCCCACAGCCCGCGCCGAACCCGTCGCCGACGATCGCCGCCTCACCGCCCGCAGGCGACGCGGACGCCAGTCCCATGGCGGGCGCGATCACTGTCACCGGGCCGGTTCAGCACGGTCACCGGCACCGTCGACAAGGCGACGCTCACGGCATACGCACGGATGGCCGACACGGCCGTCGCGGAGGTGAGCAAGCGCTGGAAGCGCACCTG
The DNA here is from genome assembly GCA_963807825.1 of uncultured Actinomycetota bacterium. Classification (GTDB taxonomy): domain Bacteria; phylum Actinomycetota; class Actinomycetes; order Actinomycetales; family Dermatophilaceae; genus Knoellia. The sequence goes on from CAWEDC010000006.1 coordinate 32,111, forward strand.
GCCGCGCAAGGTCACGATCATCGCGCCACGGGACGCCACGGCCTTCCGGGACCAGGTCGGGCGAGCCGACGACCTCAGCCAGGTCGCGGCCATCACCGACGGTCCGGTCGGCGCATCCGGGTCTGGCGACGCGGGACCGGGTCGTCCTCAACCCCGACGCCTTCGCCAAGCTCACCCCCGCCGGACGACAGTTCGTCATCACCCACGAGAGCACGCACGTCGCCGTCCGCAGTTCCCTGTCCGGAGCCGCGCCGCTGTGGCTCGTCGAGGGTTTCGCCGACCACGTCGGCTACGCCGGATCGGGGCGCAGGAGAGCGGAACTGGCGGCGCCACTGCTGGCCAAGGTCGCCGAGCGCAAGGGGCCGACGCGACTGCCGACCCAGGGTGACTTCGACCCCAGCCAGGGCGAGATCGGCCCGACCTACCTCGCGGCCTGGCTGGCCGTCGACCTCATCGCCCGGCGCCACGGCGAGGACGCACTGCAGCGCTTCTATGCCGCGTCGAGGGACCCGAACTCGCCGGCGTTGGCCGACGCCGCCATGGACAAGGCCTTCGTCGACGTGCTCGGCACGACCCGAGCCGCGTTCACCCGTCAGTGGCTGGCCGAGCTGAACCAGCTCGCTGCCCCGAGGTAGCCCGCGCCGGCACGGCGAGCGAGATCGCGACGAGCGCTGCGCTGAGCCAGTACTGGTTGTAGAACGCCTGCTTGTTGACGAGGTTGGCCGCCAACAGCAGGAACGCGAACCACCGCAGCAGCTCACCCATCCCGGGTTGGCGCCGGTGGATCGCCCACGCGGCCACCCCCAGCGCGCCGAACACGACGAGCCCGGTGATCCAGAACGGCAGCGTGATGCCGTGCTCGTTGAGGAACCAGAGGTACCAGGTGTTCGCGAACCGGATCGGGTGGAAGCCGACGAGCAGCGTGATCGTGTCGTGGATGAAGTCCGACGGCGAGGCGAGGAACCACGGTGCGATGAGCACGCCCGTGAGAGCGCCCGTCGCCACCGCACGCCGCGCGCCGAACGGCCGCCACAGCAACAGCAGGGGAAGCAACAACGCCAGGTGCTGCTTGCTGGCACAGGCCAACGCGAGCGGCACGATGGCCCACCACGCGTGCCCACGCCGGACGAGAACGGCCCACCACACGATGCCGGCGGCGAGCAGCGGCTCGGTCCAGGCCTGGTCGATCTGGGTCAGGGTGCCGGGAGCGACGACGAGCACCGTCACGGGGATCGCCGCACGCAGCGCCGTCGCGCACGCAGTGCTCGGCTCGTCACCGGGACGCGGCTTGGCGAGCGCCCAGATGCCGGCGAAGAGCACGACCGACCAGAACGCGATCGCCCACCGGACATCGCCACCGATCCACCGACCGGGCGCGAGCAGCACCGTCGTCCACGGCAGGTAGGTGAACGCGTCCTGGATCCCGGGGGAGTTGGTCCAGTTCATGTCATAGAAGTTCTCGCCCCGAGCGAGCGCATCACTCGCCTGCTGCAGCGTCACCCACACATCGATCCTGGGTGCCGGGTCACCGATCGTGGCGATCGCTGCGGTGACGACGTGGCCGACAACAGCGAGCAGGTATGCCGCCCGCGCACGTGCCGCTGTCGGCGCAGCCAGGAGCCCCGCGGCTCCGACGCCCACGACCGAGAGGACCGTCAGGGCCGCAGTGAGCGAGCCCCCACGCAGATAGCTGAAGAGGGGCACGGCCCACGTGATCGCGACCGACGCGAGCAGCACCACCGGGACGAGAAACGGTGGGGCAGAACGGATCTCAGTGCGGCGCCACAACCAGACGCCGAGCCCGATCGCGCCCACCGTGAGGGTGAGCACGATCGGGAAGCGGAACCGGACGACGCTCCACTGGAGCACGCCGAGGTAGGCGAGCCAGAGAGCGGCAAGCGCGCACGCGGCATACCCGGTCGTTGTGAAAGAGCGGGTGGAGCCGGTCGAGCGCGAGGTGGGATCAGCCGCCGTAGAGCGCATCGACCTCGTCCGCGTAGTCGCGCATGACGATGTTGCGCTTGAGCTTGAGCGACGGGGTCAGGTGGCCCGACTCCTCGGTGAAGTCGGACTCGAGCACCGCGAACTTGCGGATCGACTCGGCCTTGGACACTGCCGTGTTGGCGTCATCGACGGCCTTCTGCAGCTCGGCGTGGATCTTCTCGTCGGTGCGTGCCTTGGCCGGGGTGATGCCCTCGAGGCCGTTGTTGGCGGCCCATCCCGGAAGCATTTCCTCGTCGATGGTGAGCAGTGCTGCGATGAACGGCTTCTGGTCGCCGACGACGATGCACTGGGAGATGAGCGGGTGGGCGCGCAGGCGGTCCTCGAGGACGGCGGGGGCGACGTTCTTGCCGCCCGCGGTCACGAGGATCTCCTTCTTGCGGCCGGTGATCTTGAGGTAGCCGTCCTCGTCGAGCTCACCGATGTCGCCGGTGTGGAACCAGCCGTCGCGGATGGACTCGGCCGTGGCCTCGGGGTTGTTGCGGTAGTTGGCGAAGACCTGGACGCCCTTGACGAGGATCTCGCCGTCGTCGGCGATGCGGATCGTGGCGCCGGGCAGCGGCGGGCCGACGGTGCCGACCTTGAGGCGCTCGGGCAGGTTGACCGTGATGGGCGCGGTCGTCTCGGTGAGGCCGTAGCCCTCGAGGATCGTCACGCCGATGCCGCGGAAGAAGTGGCCGAGGCGCGTGCCGAGAGGGGCGCCACCGGAGACGGCGTACTGGACCTTGCCGCCCATGGCGTCGCGCAGCTTGCCGTAGACGAGCTTGTCGAAGACGGCGTGCTTGGCCTTGAGGCCGAAGCCGACCGAACCGGACTGCTGGGCCTCGGACCACGCGATGGCGGTCTCAGCGGCCTTGGCGAAGATGTTGCCCTTGCCGCCGGCGACGGCCTTGGCCTCGGCGGAGTTGTAGATCTTCTCGAAGACGCGCGGCACGGCGAGGATGAACGTCGGCTTGTAGGCCGCGAAGTCGTCGAGCAGCGTCTTGATGTCGGCCGAGTGGGCCATCTTGGCGCCCGCCTGGAGGCAGAGGACCTCGATGAGGCGCGCGAAGACGTGGGCCAGGGGGAGGAAGAGCAGGGTCGAGGCGCCATCGACGGCGACGACGTTCTTGAGCTTCTCGACGGTGTTCTCGGTGAGGTCGAGGAAGTTGCCGTGGGTGAGCTCGACGCCCTTGGGGCGACCGGTCGTGCCGGACGTGTAGATGATCGTGGCGACCGAGTGGCGGTCGATGTCGGCCCGGGCCGTGGTCAGCGTCGCGTCGTCCGAGGAGGCGCCGTTTGCCGCGAGGGTGTCGAGGTCGCCGTTGTCGATGAGCCACGTGTGGGCGAGGGCGGGAAGGTTGGCCGACACGCTCGCGAGTGCGCTGGCGTGCTTCTCGGTCTCGAGGACGACGCCGATGGCGCCGGAGTCCTTGAGGATCCACTCGACCTGGTCGGGGGAGGAGGTCTCATAGATGGGCACGGGGATCGCGCCCGCGGCCCAGAGCGCGAAGTCGGTGAGGGTCCACTCGTAGCGGGTGCGGCTCATGATGGCGACCGCGCTGCCGGGCGTGACGCCTGCGGCGAGGAAACCCTTGGCCAGCGCGTCGACCTGGTCGGCGAACTCCTTGGCGGTGACGTCGCGCCAGACGGAGCCGTCGCGCACACCGAAGAGGTGACGGCCGGGAGTGTCGCGTCGATGCCGCAGGGGGAGGTCAGCGAGGCTGCCCTCGGTGGTCGCGGGGGCGAGGGCGGGAGTGGTCTTCTCGTGCAACGTGCTCTCCTTCGACTGGGCGCGACGTCATCGTCGCCCCAGCTCACCGGCGGCTGGACGGCGGACGCGACATCCACCGTGGTCTTGATCCTAGAGGCAGCGTCGCGCCCGGTAGCCTGCGCCCATGACAGATAGCACGTCTTCCTCCGTCCACATCGCCGCCGACCCGGGCGCCGTGCTCGACGTGATCGCAGACTTCGAGGCCTACCCGCGAGTGGGCCGAGCAGGTGAAAACCGTGACGATCCTCAGTGAGGACGGCGACGGATGGGCCGATCAGGTCGAGTACGTCCTCGACGCGGGGGCCATCAAGGACACCTACGTCCTCGAGTACAACTGGGACGGGATCGCCGAGGACGGCTCCGGTTCGGTGACCTGGAAGCTCGTGCGGGCCGGCATCCTCAAGGCTCTCGACGGCACCTACACCCTCACCCACGACGGTGAGGGCACTCAGGTGGACTACGCCCTCGCGGCGGACGTCAAGATCCCGATGATCGGCATGCTCAAGCGCAAGGCCGAGAAGGTCATCGTCGACACGGCGCTCAAGGAGCTCAAGAAGCGCGTCGAGTCCCTCAGCTGAGCGACGACGACTTCGGGCCGACGGCTGTGCCTGGCTTCCACGGCACCCGCCGGTCCGCGCGTCGTCCTCGTCACCGGCAAGGGCGGGGTCGGCAAGACGACGACCGCTGCCGCGATGGCCGTCGAGTCCGCACGTGCGGGCCGACGAACCCTGGTCATGTCCACGGACGTCGCGCACAGCCTCGGAGACGCGCTCGACGTCGACCTGCGCACGTCACCGTCGTGGGAGCAGACCCTGCAGGTCGAGGAGCGTCTCCACGCCCAGGCCGTCGGGTCGCGCACGAGCGTGGCCGCGGACTGGGGGACGCTGCGCGACTACCTGCTCACCGTCCTCGACTCGGTCGGCGTCGACCCGGTCGTGGCAGAGGAGTTCACCGCGCTGCCGGGTGCTGACGAGATCAGCGCGCTGCTCACCCTCGGTCACCACGCGACGAGCGGGGAGTGGGACGTCATCGTCGTCGACTGCGCGCCGACCGCCGAGACCCTGCGGCTGCTCGCCCTGCCCGAGGTGCTGGGCTGGCACCTCGACCGCCTCATGCCGGCCCAGCGTCGGCTGCTGACGGCCATGCGGCCCGCGGCTGCTGCGGCGGCGGGTCTGCCCATGCCCAACGGCGCAGTGCTCGACGTCATCGCGACCTGGCGTGCGCACATGGCCGACATCCGCACCATGCTCACCTCCGACCGGGCCAGCGTGCGCATCGTCCTCACGCCCGAGAACGTCGTCATCGCCGAGGCTCGACGGATCCTCACGTCCCTTTCACTGCACGGGTATGCCGTGGATGCCGTTGTCGTGAACCGCGTCATTCCGATCGACGACGACCCGTGGCGGGCCGCCTGGAACACCGCGCAGGCCGCCGGCATCACGACGATCACCGAGTCCTTCCACGGCACCCCCGTCCTCACGGCTCCCTATCTGGCCGGTGAACCGACCGGTGTCGACGCGCTCGCCGACCTCGCAGCGCAGACGAGCGCCCTCGACGGCGAACTTCCCTCGCTCGATGCGCCCGTGCGTTCCCAGGGCCTGCGGGTCGAGGCTGACGGTGCCGAGTTCGTGCTCCTCCTGCCGTTGCCGCTGGCCCGCTCGGGCGACGTCGAGCTGGCCCGACGCGCCGACGACCTCGTCGTCGACGTCGGAGGTGTGCGCAGAGTCATTGCCCTGCCTTCGGTGCTGCGGCGCTGCATCGTCAAGAATGCAGGGGTGCGCTCCGGTGAACTCCGGGTGCGCTTCGAACGCGATGAGGAGGTGTGGCCCCGTGGACGCTGATGCGCGACTCGACGCCGCCGTGGGTTCGGTGGCCGATGAGGCTGCAAAGCTGCTCGAGGCCCTGGGGCGCACCCGGGCACCTCGTGACGAGTCCCCCTCTGGCACAGCCGAATCCGCTGGTTCGGACGAGCCCTTTGACGACACGTCGGTGCCACCCGAGCACGTCCACGTCGCCATGGGTGACGCCGAGACCTGCACCTGGTGCCCGGTCTGCCGCTCGGTGACCCTGCTCAAGGGCGTGAGCCCCGAGACCCTCGGTCGTCTCGCCGACCTGGCCACAGCGGCAGCGACGCTGCTCGCGGACCTGGCGAGCCGGCATACCGAATCGTCGTCCGCCACTGCTGAGCGACCTCCCGCAGATCGCGGGCCACGCACCGAACCCATCGCCGTCGTCGACGAGGAGGAACTCTCATGAGTCTTGCCATCGGCATCGACATCGGCGGGACCAAGGTGGCCGGGGGAGTCGTCGACGAGAACGGCGAGATCCTTGCCCGGGCCCGCCGCGACACCCCTCATCGCTCCAAGCGTCCACGGGTCGTCGAGGACACCATCGTCGACGTCGTCGAGGAGCTGCGAGCGCAGCACCCCGACGTCGTGGCTGTGGGCATCGGCGCGGCTGGCTTTGTCGCCGCGGACCGAGCGACGGTCGTCTTCGCGCCGCACCTGTCGTGGCGGGACGAGCCCCTGCGCGACGCGCTGAGCAAGCGCATCGACGCCCCGATCCTCGTCGACAACGACGCCAACGCTGCGTGCTGGGCCGAGTGGAGATTCGGTGCGGCACAGGGCGATTCGGACGTCGTCATGGTCAACCTCGGCACCGGGATCGGTGGCGCGATCCTCATCCACGGCGAGGTGTTCCGCGGCCGGTTCGGCATCGCGGGCGAGTTCGGCCACATGCAGGTCGTGCCCGAGGGCCAGCGCTGCGAGTGCGGCAACCGGGGCTGCTGGGAGCAGTACGCCTCCGGCAACGCCCTCGTGCGTGAGGCCCGGGCGATGATCCTCGCGAACTCGCCCGTCGCCACCGACCTCGCCGCCCGCGTCGACGGACGTGCGGACGAACTGACCGGACCGATCGTCACCGAGGCTGCCCGTGACGGCGACCCCACGTCGATCGAGCTGCTCGCCGAGATCGGCCACTGGCTCGGCATCGGCATCGCCAACCTCGCGGCCGCCTTCGACCCGGGCACGTTCGTCATCGGCGGCGGTGTCTCGGCGGCGGGCGAGCTGCTGCTCGGCCCGGCGCGAGACACGTTCCGGCGGCGTCTCACCGGGCGTGGCTATCGGCCCGAGGCCCGGATCGTCGCCGCGAAGCTCGGCAACGAGGCCGGCCTCATCGGGGCCGCCGACCTCGCCCGCAACGACTCGCGGTCCTGAGCCCGACGGGAGTGGGCCGGGCATGACGACGATCCGGATCGCGAGCTACAACACCCGGGACTTCCTCGAGGACCCGTATGCCGCGGCGCGGGTCGTGCGCGCCATCGACCCGGACGTGCTCTGCCTCCAGGAGGTGCCACGCCGGCTGTTCTCGACGCGGCGGGTCGCGAACTTTGCGCGCAACTGCGGGATGTCGTGGTCGGGCCGGCACCGTGGGAGCGGCGGCACGACGATCTTCACGTCCCAGCGGGTCGACGTCGTCGAGTCCATCCACCACCGGCTCCGGGTCGCGCGACTGCAACGCACGCGAGGCTTCGCCGTGGCCAGGGTCTCGGCGCCCGGGTGCGAACCCGTCGCCGTCGCAAGCGTCCACCTCAGCCTGGACGCCCACGAACGCGCTGCCCACGCCCAGGTCATCCTGCAGACGATCAACGTCGGCGGCGAAGTGATCCTCGCCGGCGACCTCAATGAAGGGGACTCGGGGGAGGCGTGGAAGGCCTTTGCCGGGGTCATGCGTCTGGTCTCACCCCTGACCCCGACCTATCCGGCGACGCGTCCGCGCAGGGTCCTCGACGTGATCTTCGCCTCGGCCGGCCTGGAGGCCGAACCCCACGCCGACCTTGCGATCGCCGAGGCCGACCTCATCGCGGGCAGTGACCACCGACCCACGTGGGTCGACATCACACTCCGTGAACCAACGGCCGATGAGTAGCTTGAGCCGGGGACCTGCGTTGGGTCAGACGCGGGCGCCGTCGTCGTCGTGGGGGTCGCGCAGTTTCGGCGACCGCATGACGAGCAGGGCGAAACCACCGAGGAACAGCACGATCGCGCCGAGGATCCACCAGCCGCGATAGAACGGGCCGGTCAGCGCGATCCAGATCATGAGGAGCGGACCTCCCACGAGGCCGACGATCGCGCCCCAGTAGCCGAGGTCCTCGCCCGGCGGGAGCTGCACCGGGCCGGGCTCGAAGTGCTCGTCGTCCTCGGCGTCGATGCTCGGACCCTCGCGCCAGACCTCCGGTGGAGCCTTGGGCGCCATCGCAGCGGGCTCGGGGTCGACGAACTTCTCGACCTCTGGAGCCACGGCCTCCGGCTCGGTGGTCTCGTCGTTCTCGACCACCGGCTCGGGTGCGGTGGGCTCGGGACGGGAGAGGGCGGCATACGCCGTCGTGATGTCCTGGACGGTGCGCGGTTTGGGGGGTTGCGGCGAGTCGTCATCCCACCGAGCGATGATCGCGTCGAACTCGGCGTCGATGTCTCGCTCGCTCATGGCTGCCTCACGGGGATGGGGAAGAACAGTAGAAATGGTGCCACGGACCGGACTGGATGTGCACCGAACATCCTGTCCCAACGTTGTCCGGGATCGGATTAGTCCGACCGGGATCGCACACCCTGTGCACTAGAGTCAACGAAACTCGACGGAAAGGACGACGGTGTTCTACTGGGTGCTCAAAACGGTGATCTTGGGACCGCTGCTCAAGATGCTGTTCCGCCCTTGGGTGAAGGGTGAGGAGCACATCCCCGAGACCGGTGGCGCGATCTTCGCGAGCAACCACCTGTCGTTCTCGGACTCGATCTTCCTGCCGCTCGTCGTCCCGCGTCGCATCACCTTCCTCGCGAAGGCCGACTACTTCACCGGGGTCGGGCTCAAGGGCAGGCTGACGGCCGCGTTCTTCCGCGGCGCCGGCCAGGTGCCCGTCGACCGCTCGGGTGGCAAGGCCAGCGAGGCCGCGCTCAACACGGGGCTGAAGATCCTCCGGCGAGGTGAGTTGCTGGCGCTGTATCCCGAGGGCACCCGCTCGCCCGATGGTCGCCTCTACAAGGGCAAGACCGGCGTCGCGCGCATGGCCCTCGAGGCCGGCGTCCCCGTCATCCCCGTCGCCATGATCGACACCGACAAGGCGCAGCCCACCGGCCAGGTCGTCCCCAAGATCATGCGGGTCGGTGTCCGGGTCGGCAAGCCACTCGACTTCTCCCGCTACAAGGGCATGGAGGACGACCGCTTCGTCCTGCGGTCCATCACCGACGAGGTGATGTATGCGCTCATGGAGCTCTCCGGCCAGGAGTACGTCGACATGTATGCCGGGTCGATGAAGGACCGTCTCACCCGCGCCAAGAAGATCCTCCAGCGCGAACAGGCCGAGGCGGCCAAGCCGGGCCGCGCCGTCGACGAGCTCGAGCGCGAACTCGAGGGCGACTCCGGTGCTGACGGTCTGGACGGCGCTGACGGCGCCGACACCAGGTCGCGTGGCGCCGACGAACAACGTGCTGGCTGAGTTCATGAACCGCCGGGGGGCCCTGTTCGGGGTGACGTATCGCTCGGTGCGCACCGGGCGTTCCGAACCCGTCATCATCGAGGCGTTCTCTCGCGGACTCGACTACTTCCGTCCCGCCGCTGCCCTGTATGCCGGGTTCCTGGTCTGGGAGCGCTACGAGACGATGGCGCGGCCCTGGGTCGCGTTCACGACCATCGCTGTGCTCATGGGCTTCAGCCTGCTGCTCCTCGTGTTCCGGCGCCGCACGACCTGGCTGCTCGCCATCGAGCTGGGGCTCGCGGTGGGCGGCATCTTCGCGACGTTGCTGGCTGACCATGCCGAGGATGTCGCTGGCGGCACGCTGACGCTGCCGACGATGTGGGCCGCAGGAGGTGTCGCCGGAGCAGCCGTCCTGCACGGGCGCATGGGCGGTCTCATCGCCGCCGGCATCATCGCCTCTGCCGACCTCCTCGAGATCGGGACCCCGAACGGCGGCACGTGGCACAACATCATCCTGCTCTTCCTCCTCGGTGGTCTGATCGGACTGGCCGTCGACCTCGCCCGTGGCGGGCTCTACCGCTACGAGCAGGTGCTCGCCGAACGCGAGCGACTGCGCGAGCGCGAGCGCCTCGCCCGAGTCGTCCACGACGGGGTCCTGCAGACACTGGCCTTCATCCACCGGCGCGGCGGCGAGATCGGGGGAGAGGGCGCCGAACTCGGAGCCCTCGCCGCCGAACAGGAGCGCACCCTGCGACGGCTCGTCGCGCAGGACGTCGTCGGGTCCCGCCTCGCTGAGTCCGTCGAGGGCGAACTCCGCCGCGACCTGCGGGTGCTGCTCGGGGCCCACGAGGGCGAGCGGGTCAGCGTGTCGCTGCCCGGCGGCCCAGTTCCGTTGGAGCAGAACCGTGCTGAGGAGCTCGACGCGGCCGTCGCAGCGGCCCTCGACAACGTCACCCGGCACGCCGGCGACGACGCCAAGGCCTGGCTCCTGCTCGAGGACCACGGAGACACCGTCACCGTGACCGTGCGCGACAACGGGGTCGGCGACGAACCCACCCACCTGCTCTCAGCGGCCTCACGAGGACGCATGGGCGTGAGCCAGTCGATCATGGGCCGCGTGCGCGACCTCGGTGGCACCGCTGACGTCATCACCCGTCCCGGCGCCGGCTGCCGCGTCGTCATCACCGTTCCTCGCTAGGAGTCCCCTTTGACACAGCAGTCCGAGCAGTCCGACGCGTCCGTGACGCAGGACGTGCGCGCCACCACCGTCCTCGTCGCCGATGACCACCCCATGTGGCTCGACGCCCTCGAGCGCGACCTCGCGCAGGCCGGGCTCCAGGTCGTGGCGACCGCGGCCGACGGACCCTCGACGGTGCGCCGGACCCGGGCGACCCGGCCCGACGTGCTCGTCCTCGACCTCAACCTGCCCGGCATGCGCGGCGACGAGGTGTGCCGCGCGCTCGGCGACCTCGAGACCCGCGTCCTCATCCTGTCGGCGAGCGGTGAACAGCTCGACGTCCTCGCTGCCATCAAGGCCGGTGCCACCGGCTACCTCGTGAAGTCGGCGTCGAGCGCGGAGATCGTCGCGGCCGTCCTCGCCACCGCACGGGGCGAGGCCGTCTTCACTCCGGGTCTTGCCGGGCTCGTCCTCGGTGAGTTCCGCCGCATGGCTGCCGACGACGGCGAGGCCGTCGCGGCGCCCCAGGCGGCCGACCGCCCCATCCCGGAGCTCACCGATCGGGAGACCGAGGTCCTGCGGCTCGTCGCCACGGGCATGTCCTACAAGGAGATCGCCGCCGAGCTCTTCCTGTCGCACCGCACGGTCCAGAACCACGTCCAGAACACCCTCGGCAAGCTGCACCTGCACAACCGGGTCGAGCTCGTCCGGTTTGCCCTGGCACGTGGCCTCGAGGACGCTCCCAACGGGACGGATGCGTGAGTCGGGACTGACCGGCATACGGGCGCCGCAGGCCACCACGGGAGACGCGCCTATCCTTGGCGGGTGAGCATGACCACCAATCCCGACCTGCGCACTCATCTCGAGGCGACTCCTGACCTCCCGGCTGCCCAGCAGCCGCTCTGGCCGGATGCTGCCGCACTCGACGCCGCCGTGGCCGAGCTCGCGACCTATCCGCCTCTCGTGTTCGCCGGTGAGTGCGACGTCCTGACCAACCGCATGGCCGCCGCCAGCCGCGGTGAGGCCTTCGTGCTCCAGGGCGGCGACTGCGCCGAGACCTTTGCCGGAGCGACCGCTGACAGCATCAGGGACCGGATCAAGACGATCCTGCAGATGGCCGCCGTGCTGACCTATGGCGCGTCCGTGCCCGTGGTCAAGGTGGGGCGCATGGCGGGGCAGTTCGCCAAGCCGCGCAGCAGCCACACCGAGACGCGCGAGGGCGTGACCCTGTCGGCCTACCGCGGCGACATGGTCAACGACTTCGAGTTCACCGAGGCTGCCCGCAACCCCGACCCGCAGCGACTCGTCCGGGCGTACCACACGAGCAGCGCGACGCTGAACCTCGTGCGGGCCTTCACGACCGGTGGTTTCGCCGACCTGCGCCACGTCCACGACTGGAACCGCGGCTTCGTGGCCAACTCCGCGAACCAGCGCTACGAGAAGATCGCCCGCGACATCGACAAGGCCATGAAGTTCATGGCCGCGTGTGGCGCCGACTTCGAGGCGATGAAGGGCACCGAGTTCTTCGCCGCCCACGAGGCGTTGCTCCTCGACTACGAGCGTCCGCTCACGCGCGTCGACTCGCGCACCGGCAACCTCTACGACACCTCGGCCCACTTCGTCTGGATCGGCGAGCGCACCCGCGACCTCGGCGGGGCCCACCTCGACTTCGTCAGCAAGATCCACAACCCGATCGGCATCAAGGTCTCGGCCAAGGCCCAGACCGATGACCTGCTGCGGATGATCGACCTCGTCGACCCCGAGCGCACGCCGGGCCGACTCACCTTCATCACCCGCATGGGTGCCGGCCAGATCCGCGAGGCGCTGCCGCCCATCGTCGAGAAGATCACCGCGAGTGGCGCTGCCATCACGTGGATCTGCGACCCGATGCACGGCAACACCTTCGAGTCGGCGTCCGGCTACAAGACGCGTGACTTCGACGATGTCGTCGACGAGGTGCGCGGCTTCTTCGAGGTGCACCAGGGACTCGACACGGTCCCCGGCGGCATCCACGTCGAGCTCACCGGCAACGACGTCACGGAGTGCATCGGCGGTGCCGAGAAGATCCTCGACGCCGACCTCAACAAGCGCTACGAGACGGTCTGCGACCCGCGCCTCAACCACCAGCAGAGCCTCGAGCTGGCGTTCCTCGTCGCCGAGATGCTCAGCCGCGACTGACGTGGCGGCCTCGCAAGAGACAAACGACACAACCCAAGACGCGGGTATGCCGCGTCGCTGGGTTGCGGACCTTCTTTCCGACACGCTGACCCAGCCGACGCAGGCCATGCGTGAGGCCATGGCGTACGCCCCGGTCGGGGATGACGTCTTCGGCGAGGACCCCACGGTCAACGAGCTGGAGTCGCGGGTGGCCGAGCTCCTCGGACACGAGGCGGCTCTGTTTGCCCCGACGGGTTCGATGGCCAACCAGCTCGGCATGCGCCTGCACGTCGAGGCCGGCCAGGAGATCATCGCCGACACGTTGGCGCATGTGCTTCGGGCCGAACTGGGCGCTGCCGCAGTGCTTTCGGGCATCTCGTCACGGACGTGGCCGAGTGAGCGCGGGCGTCTCGTGCCCTCCGGACCGCTCGGTCTCATGAGCGTCGGCGCTGGTCCCTATCAGGTCGGCACGGCGCTCATCGTCGTCGAGAACACGCACAACTTCGGTGGCGGCACGATCCAGTCGCTCGAGGCCATCCGTGAGGTGCGCTCGGTCAGCCGCGAGGCCGGCGTCGCCATGCACCTCGACGGTGCCCGGCTCTGGAACGCGCACGTCGCCACCGGCATCCCGCTCGCCGACTACGGCCGCGAGTTCGACACGGTGAGCGTCTGCCTGTCCAAGGGTCTCGGCGCTCCGGTCGGCTCAGTGCTCGTCGGCTCTGCTGAGCTGATGGCGCGAGCACGCATCTGGCGCAAGCGTTTTGGCGGCGGCATGCGTCAGGTCGGCATCCTCGCTGCGGCCGGTCTGCACGCCCTGGACCACCACATCGAGCGACTTGCCGACGACCACGCGCAGGGCCAAGCGCTTCGCTGCGGCCGTGGCCGAGGTCGCACCCCGGTCGTGAGCCCGGACCTCGTCGAGACCAACATCGTCATGCTCGACCTGTCGTCAACGCGCTGGGCACCTGCGGAACTCGTCGACGCGGCCGGTGCACGCGGCATACGCACGTATGCCGCCGGGCCGACTGCCGTGCGACTCGTCTGGCACCTTGACGTCGACGACGCGGCCACCGACGCCGCGACCGACGTGCTCGTCGACCTTCTGCGCTGACCCGAGTCAGACGTCGTGGTGCAGGATCTCCACGGGTGGGTCCTCGAGCGCTGACACGCCGTCCTTGTGGGTGCTGCCGCGCAGCTCGACGAGATACATCGCGCACAGGACGAGCCCGCCACCGAAGAGCAGCCGCCAGGTCACGCCCTCGTTGCCGAAGAGCACCGCGAACGTGGCTGCGAACACCGGCTCCATCGCCATGACGATCGCGGCCCGGGTTGCGGTGAGGTGGGCCTGCGCCCACGTCTGCGCGATGAGTGCTCCCGCGCCCGCGACGACAGCCATGTAGATCAACGAGGTCCACTGGCCGCCCGTCGACGGCAGCGCCACACCATCGGGCAGGGCTGCGACCAGGCAGATGACGGCGATGACGGCCGCCTGGATGGTCGACAGGCCCAGGGCGGTGGACGCGGTCGACCAGCGGCCCAGGGCCAGGATGTGCAGGGCGTAGATCGCCGCTGAGCCGAGGGTGAGAGCCGCGCCGAAGCCCATCGCCAGACCCTGCAGAGAGAGCACGGCGATGCCGATGGTGGCGATGAGGGCCGCGAGCCAGGCCGCACGGGGGATGTGGTCACGCAGGAGCAGGGCGCCCAGGACCGGGGTGAGGACGATGTAGGTCCCGGTCAGGAAGCCCGAGACGGATGCCGGGGTCGTCTCGAGTCCGATGGTCTGCAGGAGCTGCGCCACGGCATACAGGACTCCGAGCCCCGCGCCGAGGGTGAACTCGCGACGGGTGAGGGCCAGGGTCTGCCGGTGGAAGAGCGCGAACATGAGCACGGCGGCGATGCCGAACCGGACCGCGAGGAAGTCCGCCGACGGGACGTGCTCGACGAGGTCACGGATGAGGAAGAACGTCGAACCCCAGACGGCCGTGACGGCCAGGAGCAGGAGAACGGCGAGCCGAGCCCGCCCGTCGTGGGCGAGCGAAGAAGGTGGACGTCACCTCAGACCGTCGTCACGATGATCTCGGAGCCCTTGGGCACCTGCGTTCCCTCGCCCGGGTTGAGCCCCTGGACGGTGCCGAAGTTGATGCCCGGGATGGCCTGGCGCTCCTTGACCGTGAATCCGAGTCCACCGAGGATGCCCTTTGCCTCGTTGAACTGCTTGCCGATGAGGCCACCGGGGACGGTGATGAGCACGGGTCCGTTGGACACCACGACGGAGACCTTGCCGCCCTTGAAGAGCGTGCCACCGGCCGGGTCCTGGCGGATGATCGAGTCCTTGGGGACGGTGTCGCTGTTCTCGCGCGGGCCGCCCTCTTCGACCACGAGGCCGTCCTTCTCGAGAGCTGCCTTGGCGGTGTCGAAGGGTTTGCCCGTGAAGTTGTCGACGGTGATCGGCTTCTGGCCCTTGCTGACGGTGAGGGCCACGGCGGTGCCGCGTTTGGCCTGCACGCCCGCCTTGGGATTGCTGGCGAGGACCTGACCGGTGGGGACGTCGTCGCTGAAGGCCTCGGTGACCTTGCCGACGACGAGGTTGACGCCGGTGATCTGGGTCTTGGCCTCGTCCAGGTTCACGCCGGCCACGGTGGGCACGACGTAGCGTTCCGGCCCCTTGGAGACGACGAGCGTGACCTTGGTGCCGCGACGGACCTCGGAATTGGCCTTGGGCGTCGTCGAGATGACGAGTCCCTTCGCGACGTTTTCGCTGAAGCCCTCCTGGCGGGTGGGGTCGAGGTGCTGGGTGCGCATCGTGGCCTCTGCGGCGACCACGGGCTTGCCGACGACGGCCGGGACAATCGTGGGGGCGCCGGGGCCGGCGATGAAGAACCACGCCGTGGCCGAAGCGATCGCGGCGGAGATGACGACGAGGATCCAGGGCCACACGGCCCGGCGACGCTGTCGTGGCGGGGCGGTGCGGGCAGGCAACCCAGCGGTCGCGGGAGGTGCCCCGCGCACCTGGTCGCGCAGCGACGGCCCGGCATACGCAGGGTTGGGTTTGGGGTTCGGGATCGGGCGCTCGACGGGGAGTGCCGTGGTGCGGGTGATCGTCGAGGCCGCGGCTTCCGCCGCCGCCGGGCGGTCGTCGAGCTCTTCGGGCGTCAGCTCGCGGCGGGCGGTGCGCATCATCGCCGCGAACGCCGCAGCGTCGGCCGGACGTCCGTCGGGGTCGAGGGAGGTCGCTGCCGCCACGAGCTCGTCGAGGATCTCGGGGGACTCGGGGGAGCGGCTGCGCAGGCGCGGGGCTCCGTTGTGGACGTGCTGGTAGGCGACGTTGATCGCCGTGTCGCCGTCGAAGGCCTTGGAGCCGGTGAGCATCTCGAAGAAGACGAGCCCGGCGGCATACACATCACTGCGAGCGTCGGCGATGCCGCGCTCGACCTGCTCGGGGGAGAGGTAGGCGACGGTGCCGAGGAGCAGCCCGGACGAGGAGGTCACGGTCTGCGAGGTCACGGCGCGGGCCAGGCCGAAGTCGGCCACCTTGACCGCGCCGTCCTCACGCAGGATGACGTTCTCGGGCTTGATGTCGCGGTGGATGATGCCCGCGTGGTGCGCCGCGGCGAGCGCGTCGAGCACCGGAACCATGATGTCGAGGGCGGCCCGCGGGGTCAGGGCGCCTTCGGTGTCGATGACCTCACGCAGGGTCTGGCCGGGGACGTACTCCATGGCCAGGAACATGAGTCCGTCGTCCTCGCCCTGGTCGTAGACGGCCACGACGCCGGGGTGGGACAGGCGGGCGGCGGACCGGGCCTCACGGTGGAAGCGCGAGCGGAACGTGGCGTCCTGGGCGAGGTGCGCCCGCATGACCTTGAGCGCGACTTCGCGGTCGAGCCGGGTGTCCAGCGCGAGGTAGACGGTCGCCATTCCGCCGTCGGCAAGGCGCTCGATGACGCGGTAGCGGCCGTCGAGGAGCTCGCCGACGAGATCGTCGGTGGAGGCGGTGGACACCCGTCGAGTGTACGGACTGCGCGCACGCACTCCGGGGACCCCTGCGCCCGGCGCTCCCGGTGTCACATACGACCCTTGAGCGCCTTCACCGTTGCGACGTAGGTCTTGGTGTCGTCATACATGCCGCGCTTCTTCACCGACGACAGGCCCTGGTAGTAGCCCGCGATGGCGATGTCCTCTGAGGCCGCGCTGCGGGTGAGGGCACGGAGCATGACGACGCCGGCGGTGGCGTTGTCCTGCGGGTTGAGCAGGTCGAGCTTGCGGCCGACGAGCGAGGAGGCCCACTCACCACCGGAGGGGATGACCTGCATCATGCCGACGGCGTTGGCCACGGAGACCTGGCGCTGGTTCCAGCCGGACTCCTGCATGGAGATCGCGAGGGCCAGCTTGGGGTCGACGCCGTGGCGGCGGGCGGTCGCGGTGATGAGGGCCTTGGTCTGGGAGCGCGTCGGCACCTTGCGGTCCGCGAGGATCGCGCGGTTGCGGGCGGCATTCGCGACGACCTTGGCGGGGTAGGTCCGGCCGGCGAACGAGTTCGCGGGCGTCGCCTTGCGTGCCGCGCCGGCGGGGATGGCGAGGCGCTGGCCCGGGTAGATGACCGTGCCGCGCAGGCCGTTGGCCTTGACGAGCGCGGAGACGGTGCGGTCGTACTTCGCGGCGACTCCCAGCAGGGTGTCGCCGCTCTTCAC
Organism: uncultured Actinomycetota bacterium; assembly: GCA_963807825.1. Taxonomy (GTDB): domain Bacteria; phylum Actinomycetota; class Actinomycetes; order Actinomycetales; family Dermatophilaceae; genus Knoellia. The sequence continues at coordinate 49,357 of CAWEDC010000006.1, forward strand.
TGTGTATGCCGTCTTCGGGGCTTTCGCGGTCGCGCTCGCCTTGGCGGCGGTGGACTTCGCGGTTGCGGCGGAGCCGGTGAGGCGCAGCTGCTGCCCGGGGAAGATGAACGACTTGGGGGAGATGCCGTTGGCCTTGGCGATCGCGGGGACCGTCGTGCGGTAGCGCGCCGCGATGCCGTAGAGGGTTTCGCCATTGGTCACCGTGTGGGTGGCGCTCGTGCGCGCCGTCCCGCGGGGAGCGGCCTTGGACGTCGAGGCGGCCCGGCCGGGCACCTGGATGGTCGAGCCGGTCCAGAGACGGCGGGCGTCACTGATGTGGTTCTTGGCGGCGAGGGCCCGGGGCGTGGTCTTGAAGGTCGCGGCGAGTCCGATGAGGGTGTCGCCGTCCTTGACGGTGTAGGTGGTCCAGCCGTGGGGCGCCGGGCTCGAGTGGGTCGAGACAGTTGTCGGGATGAGGGCGGCGGGGGGCACCGTCGCGGGGGGCAGGGCGATGACCATGTGGGCCGTCCTTTCCGAGACAACGGCTGGGGATGCCGTCGTGTTGACTGTGTGACTCATGTGATAGGCGTTGCCAGAGTAGCGGGTGTGACTAGTTCTTGGGGGGATGAGGATGTGGCACGCTGGCCTCGTGACTGCTCAGCACCCCGAACTCGAGTCCCTCGTCGGCCAATGGCTGACCGTTCCTGACCTCGCCGAGCGCCTCGGACTCCCGATGTCGACCGTGCGTCAGCTCATCGATGACCGCGAGGTCCTCTCGGCCCGCATCGGCGAGCGCAACGTCATCGCCGTCCCCGAGAAGTTCCTCGACGACGAAGGCATCATGCCCGCGCTCAAGGGCACGTTCACCGTGCTCGGCGACGGCGGCATGAACGACACCGAGATGCTCATCTGGCTCTTCACCCCCGATGCCTCGCTGCCCGTCGAAGGCGCCCCCATCGACTCGCTCCGTGGCGGGTTCAAGACCGAGGTCCGACGCCGCGCCATGGAACTCGCCTT